>JBEIFX010000025.1:0-28911 GCA_040382195.1 Halobacteriovoraceae bacterium | reverse complement strand
CGGCATTTTTCCACTTGGTAGCTTAAAGTATTTTGTTTACAATGTTTGATTATATTTAGCAATATCTCCGATTTGTCTATAGACAACATAGGACTGAATTATTCCAAAGAGATTAATTAATAGTTCTACCAACATGTGGTGTCTTCCCTTTTATATAAATCGAGGAGACCTGGATTATTATCTTATTCGACCTATCTCTCCGCTTTTTTTCCTTTCATTTAGAGAATTCTCTGCAAATTCATTTATAAATCTTATTATTGCTAGTGTTTTTTTCCTTCATTCAATCTTTTCATATTCAGGCCAATGGAACGGTTTAAACCTTTTAACCCTTCTCCTCCTGCTTATAAATGGAACCTTTGTAATGTACTGTCTTCAGATGCTGATGATCTTACCAGTTTTCTGGACTCAGAGTACCAAAGGATTTATCGATCTCTTCTATGCTTTAGGTCTTGCTATGGAACGTCCGGATAAAATTTTTCGTGGCTGGCTTCGGATCTTGTTTACTTTTGTTGTTCCCTTCGCACTTATCGCCTCTTATCCAGCAAGATACTTTATAGATGGATTTGAAAAGAAAGTTTTCATCCAGCTCATCAGTGTGAGTGTATTTCTTTGGATCATAGTTCTAGTTCTATGGAAAAAAGGCTTGAGAAACTACGCCAGTGCCAGTTCTTAAAAAGCCGAGATCTTTCCATTTAGAATTTCCCAGAACATTCTAAAATCTCCAAGGAGACTATAGAGAGGATAGGTAAAGGTTGCATGGTGATTTTTCTCAAAACTCAAATGCCCTATCCAAGCAAAGCCATAGCCTACTAAGGGTATGAGAGCTAGGGTCAAGAGATTGCCAGTGAAAAAGAAAAGTAGCAGGAGAGATATAACGCCACATGTCCCAATGAAATGAAGCTTTCGGCAGGTTCGATTTGAGTGTTCCTTTAAGTAGTAAGGATAATACTCCCTAAAGCTTTTAAATTCCATCAAACCCTCCTATTTTAATCATAATGCTGAACAGTACAAGTTCTCAAGAATTTTTATTTTTTAAGTTTTTTCCCGACTCTTCCGATAGGTTATCCGGGGTCATCTTGGGAAAACTATTTCTATTATTAGTTCTTCACTTCCTGGTAAACGTGCACAAAATTTGGGGAGCATCTGATCCTGAATGGCCTGTGGAGTTGGTGAAAATCGAGAAAGTAAAGTTAGACAGAAACTCGCAAGCAAGCTTCTGTGTCCGCCCCTTAGAGATGATTGATACAATCGTATTCCATCACTCGGAGACATCGAGTACTACAACTGCCGAATGGATCAATGATTTCCACCTATCCCGTGGATCTGCGGAAAATCCTTGGTACATGATCGCCTACTCTTACTCTGTGAACTCTCCTTATGAAGGAATGAAACTTCCTTCTCTTCGGGTGGTTGAGGGTCGTCCACTGGAACTTGTAGGAGCGCATGCTGGAACAGATGCTTTCGCTCCGATGGATGAAGAACAAAAAGAACTCTGGGATCAGGGTAAGATTAAATGCGGAAAAGAGAATCAGGACTTTCAGGTAAATCCGCGGCTCGTAAAAGAGGGGTCGATTAAAGCGAACGTTACGACCGTAGGAGTTGTGATTATTGGGAACTATGCTCCATTCTCTACAACTAATCCGAGTGGATACTCTCCAGATGCACCACGGTATGCAACAGAACAAACTCAGGACGTTCTTGCAAGACTCTCGTGTCAGTTGCAAAAAAAGTATAAGAAAATCAAGTATCTTAAGTGGCATAACTTTTATCATCCAACGACCTGCCCGGGGACCATAAAAGAATATGTACATGGGATCATAATGATGGCGAGGAAGTACGGATGCGAATTCAATTAATCTTCATTGGCCTAAGCTTTTGCTTTAGTGCTTTCCCTGTAACAGACGCAGAGGTGAAAGAGCTTTTTTCTAAGTACGATACCATCATGGGTAGTAAGGAAATTGGGCTTATCGATGAAGTCTTTACAAAGAAATTCATTCACGAAAGTGGAGGTAAGAAGGCGCTCATCCTCAAGATAAAAGGTCTTCCAGTGCCTCTGATCGCTAAGAATACAAGTGTTAGTTGGAAGGAAGGAAGAAAAGGTAGATTCTATCTCGCTCGCTATAAAGAAATATCTGACCGCAAAAACGCTTCTACAATTTCGGAAGCGGATTTCATTTTGGTGAGAGAAAAAAGCAAACTTAAAATTGATGGGACGATAAGCGATGGCAACTAAAATTCTAATACTTTTTGTCTTTTGTTTGAGCTGCGGTAAAGAAGTTAGCTTCAAGAATAAGCTGGAGGAGGTGAGTACTCTTAGTTCAACTCAATCAGCAAGTTATCAGAAGAGTGGTCTCTTAACTAAGAGTACTTCGTCTCAAATCACCTACCAGTCAGTGTCATACTCAGTCAGCTCTTTTAGTTCTAAGGCTGCTCTGGACTTTATTTCTACCCTACCCGCAGGCTCTAAAACATCAGTGATCTTTACCGGTGGAATTAATAAAAAAGAAATGGTGATCGAATCAATTAAGAGGGAATAACAAAGATCCTTTTAAGGCCCTTTGTGTTTAAGCCTTAACGATTCGATCGCGCCAGGCACGAACGTCAGGTGCCAGATAGTCATACTTCATGGCATCGATAGTGTATTGAGAGAACTCATAATCATGAGAGTGTGTCAAACATTCTGTGGGACAAACAGTCGTACATAAACCACAGTAACAGCACAGGGCCGTGTCGATTGTGAATTGAGTAAGTTTAAGTCGTATGGCCTGACCATTTGAAGTCTTTTTAATCTCAGATCCCTCTGGAAGTTTTTCAGAGGCAATGTAAATGCAATCAACCGGGCATGCCATAGCACATTGAGTACAACTGATACAATTTTGGACGTCATTAAATAGTCGCATGCGAGCTCTTTCAGGAAGAACTTCACGGACTTCGGGGTACTCTATTGAAACTGGTTTCACTGCCCATACGTATCTGAAGGTGATCCACATCCCTTTTACAGTGGTGGTGATTCCATTTAAGAGACCAGAAAAATATTCTCTAAATGAACTTGTTTCATGAAAATTAGCACTCATCGGTCCACCTCACCTAAAACGATATCAATTGAACCAACCGTAGCTACAAAGTCAGCGATCATTTGACCTGGGGCCACATGAGGGAGCATTGATATGTGTGTAAAACATGGAGACTTAACTTTTAATCTAAAGGGTTGCTTAGCGTCCCCCTCAGAAACCAGATGAAAAGCAAGTTCACCACGAGGGCATTCGTGACGAAGATAGACTTCACCTTTTGGTAACTTAATAACTTTGGGAACTTTTCCCATGACCTGGCCAGGCTCGAGTTTTTCAAGCACTTGACGGATAATCTTTATAGACTGGGTCACTTCTCTCATTCGTACATAGTAACGGTTCCAGCAGTCACCAACAACTCCCACCTCACCAGTTCCAACCGGAACATCAAAGTCAAACTCTGAGTAGAGTGAGTAAGGTGCGACTTTACGTAGATCCCATTTCACACCAGAACCTCTTAGTACTGGTCCAGAGGCACCATAAGTAAAGCAATCCTCTTTGGAAAATACGCCGACGTTAGCAGTACGCTGTACGAAGATTTTATTCATCGAAACGAGTTCATGGTACTTTTTAGCTTCCTCTTCCATGTTGTCGCAAAAAGCGGAAACACGTTGGAGTTGATCATCAGTCCAGTCATTCCAAACCCCTCCAATCCAGAAGTAATTGTAGAGAAGACGCGCTCCAGAAACTTCTTCAAACAGACGCAGGATCTTTTCACGCTCTTCAAAAGCATAAAGAAATGGTGAGAAGGCCCCAAGATCGAGAGCATAGGTACCAAATGCCATGAGGTGAGAAGCAATCCGCTGAAGCTCAGCGGTCATGATACGGATCAATTCCCCCCGACGAGGCACTTCTGTCCCAAGCATTTTTTCAACTGCAGCCACATACGTCCACTCCATATTCATAGACGCCAAATAGTCCAAGCGGTCAACAAACGGAATGACTCCTCGGAAATCAAGATTCTCAGAATGCTTTTCCATACAACGATGGAGATATCCAAGATGAGGTATCGCATGGGCCACGATCTCTGAATCAGTCCAGATTTCAATCCGAAGCACACCATGAGTTGCCGGATGCTGTGGACCCATATTGAGAGTTAGAAGCTCTGACTTAAGCTGTTCTGTTTCTATGTTTATGGTTGGCTTTTCCGGTTCACCGATGTCCCAACGACTTTGCATATGTTACCTTCTTATTGAGCTTTAGCTTCTTGAGCTTTTTTAATCATATCCTGACGAACGATGAACTCACGATCATCAAAGTTCATCTTACCATCCGGATAGACTGTCATACCATTATAAACTTTCTGAGCGACATAGTCTTTTCGAAGAGGCCAACCTTGCCAGTCATCTGGGCAAAGAATTCGACGTAGATCAGGATGATTATTAAATTTTATTCCGAACATGTCGTAGACTTCACGCTCCTGAAAATTAGCGGCAGCGAATATTTTTACAATAGAATCAACTGCAGGATTCACTCGGTCAGTTAGCCTAACTTTAAGCATAAACTGCCGTGGGCTATCGACATCGTAATGAGTAAGAACATAACAAACTTCCATATGATCAACATAATCAACACCAGAGATCACATGAAGAGAATTAAAGGGCATCTCTTTATTGGTCTTTAAAAATTCTATGACAGAATAAATTTTAGAAGCCTCAATGGTCACATTGCCATCAAGTTTCTTCGAGTCTTCTGGGACGAATGCCGTGGCATTAGCACCAGAAATATTTTTGTTAATTATTTCTGAAATTTTATTGAGATCTACATTAAGCATGTTTTACCCACTTGTTACGAAGAAGGCGCTCATTTGCAATTTTTTTCTGAAGAGTCATAACTCCTTCAATCAGAGCTTCCGGGCGTGGAGGACAACCTGGAACATAGACATCGACTGGAACAACTTCATCAACGCCTTTAAGAACATGGTAGCCATGTTGCCAGTAGGGACCGCCCTTATTGGCACATGAGCCCATCGAGATAACATATTTTGGCTCGGCCATTTGCTCGTAAAGAGTTTTTACTCTGGTCGCCATTTTGAGAGTCACAGTTCCTGCTACGATCATAAGATCTGCTCGACGTGGAGTGGCCATGAAAGCACCACATCCAAAGCGCTCTAGATCATATTTCGAAGCACCTGTTGCCATCATTTCAATTGCACAACAAGCAAGACCAAAGGTCATAGGCCATAGAGAATTTTTTCGACCCCAGTTCAGAAAATCGTCTAGGGTCGTAAGAACAACACCATCTTGCATGGAGGACTCCGGGTAAATTTATGTACCCTTATTTGTACCTTTTGGAGGTTTTTTCGTCAATTAAACCTCCTTAAATTTCAATAAATTGTCGAGGCTAGATCCAACTTTTGAAATAAATTTTATCGATAGTTGGAACTAATTTTTTTCAATCACATTTCCAGCCATTTAGAGTGACTATGGTCTGGAGTACGGCATTTATCTAGAGCTCGTGTCGCCCCAGTTCGGTCAACTCCAAAAAAATGATAAAACCCGATTCAAATGATAGATTCTTAAAGTGACTGATAAAGGAAATGATCATTAGTATCAAATATAAGCTAATGGAGTGCGCAACGCTCTTTGTGCCTTTCGATAAACTTCAATTTAGCAATTTCTTCAGATGCCGGACCTCGACCTGTGCCTTGCTGCATATAGGCGAGTCTTTTTTTATCATTTTCACAGACTTTATTAATTACAAGGTCGTACTCCATCAAGGCCGCAACAGGGTATGGAACACCATAAGCGGATGAGATAAAATTTATTTTTTCAGGTTTTAGGTCTGAAAAAGAGCTAGCGATATTTTTTTTCTTAAGCTGACCATGGAAAGTCTCGTAATAGGATCCAACATGGTAAAAAAGTTCTACTGCCTTTCTAAAAGATAACTCACGGTTACCATCCTGAATCTTTTGGCAATTGGAGCGGGTTTGAACTCTTTTTGAAAAAAGCTCCTGTTGGACTCGACATTCCGTAAGAAATGCTTGAACTTCTCCTCCGGACCCCTCAATTGTCGAGGCAATAAAGTCTTTAGCATTGAAAGAATCGGAGTAAGGATTAAACCCTTCGCGATAAACGTAATGGGTAAGTTCATGGGCGAGATCTAGAATCGCATCATCCCATGCGAGGTGCCGATTAATAAAAACGACAGATTTTGCCTCATAAATAACATGCTCTGGTGATGTCGGAGAAAACTTTCTAACAAGAGTTGTGTCAGTTAAAGAGCTCTCTCCGATTTTTATGACGTCTGACAGGAGGAATCCAGTTCTTGCCGCTTTTTGCTGAGCTTCTTTAATGAGTTTATCACCGGCCTCTGAACGTGAAAGAAGTTCAAAAAGCTTTCTTAAATTGGTGTCTTGAGAGGAGGAATACTCCATCCAGGATTTGGTTGAACTCATCCGACCTTCAACATGAATAGTTTTTTCTTGCACGGCCCATGCATGAGTGGCAAAAAATATGATAAAAAAGAACAACGTATTCATCACCTTGCTCATCGGCAGGGTGAATCATAACTCGAGAAGTTTTTTAAGATTTAGGGCAAGCGGAAGGTAAAAATGCTCTTTCCTGACCCATTTACTTGGAAATTGCCAATCACCCGTGCCGGTTCATCAGGTGCCTTTTCACCGGAATAAATGTCGAGTGCGACTTTGTATTTGCCCGGAGATAATCTGGTTTCAGTCATTCGGATCGCTTCCGGTAAACTTGTCCAGTGCCTGGTGTCTGCCTTCTCCAAAGCGGCAATTCCTTTAGAGGCTCCAACATAAGTCGCCATAGCTGCAGTTTTAGCGAGAAAATCTCCCCTATCGCCACCCTTCTTTTGAAGACTCTGATAGACTTTCATCGCTCCAATAATAGCAAGGAGATGGCGAACGGCAATTCGAGTCCCAGTTTTTACGTACCTTGCGACAGCATCTTCTTCAAGAACAACTCGGGCAATTTCTCCATTTTGTGAAACCACCGGTAGGGGCCCCTTCTCAATGATAATCTCCTTATCATCCAAGATAAATAACTCAAGCCTTTGAATTGGAGAAATGTTTTCAATCATTGGAAGCTCAAACTCAATTGCTGCTTCCTGAACAGCTAGCTTAGTCATGTTATGTGCAAAAATAAAGCTTCCAGGATTAGTGGTCGCTTCTGGAATCATACCAAGTTTATTCATGGCAAAAGCAGTTAGGATATCGACTCCGACAGTAGAGATAAAGGTCTTGGCGGCCGGCGCCTCTACAGACTCAACCGCTCCTTTGATTCCATAATTAAAAACTTTTCCGACTTTCTGTGGAATTAGTCCTTCTTCAAAAATTAGGACAACGTTTCCTGTTCCAGAAGATGCTTTTTCTTTAAGCTCGTAGGAAGCGCCTAGATTTTTTGCTTCTCGCTCAAATTCCGCTGCCCTGATATCCCTCGTTAGTGAAAGGATCTTGTAGGTTAAAAAATGTTTTAAATCTCCCAAAGCAAGAGTTTCCTCAAAAAACTTTTCAGATAGCTCTGCCTTGCTCTCAAAGTGCTTAATGTAATCGTGATTCTTTTGATTAAAAATAGAAAATATCCCTCCCTGGGTTTTAAGAATTTGAAGAGCATCTTTATAAAGCTGAAGAGCAATCTGTTTATCATTTCGAATGCCGCTAACTTCATGTATTTGAGCACCAAAGACTTTAAGCATGAGATCAGTTGTATAAAGTGTTTTATAATTAGCGGAGCGCTGAAGTTCAGCGAAATATGAATCCCAGGCAAGAATCGTCGCCCTAGCCCCCTGGAGATCAGAGACATCCCCCTTTTTCTGGAAACGGGAGTAGAGACTCTTTGCTAAAAAGTAGTGTGCAAAAGATCGTTCGTAATTAGCACCATAAAAGTCATCAGAGGCATCATTGATAATAAAACTTAGGGCCTTGCTCGAAATCTTTGAAGTGAAGAGCTGATCGATCAGACCAAGAGCAGTCTGGAAATGAATAATCGCCTGGTCCTCATTAGACATAGAAAGGGAAAGACTTCCTTTCTCCAGATGCCATAACAGGATGCTTTTTTTATCTTCTTTCAAGACAGATTTATCCAGAATGACGAGTGCCTTGTCAAATTGATTGGCCTTGTAGGCTTCTCGATAATCCTTCATCTGGTCTTTCATCTTAGAGGCACAAGACCCTATGAGAAAAATCAGATGAAGCGAAAGAAGAAACTTAATTTTTACCATCCTAGCTTGGATTTCTCAGAATATTTAAAAACTTTGGTTCTAGTTCGAAGAACCTCAGTTGCCTTTTCGATGTCTGTCATTCGAATATTTACGGAATATTCTTTAATCGTTTTCCCATCTCGTTTTTCAGGCTTCATGTAGACGTTCCCGAAGATCATGATATCTGCACCTGTTTGTTTACCAATTTTTTTTGCAGTGGAAGGATCTACCATTCCGTCATTTTGGTAGGTTATCTCTTTTAGAATTTGCTCTCTCGCCTGAGCATCGACAAGCTCAAATACTCCTGATAGGGAGAGATCGTTCAGAAGCTCATCATTGAGGTCTCCAATTGGGAAGTAGGCTTCAGATGTCTGATTTTGAACTTCAGCAATGAATACCTTAGGTGTGCCGTAGCGAGTTCTCATCTTAGAAAATCCAGGATGGGCATTCATTTGTTTGATAACATCGGATACAGCCTGAGTAGTATCAGCACTCATCCAGTTATCGGTGATAGACAATGCCTTTTCATCAGAGGTATTGGCATCAACCCTTTGCGCCTTAAAGCTTGCGCAGGACGAGGCCAGAAGTGAGACAGTAACAATAAAAATGAGTAATTTCATGGAATGCTCCTTAATATTTAGACTTCTCCGTGGCGGGCCTTAACGAAGTCCTCGTCCAGATTTTCAAGTGCTTTTTTAACATTCTCCTTCAGTTCCGGATCAGCTTTTTCAACTAAATCTTCTGAAGCTTTGTCGATAGCAGCCTTCAGGCGCTCCCCTTCCATACGGATCAGCGTAGCACAGGTAAATCCGATATAATCCTTCTTTGCGCCGAGGCTATGCTTATAGTTTCTTTTCTCCCAGTATGTCTTAATCACAGCAGCACCGTTCAAGAGGGATTGAACCCGCTCGGATAAAGTATTAGATACGTATTCTCGAAGTTTCTCAGTCTTTGGACTGTTCGGATCAATAGCGGCTGATCCTTCAGTAGACTCTGCCAGTGACTTCTGGATGAATGTTGTGATTTCTGCAGCGATATCGCTGCGAACATTGGCTTTCGCTAGATTGCAAGCGATTTCCCGGCTTACCTTCGGCTCTGTCTCAAAAGAAAAGTAACGATACTTCTTGATGTCCATGTTCTCTTGTTCAGTCCATACTTCGGCATCTTCAATCCAACCGGGACGAATTGATGAAGAAGCATCTTTAACTTCAAAGTCCTTTGCGATCGTTTCAGAATTATCTATGTCCTTCACTTTTTTCTTTGAGGAGCAAGCGGCTCCAAGAGAGATAACTAACAGGACGGTTAACAGCTTGATCATCGTAAGCTCCTTTTTTAGTCTAAATTCAAATCAGATAAGTGTTGTTCCAAATAATTGCTAAAATAATTTTTAACTTTCAGCAGAGCGTCTGCTTGAGTTCTACCACTCACTGTTTCAGAAATTGCCAGCACCTTGTTCTTTTCTCCCTTTTCAAAGCTTGTAAGATTCATCGTGAAGGTGTACTTCTCAAAGCCTTGGACGTTTAGGAACTCTTTGATCGAATCAACATTTAAAGAAACTGCTTTTTCTGCATCCCCTTTAACAATTTTAAAACCAGCTTCTGTGAGAAGCTCTTTGAGTTTATCAGACATCCATTCGGGTGCCTGCCCGATTCGAAGTGCGAGCAATTCGGTTTTCGGTTTAGAAAGTCTCCATTGAATAATTTCTTTATATGAAACAACCGCCTGTCTGGGTGATCCGGAAACAATAGAGAATCGCTCATTGAGCTTCTCGCGCTCCAGAGAGAGCTTCATGATCTTTCTAAGATTTGTCCTACTTCGCTTGCTCCACAAGGTCGCTAATTCCTCGTCAATTCTTCTCAAGCGACCACCGATGAGCTCTCCTGCCTTCTCTCTATCCAGTGAAGCAAGGGAATAGGTCATCTGCTTAAGTTTAAAGCGTTTTTTAATCTGAACCATTTCGAGGATTTGATCGACAGATTCTCCTAAAGATTGCTGAACTTCCTGCTCGACAACCCCCAGCCAAGGAAAGCTCTGTTTGGAGGTCGAAAGTGAGTTGAATTCCGAAACAACTTTCACCTCGAAGATACTGGCGAGACCTGCCAAGGCAGAAGCATCGGCAGCCCCTTGCGAAACAGCTTCCCCAGTGGCGCACAACTCTGCTTCTTGTTCGCATCCATCATAGGGAGAATAAACCCAAACAGGTAAATCAGAGGCATTTTCAGATAATTGAGGTTTTGCGTTAAATATTGAACAGCTAGCAAGAAGTAGCAGATTAAATAGGATTTTCATGTGATGAAAATTTTGAACTTGAGTCAGATCAAAGTCAACCGGACTTTATTTATCCTTTTGACACGCACCGTCCCAATTAATGAAGTCTGACCCGAGGCTTCAGCTTCTGACCTGTTAAAAAACATCGCAAACCCTTTATTAAGTAAAATAATGAACTTATCAAGCTTAACAAATCGAAGAACTCATCCTGATGAAACTCATTCACAATACGGAAGGTGCGCCCTTAAAAAACCACACTCATTTTAATCTAGATTTTTTTCTGGAAGTGCGAATCCACTATTTAAAGAGCACCCCGTGGGAGAGAGAATAAGTTGATCTCCAAATCCAATGATAACTGTAAAAAATTCAAAGAAGAATTTTTTCAAGACCGAAACTTCAAGTTTCAGTATCACCTAAACTTTGCCCATCTTTAATCATAAAGGCTTCTTGAAATAATGAAAACCCCGAGAGCAGAAACCTCCATGCGGCAGCGTTTAAAACAAATCTTAATTTTTGTACTAGGGAACATACTTTTAGGATTGAATATCTGAATTTTCGCTGAGTCTTTGTTAATTATTTCTTGATTGGGAATTCGCCAATCAAATTCTTTCTTGACCAAAGTTTAACTTTAAGAGATTCCTGAAGTCTGGTAAGATCAGCTCATGAGAAAATTCGATATCCTTTTGGTCGAAGATGAAAAAGACATCCGGGACCTCATTCGCTTTCAGCTTTCATCTGAGGGTCATCTTGTTCATGAAGCTGACAGTGTCGACATGGCTTTTTTGCTGATTGATGCTATTAAAAATGTGGATCTCTTCATCATTGATTGGATGCTACCCGGAATTATGAGTGGTCTGGAATTCACCAAAAATCTTCGGAAACAAAAAAAATTTCTTAACACTCCTGTCATCATTATCACTGCTCTAACTCAACCGGATAATATCGTTGCAGCTTTGGATGCAGGTGCAGATGACTACATCACAAAGCCTTTTGACATCTCTGTTCTTCAGGCGAGAGTGAGGGTCCAGCTTCGAAATCTCGAAAATAATCGGGAGGAAAAATCAGATATCCATCATTTTGGAATTTTAAAGATTGAAGTCAGTAAATGCAGGGTTTGGATAAAAAACGAAGAAGTGCAGCTAACCTCGACGGAATTTAAAATTCTTTCACTTCTTGCTTCACGGCCTGGGCATGTTTTTACCAGAGAACAATTTATTAGTAACATTCAAGGTGAAAATATTTTCGTCACTGGCCGTACTATTGATACTCACATGGCAGGCCTTAGAAAAAAGATTGGTGATGCCGCGAATCTGATTGAGACAATCAGGGGAATCGGCTATAGATTCAAAGATGCCGATTAAAAATCCCTATCCATGGTTTTTCTTTTTTAAGACAGCCAGGCTCTTACTGGTCATTTTTTTACCATTACTGTTTGGACTCATGTTTTTATTTCGCCTCTCCTATAAAGAGAGTCTTTTATCGGATGCAAAGACACAAGGTGAACAAGAACTTTGGCTCATTAAAAATCTCATCCTTCGTCCTGGAAACAGTTTTAACCAATGGTGCCTGGAACTAAGGCAAAGCCTCAATGGACGCCATATACTTATATCTCGAGATGGACGGATTATTTGCGACAACTCAGACTTTGCAATAGTTGGATCTCTGCTTGAGCAGAGCAAGGAACTCTGGTCGAAACACGCATTCGTACGCCTGTCTGTTGGGGAGAACCTCTTACTGCATAAAGCTATTCCAATGGCATCCTTGGAAGCTCGCGTTTCACGTCTAGATAAAATCCTTTTCCTTCGTATTTTTCCCATTTCACTTTTCTCCTACATAATTTTTCTCCTGATTTTCTATCGGCTTACAAAACCTCTTGGGGTCATTCTTTCAAAAGTGGAAAAGTTTAAGGAAGACATTTCCTTCTCTGAAAATCTCCGCTTTTTTTATAGGCGAGATGAGTGGAGTGCCGTCGAGGAAGCACTTAACAAGGCGGATCTTCTTCTTAAGAAGAAAATTCTTGAACTCCAGATTGAGAATGAAAAAAATTCCGCCATACTTGAGTCAATAAATGATGACATTATCGCCGTAGATCGCTTTGAGAGTATTCTTTTTTTTAATACAAAGTTTGGAAACGATTTCATCAAAAAAAGGGATGGACTTGAAATCGAAAAAAAAATCTGGCACATTTTTCAAGGGGAAGTCCTTGAAGCATTTCGCAAGGTCATCACTTCCGGCCAGGCTGTTTCTTTGAAGGGTATCCATTTTCCAGGAAGTATAAAACCGGATCGCTTTTTTGACCTTAAAATAACTCCGATCAAAAAGAGCGGGGAAGTCATCGACGGCGTTCTCGGGATCTTTTATGATGTAACTGATTTTAAACTCACCGAGCAAATGAGGGTCGATTTCGTCGCGAACGTGAGCCATGAGATTCGAACTCCTCTGACTTCGATCAAGGGCTTCAGTCAGATTCTTCAGACTCAGAAAGACAAAGTTGATAAGTCCTTACAACCTTTTCTAGAGAAAATTGTAACAAATACTGAACGGATGATTTCACTCTTCAACGATCTCCTTAGCCTTTCGGTTATTGAATCTAAACATGATCTCCGCTCAGAAGAGTTTTCACTCTCGGAGCTCATCGATGTCGTGGAAGGAAATATAAAAGCGAGCTATCCAGAAAAGAACGTTGAATTTGAAAAAAAAATCACACAGGAATTAATGACTGGGGATCCACGACTCATGGAGCAGGTCCTTCAGAATCTCTCTGACAATGCCTGCAAGTATGGAAACAACAACATTGAGATAATACTTTCGAGTTTTGAGAAAAATAACAAAGCTTACATCACCGTTTCAGATAACGGGCCTGGAATTCCCAAAGAGCATCTTGGACGCATCTTTGAACGCTTCTATCGAATCGATGCATCACGAGAAAGCCTAAGAGGTGCGGGCCTAGGTCTATCGATTGTAAAGCAAATCATTTCAAAACATAATGGGCGGATATGGGCGGAGAGCGATGGAAATAATTTCGGGACCACTTTCTATATCGAACTTCCTGTTTCAATCAAGGCTTAAAACAGATACTCGAGTTCAAGGGAAAAGATGCTCTTTTTATAGCTGAAATTCGCCTCATCTTTGGATTGGTTACTTTGATAATCTGATTTAAGGCTTCCCCTCCAGTTCTTGTTTATAAACTTCGTTAGACGCAGTGTCGGATTTATCATGAACTCCTGACCGCGAGTCTGGCGACTGTTGATAGGATCAGTTAAAGTTAGGCCCAGTCCAACAGAAGGGGTAAACCAATCCTTGAATCTCGAGAAAATAAAATCACTCCTCATAGTCCAAGAATTCGTGTCATAGAAACTATTTTTAACTCTGGTCCAATCTCTACTCAACAAAAGGAGCATGGTACTAGAAGAGAAGCTCCTCACATCCTCGAAAATGAAGCTTGTAAGAGAGGAGTCAGCGCTGGAGAGGTAGCTCTCAAAAGAGCGGTGACGTAATCGTATAGTCGATTCGCCACCTTTGAATAGAGTCAATCTTTCCCCAACACTAATGGCATGAGATTGCGAGCTAAAGACTAACTCTTTTTTGGCATTTACATCCCGTCGAGACTCACTGAATTCATAATCTAAAAGAAAAGATGCTGGTTTCTTTCTATGGGTATGTTCGTAACTGGTACGAACTGCAGGTGCTAGAAGATAATTATCATTTCTATATATTTCAGGAACACGGTTGAAATAGTAATAATTACTTGCCCGAAGTTCGGGGGTAACGGAAATCATGTCATCGATATAAAACGTGTAACGTCCAAAGATTTCAGTTTTAGAGAATGTAGACTCCTGACGTGATTTCGATATGGTCGTTTCGGCAGGGGAGAAAAGTACGTTGGAATCCTTTCCGAATTCCTGAGCGAGGCGTAGAAAATATGGCGGAATTTGTGTAGGTCTTCCATTTCTTAACTGAAATAAAAGAAGATCATACTTCCTTTGAAGTAAATCAATCTTTTCTAAAATTTCAGAAGCAAGTTCTCCGTTCGGATTAATTTTTAGGGCTTTTCGGTACTGGGGAATAACTGTTTTTTCTACTTCTTCGAAGCTCTTTTTTTGTAGTTCGGCTTCACTTAGAAAAAGGTCTCCAATTTGCATTTCCGAAGCCTGGTGAACCTCTCTTCTCTCCTCCTCAGGGAGTTTTTGAATGGCATTAAAGAAGGTAAACGCTTTATTTTTTTCTCCAAGCTCCTTAGATAAGTAACCAAGATAATAAAGGGATACCGCTCTTTTATATTTGCGCTTTACAGACTCTTTAAACTGAAGCCTGGCTTCAGTTAACTTTTCCAAGGCAAAGAGCGCCTGCCCATACTCATAATGAAGATCGGATGGTATGTAATCCAGGGACACAGCTTGCTCAAAGTTTTGCACGGCTTCATTAAATCCCTGGAGCCTGTTGTAGCAAATTCCTTTCCAATAAAAAATCAGCCCTTTAAGTTCTTTCCCCTGATGATTAGGAGTTGTTTCCAGATATTTTAGCTGATCGAGAGTCGATAGGTACTTCCCTTCTGCAAACAAAGTAGCCGCAGTTTTAAATTCGCTTCTTTGAGAAGCTTGTAAATTATTTTTTTCCTCTAAAACAGCTTTTGCAAAAAAGGGGAAGATGAAGAGGAAAATCAGCACTAATCTATTCATTTCAACTTATTTATTTCTCGTTAATGATGATAGTCGTTGGTTTGATACCTTGCGCGGCATTTGCCTCCGGAGTATTACCCTGAACGCCACCATGATGATGTGAATTATAATTTATAATAATTACATCCGGTTGATTGACAGAATTCGTTGCATTGGGCGGTGACTGCTTGGGAGGTTCGGAAATAGGGTTCGAGGTTCCAGATAAAATGGGCTCAAAAGTATTGACGATCGTCTCTCCTTTATCGTTCTTTATTGCGACAAGAATCTTACCTTCGGGCGTTATCTCCACGTTTTCCGGTGGAACGTAGTTTCCACTCGCAGAAATTTTCCCGATATCCTTTCCAGGAATAAAGGTGTTCGTATTTAGGTCAAGAACAGCTCCTTTATCGGGTGGAATAATAACTCCAGAATCGATGTGTACAATAGAACCATTGGCCGGTTTTATCTTGTCACCATCCACATAACCTTCGGCAGAAACTGAGGATTGATTGTTCGGTAAGTTCTTATCAGTAAATTCATAAACTTCTTTTTTGAGGATTTCTGTACTGTTACTTACAGTTTCTCCATTGAGCCCCTTAGGTACGACACTTTTCACAGACACTTCTTCCGTATTACTTGGCTCACGCTCAGTCTCCATATCTACATTTCTTTCTAAGAGCTCTCTTTGTTGAATATTTAAAAGGGCCGGTACCGTTGGAACAGAACGCTCCAGTTCAACCACAGAGAATTCACCAGGCATAATTCGTACACCTCTGTCGACAATTTCTTCAAGTCGATCAGGATCGCTTACGCCTTTGATATCTAATTTATTGAGAAGGACTTCACCTTCGAAAAGAATTGTCGTGGTATTAACTCCGTTGGTGGAAATGAGAAAGTCAGTTCCTCTTACTCCCATGACTGCATTGTTAGTTTTTATAAAAAGCTTAGACCTCTCCTTGTCCTGGATCTGAAGATAATCCTTGGTCACTTGAGAGCGGATTTTGCCTTTGACGAGATCGAGGATGCCGGTTTTTTTTCCGTTGTAGTCCTCAATTTTCATTTCCGAATTTGGCCCCAAGTTCATATGGGACTTATCGATGAAGATGAGTTTGACAAAACTTTTTTCAGCTGTTTTAATGACTTGACCCCTGGACACCCAGTCATCAACTTTGAGCACCACACTTTTCCCATTGGCCATGGCCACGACTTCACCTCGAATTAATTTAACCAAGGCAATTTTTCCTTGGGCCCAGGTCAAAGAAGGGATGAGTAAAATCAAATAAAAAAATCGATGCATACTTTATCCTACCTTGATCAGTATACTCTTCTCTGTGTTCAGAACAATAAAGGGCAAAAAATCTCCTAGTCCCTGATACTTAGAACACATTGGGCCCAACGTTTTTTGGTAAAAATCCAGGCCCGTTCTCTATGGTCAATATATTGAAATTTTTAGCTTTTATTGACCACTTGCCACCGGAATAAGGCAAGACCAATCAAAATATTCAGGATTTTGCGGGATTTCCGATAAGGGATGAATCCGTCTGCTCAAAAGGAAGAGAAATGGTAACTCCCCAGATCCCTGAACGTCCTGAGAACTCATTCAGAGTCACTCTTCAGTTAGATTATCCCGAATCTCGACTCGATAATGTGTTGTTAAATGCGCTTAGAGAACAGAATGACAATTTAATACTAAAGCATATTTCCCGCTCAGCTCTGAAGGAACTTTTCAATCAGAAAAAAATCATTATTAAAAGTCAGCGGGCCAAATCAAATTCATCTCTGGCCAAGGGAACGACTTACGTCGATATTCTAGGTTTCACATGAGTTTTAAGGCAAGATTTTAAGAGCAAAACCCTGTGAGCTTTAGGCTCTTCACATAGTTCTGAGCATCAACTTTAGAATTTAAAGTCCAAGAGTTCCATTTCTGAACCCCTCGGTACATTGTAATGATATTTACAGCAGATCGCTGTTCATACTTAAGAGTACACTTTTGAGATAAAATCCTCTCTTCACAAAGACCCATATCCTGGAGGTTGATCATCTCCTCTTTTAAGGCACGAGCAGAACTTTCTCTAAACGGGATCTTGGAATATGTCAGGTGCCCAGGACCAAATTCAACAACTTTAACTCCCAAGGATCTTCCGATGCGAACATCACAAGGGGCTTCCCCTAAGGCAGAAAAGCTAACTAAAACAAGAATTAAATAAATTGCGGTCCGAAACATATTTTTTTTTCTCATGGTTAACAAACGCTGGGCCGATTCTAGATTAATTCGCGCGGGCAACCAAGATGAAGTGAAAAGACCTGTAAAACGGAAAAAAACTGTCAAATTTATTGACGGCCCCCATCCCCTAATAACCCCTTGAAAGGTCTTTATGTGGTTAATCTTTCCACTATCGACGTAACCTAAAATTAATGACACCATGAGTGAGAGAAGCCTTAGAGCAGCTGATCGTCATTTCTTTCTTATGTATCTTTTTTCTCAGCCGATAGGTCGAGAAGACAAGGGAGGTCTCAGGTGAAAAAGCTTCATATCTTTATTTTATTAATCTCATTTATAGCAATTGCTTGCTCTCACCACTCAGGAGAGAGAAATCCAGCTTCTGTGAAAACAGAAAAAGAAACTACTCACGAAAAGTTTCAAGGAGCTTTTGACCGGCAGTATTAATAAAATATGGGCCGTCAAATCAAGCCGGCCCATTTTAATTAAAAAATGACTCCGTTTATCCATGCTCCCCAAGACATCGTCTCGATGTGAGTCTTTTTTCCATCAAACGGCCATGCCATAACATAAGTCCAAATATTTAAATGTTTGTTAATTGCAAATGTTGGCCCGATTGAAGCCGAAGTTGGCCATCGTTTCAAGTAAAGAGGATCAGATTCTACAAATTGTCGGAAAGACAAATCCACTCCTGCTCGTAACCCAGTCACATCGCTAATAGCATAGTTAATGGAGGGAGAAGCCTGAAGGATCAAGCGAGGCTTTTCTCCAGGGCTCCTTTTTGCAGCTGCCCACTCTGGTTCAACGGCTTCATCATCTCTGTAAAAGAAAGCTCTTGGAGAAATAATTGCATAGAGAGACCAGCGGTCATCAATCTGGTAATTTAACCCAGCGAATAATCCTGGAGTGAGGATCGTCGTCCGGAATCGTGCATCTCGACCGTTAAGTTCAGGAACGTCGGTATTAAAAGCTCCTCTCAGACTCCATTTTTCTCCAGAAGCAAGCTTTCCAGAAACACCAATCCGAAGTCCCTGAAAACGCCATGAGGGCTCTGTATCTTTACCGCCCTTAGTATCGTTACGAAAAGTGATTGGAATATGCTCAAGTCGAGTTTGTAGATCGATGCCAAGGCGGTCATTTAGTTTATAAGTCGTAGAAATAAGATTGAACAGTTGTAGACCATCATCGAGGCGAGCACAGCGTGCCCCGGTGCATCCTTGCTCATTTAGTGCCGTCTTTCCACTTTCAAGTGAATGACCTTCCCAAAAAGAAAAGTAGTTCATTCCCCATGGGGAAGGCGAAACTATTGGAGAGGGAGAAATTGAGGGGGCCGGGGAAGGAGAACGAGGTGGTCGGGAAGGTTTAGCGTAAGAGTCAAAAGTGATAAAAAGCGTAGTAAAGAGTAACAACAACTTCATAGGTTAAACTCCAATGTTCGATTAATCATACATAACCTAATCAGGGTGCCTTTAGAAAGACTTAAGACGAGGAAAATCTGTAAATAAACAGGCATATTAGGTAAGTTTAGACTTATATATGTAAAGATAACATCAGGTTAGCCCCCCTTCCCTGCCGCCCTTGTTTTTTTCTTTGAAGAACTTCTCGTGGTGTGTTTTTTGACAATCTTCACGGACTCTTTTTTTGCCATCTCACTTTTGGTGGCACCATACAGCGTCTCACCGGCCAGACGAGCGGCGTTCTCATGATCAATAATGGGTGCTGGATAGTTGACGCCTAACTTCCATTTAAATAGGACTTCCTCCATAAGAGTAATCTTCCAGGGTTCATGAATAAGATGATCTGGAAGTTCATTAAGTTCAGGGACCCATTGTCTAATAAAGAGACCGTCACGGTCTTTTTCCTTGGATTGTTTCACAGGATTGTAAATTCTAATGGTGTTCACGCCAGTTACGCCAGCTTGCATCTGAAACTGCGGAAAATGAATCCCAGGTTCATAATCTAAAAACATACGTGAAAGGTAGCTGGCACCTTCTTGCCATGGTTGCCAGAGGTGGTGGGTAAGAAATGAAGCCACCATCGCTCACATACGAAGATTCAAATACCCCGTTTCTCGCACGCACCTCATGCAAGCATCGATTAATGGGAAGCCAGTTCTTCCCTCTTTCCAGGCACGAAGCTTTTCTTTATCCGTTGAAGTCCTTAAGTGATCAAACCCGCGGTTCATATTACGAAACTCAAGTTCGACTTCGGTCTCAAACTTTTGAATGAAATGGCAGTGCCACTGAAGACGAGAAATAAATTGAAGAAGATTTTTTTTATCTGAAACTCCATTGAGACACTTAGATGCTGACAGGTAAACAGTTCTTAAAGAGACATTTCCCCATGAGAGGTATGGAGAGAGTCTTGAACAACTATATCTTCCAAGAGAAGGAGAAGAGATGTTTTTCATGTAGTCAAATTGCCTTAATTCAAGGAAATCCTGTAGGATTTTTAGTCCTTCAGACTCACCTCCTTGCTGAAAGGAAGGAAGAGACAGGGTAATACCAGAAGGAGGAGGGTTAAGAGGCATTTCCAACTTTTTTATGAAATCAAGTTTACCTAAATCTATAATAAAAGGATTTCTCCTCATATAGGAAACCCATAACCTCTGCCAATGTGATCGGTCCCTTAGCCCTCGAATGACGCCACCATTCTGATATTCTTCTAATTTGATGCCGTTTCTCTTCGCCCACTTTCGGATAATTTTGTCACGCTGGAAAGTTAGCTGAGTACCAGATTCTTCATGACAAAAGATGGAGTCAATTTCAAAAAAATCTTGAAGTGCGGACAAAGTATCGATGACTTCAGCATAATTCCAGAAAACAGGAATTTTCTTTTTTAAATCAAGAAGTGATTCATAAATAAAGCGCCAATGACGAAGATCCCAGTCGTAGTTTCTTTCAAGTGAGGGCTCAAAAACAAAAAGAGCGAGGACTGGTAGACCACGTTTTTTAGCATAGAATAATGGAGCATGGTCACTGACTCGAAGATCACGCTTAAACCAAACAATAGAAATTTTTTGTTTCATTTAGTTTTAGATTGAATAAATTCTTCGGCCAACCCCATAAGGGATCTCTTGCGGGCAGGTTCCATTTTTTCCAGCAACTTAACCATCATATTCAAGCGATGATTTTTCATGAAAAAATTTTTATTATTTGATATGAAGCGCCAGAAAAGACCATCCCACACATCGCACCAGTCTCCTTTTTTATAATCAGACATTTTTAAAACATAATTACTTCCAGAAAAATAAGGTTTGGTTGCAAATATCCCACCATCAGAGAATTGACCCATGCCATATACATTGGGGCCCATGACCCAGTCGGCGCTATCAACGAACATTTCCATAAACCACCGATGAACCTCGTGAGGATGAATCTCAGAAATCAACATAACATTAGAGAGAACCATTAAACGGTCAATGTGGTGACAATAGCCGTAATCTAGGGCTTTTTTTATAGCATCATCTACAGGAGGAAGCCCCGTAGTTCCTTCATACCAATGCTTCGTGAGTTTCCTATTGTGATTAAAAAAATTTCTCTTCTCTTCTTCTTCCGAAAAGTTCTGATAAATTCCTCTTACAAACTCTCTCCATCCAATGACCTGCCGGACAAAACCTTCGACAGAAGCTAGTGGAATATCCGCATCTTTTTTTCTCGCCTTTAACACTTCATCGATAACTTCTTTCGGAGTAATCAAACCTGCGTTCATAGCAGGGGAAATGACGGAATGATAAAGGAAGGGAGATCGATTGGTAATAGCATCTTGGTATTCTCCAAAATGATAGAGATGATGTTTAATGAAATGACGAAGTTGTTGAAAGGCCCCAGCTCGATCAATCGGTAACCAAAAATTTGCACTTCTTCCAGGATGGTCTTTAAAGTGCCGATCCACCATGATTGAAACCTCTTTGACATGGGAGCTTGTTTCAGGACTTATGGGCTTCTTACAATCAAGATTTTTTGGTGCTTTTTTACGATTTTCTAGATCATAACTCCACTGCCCTCCCTCGGGTTTATCATGCTTATCAATAAGTATATTTAATCTTTTTCTCTCCCCCTCGTAGAATGTCTTCATAAAAGGCTTTTTTGTTTTAGAGAGATATTTTTTAAAATTTTCCCTGGTACTTAGAAACATCGGGGAAGGGAGAACTTCCAGCGAAAGTTTTAATTTTTCAAAGAGCCTAAAAAGTTCATCTTCAAAAAATTTATCCTGAATTTCTGGAATGTAAATCTTTTCAACTTTTTTCTTTTTCAGAAAGTCTTCTAGTCTCTTTACAAAAGAAACATCAGAAAACTCATGATAGGAAACTTCATATCCTGTCCCTAATAGCTCGTCTCTATAGGTCCTCATCGCAGACAAAAAGAAAATAATTTTGTGTTTATGATACTTATAGTGAGTGCAAAGACCTAAGTCCTCCGCCATGAAAATAGGAATTTTTTTATGGGACACATAAAAGGAAACGGGAAATAATTGGTCACCAAGAATAATAAGTGCTTCTTTCATGAGTCTAGTTTAAACGACTCTTTGAGTTTTTTATTGAAAGAGGAAGCCATGTCTAAGTTTTTTTAAGTCTGCTTTTGAGCCAAGGGACAACCATTGGTAGAAGGGAAACTAAGATAACTCCAAAGATGACAACTGTGAAGTTACGCTTGATGACAGGTATGTTGCCAAAAAAGTAGCCGGCTAGAACGAAGCTGAAGACCCAAGCAATCGCTCCAAAAACATTGAAAAAAAGAAACTTCTTATAATTCATAGAACCAATACCCGCTACAAAAGGCGCAAAGGTACGGACGATAGGTGCAAACCTAGCAGCAACGATGGTGAAAGCACCCCAGGTTTTATAAAACTCTTGAGTTTGTGTGAGATATTTCATTTTAAAAAATCGACTGTTTTCTTTAAATACCTTAGGCCCTAGGTATTTACCAATATGATAGTTCGCTGTATCTCCAAGAATACCGGCGATGGTGAGACTAGAAAGAAGGATCGTTACATCTAGCCCATCTTTCAGAGCGGCAAGGGCCCCAAGAGCAAAAAGTAAGGAATCACCGGGTAGAAATGGTGTGACCACCAGACCAGTTTCACAAAAAATAATAAGGAAGAGAAGGACATAAATCCATGGCCCGAAGAAAGCAAGCCAAGAAACAAGGTGTTGGTCTAGGTGAAGAATAATATCCATGAGCTGGGCCATAAGTCATCCTGAAGTAAAAATCTTAAATTCATCTTATCGAGCTTTCATTTAAACCGAAAGTGAATTGTCCAGATTTTTGACAGAGTCAATATTCCAAATTTGCTACTCAATAAAGATTCTCATGCAAAAAATATACAGCAACTTATCTCTTTCTTTTTTTCTACAGACTAACTCCCTCTTAATGCTAGTGATAGAACATTCAAAAGATTAATGAAGAAATATCTTCTAAAGAGTCTTGGTAGAAATAGTTCCCACCAAAAGGGTTCTTTTGAGATACAACTCAAGCACATTAAAAAATAAATCTTATTTTTTCTTTATCGATTGAACATAGTGCCAAATAGCCGGAATATCATTTTTTAATTTTGAAATGGGGGCCATTGCCCGGCTCTTTCTCTTTGGAACAAACCCTTTTGGAAGTGGGTCAGGATATTTACCAGTCATCACTTTTGAGTACATCACAAGATAGGGAGCATCCACGATCTCAGGGCCGATCGAGCCCTTAACATTAGGATCTTTATTATGGCATCGAAGGCAGTTCGCAATGTAGAGTCGCTTCCCTTTATCAAGGGTTGCTTGATCAACCTTCGTTTCAGGGAGAGTTTGAGAAATGACAAAAGTGGAATAAAGAAGAGGGGCCAAAAAAGCCCCCTTCACTAAAAATTTCATCAAACAAGAGCCTCAATTAGACCATAAAGAACAACGAGAAGACCCAGTCCACAGTGGATAACACCTTTAACTGTTGCAAGTGGTCCCAGTTTTCCTTTGATTGCATTAAGCTCAAGGGCAAGGATAATGAGAGTCACTACACCAAGGACCAATCCAGGTGAGAATCCTTCAGGGATGGTAAGACCTAAGTGTCTAGAAGCACCCATAAAAAAGAGCATTGGGACGGAGAAGAGGACATTAGTTCTGGAAGCAAGAAGGGCCTGAGGAGCAACTTTAGCAGCTTCTGGGTTGACAGCACCACCCGCAAGAACAGTCTCACCATTAGCGATAAGGATTTTTTGCTTAGGCCAGATAATGAGCCAGACATTTAGGAACATCAGTGTTCCAAGAAGTGCGCCCGTGTATATGTAAATACCATAAGGAGTCTGAAAAAATTCAGCCTTAAGTTCATGCCCTGCAATCGCCAACATGAAAACACCTGATAGGAAGGTGAAAAGTGCACCGTACCGAAACCACCACATTGCACGAGGAACGAGCTTAGCAAAAACATTGTTTTTCACAGTGGCATCTACTTCCGGCATGAAGGCACCCTGGACGAAATTGAAATAGTAAAGGTGGCCAATCCAGGCAACCCCAGCAAAGAAGTGAATCCAGCGAAGAACCATCACAAGGCCTTCTTGCGAAAAAAGAGCTACATCCATAAGAACTCCTCAATAAGTTGGTGATAATTGACAGCTTATTCTAGCTTTTTTCGTGGAAGTTAGCCAGTTCAAGTTATCACTAATGCTCCGCATTTACAGAATGTCAAAGGAAGTCTCACCTTATTCCATTTTAGGATATCGCTTCGGACTCCTTCTGACCTGTTAATGAATATTGATGTTAAAGCTCATGAAGGTCTTACTATCGGCAGGGTCATGTATTTTCTGCAATGGGCCGCAATAAAGAAATTTTTAAAATAACGGTCTCCTTCATAAAAAATCTCGTCTTGAAAAAAAAGTGCACTAAAAAAATATGCTCATCATCTGAAAAAAAATCATTCACCTTTTTCATGAGAAGGACCACTCTTTTTGTCGAGATGAAAAAAATAAAACCATAGAGCGAAGGCTTCTCTTCCTGGCCCCAAAGTGCAAAAGATGCTTTATCGCTAAACAGGTGGAGTGATTCTATAACCCATGGTGGATTATTGTGGCATATCGAGAGAATTCATGAGAACAGAAAGTATCCTTCGGATAATCAAAATCATAAAAATTATACTCCTGCTTATCAAGAGTCAAGCGGAAGCATCCTTGATTAATGATGAGATCATTGTCGAAGTAATCTTCACCAAAGACCTCTATTTGAAAGTCCTGGTGAAAGACCAGACTCGTTCCAACGGTACTGGCGCCAAAAATGGTGAAAACTTCTGCGTTGTAAAAAGGGAATGGAAGCGCCTTATCAAAAACTTTATAAAGACCTCCCTTACCCTTGATGAAAGGATACATCTGAGAAACATCTGGATGAGGAAAAAAAAGGTAGTTTCCCCATGATCTTACTAGGAAGTAAGACATCCAACGTTGGTTATTTGAGGGAATGCAAAAGATTTTCTTCGAATTCAGGCTGCTAACCGAAGAAGAGCTTAAGAACTGCATATTATCATTTTAACTTTTTTTCAAAAATTGGTAAAGACGGTTTAATTTAATCTTTTGCTTTAACATGAATCGAGTTAGTCATGAATTATTTGAAAAAAAAGATTCAAAACTTTTTTAAATCACATTCGTCTCTTAGTATGAGTAAAAACAATTATGACGTAGGATTATTTATACTTCATATTATTTAGTGCCCCAGGGCTTCCTTCCGGTACGATTGGAAACTTAGGTGGGATTGGAACTAATCGATTATAAGGCTGACCTTCTTTAGGCCTTTGATCTATTTCACCTTTATTAGGCCAAAGTGCCATCGCTCTTTCCGCCATTGCGGTGATTGTCAGTGATGGGTTAACTCCCAAATTGGCCGAAACGCTTGATCCATCCACCACATGAATTCCTGGATAATTAAATAAACGATGATAAGGGTCTATGACGCCTCTTTCCTCTGAACTTCCAATAACGGCACCTCCGAGAAAGTGAGCGGTCATAGGAATGTTAAAGACCTCATTCCAGGAACCGGTCGGCATGCCGCTTATGATTTTAGCTAATTTACGAACAAAATGGTGAGCAACAGGAATCCAATGAGGGTTTGGATCACCTATACCCTGACGAGATGTTAAACGAATTCCAAAGATTGTTCGTTTATTAAAGAGCGTTATAGAATTATCACATGTCTGCATAACCAGCGCAATGATGGACTGCTCCGACCAATTCTTTAAATTCAGCGTTCTTAAAAAACCTGCTGGAGATCGGATAAACTCCCTTATCCAATCTAAGAATCGGGGCTTACAATCACCGTTGGTTAAAAAGGTCGCAAGTAGCCCCATGGCATTACTTCCCTTACCATAACGAACAGGTTCAATATGAGTTTGTCCATCAACGTGAATTGAAGATGTAATAGCAAGCCCTTTTGTAAAATCAACTTTTTTATCAAAGCTTCTGGCGCCGACAATGGCTTCCGAATTGGTCCTTGTAAGTTCTCCCAAGCGATCTGAAATTTTGGGCAGATGTCCTTCACTCTTTAGTTGATGTAGAAGTTTTTGCGTTCCGAGAGTTCCCGCAGAAAAGATAACGTCTTTTGCGATAAAAGAAATGCGCCTTTTAAAAAACCACCTTCCTGTCTCGACAGTTTCAACCGAATAGCGGCCGTCTCGAAGAGGATGAACACTAGTTACTGTCGTCATGGGAAAAACTTCCGCCCCTGCTCCTTCGGCCAGATAAAGGTAGTTCTTAACCAATGTGTTCTTGGCATTATGTCGACATCCCGTCATACACTCCCCAGAAAATTTACATCCACTTCGTCGTGGTCCTTTTCCTCCAAAATAAGGATCATCCGCCTCCACTCCAGGGCTACCAAAATAAACGCCGACGGGTGCCATGGTAAAAGTCTTCTCTACGCCCATTTCTTGGGCGACCTTGAGCATCACCTCATCAGCTGGGGTCATATGGGAGTTTTTTTGAACACCCAACATCCGCTTTGCCTGATCATAATGAGGAGCAAGCTCCTCCTTCCAATTAGTAATATCTCTCCACTGAGAGTCATTATAAAAACGATCAGAGGGTTCATAAAGAGTATTGGCATAAACGAGCGAACCGCCTCCAACTCCTGCCCCGGACAAGATAAAGACATCCTTTAAGAGAGAGAGACGCTGAATTCCTGTAAATCCCAGTTTAGGAAAAAATAAGTAGGACCGGAGGCTCCAGGAGCTTTTAGGAAATTCTGAATCTTTAAACCTTTTTCCTGCCTCCAAAACAGCGACTTTATATCCTTTTTCTGTAAGTCTCATGGCCGAAACACTTCCGCCGAACCCACTTCCAATAATGACCACGTCAAATTCTCTTTGAGATTTCATGCCTCACCTATGAATCAAATCACTATTCAAAAAATATCAATTTAGCACTTTCATCACATTGCTCTGACCAAGACCAAAAACAATATCAAAAAGAAGATCGGCAAAGGCCCATCTTCGAAGGGTTGATCAGGAACAGAGAGATCAATAGGAATTTCTTCCCCTCATCTTTATCGGATAACTAGGCCAAAAGAATAAGGAAAGAATCGGTGAATTAGTGTCAAAAAAATTGACAATAATTTAACCGCCTCGATGAATGATTCCTCATAAACAAATTGAGACTTAAAGACTAGATTTTTGTCTGTTTTCTACATCTCGCACTTAAGGATACCGGCCAGTATAGCTTGGTCGAATCTGCCAAGGACGTCTCAATGATTGTGACACTCATTGGAGCGAAGTAAGACAAGAGATTTCAGGTCTCGTTTCCTACGTCCGATAAATTCGTAAAAGTTCTAAGTCGAGGCTTTCCTCACTATGGCTTCGTTAGATGTATTTAAGAAGGACAAGGACTCTAGATTTAGGCATGTAGCTCCCTTTGCAGTTTCACCAATATCCTAGTCTTACTTCAAAAAGTTTGAAGGTTATTTGATAACACCTAATTCAATTCTAAAAAAATACTCGCCGAAGTTGTCTCCTCCTTTATAGAAGAGCTAGAAAGAATTTTTTGAGATTATCACTTAAATAGTTACAGGTCCTTTTTTGATATCAGATCCTGTTAGTTGCCTAAGATGTTGCAGACCACAATGCTAAAAGAATTCTTACTGCACTGGTATCTAGACAAGATATTTGTCGTCTATGAACATAAAGTTAATTTTCAAGGAGGAAAAAAATGAAGCCATCATCGTTTTTATTTTTCTTGGTTCTCTTTTTTGAATCCGCCTTTGCTCAATTGAGTAAATCTCATGATCTTGCCATCATTCGGAGCATTGATGATTTTAATCCGCCTCGCGATTACGTCTCAGTTTCTGAAGAAGGCTTACCAACTGATCACTATTTTAAATTAATTCAGCAAATCAACGCTTTCCGTTTTACTTTGCTTTCAATGACAGAGGTTAGTGAATTCTTTGAAGATCTGGTACGAAATACTCAAGCCCGTATGGCCCATCCAAGAGGTCTTTGCAGTCAAAGAAGGGCCTATATTCAGAACCAGTTAAAAAGAAAAAACATTACTAGCGGAAAAATTCTTGTCAAATGCCCCGCCAACAATGGACGTTTACGACTAATGGATCAGGTTTCACGACGATACTTTACCTATTCAAATTTTCACGACACTAATATCGTTACTGTCTTGACACCGTCAGGAGTAGCTTTCCACGTTTTAGACTTACAATTTCAGGACAAACCTGTCTCATTGCATGATTACCTCACGGAAATAGAGGCATCCCAAAGGATCAGACCGTTAAAAAGTAAAGGGTCAACCAGAAGTCTGTGCTACTGGACGATTGGTACGTCATACCTGACTTTTTAGGCTATTTGTACTCATCGATTTATAAACTGAAATATTTGGTATATTTGATTTTTCTAGACTGGACCTTGGAATATTATAAATTAAAAAGTCGAGGATAAATGAAAACACTTCTATGCTGAGCAATGGTGTCAGCATAGAAGGATTGGCTAATTATTAGTAGCGCTTGTTATCGCGTTTTTCCATAGGCTTTGCCTCAGAAACGTTCATTTGGCGGCCTTCAAAATCAGATCCATTAAGAGCATTGATGGCCTTTGTTGCCTCTGCAGAAGAGGACATCTCGACAAAGCCGAAGCCCTTGCTGCGGTTTGTATCTCTGTCAATGATCACTTTTGCGGAACTGACTGTACCGTATTGCGCGAACTTTTCAGAAAGAGCTTCGTTAGTAACTGAGAAACCAAGGTTTCCGACATAAATTTTTTGACTCATATGAGCCTCCGATGTAAACATGTCACTGAGATGTGACAGTAATGATTCATATATTTTTAAGAGTTTAAGTTGTATAAAAGATCTTGGATTAAATTGATCTGAAATAAGAACTAAATTTTATTAGTTGAAAACAGATGGGAGCAGACTACACCCGAACTACATGTGATACCAGCATTAAAGAACCGACTCTTAAGAATAATGTCGTATTTGCCTTATAACCCCAACTTAGCCCGTTAAACTTTTAGATCTACAGTAAAAGTTAAAATTATAAGATTTATATTACTAATGTGTTTAAACTCTTTTTTTT
>JBEIFX010000024.1:0-36416 GCA_040382195.1 Halobacteriovoraceae bacterium | reverse complement strand
TCTATTGGCTGAGTCTCTGTTGGCTGAGTCTCTGTTGGCTGAGTCTCTGTTGGCTGAGTCTCTATTGGCTGAGTCTCTATTGGCTGAGTCTCTGTTGGCTGAGTCTCTGTTGGCTGAGTCTCTGTTGGCTGAGTCGTGGCAGTGACTGGTTTTTTCTTCGTTCTTTTTATTTTTTTTAACATCGATTGTGGGTCTTTCTCAGGTGAGCTTTCTTCAGTGGGGATCAGGAGCTCAGAAGCGATGTAAACAAAGATAAGAAAGATAATAATGATTTGAAATAATTTTTTCTTCTTGGCCTCAGCAGATAACTCCTCCTGCTTGCCTCCTGAAAATTTGGACTTTAACTTCTCAAGAAGAGAGAGCTTCTTAGGTGCTCCATCATTTAAAACCTCATCATCCCCATCAGGCTTGGTATCAATGCCAGTGGCCGTTGCATCACTTTGCTGAGATGAATCACTTTCCTCATCACCAATTTGTTCGGACCCTTCGTCTTCTTCCTTGGGCTTTTTACCAAAAGGGATTTTAGACTTAAGGTCGCTTATGATTTTCTCGAGGATACCAGCTCCTATTGAAATGGTTCTTGTCCACGGATGGAATTATCCAGTATTCTCATTATAAGGGAGCCTCTGTGATTTGCAATAAGATCCCTCAAGAGATCAAGGACTTAACGTGAATATGAATCGTGATGAAGGTATAATCAAGTTTAAATTCACCCTGAAAAGGGCACCCGCCCCAGAGATGAATCAGGTCATTGCCTTGGAAAAATGGCGTGCGCTCTTTTTTAAGTTAGGCCTTATCGGTGAGTACCCGATAGATAATATCGGGTACGGTAACCTATCTTCGAGATTGGTAAAGAGATCTTTCATTATTACTGGAAGCCAGACTGGTCACCTTGCCCACCTTCAGGCACATCATTATACCAAAGTCATAGATTGTGACTTAAAGAAAGGATCTGTCACTGCCGAAGGTCTCATTCCCCCTTCCAGCGAGTCCTTAACCCATTTTGGAATCTACGAGTCTAACCCCCAAATTCAATATATCTTTCACGTACACCATCAAAAACTCTGGGAATACTTAAAGGCTGGCCCCTATGATGCGATTGAAGAAGATGTTCCCTACGGAACTCAGATTATGGCACAAGCGGCGGCGAAAATTTTTTCACAAAAATCAGCCGGCATTTTTGTAATGAAAGGACATGATGATGGGATCATTTCTTGCGGTTCAACGGCGGAAGAAGCGGGGCGGATGATCCTAGATCTTTACCGAAAACTGGCACTCAGGCAATAGGCCCTGAAGTTGATTAAACTTCTGGAGTCCCTCCTCATGGGATTTTGCCCCAATAAGAAAAACCTCAAATCGCGTATCTCCTGGTGAGAGATGAAGGCAGCCAGAAAGTGGGCGAAGTTTTTCCTGAACATAAGTGAAGGAATCTGATCGTCCCAAAGGCTTTCCTAGAATAAACAGCGTCCAGGGCAGCTCCTTAAAGAACTTTTGCGAAAGAAGAAATGCCATAAGCCCCATCGTTTTTCGGTAGTTCACCTCACAGGCGGCACGGATTTTCAAACGACCTTCCTCGAGATAAGTGAAAGAATCTATAGAGAAACAACTTCCTCCTCCGGCCTTTCGTATTGCCATCACTATTTTTTTTAACTCTTGCTCAAAAATTTTCCACTCCTCGACATTAATGTCTTCATAAAAACTCAAGTGCTGGAGATCCGGACAAGTAAGATCATGAAAAATAGTTCCTTTGTATTGGAAATTTTTATCGACGAGATTTTGATAGGAAATCTGAGCGCCATTAGAAAAAACATAATGAGAAAAGTCTTTAACTCTTCTGTATAGAGGCTCAACAACCAACTTACGACTTCTGGCAAGGAAAGGACCTAACTTATCCTGATCCTTTGAACTGAAAGAGAGAAAATTTTGTCCAGACATTCCATAGGGACTTTTTGCAAGATAATTTCTATCAGGAGAAACAGCGATCTCTTGAATTGAAGTAATAAGTTGTGACTCTGACGAAAAAGGAATAATAAACTCTTTAGAGTTCAGTGTCTGTTCAAGAGGAAGATCTTTAAGCTCACCCCACCAGTTTTCCCAATCCCCTCTATTGATGATGGTCGGCTCTCTTCCAGTAATTTTTCTTACATGAGTCAGAAATTCTTTAGAATAAACTTTCTCAGAAAAAAGGGGGCTATCCTCAAGGTATAGCGCCAGAAACTCTATCGATTGATTGATAACTTTAGAAGCTTTTTTATTGTCGAAAAGAACCATCTCATAATCAGCATTCACCTTGATTGATTTCATCGGCTGCGCTTGGTGACATTGAACTCATCATCAAATCGGCAAAGATTTTCAACAAAACAATGATCCCCCATCCCTCTTCGATGGAGTTCTTGATCAAAGCCAATCCCTTTGCTCCTAGCTGGGCTTAACGGCCATGGCAAAGAGAGCAGATAATACTCCCATAGACTAATATCTCCTCTCCACCTCTTCATCCAGTGAGACCCGAATGCCACATGAGCGATTTCATCTTCAAGTACTGTCTCAAGAATCAAAGCAGTCTCGTTATCTCCAAAGCTTCTAAAAATTTTGGCGTAGTATTGAGCGAAATCAAGATTAGCCGCCTCAAAGGTTAATGACATGACAGCCAAGTACTGAGAAGGGGTCTTCAATTTCTCCATCTGACGCCAGAAAAAATCATTCAGAGGGAAATCACCGAACTCAAATCCCAGTTCATTAAGTCTTTTAATGTAAAGACCCAGATGTTTCTGCTCATCTTTTAAAGCACCGAAGATTCCCTTTTTGAACCGCACTTCCTCTTCATTCCGATGAGGGTAGATCAAAACAGCCGCTGCCATCATTTCGATCGCAAGCAGCTCGTGATTGGCAAAGCTATGAAGGGCCATTGCTTTTTTTTCATTTTCATTAAGACGGGAAATCTTAGGGAATTTTAACTGATCATGAGAAAGACGAATGCGATCATTTCTAACAGGAAGAGAAGGAAGTTTGTATTCTCTCCAATCCCCCCACTCTATCGAAGGAGAAAAAAACTTCGTGGAAAGATCTCCTCCTTCAAGAATCAATCGACCGAAGTCAAAGTAGTTAAGCTTATCTGAATTTTCTGAAGGCTTTGGCTGCATCATTAGATTTACCTCCACCACGGGACTTCATTCCCGAAGGCTTAGGTCTTCGAGCTCTTTGCTCATCCGATCTTCCCTGCCCGGAGTTTTGCTTCTTATTCTTATAATTCTTTCCTCTCTTTCCACTTGCTCCGTGAGCTTCGCCCTGGCGACCTGACTCGCTGGAAGTCAACTCGCCTTTGACATCACGTGGAGGCTTTCGAGCGAAGCGGCGAATGGAAAAGCAATCATCACAGATATTGAATCGAGCGTTGGCGGGCATCTTACAACCGCAACTAGAGCAGGTCTTTCCGATCTTGTCCGAAAGAAGAACGTTCAAGCGCTCTATGGCCTTGGCCTTATTCTCGAGCAGCTGCTTTTCATCAAATGAGAAGTTCTTTTGGTCAAAGTGGCGAGAGAGCCACTGATAAAGTTCAACGCATTTGATAGAAGTCTCAAGGTAATCGATATTATCTGAATTTACGTCAATAGGTTCGTTGTAAATGCTCTGGTTACTCACATAGTGATTCAGAATCCATAGATAATACTGCACATGTTCAATAAGACCGAGATTCACCGGTGCACAGGCGAAACCAAATATTTCTGAATTAACTAAAGTCCTGTCTTCATCCGCTGCTTCAACCATCTCAGCGAGTTCGATCATTTCCTTCATATCAACGCAGTAAAAGGGCTTCTGAAAAGTCATCGTATTGAAGAGCCGCAGGAACTCAGAGAGCTGTAGCGTAGGTAGTGAGTGAGTCTCAAGCGCATGGTTCACCGAACTAAAGATATCAAGATCCGGCCCAACCATGGCCTTGTCTTGTTGCCCCAGATGATGGTTGAGAGCATTTCCAAGTGTCCGCAGCCCCTCTTCGACCCGATTCAAAGTAGTAACTTCTCCAACAGGAAAGCGCTTGAATCGTCCAGCACGACCGGCAATCTGCTTGATCTCAGAGTAAGTAAGTGGATGTTCTTTATCGTCGACGAACTTAGACAGCGCTGAAAAGACAATACGTTTAACGGGAAGATTCATTCCCATGGCAATCGCATCAGTGGAAACCATAATGTCTGTTTCCTCTTCATCGAATTTTCTAGCCTGCTCACGACGAACTTCTGGGGAAAGTCTACCGTAAACAATTGAAACTTTAAAGCCTAGGTCTTCAAGATCAGCTTTATATTTAAGAGCATTCCGACGTGAGAAAACAATGAGCGCATCGCTCTTCTGGAGCTGCGAGAGTGGAATTTGATGATTCATAACCTTAAGTTCGGTCATTCGGGTATATTCTTTCACTTCCAGAGTGTCCCCACATAGATCGAGAATCTTCTTCACAAGTTCTAGGACAGAGTGATCACCGCAGAGATGAATTTCATCTGCTTGAATATTGACCAGTGCCCGAGTCCAGGCCCATCCTCTCTGAGGATCAGTAAGCATCTGGATCTCATCGATCACACAGCAATCAAAACGTTCCTGAAGTTTTGCCATTTCAATAGTAGAAGAGTAATGGCTAGAATCAGGAAGCTCAATGACCTCTTCCCCAGTAAGGAGTGTTGTTTTCACTCCCTTGTTATTCATTGTATCGAAAAGCTCAGATGCCAAAAGCCTCAGGGGAGCCAGATAGCATCCCTTTTTTGCCTTACAAAGAGCTTCAATGGCATGATAAGTTTTCCCTGAGTTCGTTGGGCCCATATGATAAATAATTCGACGGTTGAGCCTCCTTGCATCCGCATGGAGCCAGAACTGCCCAAGATAATCCCTGAGTATCGCAGAAGAAACGTCTTTTCTTTTGAGAGCAAGAATTGCTGCGGTAAAGCGCTCGAATTCTTTTCTGAGAAAGACTTCTCCCTTCCATATATTTGTTTCTAATTGAAGGTAGAATCGATCGTATTCTTCCGAGGATACGAGCTCGGGCCTTAACCCCTGCTCAACCAAAAGTGTGTTAAAGAAAACGTTAAGCTTTTCCTTGTACACTTTGCCGAGCTCAGATTTGGGACCGAATTTAGAACGAAAGTGAACTTTCACCTCGTTCTCAAGCTTATTTACTGAGGAGCGCTTAAGTTTATTCCTCATTTGATGAAAATTTCTATCGAGATTTTTCTTGAGATCGAAAACGGCATTTGAGACGTCAGAGATTTTTCTTGTGAGTATCCATTCGTGGAGCTTTTCCTCCGTCTTATCAATAAGATCAGTCTGTAGTGAGAAAATGGCTTCTCGGACTTGTGCTCGATAATCTCCCAGACACTGGACGCACTGGCAGGAGAGCTCCCGATCATGTAATTTTAAATCGAAATTAATTTTCAAGAGCTCTTGAGTCGATGAGTGGTTAGAGATTTTTTCCTCTGTCCACGCCCGAAAAACATCAGCGTAGGACCTTGTCAGCTCAGAGCTGAACTTCCCGTCTACCAGCAATGGATAAGTGGATGTCACGGGGAAGATGAAGTCCTCAATTAAACATGTCTCGACAATAGCTTCTCGCTCGAAGACCTCCATAACTCGACCAAAGTCTTTCTCAAAGAGAGTCTCAAGAGATGGATAGGCATCAATGAATCTGCGAGCATCTATAGCAATAGATTCGAGGGTATTTAAAATATCTTCCGAGTCTTCTAGAGACCTTCTTCCAGGGGATTCTTCGTCCCCCAGAAGACTAGTCGTTGTTACTGCTTTAAGTGAAAGTTCGAGATTAGAACGAATGTCCTCATATAAGGACTTAATGTCATTAATCAACTTGGATAATCTTCCTTAGTTCGCTAACTCCACTACAAAAGCAGTGGCAAGCTTGGCAAATTTGGATGCATGTTTAGCATCTCCACCAGCTGATTCTAATGTATCCTTTGCCGTATGAATATTACGATTAATATCTTCCATAGTTGACTCAAATGGAATTGAAGCCGGGAAACCATTTGCTGTCCAAGAGGCATGATCTGAACAGCCATATCCACAGCGAGAATAGCCCCAAGGAACTTTGACATATTCATCAATTAGGCGACCAATAAACTCGTTCTGAGCATTATTGGTATAATCGGCCATCATAACAATATCTTTATCAGGGGTTCCTTTTCTGAGGGTCATATCTAACTGCATGACCCCAATGACTCGAGCCGAGCGAGCTTTATAAGAGGAGGCAATTTCTTTAGACCCAAGAAGACCAACCTCTTCAGCAGCGTATCCCATGAATTGGATAGTTCTTTTCGGCTTAAAATTTGACTCCATGAGAATTCTAATCGTCTCAGTGATAGTGGCAATCCCAGAGGCATTATCATCAGCTCCTGGAGCCTTACCGCCTCCGCCGAACATTCCTGCAATTGAGTCAGCGTGCCCCCCAACAATAACAATTTCATCTGGTCTTTCAGAGCCGGTGATTGTCATGATGATAGATGGTTGAGGCCAGTTTTTATGCTTGTAGAGCTCAACTTTAACGTCATTACGTTTACGTGCAAGGTTCGCCCATGCGTCTCTGATGAATTCAGATGACTGAACACCTGTTTCAGACTTGTAGAAGCGTGTGTTAAAACCAGAGAGCTTCAGGATCATGTCACGTATGGATTTTTCCTGGACCAGATCCACCATCGGAGCGGCAATATCTTGCTGATCAATCGAATAATTAGAGAAGACTGCTCTTTCAGCAAAATAAATTTCCCCTTGAGAGTCAAGAGCTTCTTTTGCTTCGTCTAGTGAGGCGTGCTGAATGAATCCACCACAGCGATGTAAATCATGGTGAATGACTTCAGAAAGTTGTTCGATTTCAGAAGCGGAAAGTTTTACCACTGAAGCACCTTCAGAAGTGTATACCGTCTGCACAGATTTATTAAGTTTAGGTCTGATTTTGGCCAGAACTTGATTATCAACAGTTAGCCACTGCGCAGGTGCGGCCATCGTGGTCGCTGAAACTGTGAGGGCCAAAAGTCCAAAAATATTTCTCATTTTTCCATCCTTGCTATGAAAATGACTGGTACAATTAACCCATAGTTCAATCTTGTTTGGGAAGGAAAACTTCTATGACTTTGCCTTACAACGACTCGGTGCAACACAGAGGGTAAATCTATGAAAACAGCTCTTACGGACATGCTTGGGATTGAACTTCCTATCATCATGGCCCCGATGTTTCTAGTCACTAATACTAAGATGATTGTCGCAGCTGCTGAGAGCGGAATAACTGGGTGTATCCCGGCCCTGAATTTTCGTACGATTGAAGAACTAGAAGCGGGAATTAAAGAAATTAAAGCTCAGACAAATCGTCCTTTTGGAGTAAACCTCATCGTTAACAAATCCAATATTCTGGCAAGAAAGCAGCTCCACAAATGCTTGGACCTGGGCGTTAATTTTTTTATTACTTCACTTGGATCTCCGGAAGAGGTGATCCGAGAATCCAAAAAATTAGGTATCAAAGTTTTTTGTGATGTCGTTGAAGAAAACTACGCCAAAAAAGTTGAAAACATGGGAGCTGATGGAGTGATTGCCGTCAATTCGGGGGCCGGAGGTCACCGAGGCGATCTACCGGCTTCTGTTCTCGTTCCTTCACTCAAATCAATTTGTAAGATTCCTGTAATTTCCGCAGGAGGGGTTGGAACAGGTGCAGGAATTATTTCCATGCTGGCCCTAGGTGCCGATGGTCTTTCGATTGGTTCACCCTTTATTGCTACAACTGAGTCTGGCGTTACCAAGGAGTACAAAGAGGCCTGCATCAATTATAGTGCTCAAGACATCGTCGTCACGACGAAACTCTCGGGCACTCCTTGCACGGTCATCAACACTCCATATGTCAAAGATATTGGAACTAAACAAAATCTTATCGAGAGCATTCTTAATAAAAATAAACAACTCAAAAAATATGCAAAAATGGTGACCTACTACAAGGGGATGAAACTCCTAGAGAAAGCAGCCTTCAGCGCCTCTTACAAAACTGTCTGGTGTGCAGGAAGCTCAATCGAATTCACAACGAAAATTGAATCAATAACACAAATTGTAGATCGCTACAAAGAAGAGATGAAATTGGCCCAGGACCGTTTGAACAAAGTCATGGTATAAAAATGAAAATCATCTTTAAACTCATTGATCGCCTCCTAGCAAAACCAGACTCACTCAACATCGCAATCCTAGACAAAGTTTTATGTATTGGAATTCCTTTTAATGCTCCTCATGGATTTAAAATAAAAAATATTTCTGAGAAGGAGGTGGTTATTTCTTTACCTAATAAAAAACTAAACCACAATCATCTAAGAGGAATTCACGCCTGTGCCATCGCCACCGTTGGTGAATTTTGTGCAGGTCTATCTCTTTTAAAAATATTTGGTATTAGTAAGTATCGCCTTATCCTCTCAGAACTCAATGTGAAATACCTTTATCAAGGACGCGTTGAGCTCGAAGGATATTGCTCCCCTCTTCAAATCGACGTCGAAAATGCCCACAAAGCGCTCGATGCCGAAGGAAAATATCTTCAATCTCTCAAGACAATCATTCGGGATCTCGATGGGAATCACATCGCTGAAGTTTCTACTGTATGGCAGTTGAAAATCTGGGATCAGGTTAAGACCAAATCATAAAAAGCTGGCGAGCAAGAAAAGCAAACAAGTACGCCATCGTCATCGTGTAGACCACCATGATAATGGGCCACCGAAGAGAGTTCGTCTCACGTTTTAGAACTGCAAATGTGGAAATGCATTGTGGAGCAAAGACAAACCAGATGAGAAGTGCGACCAGAGTTCCCAGGCCAAACTGCTGGATCAGAACCTTTGCCATTTCTTCCTTGGTGTCCCCCTCAACTGCAAGGACCATGGACAGAGCACTCACCACGACTTCGCGGGCACCAATACTTGGGATGAGTGCTGTCGTAATTCTCCAATCAAATCCCAGTGGCTTAAACACAGGCTCAAAAAATTTTCCGATGCTGGCAGCATAAGAATCTTCAATAACGGGAACTTCCTTTTGAGGAAAAGTCACTAAGACCCAAATAACAATACTGACAAGGAGAATAATTCCACCGGCTTTTTTAAGAAAGATCATGGCCTTGTTCTTCATCACCAAGAGGAGATTTTTCATTTTTGGGATTCGATATGGAGGAAGCTCCATTAGAAGCATCGATGGTGACGTATGGGGCAGGATTTTCTTAAAAAAAAGTGATACCAGCAGAGCTGAAAAAAATCCAAGCATATAAAGACCAAATAGAACCAGGCCTGGTAACTTCAACCAGGAAAAACCAAACACAGGAATATTAGGGATAAGGGCAGCAATGAGGATGGCATATACTGGAAGCCTCGCCGAGCAAGTCGTCAGCGGGATCACCATCATCGTAATAAGTCGCTCACGGTGATTATCGATCACCCGAGTTGAAAGAATGCCAGGAATAGCGCAGGCATGAGAGGATAACAAAGGAATGACAGACTTACCGGGAAGACCTATCTTTCGCATTATAGAATCCATTAAGAAGGCTGCTCGCCCAAGATAGCCCAGATCCTCAAGAAACTGAATAAAAAGAAAAAGAAGAACAATCTGAGGTAGAAAAACGATAACGCCTCCAACTCCACTTATGACTCCATCGACTAATAAACTTTTAACAAGAGGGTTTGAAACATAAAGAGAAACAAGTTTTCCTAAATAGGAAAAACCACTCTCGGTGAGATCCTGGAGAGGAGATGCCCATGAAAAAAGAGTCTGAAAAATAATGATTAAAAGAGAGAATAAGATCATCACTCCCCAAAAAGGATGGAGGAGGTAGTGATCAATTCTTTCTGAAAATGTATCCGGCTTGAGTGGAGTCAGTGTCACTTCTTTAAGCAGCTGATCAATTTTTCTAAATATACCGTTTACATAAGCGGGAGAACGAAAAACCTGCTGCATATTTTCAGGAATTTCTAATTTCAACTCTTGATTGGATTGGAGCCTCTCCTTCAAGACGCTAACAAGCTTCTCCACCCCATCTCCAGTGGCTGCGCTCATTGGAATGACGACGGCGTTGAGTTTTTCAGAAAAAAGCATCAGATCAAGAGAAAAATCTCTTTTCTTAGCCTCATCCATGAGGTTAAGTGCGATCACAAGTGGATAACCGAGTTCTCTTAACTGGAAAGCAAGGTAAAGTGACTTATCCAGATTTGTCGCATCTAAGACAAGGACAAAGAGATCAGCAGATAATTCTTTTTCTTTTTTTAGAAGAAAATCTTTTGTAATCTTTTCATCGATAGTGGTCGCATCCAGAGAATAAATTCCAGGAAGATCAATGATTTCAAAAAGACGATGTCCTTTCTCGCTCAACCAACCAGTCTTTTTCTCAACGGTAACGCCTGGAAAATTAGCAACCCTCTGGAAACTGCCGGTGAGCTTATTGAAGAGAGCTGTTTTGCCTACGTTGGGCATTCCTACCAGAGCAATCCGAGAAATCATCGCCGAACCTCAACCGAAACAAGATTCGCCTCATCAAATGTCATCGCCACGGATCTTCCTCTGACTTCAACCAACAGCGGTTCTTTGAAAAGAAGTGCCTTACGAGTAATTCGAATTTCCTCCCCTGCAATAAATCCAAGATGCATAAGCCGAGATTCTATGTCAGTAAAATCTCCGACCTCATGAGGTGGGAATGATTTCACTATGAGCTTAGTTTTGAGAGGAGCCTGATTGATAGTCATAGATGTTTGATATACCAAACCTCCTTTTCTTTGGCCATGAAATCTTAACTAATTGTAAGACCAAGTTTCTGGCCAAACCTTTGCTCCTTCCGTTAAACATTTAAAACTCCGGAGGATATATGAAGTCTGTTATTTTTCTTCTGTCATTTCTTATTTTTTCTTGCTCTCAGAGTTCATTAAAGCGAAAAGATACGCTTAAACTTACGATACTGCACACCAATGACCACCACGGTCGCTTCTGGGAAAATAAGGAAGGAGAATACGGACTGGCCGCCAGGGCCACTCTTATCAGTCGACTTCGTGAGGAGGCGAAAAAGAACGGCGGTGAAGTTCTTCTACTCGATGCGGGTGATGTAAACACTGGGGTTCCTCAATCAGACCTTTTAAATGCAGAGCCTGACTTTAAGGCAATGTCGGCCATAGGGTACGATGTGATGGCCATCGGAAATCACGAGTTCGATAATACTCTTGAAGTCATTCAAAAGCAGCAGAAAGAATGGGCCCGCTTCCCTTTTATATCCGCCAATATCTACGACAAAAACAACAAACGAGTTTTTCCTTCACACATCAGTATCGATATTCGTGGATTCAAAGTCATTATTTTCGGACTAACAACTGAAGACACGCCAAAAAAGTCTCGTCCGGAAAATTCAAAAGGACTCACATTCAAACCAGCCGTGGAAGAGGCAAAAACCCTTGTTCCTGAATTAAGAAAATCCGCAGATGTTCTCATTGCCCTAACTCATACCGGACATTATCCGGATGAATCTCATGGTCTGGATGCTCCAGGAGACGTCACGATTGCGCGGTCAACAAAAGGGATTGATTTGATTGTAGGTGGTCATACTCAAAAGCCTCTTTTTAGACCCGATATTCAAAATGGAACGATTATCGTTCAGGCCTTCGAATGGGGAAAGTATGTCGGGAAAGTCGATCTTCAAATCGAAAAAGGAAAAGTAAGTCTTCTAGACTACAAACTTATTCCAGTGAATATCAAAGAAGAAAAAGCCAGGATTCCGAATGATCCAAAAATTGCAGATCTTCTTCGACCTTTTAAAGAAAGAGGAGATAAATCTCTGTTGATTAAAATTGGGAAAGCCGATCGGGAATTTATTGGAAGAAGAGATGTCATTCGAACTCAAGAAACAAATTTAGGAAACCTCATTGCGAGGGCCTATAAAGAAAAGTTCAATGCGGATCTGGCAATCATCAATTCCGGTGGGGTCAGAGATTCCATTTACCCTGGTGAGATAACCATAGAAACTGTTCTCACGGTTCTTCCCTTCGGAGGAGAAATCGTGACGACAGAATTATCCGGCAAAGAACTAAGGTCTTACATTGAACATGTGGTGACAAAACTTAATCCTGGTTCAGGGAGCTTCCCTCAGATGAGCGGTATTGAAGTCAAAATTAATCAAGAAACAAAAAAAATCAGTGAGCTCAAAATTAATGGTAAATTATTAATAGAAGAAAAAACCTACCTCTTGGCGCTTCCGGAATTTATCGCAAAAGGTGGGGATAACTACCCATCTGTGATTTTTCGAAAGTACGGGTACGTCGATGCAAATCTTTTAAAGGAATTTATTCTGCGCAAAGTTAATCTAAAAGCCTCAGACTACTCACCGAAGGGCTATGTGAAATTAACAAACTCTAGTGAATTTTAGATGCTTGGGTGACAGCATACTTCGGAAGCTCTATAACAAAGGTAGTGTTAGGAGCATCACTTTGATGATAAAGCTTTCCTTTATGCTCTTCAATGATCCCTCGAGAAATGCTGAGACCCAGACCGGTTCCTACCCCAATTTCTTTGGTGGTAAAGAAAGGTTGAAACAGCTTGTTCTGTACGTCCTGTGGAATCCTTTTTCCGCAATCAATTACTGATACTCGAAAGGATTCAGTAAGATCTTCTAAATTGATCTTGATCCAGGGTTGATTGTAGCTTGAGGTCGCCTGAAAAGAGTTGTTGATGAGGTTTAAGAGAACTTGAGAGATTTCTATGGGCCGGCAGAAAACATCTGAGTCACCATTTAGATATTCTACTTGAACAGCAGTTCCATTGTTGTTAATTCTCTCCAGACAGATATCGAGCGTTTCCTCAACAATTTTATTGAGCGAGTATTTTGTTTTTTCATCATGAGAGGATTCTCGAGAAAACCTCCTCATGCCGTTAACGATCTTGGAAATCCTTGAGATCGTATGGTCCATTTTATTTATATATTGGCCTAAGAGCTCAGGACGAAGAGTTTGCCTTCCACTGTGCCTTCGAAGTAAGTCCACATATCCTTTTATGATTCCTAAGGGATTGTTAATCTCATGGGCAATTCCGCCAGCCATCTCCCCCAATGCTGAGAGTTTCGAGGCGTGAGAGAGTTTAATTTCGGCTTCCTTTTTAGAAGAAATATTTTCCACCATCATAATAACGCCACCGATTTCTCCTGTAAAATTTTTCCAAGGCTGAATCGCCCAACGCGCCCAGAGACCTTCCCCTGGACCGAAGTGAATAAATTCCTCGTCTCTTGTAATTTTTGTTCCCTCCAAAGCCAGGGCCATATTTTTAATCCAATCTTCACTGAGGTCTTTTTCCACCGAGCGGCCTTCAACAATTAGACCAGTTTGATGCCACTCCTCTTTCCAACGGGCGCTGAATGCCAGATAGCAAAGATTTCTGTCAAACATCGCTACGGGTGTAGGAAGGGATTGGATCATGGCCTTGAGTTGTTGCTCCGAGATGAGAAGACTCTCTTCCCATTTAACTAAGGGCGTGACATTCACATTCACTCCTATCATTCTTGTGGGTCCTCCTTGATGGTCTTTTTGAATAATACAACCTCGATCAAGGCACCACTGTACCTCACCAGTCTTAGCGATCATTCGGTAACGGCATTCGTACATTGGTGTATTCCCCAAAAGGTAGTCATCAAGTTCTTTCATCACTCGAGAAACGTCCGCAGGATGAAGAACTCTCTGGAAAGTTTCAAATGTCTGAGGCATCTCATTATCGTGATACCCAAGCTTAGTGAACCAGGTGGAGTTAAGTGCGACTGTATTATTTTTAATATCCCAATCCCACTTTCCGACTTGGGCACCTTCCAGGGCCAGGTCCAGACTTACTTTAGCAGTATTTAAATCCTGCAGCTTCTTTTTAAGATCGTTTTCAAGGTAATCAATTCGACTTCGAAGCTCCGTCTCGTAAGAACGCCTCTTTTGCGATTCAACAGTTCTTCCTAGAACGTCCGCAAAAATACCGGCAAACCCCTGATCCAAAAGATCCCACTCTCTAGGAGTATCATGTTCAATACAAAGGAGTCCGATCATTTCTCCATCAGAAAAAATGGGGGCATCAAGAAGAGCGTGAACATTAAAAGGAGTTAGATAGGTTTCAATAAACTCTTGCAGGGCTGGATCTCTAAATGTATTCGAGCTTGCCAGAACTCGGGCATTTGAAATGTGCTCAAAATAAATCGGATAGTGCAACTTTTTTAAAACGGTAGCGGTGGACGGAGTGGCATCTCTAATGAAGGTTATTTTCTCCACAATAGCGTCTTCTTCAGCATTAAGAAACCATATACCGAATCTCTTAACTCCCATAACTTCAAAACATCTATGAGCAATGATTTCAAAGGCTCTTTGGAGGTCAACTCGATAGAGCTCTTTGTTTCGCGCAAACCATTCTTGAGTTGAGTGATAAAGCCTAAACTTATCCTGCATGGAGCCTTCCCTAAAAGATTAATTTTTCATTATCTCTTAGCTAAAGGATGAGTAAACTTAATATAACCTTAAGATTGGATCCACCTGGGACCAACTTAGTGTAAACCCGCTCTTCGAAGAAGCGCACCGACGTCCGGCTCCTGACCTCTGAACTTTTTATAGAGTTCCATCGGATGTTCAGTTCCTCCTTTCTCAAGGATAAACTCTCTGAACTTGGCGGCCACCTCTCTGTTGAAGATGCCCGACGTTTGAAAAAACTCGAAAGCATCAGCATCAAGGACTTCGGCCCACTTGTAGGAATAATACCCGGCGGAATAACCACCGGCGAAGATGTGCGAGAAAGAAGTGGAGATGCTAGTTCCTGGCAGCTTTGGAAGAAGAGAAGTCTTCTCAATGGTCCTTTCTTCAAAAGTTTCGATATCAGAAATTGTAGATGGATCGGCTGTGTGATATTTCATATCTAAGAAGGCGAAGGAAAGTTGTCTCATTGTCGCCAATCCTTCTAGAAACTGACCACTCGCCTTAATCTTTTCAATAAGGTTTGAAGGAATTTTTTCTCCCGTTTCATAGTGAAAAGCAAAAAGATCCAGACATTCCTTCTCCAGCACCCAGTTTTCCATTATCTGTGAAGGAAGTTCAACGAAGTCCCAGTAGACATTAGTTCCAGAAAGATCGCGGTACTTCACCTTTGAAAGAAGACCATGAAGAGCGTGACCAAATTCATGATAAAGAGTGAGTACTTCATCAAGGGTCAGAAGCGATGGTTTGGTTTTAGTGGGCTTGGTGAAGTTACAAACGATCATAATATGCGGCCGCTCTACCCTTCCATGATACATGCCCTGGTCTTTAATTCCGGACATCCATGCCCCACCCCGCTTAGTCGAACGCGGAAAGAAATCCGTGTAGAAAAGCCCGATGAAATCGTTGGTGAGCTCATCAAGGACTTCGAAAGTCCTGACATCTTCGTGATATTTTGGAATGTTGAAAACCTCTATGAATTTTAGTCCATAGAGACGATTGGCGACTTCAAAAATTCCATTCACGACATTTTCAAGTTTAAAAAAAGGACGAAGCATTTCATCATCAATAGCGAGTTCTTTCTTTTTTAAAATTTCTGAATAGTAAGCCGTATCATAGGGACTAAGATCAGTAATACCATCGAGCTCTTTCGCCAGAGACTTTAATTTTTCGATGTCTCGTTGAGCATGAGGCTTTGCTTTTTGAAGTAGCTCATCCAGAAAATCCATGACTTTTTTCGGCGACATTGCCATGCGCTCTTCAAGTACATAATCCGCATGAGTGTTGTAACCTAGGAGCTTGGCCCGCTCAGTCCGAAGCTTTAGTATTTCCTTGAGCGTTTCCTGGTTGTCGTACTTCGTTTTAAAAGTTTTGGAAGAGCTCGCCAGAAGAAGAGTCTTTCTAAGCTCTCTTTTTTTAGAGTAAGTCATAAAAGGGAGCATGCTTGGAACGTCCAGACTGAAGCACCAAGTTCCCTTCTTACCTTTTTTTTCTGCAAGTTCAGCGGCAGCTTCGATCACACCCTCCGGTAACCCCGCCAGATCTTTGGAGTCAGTAATCTCCAAAAGATAGTCATTGGTGGCCTTAAGAACGTTCTGCGAAAACGTTAAGGCCATTTTAGCCATTTTTTCATCTAACTCCCTCATGCGTTCTTTCTCGCTCTCTGCAAGGAGCGCCCCGTTTCTCACAAAGGATTTATAGGTCTTTTCAATGATCGTCAGTTCTTCCTTCGTAAGGTTCTGATCAAACCGAGCATCATAACAGGCCTTGATTTTGGCAAAGATGACTGGATCCAGTGAAATATCGTTTCCAAAACGGGTCAGTATCTCAGAAACCTCCGGGGATATTTTCTCGAGGGCTTCAGAGCACTCGGCAGAGTGAAGGTTGAAAAAGATTCCCGCAATGTAATCAACTTGCTCAGTGATATCTCCTTTCTCCACAATGACATGATGAAAGTGGGTTCTGGCATCATTCTTATAAATTTCTAGCTGTTTTTTAGCAATTTCAATTGCCACATTAAGGGCGGGCAGAAAGTGCTCTGGATGAATGTGATCAAAAGGGTAGGCCCCGTGATTGGCCGTGGGGTTCTCGAGTAAAGGATTTTGCATAAAACCTCAGTTGAATTGACTACGGTGAATTCGGAAAACTTTAATGATCAGGATCATCCATAAGATCAAGAACCCGACCATCAACATATTTAGAATGGAAGATGATTGAAGATAAATCAAGACCGCAGCAATCATCGCTTTGGCCACCCGATACACGAGCATATCAGTGAGATATTTGGCGCCATACTTTTGTTCGGGAAGAAGAGGCTGATAAAGGAGCTCCTTACCTGCACTAAAGAGCGAGTAATCAGATGCTTTTAAATAAATATAAAAAATAGCTACAGGTAAAAGCAACTGAAACCCTGAGGCCGATGCGATGGTCAGAAAAACGAGATAAGTTAAAGGAATGAAGATATGCAGAGAGCGTTCAGAGATCCTGGGTAAAAGGAATGGAAGAAAGACAAATTGCAGCACAAGACTAATTGTGTTTGTCCAGGTATAAACTGTACCCAGAAAAGCTGTGCGGTCACTAGATAGAACGATGCTCTCCTCAAAAGCGAGGTTAAATTTAAAATCGGCAATATTAATAACAAACTGTGAAAGCATAACGATCAGTCCGATATAATAAATATATTTCTTAACTCCCGGAACATTGATTGATTCCACGGGAGATTGCTTTGTTTTTTGGCCTTCATCTTTAAGTTCCGGAGTTTGATAAAATGATACGGCCGGCAGGAGGATGAACAGGATTGAAACCCAGGACACAAACTCTGTTCCGAAAGACTTACTTAAGTAAGTTGTGAAAAGACCTCCCAGAATTCCCCCGATACTGCCAATCGCTCCCACCGGGCCGATGATTGATTTAAACTCGTTTTTTCGAAAATAGTTATTGGCGTAGGCCAGGACTAAGTGAACTTGCATAACGATATAAATTTCCTTCCAGATGAAGGAGACGTACGAGGCATACTTTACTTTCAAGAGAGAACCGAATGTACTGAGGAAGAAGAGTAAGGCAGATAAAATGGAAATCCAAAGCATCACCTTCTGCACATTTTGCTTGGACTGAAACCGATTAAAAACAAAGATGGCAAAAGAAAGAAAAAAAACAGTGTAAAGCCAGGCGGTAGGAGAAGACTTGGCACCGAATTCTTCAAAAAACATGGTCGTGGAGGCAGACCTGACGAGTGGATAATTGAAAAGAACTAAAAAATAAGAGATTAGGAAAAACTTCAGATGACCTTTGTAGCGGTCATCATCAGTAATAAGGTAGTAGAGAATTTTCATTCAGACTTTAAGTAAGTATCGCCCTTCTGGATTTCTTCAAAGTCATGCTGATGCTCGAATTGAGTAAAATCAAAGGACGTATTAAATTTCGAGTTTTTAAAATCTTCATTCGTGAGGGATTTCATAAAATTGAAAAACTTCTCTCGCGTTTCGGTACTCATAAGGTGCTCCATAAGACAGGAGTCCTTGTGGGCCACCTCCTCATCAACACCAATGATATCTTTTAAGAAATAGTATAAAAGAGTTCGAGATGAAAGAATACCGTGAACGGCTTCATGCCCAGTAGGAGACAGAGAGAGGAACTTACTTTCATCCTCCAGAACAAGCTCGCGTTTTTTGAGATTCGTAAGTGCTGTAGAAACTGAACCTTTAGTAAGTCCCATTTCATGAGCGATATCCGTCACCCGAGCGTAGCCCCTGGACTCTTTAAGCTTATGAATTGCTAGGAGATAGTGAACCATGGAATGAGTCAGATCATTATCATGAGTATGTTGGATAGCATTTTTTTTATCAGGCATGCCTATAAGGTACTGATCCCCCTTATACCCGTCAAACGATAAATATTTGTTGCAGAAAAGAGGAAAAGTCCTTGAAAGCGGACCTCCTAACCACCTGATTTTACTCTCGCTCCGGAGGGAAGCTTTTTCACTCCCTTGGTCCTTCCCTGGAGCGTGATAACATGTACTATCCAAGGTTAAACAATATGAAAAAGTTCTCTCTCCTTTTCATTATTTTTATAGTTTTAAATTCACTGGCAATTTATGCCCAGCCCATCGATAACCCTAATAGTCTAGATTCTAAATTCTCCAATCCCAGTAATCTCAATGATAAGCAAATGGACCAGGCAAAAGATTTCGTGCACAAAGGGATTAAAGATCGACTCTACAAACAAAAGTGCAAGGAGATTGACGATTGTAAAGACAAGCAGGGCTTTCCTCTCGAAGAAATGATTGCCAAGGCCTATGGGGTCTTGGGGATGATTTCTGGAGGTCTAAGTAAACCCTCCACTCAGGCCCAAATCGATAAGGCCAATCAGGCCACAGCTGAAGCGCAAGCTCAGGTAAAGGATGGTTCAAAAGTTGATCCTGTTAAGCCCGAAAAAAGCAAACAGACCGACTATTGCATCATGCTCTCGACTGCCTATGAATCCGTCGGAGGCATGATTCAGCAGTCCCTTCAGAAGAAAGCGGAAAATACTGAAAGCCAGGGTGACGCTCAACTTCAGGCGCTCGTAAGCCTACGAGAGACTCATAAAGCAAGGGCCCAAACAGCTAAGTATCAGTCTTATGTTTATGGTGCCGTAAGCGCCTGCTACGCTGGTTTAGTGGTCACCGGAACCGTAAGCCCTGATGCTAGTCTCATTATAAAACTCTCTGGCGCTGCAGCCCTCACCGCGCTTTTTATCAAAAAGGCTAAGAAACATGAAGATGCTATGAAAAAAGTCGAAGCGGTCATCGCCGCATTAGTAGGGGCAGGCAAAAATTGTAACCCTTGGACTAAGACTTCATGCTTTTGCTCAGAGATGACTTCCAAGACACTCTACCCCCAAGAGTATCAGGAGGTTTGTATCCTCAACAAAGGAAATTTCGAAACACCCAAAGTTGCTCTCGGTTGTGCAGCATTAGTTGAAAATAAAGTTGAATATGATAAGGAGTGTACGTGTAAGAAAAATAATACCTGTCTGAGAAGTCCTCTCAAGACCTACAATCCGCAGTTTGGTCTCGGAAGTAACCTTATGAACGAATCTAACAAAATTTTTGATATGCTTGGAAGCGGGGAATATGATCAAGGTGAACTTGATCGCGCTACACTCAAACAACTTGCCACGGCCAATGGAATAAAATTTAAAAACCTTGATAAACTTCCGACGCCAAACCTCACCGATGAGCAAAAGAAAATGGCAAAGGAGCTCTCGAATTTTATGCCACCTCAGGTAGCCGCTATAGCATCAGCGGCCAAACCAATGAATTCGAAGCTAGGAGATTTCAAAGCTGGCGGAGCTCAGGTCAGCAATCTTTCTCCAGAGATTAAAGAAAAACTTGGAGAGGCAATTGACGTAGATTACAAATCGGGTGGTGGGCCGATTGAGACAGGTGATTCATTTCCAGAATTTACAATGCCTAAAGTCGGTGAAGATAAAAAAGAGGATGAAGGTGGCACAGAGGTTATGAATTTTGCGGAAAGGGCCACGGCAAAAGCTGAAATCTCTAATTCTGCTGATGCCATCATCTTCGACATCATCTCCAATAGGTACAAAGCTTCGTGGAAAAGACTTGAAACAAATCTTAAGTGATCACTCTCCAAGATCGTTGAAAAGATCTACTCTCGTTTGATGACGTCCGCCTTCAAAAGAAGTGGAAAGAAAGACTTCACTCATCCTGTTAATTGAATTCTGAGGGGTTTTTCTTCCCGAAAGACAAAGGACATTGGCATTATTATGAAGTCGAGACATCTTTGCATCATCCTCATCACGGCAAAGAGCAGCACGAATCCCACGATAGCGATTGGCCGCCATACTAACCCCTATTCCAGAGCCGCATAAAAGAATACCGAAAGTTTTTTCTTGTCGGACATTTTCGACCAAAATCTTTACCCAATCTGGATAATTGGTTGATGCAAGAGAATGAGTTCCAAGGTCATTGACTTCATATTTCTTTCTAAGAAAATCGACGAGGTTATTTTTTTCATTAAAAGCTGCGTGATCTGAAGCAATAAATATTTTCATGAATTTATCTTAACAGGAAAACGAATCCTTTTGAAACTCTCATTCGCGCGAGGCTTTCTTATCAAGACAACCAAAAAAATTCGGTATCTTAGGAGGACTTGCTCTATATGACTTTATCTTTATTAAAATCTTTAAAGAGATTGTCTTTTGTTTGAACAAGGTATCGAGCTCCTTGTCTCTGAGAAATGGAGAAGTATCAAAAGAAGAAAATGAGAAGGCCCGCCAGATCGGCAGGCCCAATAAATTAATAGCGATAGTACTCGGGTTTGTATGGGCCAGACGCAGATATACCAAGGTATTCTGATTGCGCAGGTGTAAGGACATCAAGTTCAACGCCGATCTTCTTAAGGTGAAGACGGGCCACTTTCTCGTCGAGATGTTTTGGAAGCATATACACTTTCTTCTCGTAAGCTTGAGAATTAGTCCAAAGCTCAATTTGCGCAAGAGTCTGGTTTGTAAAAGAGTTCGACATCACAAAGCTCGGATGACCAGTAGCACAGCCGAGGTTCACAAGACGGCCTTCAGCGAGAACAATCACCTGCTTGTTCCCATCAAGTGTATAAAGGTCAACCTGAGGCTTAACAGTATCTTTGGTATGGCCGTAATTTTTATTTAACCATGCCATATCGATTTCGATGTCAAAGTGACCGATGTTACAAACAATTGTCTTATCTTTCATGGCAAGGAAATGCTTTCCAGTCACGATATCTTTACAACCAGTGGTGGTCACGACGATATCAGCTTCCCTAACGGCATCGTCCATTTTCTTGACCTCGTATCCTTCCATGGCCGCCTGGAGAGCACAGATGGGGTCAATTTCCGTCACGATCACGCGGGCACCAGCGCCTTTAAGAGAGTCTGCAGACCCCTTACCAACATCTCCGAAACCTGCAACCACCGCCACTTTACCTGCGATCATCACATCAGTTGCTCTCCTGATCGCATCCACGCAGGACTCTCGGCAGCCGTACTTATTATCAAATTTAGACTTTGTGACAGAGTCATTAACGTTGATACAAGGAACAGGAAGCTTATTAAGCTTAGCGAGTTCATAGAGACGGTGAACTCCTGTGGTTGTCTCTTCAGAGATACCCTTAATCCCTTTGTAGAGTTCAGGGTACTTATCAAGGATCAACTGAGTAAGATCTCCTCCGTCGTCGAGAATCATGTTAAGAGGCTCTTTCTTATCTCCAAAGAAAACGGTCTGGTCGATACACCACATGAATTCTTCTTCGTTCATCCCTTTCCAGGCATAAACAGCAATTCCTGCTGCAGCTATAGCAGCAGCAGCATGATCTTGAGTGGAGAAAATATTGCAAGATGACCAGGTTACCTCTGCTCCAAGTTCAACAAGAGTTTCAATTAATACGGCAGTCTGGATCGTCATATGGAGGCAGCCAGCAATCCGGGCACCTTTAAGAGGTTTCGTTTTACCGTATTCTTCACGGAGGGCCATAAGTCCAGGCATCTCGGCTTCAGCAAGCTTAATTTCTTTTCGGCCCCAATCCGCCAAAGAAATGTCTTTAACTTTGTACTTTAAGCGAGTTGAGTTCCCATAAGTGCCATGTGAAAAAGTTGCTTTCATTTATAATTCCTTTTCTAAAACCTCAATGGTCTGGTAAATAAGCGTCAATACAGTAATTTGCCCTCAAAATTAGCACTTTCTGCCTGGAGTCTCAAGGGCAGAAGGAGCAAATCAAGGGTTTATCTAAGGTCTTAAGATGAAAAAATATCGTTTCGAGTACTTTGCCTCATGTCCTGTTGGGATAGAGGAGCTCCTGGCCCAGGAAGTTCTTAAGCTTGGTGTTAAGTCAGCTAAAACAACGAGAGGTGGCGTTTATTTTGAGGCGTTTCATGAAATCGCTCTGAAAGTCATTCTCTATTCTCGACTTGCGAGTCGAATTTTTAAGTTTTTATATGCCTTTGAAGTAAACCATGAAAAAGACTATTACCTCGAAGCCACCGAAGTAAAGTGGAAAAGTCTCATGGACGTAAACCAGACTTTTCGCCTAACAACAATCTTTGGCGACCTTCCTCGGGAGCGGGAGGAATTTAGAAATTCACAATTTGCGAACCTAAAACTTAAAGACGCTATCGTTGATTGGTTCAGGCACCACGAAGGAGTGAGACCTAGTGTGGCAAAAGAATTTCCTGACGTCTCTTTTTTAGCAAGGATTGATCGAGGCCAGGAAAAACCCTACTTAGTCACCCTACTCTATGACCTTTGTGGAGACCCATTGAATCAACGCGGCTATCGTTTGGCCAAGACTGAGGCCCCACTTAAAGAAAATCTTGCTGCCGCTCTTCTAAGGACCGCTCATTGGAACCCAGAGGAGGAAAATCTCCTGGATGCCATGTGCGGCTCAGGCACGATTGCCATTGAAGCCGCCCTTATCGCTGGAAACATCCCTCCAAGCTATCTTAAGGTCGAGCGATTCCTAAAAAACAGGAATTTTAAATTATGGACCTTTCTTAATTACCCTTGGTTCACCAAGGATGACCTCTTGAAAGAGAATTTCGACCACCTACTTAAGGAGATCACTGAAGAGACCCAAAAAGGTCTTCTCGGTTTGAAGGAAAAGTCAGGTCTTATCGTCGCTAATGATGACTCAGAAATGAGTCTCATCTCTGCAAGAGAAAACTTTAAAAAGGCTAAGCTCGATGGGATCGTTGAAGTTTCTCATAAAGATGCGAGGGATCTTTATCCTAAAAAGAAAAAGACACTTTTCATTTGTAATCCACCCTATGGAGAGCGACTTGAATATGCAGAAGAGGAAAAACTCAAACAGCTCTATAAAGGCTTAGGTGATCACTGGAAACATCATTTCAAAGGCCACCGAGCGCTCCTGTTTACGGGAAACCTTGAAATGCTGAAAGTTGTAGGACTAAAATCTTCAAGGCGACACATCCTTCATAATGGTGATATAGAATGTCGCCTGGTGGAGTATTCTCTTTACTGATCTCTTTTGTTTATCAGAATGATATGTTCATCTCGAACTTTAACTTGGTAGTTCCAATGCTCCAACTTGGGTTTCAAATTCGTTAGATGAGTGTTGATAGTTCCTGGCTTTACAGTAATGCTACCCCAGATTTTTTTAATAAGGTCTTCTCTGGTCAATCGATGTGGCAAGGAACGCAGGATATGCCCCAGAATTCGAAACTCTAACAAAGTAAGATCAACGTTCTTGCCATCAATCGTTGCATACATCGTCTTTAAATCAAGCTGAAGGTTACCATGCTCTAAATTTGTTAAGCGTTCTATGAAGAAGCGAATCTTATTCGTTAATCGAAGCTCGACCTCTTCAGGCCTTATCTCTCTCGTGAGGAAATCTACGCCTCCTTCAGAGTAAGATTTAAATTTATTCTCATCACTCTCATCTCCCGAGATAAAGACAACCGGGCACCCGTTATAACTAGGATGCTCAGAAATCTTTTGATAGAGGGCGTGCCCATCCAGAATAGGCATGTGGACATCAAGAAGAAGCAATTGGGGATTATAGCAGTTAAGTATTTCTGCATAATTTAGTGCCTCAAGACACCCGACAACATGGAAACGCTCCTGCAAAAAAAGAGCAAGGCTTTCGATGTTATCTCTCTGATCATCAAAGTAAACAATAGTCCATTTCATCGTAAAATTTTCTTGGTAAGTTGAACACCCTTTGATTTAAGGCCACTGATCTCGTAATCCCAGTCTTGCAATTTATTATTAAGATTAGAAAGATGAGTGTAGATTGTGGCATCAAGAACGTGCTCTGCCCTCCATACCTCATGAATAAGAAGCTCCTTGGAAATTCCTTCAGGGTAGCTCCTTAGCATAAGACAAAGAATCTTGAACTCAATGAAAGTTAGTGGCAATTCACGATCATTGAGGAAGGCTTTAAGTAAGGTCAAATTTACTCTGATATTGGTAAATTCTACGATGCTACGATGTTTTTCATAAAATTGGATCCTTGACTTAAGACGGATAAGCATCTCCTCGGCCTTAATGGTTCGGCTTAAAAAATCAACCGCGCCCAGATGGAAGGACCGAAGTCTCGCCTCGTCCGATTCATCAGAGGAAAAGAAAAAGATCGGACACCCATTGTAATGAGGATGGGCGATGATTTTTTCATAGAGAGAGAAGCCATTAATGATGGGCATGTGAATATCGAGGATGATAGCGGTGTAACTGGAAGAATCATAAGTTACTAAAAAATCATGCCCATTGAGGAAGGAGTGGACGTTGAATTCTTCTCCCAAATAGAGGCTCATGCAATCAAGATTTAATTGATTATCGTCGATGTAGGCGATCTCAGCTTTCAAATTTAACTCCGAAGCTTATTTAAATTACTTTAGTCGATCCTCTAATTTCATCGCGAGCGTAGGGCTGGCAAATTTTAAAAGCGCCGTTTTGTTGACGACTTTATCAAAGTGCTTATCTGACTTACTAAAGAAATAACCAGCAACATCCTGATCTTTTAAAAAAATCGTGTGCCCTTTAGTATCAAACTTTCTCAGGATAAATTCAGAATCAAGAAACAAGATGTCACGAATAGTGAAGTTTTTTGCGACGTACATGATAATACAGTAGTCTGAAAGCTCGGCCAGGGACTTCTTAATTTTAACACCCTTAGGAGAAGTCGCATCATGCCAGTGAACTTTTACCTCTACAACTTTTCCATCTTCCCTCTTAAAATCGAACCCCCTCTGAGAGGAGGATTTCATCTGGTGAAGACCAAAAATTATTTTAGAATACCATTCTCCGAGTTGGATTGGTAGATTCTTTCCATTCATCAGAACCTTATGATCTTTAAGAATCTGAAATGTTTGGTGAACAACTTCGACAGTATCAAAGATTGCTTTTTGATCTGGCAAATGAAGAATTCCAATATTCTTCATGACCTTACTGGAAAGTCTCTTGTTGAATTGTGACTGGTACCATTGATCAAATTCATTGATCTCCAAGAAGTCGTAAGAACTGTATACAAATCCTTCGGATTTTAGCTTATTGATGGAATCAATTTGAGGCAGCTCTTTCTGGATAAATGACAGAGGAACATATTCCCTGTCACTTTGACCTCTGACATAAACAGAATCTTTATCATAGTCAGAACTGCCATGAGATGAACCAGAGAACCTCTGGGCCATCTCATAGACTTTTTCTTTTAACACGGTGTAACCTTTTAAATTTAATTACACCTATCTTAACATGATCGAGATCAAATCTCTAGCGCTGTCAGGTCCTCAGTGAAGTCAGAAATTGTCTTCGCAAGAGAGAGATTATGAACCAGAAAATGAGCGCAATACACTCTAAAATCAGTTACTTTGGTTTGATAGAATTTTTTCTCTTGAGGAGTTGCTGTTTCCATTTTTTGATCCGACAGGACTGCTGATTCTAGAAGTCGCCATGCAACAACCAATTGGGAAGCAAAGGCGAGAAAATCGGTACAGTTTTGAAGGATGAGGTTAAACTGATTATTTTTGGCATAGATGGAAATCTGCTGCATCGTCGTTTGAGCACTCATCAACACCTTTTGCATGAGCTCTTTTTCTTTCTTAAACTTCCCTTCATCGAGACCCTGAACAGCCGCAACGATTTCTTGAGTCAGACCATTCAGAGTCTTTCCGCCGTCTTTCAAGATTTTTCTCATGACGAAATCAATAGACTGAATTCCATTGGTTCCTTCATAGATCATTGCAATCTGAGTATCTCGAACAAACTGCTCCACTCCATATTCTGTGCAGTAGCCATAACCTCCATGGGCCTGAAGAGCGGAGGAGGAGACATTGAAACCTTGCTCAGAACAGTAGGCTTTACAGATAGGAGTAAGAAGAGAAATAAGAGCTTCGTGCTTGTGATCTTGTTGGGCCTTATTGAAAAGATCGGCTGTATAAAGGCAGAGGGCCCTCATTCCGCGAGAGAGGGCCCGCATGCGGAGTAGATTTCTTTTTACGTCAGGATGGTGAATGATTTCCTTCCCGAATTGTACCCTTTCTTTAGTATATTTTTCGGCCATCATGTAGGCAAGGTTCCCTTGAGATTCTCCTTGAATACCGCAATAGAGACGTGCCTCATTCATCATAATAAACATCGTGGCCATACCTTCAAATTCATCACCAATAAGCCAACCATGTGTCTCTTCGTCCTGCCCGAATTGGAGCTCGCAAGTCGCTGAAGCGTGAATGCCCATCTTATGTTCAATTTTTGAGCAAACGACGTTATTTGATTTTCCTAAAGAGCCATCATCATTGACTTGAAAGCGAGGGACAACAAAAAGTGATATCCCTTTTGTACCGGCTTCACCACCGGGAGTTCGTGCTAGAACAAGATGGATGTTATTCTCATAAAGATCGGACTCTCCAGAAGAAATGAAAATCTTCGTTCCTTTAATCGCATATTTTCCATTTCCTATAGGACGAGCCGTCGTTCGAAGAGATCCAACATCAGACCCTGCATTGGGCTCAGTAAGGCACATTGTTCCACCCCACTTACCTTCCATCATCTTTGGAACAATGTGGGCTTTCATGAACTCGTTACCTTTGAGATGGATAACATTCAGCGCAGCTCTTGAGAGTCCCGGATACATCATCCAGGCGACGTTCGCTCCTGTGGCGAGGGACATGCAAGCGACATAGAGAGCTTCCGGAACTGGAGTTCCGCCAATACTTGCTGGAAGACCAAGAGCAAACCAGCCGGTTTCGTAAAATGATTTGGTGAGAGGCTTTAATACCTCCGGCGCCAGGACTTTGCCATTTATATGTCGAACACCCTGATGATCTGAAGGTTCTCGAGAGGGAAAAATTTCATTTTCAACATACTTGGTGTACTCCGAAAGAATACCTTTAACATCATTTTCCTCGAGACCAAAATCCTTCAAGTTCTGAACCTTCAAAAGTTCCGTCAGGTTAAATTCAATGTCACGAGTATCGGCTTTGTAATAACCCATAAAAAATTCCTCATCATTAGAAATAATGGATGAGGATAGAATAACTTATATTGAGATTTTTTGTGAGATCGGATGCGAAAAAAGGGTTTGACAAAAACTTGACTAAAAAAGTTAGGGCAGACGGATCCGCCCTAACTCGATAAAACTTAGTAGACAGAGGTGATGACTTCTCGTCGGCTTGACTGAGAAGTTTCAGATTTCTTTATCGGGTTCACTGCAGAATGATAGCCCCGGTCGATAAGATAAGTCACAACGATCCCATCAGCGCGAAGAAAGGTCAGTTCACTCCTCATAGCAGTGATATCCACTGCGCTCACAAGAGTACCCTGAGAACCATTTAATGCTTCATTTAGATCATTGTTCCCCTTGTCAGCAAGCTTTCTTCCGTCTTGTACAAGATTGACCATCTGATTAGAAAGCTCTCTCTCCTGAGTTGCAGAACCGCTGTACTGGCAAAGTGTGTAGGGTATCCCAAGAAATCTTTTTTGCTCACATGTAGGTTGGGTGTTGTAGTTAAGTTCTTTTTTTAGGACATTCCTAAGGCCCAAGATCGCAGTCCCCTCATTAACCCCTTGGTGCCAAGCGGTAAGCTTATCAAGAACTGCTCTGCTATCGTAGCTTAGGCCTGTGTTGTAAAGGTTTGAGTAATTGTTGTTCCCGCCACTTTTGTTATCTTTTCCGCATCCTACGGCAAGGACAAGAAACGAGGCACATAAAAAGCTCGTAAGAAGTGATTTCATAGTTCCCCCTTTGGGTTATTCGCAAAATAATTTTCTGTTGTTGTTTCAAGTCTTGTGCCAATAGTTGGTATGTATTTTAAGTCAGTTGAAAGAGAATAGTGACTAAACTTTTGACAGTGACAAAAATTTAGTGACAAATTTTACTATGAAATATTTTTAACAGAACCAGGAGTTTTTATGAAATACATCTTGATTGGTTCTCATCCGTCGCCCTTCGTGAGACGCATTCGCTTATTCATGGAGCACCTACCTCACGAGTTCAGATCAATTAACATCTATGAAAAAGAAGGCGCAGAGGAGCTGAGGCAAGTTAACCCTATTCATCAAATTCCCGTCCTCTTAGCGGATCAACAAAAGATCTGGGATTCGCGGATCATTTTTAATTATCTTAATATGATCCATCGCCTAGAGAATCTAGACTGGGAAGATGAAAACAACCTTTCGGCCATTTCAGGCGCTCTGGATGCAGGAGTAGGCTTACTTTTGATGAAAAGGTCCGGTATTAATATCAATGAGGAATTGATGATCACAAAGCGATACCGGGAGCGAATCGACTCCATCCTTAATTATTTTTCTCCTTACCTCGAAAAAGAAGGACTCCAAGAATGGAGATTTCTTACCATGTCGATTTACTCTTTTCTGGATTGGGCGGATTTCAGGGGTATTCTCGACCTTAAGAAATACTCAGCCTGTGGCAATTTTCTGACGGCACATTCAGAAAAAGCAATTGTCAGGCTCACCCAGATTCCACATAATGCTTAAGTCACTTCTCTTTCATTTTGTGGAGCAATACAGGATTAATCTAGAAGCCTCAGATAAAAAGACAAAAGAAAATTTGGGTAAGGATGTTTCATGGAGCTTAATAAGTTTATCGATCACACCGCACTAAAGCCTGACACCACGTTACGGCAAATTGAAAAGCTCTGTAATGAAGCTAGAGACTATGGTTTTTATTCTGTTTGCGTGAATTCTTACTATGTAAAAAAAGCGGCAGAACTTCTTAATGGAAGTTCAGTTAAGGTTTGCACCGTTGTCGGTTTTCCATTAGGGGCTTCAACGATGGAAACCAAACGATTTGAGGCAATGAAGGCCATTGCTGAGGGAGCTCGTGAAGTGGATATGGTAATGAGCATTTCTGCGATAAAATCTCAGGACTGGCAGTACGTCCTTGATGACATGTCATCTCTCGCTCAAGTAACTCACAACCAAGGAGCTCTTCTCAAGGTTATTTTAGAAACTTGCATTCTCACTGAGGAAGAGAAGAGAAAGTCCTGCGAGTTGGCAGTTAAAGCAAGGGTAGATTTTGTAAAAACATCAACCGGCTTTTCAACTGGAGGGGCTACTTTGGAGGATGTAAAACTCATGCGTTCAATTGTTGGTCAACTAGGAGTTAAGGCCAGTGGAGGTATCCGCGATGCTGAAACAGCTCTGAAAATGATTGAGGCCGGTGCTACGAGACTCGGGACAAGTGCTTCAGTTGAAATTGTGAAAGGACTAAAAAGCTCGTCAAATTATTAATCACTCGCCAATTAATTTAAGCATCCGAAGTTTCCCGATCTTCAAAATAATCTCTTGCTTTGATTCAAGAATGAGAGTTTCGGCAGAATGATTCTCGAAGTTAGTTTTCACCGCGTTCTGCTGAATGAGGCGACGGCCTTCCGACTTAGACTTAATCAACTGCAGCTCCATGAAAAGATCGAGAAGATTTATTGTTCCAGCAGGACGTTTTTCTACCTGAATATCATCTGGAACTTGTTTTTTGGAAAACCTTGCCTCAAATTTTTCACGCTCTTCTTTACCTGCGGTCTCACCGTGATAGTAGCCCGTGATTTCTGCGGCAAGAGATTTTTTTGCTTCCATCGGATGAAGAGAAGCAGAAGTTAGACCGCTGATTATTTCATCAACTTCAGCCGAGGGTCTTCTGGAGAGGAGGAGGTAATATTTTTTCATTAGCTCATCAGAAATAGACATGAGCTTACCAAACATGTTGGTGGGAGTATCAGTCAGCGCGATATAATTATCCATGGATTTAGACATCTTATGAACGCCATCCGTTCCTTCGATCAAAGGCATGGTAAGTATACACTGAGATTCTTGTTCATAGGTATGCTGAAGGTGTCTTCCCATCATGAGATTAAAAGTCTGATCAGTTCCACCAAGCTCCAAATCTGCCTTCAGATGAACGGAATCATAACCTTGAAGGATGGGATAAACAAACTCATGAAGATAGATCGCCTCTGAGTTGGCATAGCGATTATTAAAATCATCTCTTTGTAAGATAGCACCAACAGTTGCCTTAGACATAAGTTGGATCAGATCTAGACCGGAAAATTTTCCCAACCAATCTTTATTAAAGACAACGTGAGTGCGGGACATATCGAGGACTTTACCCACTTGCTCTTTGTAGGTCTGGGCATTTTTTAGCACCTCGTCTGCGGTAAGAATCGGCCTCGTTTTATTCTTACCAGTTGGGTCTCCAATTTGAGCGGTATAATCTCCTATGAGAAAATAAATCTCATGACCAAAATCTTGGAGGAGGCGAAGTTTCTGGAGGACAACTGTGTGTCCAAGATGGATGTCAGGCCGTGAGGGATCAGCGCCAAATTTCACGATGAGCGGTTTTTGCTTTTCGTAAGACTTCACGAGCTTCTTTAAAAGTTCCTCTTCAGGAAGGATTTCGAAAGCTCCGCGCTTAAGTTCTCTGATCTGCTCCTCTGGGGTGGCCGTAATGCGGGACATAGAATCTCCTTTAGAACTGTTATTTTACTGAATCCCTGGGAGTTCGTGAATTAATTTCTCCACCCTACCCTTGATAGCCATTCTCTAAAGGCCTTCTCTCGGGCCTCTGGATCCTTAGGGGGTCTTCCTAGAAAAAGGGGTTTAAAATCGGGCCCAATCGGTGGTAATCCAACAGATTTTCTTCTTACATTCATGGTCGATGGATCTTCAATCGGAGTAAGCCGATAGGATTTTCCAACCCAATCAGAATGAGTGCCGTAGAGCTGTTTTCTTCCCTCCAAAAAGGCAACGAGATCCTCCGTGTGTGCCAGAAGCTCCAGAGGGTAATCCCTCTGACCAGCCGCTAAGCGCATTTGGAGTAAACTCTCAGTCATAAAATCTGGTAAAGAAATAGAATGATGAACAATAAGCCACGAAAGCCTGACTCCCGTTTCTGCGGCATTACTTAAAACAGGAAAGCCAAACTTCTTGATTAAAGCGGCAAGTTTTTTAGCATTTTGAAGATGAACTTTTTCTAGTTCCGGATGATAGCAATCATTGAGAATGCCACGTTCGAGCAGAAGATTCCTCATCTGATGATCTTGTTCCACATAGAATCCAAGTTTTTCTTCCCAGATCAGGTCGATCACTCAAGCCTCGACAGAGGTGCGAAGATTACCCAGATCCTGACTCGCCTTTTGTAGTCTTCTGAGGAGAGGCTCGAACTGATAAAAGTTCGGCTGAAGTCCGTCATGGAAACTTTTTATAATTGAATCCAATGCCCTTACAAGCTGAGAGAGAAGACTCTGAATCACTAGAAGCTTATCGATTTGCCAGACCTGACTGGCCTTGTAACCGAGTTCTTTTCCGGCTTTTGAGAGATCCCCGACAAATTTTAAAGAGAGAGTGTAGGCCGCGCCCATAATACGATCGACTTGCTGACCGAACTTTTCAAAGTTTGAATGATCCTCAGGTCCTTCGAACGATCGGACAAGAGATTTGAGATTTGAAATGATTCCGGTGGACTCTTCCACAAAATAACTTAAAAACTCCTCATCGATCCTGCTGCCCGCATCGTTAAGCATATCAACCTTCAGCGTTCAGCATTGAAGACGAAGTAGTTCGACAAACGATCACGATTCCTAACACCTGAAGGAGATTTGACCTCAGGTCTGTATTTTTCTATGAAAAATGTCTGACCGTATCTAAAAAGCTCGAGAGAATGATTGTAGCAAAGGCGCAGATAGCTTGATCCACCATGTGAATGGTAAATTGCATCCATGTAATCGCCCTGTTTTTTCGTTCCTAATGCCTCACAAGCTTCACAATTCATGACACTCATATCAGTATTATCGGCACACCCCCTCGGAAAAATTAGGACTGGAAAAAAAAAGTTAAATAATGACTAATTTATAAAAGTCACCTCAAGGCTCTCTAAATTCAACAATATATTTCATAACTTTTCCTAAATTCTAAGTTGAAGAAATTACTTTAGGCTTTATCTCAGGCATAACAGGTTCACATTTTTTCGCGGAGGTGAATCGATGAAAAATTTGTTTCTAGTCCTCGCTATGCTCCTCTTCCTCTTAGTAAATGCAGATGCATTCGAAGTAAGTCTTTTATTTAACAATAAAGAGTCGATCTCCCGAGAGCTTAAGATGGACGCTAGGAAGGAGGCTCTCGCTTGGGCCCTTCGCCACCCTTTAGGAGAGGAGCTATCGAAGACGTCCATTCTTGCCCTTAAAGATACATTTAGTGCCCTAGAAAAGCGCAACTCCAACTGCGATCTTGGACTTATCCTGGGCCTGGGTAAAGATGCTTTAAAATACGGATTAATAGATCGCTTTGAAGAAGTCACAAGCTTCATCAATTATCTTCGAAGTTCTGATCTTATCGATGATCTGCTGTTTCGTCTTATGAGGAATTCCCTCGCCACCTTAAATGAGATTGAGCGACGAACTGGGCACAAAGTACCTATAAGACCCATTAACCTCTATACTCGTCTTAACGGCGGTATCAATTTGAGGGAATTCTTCGATCCGATGAATAAGATCCCTGATGACCAGAAGACCTGCACTATAGATACCTACTTTTCAATGACTAATAAGCTCTCTTTCAAGAACAAAGAGGATAGAGATCTTGAGCTGTATAAGCTCCATTACCGGGGGGTCAGAGAAAAAATCATTGACCTGAAAACCTTCAATAAACTCGAGGCCCTCAGAAAGACAAATGTTCTAGATTGGCCGCTCTATTTCAAGCAGTACACCGATATCATTCATAACGCCAAAGACAAACTAACCAAAAAACCGGAAACAAAATCCGAGACTCATTTTCCTGTTGAATATGTCTCTAGGCGTGAGCGAGTGACTCAAAGGGGTAGGCTCTTTCAAAACTTTTCAAGCACACAAGTGATGATGCTTGCTCAGATTATTCAGAGAACAGCTCAGCGGATGGATGCAAAACAGGCGTCTCTTCAGTGGGACTACAATGATCCCATAGGGGAGCGCGAGATCTATGTCCTCTCCCCCATGGAGCAATACCGGGTCGCGCTCAAGATGCTGCGTAAAGATATGGCGGAGATCATGAGATCCGAGGCTTTCAAGAATACTTCACTTGACTATGATCATCTCATTGCTGCCGCATATGAAACAGGGATCGTGAAATCTGACGACCTGGAGTATGTTTTAAAATTTGAGGATTTTTGGAATCCAAAAACTCCGAAGTGGCAAGCCTATGCTCGCTTTGCGTTTTCACTGGCCGGAACTGCGACATTTTATTTTCCTCCGCCTTGGAATGTTCTTGGCGCCCTTGGTCTTATATTCACTCAAACCAAGGTTTTGAACGGAAATCAAAGACCGGACGCGGACGATAACTGGAATGTCATTATTTAAATCCAAACTGTTTGAGGAGAATCTCATGAAATTAAGGCCCATCTCTATTTTGACAACTCTAGTACTCTCAAGTGCATATGGAGGAAGCGAAGATAAATTTCCTGTTCTTGTTCGAAAAGAAACGTCCAATCGGACTCATATTATAAAGAAGTCCCTCCCGGATCTTATTGATTTGGAGTCTTTTGATGGTAAGCACTTTAAAATTGTATTGGGGAAAAGCAATCGCTCTATCAGATTCGATGAATCTCAAGACCTGATTCTGAAGGCAGCCACAGTCTACCACCATCTAAGTGAGTCACGTAAATTCTGGATAAACGATATGAAATCCGACGTTGCAGAAGCTTTACCCAAGGTCACAGTTCGACTAGAAATCAGCAATCAATTTGATGAGCTAGGACACTTCGCTAACGATAACCGCGCTCCACAGTTCAATAATGCTCTCTCTGTTCCAGAGGGAGAGACCCCTTCCTGGGTCCCCCAAGAGCGAAAGGATAAATGGGGTAAAGAGATATGGTTCAGACCAATGAAAAAAATTCTCACTAAAGATTTAGGAACTTTGGGGCCTAACCCAATGACTCTGGCATTGAAGCGTCTGGAGAATCCACTCATGAACTATCTGTTGGGCCAGTTTAATGTGAGACTAATGGAAAACATTTTTTACGCAAATTACGTCACACGTCCACTACATGAAGATGCCATCCGTTATGCTGGAACTTTGGCGTTGATGAAGGTCATGATACAAGGATCAAAATACACGGACAAACTCTTTATGGAAAAGTACTACTACCTAGACACGGCCATGGTTCCGGAGATCACCTATCATGAATACGCCCATCTAATTCTTAGTGATAAACTAGAGATGTCTCATTCCACTCCTGTGGTTGAAGGCATGGCCGATTACTTTGCCGCCGTTCAATCTAAGAAAAGAAAAGTTTATGCCAAAGTGCCCGGCTTCAGCAATGCCTCCTACAAGGATACCCGAGAGAAAAGCAAGTACAGCCATTGGGACGAATCTGATCGTAACTCATCATCGGATTTCACGCTCTCGGTTCTCTGGGACGTCAGGGAGACACTAGGAGAGGAAGTTGCGGACCAAGTCATCTATCTCGCTCGAAATTATCTTCGAACGCGATCCTCCACTATCAGTGATGGGCTTCTGCGCTCAATTTTGAGGGCCTGTGATGTCGCTTGCAAATCACCTACTCGAGATAAATTAAAACTCTATGAGACTTTCAGATGGAAAGGTTTTTAACTGCTCCAGGACACTGGTGTTAATGCTGAGGAGGATCTCTTACTCGACAGGAGCATTTATTTCCTGCGACGTGCTGCAATTCAGTGATTTCAAGATAGTAGTCTCTAAGATTATGGTCCCATTTATGCGATATCTACTTCATGAAAAGACCATGTCCAAATAAAAACTGCGCTGCCCCGAAAAATATTATTCGCGACGGTCTCTTCCGAAGGAAAGACGACTCAAAAATTATTCAGCGTTTTCGTTGCAAAAGTTGTGGGAAAAAGTTTTCCGCAGCAACTTTTTCTGAATGCTACCGACAGAAAAAAAGGAGAATTAATCAAAGCCTTTTAAAACTTTTCTCCTCCAACGTTTCAATAAGAAGATCCGCCCTATTTCTCGGAGTGAACAAAAAAACCATCGAGCGCAGGCTTCTCTTCCTCGCCCAACGCTGCGAAAGACTTAATCACCTTAACCGTGTACGACTAAGGGGCCGAGTTTTTAATGTTCAGATTGATGATCTCATCACCAAAGAAAATTCCAAACTAAAGCCCCTCTCCATCTCGGTTGCCGTTGATGAGGATCGGCGCTTGATCCTAGGTGCCGAAGTCTCAAAAATTCCAGCATTCGGACATCTTTCAAAACTTTCTCTCAAAAAATATGGCCCTCGACCAGATGAACATCATCAAGGTCTAAAAAATCTCTTCACTCTCTTAGCTCCAGTAGTTAACGAAGAAGCGCTTTTTAAGTCAGATGAGCACCACCGTTATCCGACGTTTATCTCTAGATACTTCCCCAAAGGAAAACATCTTACCTTTAAAAGCGAAAGAGGCTGTGTCGCAGGCCAGGGGGAACTTAAGAAAGTCCAATTTGATCCCTTGTTCGCGATAAACCACACCTGCGCAACCTTAAGAGCAAACGTTAATCGCTTAATTCGAAAAACCTGGTGTACGACTAAGGATCCGCTTCGTCTTAAGGCCCATCTAGAAGTCTTTATTTATTTTTATAATTCGATAGTGATGAGGCAACTTTCAGCACCACTCAAGTAGACCAGTTAGGAAAGTATCCCCCTTTTAAGGGGGATACTGAAAATTGTAAAATCGCGCAAAACAAGCTAAGACCTAGGTCCGTTATTCCCGTTATTCCCGTTATTTCCGTTGTTACTGTTGTTTCCGTTGTTTCCGTTGTTTCCGTTGTTCCCGTTGTTTCCGTTGTTTCCGTTATTCCCGTTGTTCCCGTTGTTTCCGTTATTCCCGTTGTTACTGTTGTTTCCGTTGTTCCCGTTGTTACTGTTGTTCCCGTTATTCCCGTTGTTCCCGTTGTTTCCGTTATTCCCGTTGTTCCCGTTGTTACTGTTGTTTCCGTTGTTCCCGTTGTTACTGTTGTTCCCGTTG
>JBEIFX010000023.1:0-39287 GCA_040382195.1 Halobacteriovoraceae bacterium | reverse complement strand
GCCGCGGGAACTGACAATTGTTCATCCAGTAGTTCTGCTTCTCTTCAAGGGACCACTTCTGTGGCGGCGTCTTCAGGTACCGTCACTTACTCAGGACTTAATTATCAGAAAGCAGAATCCATTAGACTTAAAGCAACCTTTGACACTTGGACCGCATGTTCGTCAGCGAACACCGTTGTCTCTCCGAACATTGCTGTGGCGGCGAACACCATCCTTTCAAACTCCGGTTCAGTAACGGCCAATGGCTCCTCCACCATTGATGTCACAGTTATTCTACGGGATAATCACTTAAACCGAGTTTCCGGTGCCAATCTCACCTACTCCGTTTTACCGGCCACGGGAGTCTCTGGGCCGCCTTGTACAGATCTGGGGAACGGTGAGTACAGTTGTTTAATTTCTTCGACAAAGGCAGAAACCAAGACCTTTAATCTCTTAAATCCGGTGACCACGACTTCTGGAACAACCTTACTCTTTACTCCTGATGCTCCGGCCTCGGCCTATTCGACAATTGCCCTTTCCACAGCTTCAGCAACTGTCTCCACCAGTGTCACCGCCACTGTGACACTTAAAGATGCCAATAATAATGTGGTGAGCACTGGAACAGCCGTTAATATATCCGTCACTCCTTCCACTGGTGTGCAGAACCTCACCTGTGGAACCACTAATGCCTCAGGGGTAGCGACCTGTAGCTTTACTTCCACGAAAGCTGAAGCAAAAACAGTGACCCTCACTGAACCAGACCTTAGTAAATCAGCAAACGTTACATTCACCGCGGGTGTGGCTTCATCTGGGAATTCTGATTTCTCGGCGACAACGAATATCGTGGCGAACGGAAGTTCTACATCTTCTGTCTCTATCACCTTAAGGGATGCCAACAATAACCCAGTTGGAGGAGTGACACCGACCCTCTCCGTCTCGGGATCCAGCAACACGATCGGATCTTGCTCTCCAACAAATGCGGATGGCGAAAGCTCCTGCACCATTGCTTCGACCAAGGCTGAGCAAAAAACCGTGACTCTCACACCAACCGGCAAGACTTATCAAGTGACTTTTATTCCTGGGGCTCCTTCAATGTTAAGCTATAGCGTCCAACCTGCGAGTTCAGGAATTGCTGGAGTCACTCTCGGTACACAACCGGTGATCCAGCTCCTTGATGCCCATGGAAACTTGACCACCTCAAGCTCGAGCGTTACTTTAACTGCTTATTCAAATATTGGGTGCACCACACTCTCTTCGAAGAACTTAGTAGGAACCACAACGGTGAGTTCGAGTTCTGGTATAGCAAGTTTTTCAGATATCTCTCACGAGAAGGCAGAGAGTGTTTACTTAAAGGCGACCTCCGACTCTCTCGCCTCAGCTTGCTCCAATGCCGTTTCTGTGGCGGCAGGAGATCCAGCGGATATCGTCTTCACTCGAGAACCTGGTTCTTCAGCGACCGCCGGTCAATCTTTTGCCTCTCAGCCCATCGTTAAATTTGTGGACGCTTTCGGTAACTTTAACACGACTGAAACCGGTTCCGTGACCTTCACGGCCGCAAGCACGGATAACTGTCAATCGGCGAGCTCAGGAACGCTTCAAGGATCAACGACCCTTTCATTCACATCAGGAGTGGCGACTGCGACCAACCTATCTTACGAGAAAGCTGAATCGATTAAGCTGAAGGCAACTTCAGGTTCCTTCACTGCATGCTCGACGACAACCATAGCTCTTGCCGCAGCTTCACCTAGTGCCTCGACAACTCTGATTACCGCCGGAGCTTCAGCGACGGCAAATGGCTCTTCTCAAGTAGTTGTGACGGTAGAATTGAAAGACCAATTTGAAAATCCGGTCAAAGGTTCTGCTCTCTCTTATTCGGTCACTCCTAGCTCAGGAATAACCACCGGAAGCTGTTCAGATGGAAATAATGATGGCACCTATGAGTGTGGTGTTTCATCAACAAGTTCTGGAGTGAAGAAGTTTAATTTAACTTCACCTCTTTCCATGAGTGAAGCAGCGACCTTAACCTTCACCGCCGGATCTGCCTCTGGTGCTCAATCCACTCTCGTGGCCTCTCCATCTACCCAAACGGCTAATGGCTCATCACCGGTGGTCGTGACGATTACCCTCAAAGACAGTTTCGGAAACGGCATTGCCGGTGAAACCGTCGCCGTCACAGTTTCTCCATTAACAGGTGTCAATGGTCCAACCTGCGGTCAAACAAATGCTTCGGGAATAGCGACCTGTAGCTTCACGTCGACCAAGGCAGAGGAGAAAACGCTCACTCTTACAACTCCGGCCTTAAGTGCTTCAGACACTGTGACCTTCGTCCCTGGATCGGCGACGAATGAAGCTTCAACCATTTCTGTCAATAAAGCGATCATTGCCGATGGAGCTGACTCCGCCACGATTTCCATTCACCTTGAAGATGCAAATGGTAACGATGTTTCTGGCGTAACCCCAGAACTGTCAGGAACCATTTCTGGAGACGACGTCACATGCGGCTCAACCTCAGTGCTTGGGAATACGACTTGTAGCTTCACGGCGACCACTGCGGGAACGAGAACTATTGGGATTTCTTCTCCAGGTGGCATAACGAAGACGGTTTCCCTAACTGTTTATCCAAATGAGTCGGATCTCATAAGAACAGATACGGAGTCCCTGGAGTTCCAGGCTTCAGACTGCGATAATGGAACCAGCGATTCTAAAACTTATCATTTCAGAAATGATGGACAAGTCTCTACTGGTAACTTGACCGTCACTTTCGTTGACGATGATGATTGGGACATTACGACAACCTGCGGAGGAAGCCTAGCTCATAATGACGTTTGTTGGGCCACAATTACGCTGAATTGCGGAAGCACTCTTAATTCAGGCCCGAAAACCTTAAACCTCTCTGGAACAGTCGAAGGATCGACCCTTTCTCTAGAATTAACCGGGACGAGACCATGAATACCATCATATTAATTGTTGCCTTGATTTCCATAAATGCAATGGCGGATAACTGCTTAAGCGAAATTAAATTTGTAGGAGGAAAGAATAATATCTCCGCCTCCTGTTTTGATTTTGCACCTGCTGCCTCAATCTATAATCATCGCCTGATAGAGGATGAGGACCTAGAGTTAAAGGTTTGGGACAGAATTGTTTTTGCTAAGAATCACAAAACTGGTTACCTGACTCGGATTGCTGGTGGGAAGACCCAACTTTTCAAGGTTAAGTCAATCGATTACGACAGTAAAAATAAAATCCTCTATGTACTCAACGAAAACGAACTTGGAGAGAAGTCTATTCTAAGCTTTTTGTCCAAATGGCAGGGAAATGTCTTTCCTTACAGCACCATCGGTAAAGAGGATCTTCCCCAGGATATAAAGCAAATTGTCTGGGATGTTGCTTCCGAACAGCTTCTGGCCCTTGCTCAATCTGGAAAGATCATCTATGCACTAAAACCCGGAGAATCTAGACATACAGATTGGAAGAAAAGACCTCGGATGGAAAAAAGTCTTACCGCCAAAGTTCCTATTTCATATATCCACCCTAGTTCTTCAGGACTGTATCTTATTTACGAAAATCTCGAATGGAAAAAATTTGACGGATTAAAGGATAAAAAAATTCTTAAGGATGGTAAGGTCAAAGATCTTAAAGCTCCTTTGAAGACGAGCCTTCTCTAACCTATCTTAACTGACCGATTTGAATGGTGTTGAAGAAAGTTTCATAGGAGAATCCTTTAAATTGACTAGTCTCATCCTTGATTAAGATCAATGAGATATGACTCCTTTATTTCAAGGGATGAAATAAAACAAACGACTCAATATCTTTTGGAGCGTCCTCGATCAAGGCAGCCTTTCTTCAATGGCCCAAGCCTTGGACTTTACTGGTCAATTTGGAGATTCAACACCATTGTTGTGGGGCAGTTAAGAGTAGTTTAAAAGAAAAAGGCTACTCCGGCCATCAAGCGAGTCGTTGTACCTGTCACGGAGATGGCAGAAAAACCCTGAGTTCTAGTAAGGCCCGCCTGGCCTTCCAAGGCCCACTCATCTGTGAGCTGATAGATTCCTCCGGCATTTATTCCTACATCAACCATGGTAGAAACAGCATCAAGAATAGGCCCAAGCGAGGTAACAACGACTTGAGATATTCCAACGTCATAACCAACATAATATCTTTGCTTAGGAAAGACACTGTACTTACTCCCATCAATGTCTTTGATCACGATGGGAGAAGTCACTCCCTTCCAATAGAAGCGCTGTCCTATGGAGGTGAGGTTATAAATATTTTTTGACGTTGATTCATCAATCGCAAGAATATTTCTAAGGATAAAAGAAGACTTGGGATTATATAGAAATTCAATTTCTGTGTTTAGTGCCTGAGAAACAGAAAATTCCCCTTTAGTATCTCCAGAGAAACTTCCGCTCACATTGCCAAGGAGGACATGGACCAAGGTCTGTCGATTAAAATCTGCCAGCGATTTATGCGGCCAGAGGGCCACCATTAGTACCATCAGCGTGAAGATGGGCATCAATCCAGCCCGATAAGATCTCATGAGCTTCCTTGTTCATCTTTGGATTACTAGCTAAAATTTTACGGGTACTTTGGGCAAAAGTATACCATATCTTCTCAGATTTTGAGCTCACGCCGGTTTGAAGACCCTGAGTCTGCAACATTCTTTGTAAATCTACTTCTATGACCTCGCGGGCCTTGCTTCCTGGCTTCCCAATTAAATCAATGAGTGAATTCCGATAGGCCTCTTCTTGAATCAATAAAAAACTGAGTTTATCTGAAGGAGCCATTTTGTTGAGCACAGAAAAAGTTGAAGCGAGGGAAAAATTATGGCAAAGGAAAACCGGAAAAGATTTTAATCCAATCTCGATTAGTTGATCCTTATCAAGGTGATTTAATGCCATTTTAAAAATCGCCTCTTCCCGTTGAGGACTCGCCATCATGAGATGTTCTTCGATATTTTCAAAAATTAATGGTAATCGCTGATTAAATGGTTCATTGAACATGGAAAGAGTTGAGGCCAAATCTTCGGCCATGGCCTTGGGAATATCCTGCTCAATGACAGAAGACATAATCTTCATATAAACGTCATCCTTAAGATCTCTTATAATCTTGGAGGATCGGACAGGTGAAAGAAGAGATAAAAGATAAGCTCCAGTCTGAGTGTTATTTTCAACAATTTTTTTGACGACTTGATCACTACTTTCCAGCACAAGGCATTTCAATCTAACATCCTCAAGTCTCTCCCCTAGAAGAACGAAGGACGATAGTTGCTCCTGAAGAAACGCATCCGCAGGAATATAATCAGAATCCTTGGGGACAAACTTTAATTTTCCCAGACGATAGCGATATCGATGCCCCATGAACTTGTATAGCTTTTGAAGGTCATCAATTCCAAAGTGCCTCGTTAGCATGAAAATCGCTGTTTTTTCAATAGCTCCATCACTGTTTAACCACCCCTTCAGAATGCTAGCGGCTTCTTCAATATTGTGATCCAGTAGCTCTTTGAATTTTTTTACACCCTCATATTTCTTAAAGGAGATCTTCGTGGCTTCAATGAGGGAGCTTTCTTTACCTTCTTCCTCTTTAATTTTTACCGATTGCATCCCTTCATTAATTCTGTCGAATGAACTTGCAACGGATTGAAATCCCTTAAAGAGGATTCGGCTAGCGAGAATGATCGCGCTGATCACTAAAACTGAAATTAAAAAATAGAGAGCGAATTCCTGATTTCTGGGATCAAGGTAAACTGGTCTTTCTGGGGCCGAGATAGCTTCCTTAAAATCATAGGTAATTTGAACACCACTATAATTAGAGAAGTTTTTCTTGAGGAAAGAAAGCACAACGTCTTTTTTCTTTGCCAGGACCTTACCGTCTAAATAAACTGCAGCATCAATTTTCGTAATAAACTTATAAATATCAATCTCTGGCTGAGGAACGTCTTTCGTTGTTTCCACAACTTCATTCTCTAAATCAAACTTTACAATGGGTGTAAAGTTTGATGCCCCAGAAAAATTTACTCCTGACTTCTTTTCGACATAAATCTTACCTAATGATTCTTTATCAAGAAGTATCCGTACATCGATACCAGATACCCCATCCACAGATTCGTTAAGAAGAAGATTCCTGATTCTTTCCGACAACACTTTTTCTAGCTCGATCTTCTTCCACTCAACTTCCATAAGAGATGTTTTGGTAAAACCAACACTTATAGATGTTATTATGAATAGGAAAATTAGCTTTAACATATTAATTCTTACTCAGTTCCTGTTTAAGTATTCCAAGCATCCTTCTTGCCTCTTCATTTTCTTCATTATACTTCACGGCCATGGTAAATGAGTCATAGGCCTTCATCTTCTCTTGGAGGATATAATAAATACTCCCCTGAAACTCATGGAGTGTGCTGACCTGTGGATACCTCTCAAGAAGTTTGGAAACCCTTGACTGAGCTTCTAAAAACTTCTTTGACTTGACTAAACGGTGACACTCAAATAATCCACCAACTATTCGGTCAATTTTTTTGGCTTCGCGCACCTCTTGCTCCACTTCTAGATTCATTTCAAAAACAAGATTTTTGTCATAGTAATCAACGAGCGTCATAGACTCGGTGATGAAACCATCTTTTTGCAGGGCCACTTCAACAGGGGCATCTGATTTGACTTTTTCACGAATGCTAGAAGAGGACATTTGAACAGGTGATTTGCCAAGGGAAACCCATTCGGATTTTCCTAAGGCCCGAACTTTTACCTCAGCCTCTAAGGGACTTGAATAGATACTTAGTTGCCCGGAAGAGCAGCCTACGAGGAGGAAAGATAGGGTGATTAATAAAATCAATGGATTCATTATAAAAAATACCTCTGAGGTATATTTCGGAGGATTAAAAAAAAATTGAAGAAATTTTTTATTTTTTTAACTTATCTTTTTCAAATGCATGACCGAGACCGAGTTTTTCACTCTTAATCATGTCCCTGACAAAAATGATAACCCTGCGATTTTTACTTTGATTCTCTTTTATTACCTGACCATTTGAGTCAAACTCTTCCTTCTCAGGAAAAGAATCCGCATGCCCGATCGGATTTAAAATTTTTGGGGAAAAACCCAGTCTTACAAACTCTCGTACTACTGCCGCCGCCCTGGCCGAAGACAGTTCCCAGTTGTCTTTAAAGCGTCTTCCCGCCGACAAAGGCATACTGTCAGTGTGACCGTGCACATCGATCGCATACGAGAATTTTTTTTGACCAATGACTTCGCTAAGAAGTCTTAACATTTCTATGGCGTCTCCCGTTAAGTGACTTTCCCCGGTATCAAAAAGAAAACCAGTGTTAAATTTAATCTCAAGCCCATCCTCATGAGCGATAACCTCTGTTTTTTCTTTTAAAGAACCTATACTGGAAACTTTGGTCGCAAGTTCTACATTTTGATTTTTCTCAAGTTGAAGTGCGGACCCCTTAAAGTATTGACCAACTTCTTTGGCGACCCTTTTGAAAGTGGGTTGATCGTAATTAGCAAATGCCGTCATCAAGATAAAAAAGCAGGCGAGAAGGGTCATGAGGTCTGCGTAAGAAACAAGCCATCCCTCGGAATCATCAGACTCCGCATCTTCCGATACAAGAGAAATTCTTTTTTCAGGACTATATGATTTAGCTTCTTCAATGTCCTTGGGTTCTTCGTTATCCATTTTTCATTGCACTTTTCCAATCAATCCTGTCCCCGGGCAGAAGGAAAGAGTTGAGTTCTTCAGCAAGAATCACTGGATTAGTTTCATCCATGATGAGTCGAACACCTTCGACAATAATAAAGTTTTTTATCTTCAGCTCTCGAGCACTGGAGAGAAGATTCTCAGCAATCGGAATAATCAAAAGGTTAGCGACGGCCACACCATAGAGAGTCGTAATAAGACAAATTCCCATCGCCGGGCCAATTGTTTTGGCCGCATCTGCTCCGGAGAGATTACTTAACAATACGACCATTCCAATGGTCGTTCCCATCATCCCGAACGCCGGTGGAAATTTGGCAATCGTTTTAAATCTGTTAGCGTCCACCATATAGTGCTGGTACATCGAATCAACTCTCGACCAGAGGATTCGTAGAAGTCTCTCTTTTTCAAGATAACCATCCAGCATCATTTCAATACATTCACGTAAAAAGTAATCGTTACTTTTGGTCAAAAAATTTCTAACGGCCTCAGGCCCCTGACGATTAAGCTCAGCAACATACATCAGGTCTTTAATGGTCCTCTGATAAGAAAAACTACGACCTCTGAGAATGCGGATGATGAATACTTTAATGAGAGGTCCCAGCCGATTAAGTTGAAAAGCGATTGAAGTGGCCGCCAGAGTTCCCCCGAAAACAATGAGTAAGCTTGGAGTATCATAAAAAACCCACACATTATTTGTACTGGATAACAGTCCATAGACCAGGACCAATGCTGACATTGCTAACCCAGCAAGAGAAAGAAAATTCATGGAGGAGCTCCAATTGATTCACGTTTTATTGATTAGATTAACATAGCTTTTGTTTCCAATTGGGAATTTTTAATCTCCAATAAAGTTAGTCAGCTATCACTATTTTTCCGCTTTCCCATTGCTTATAGTTTGATAGAATGAAGTGACCTATGGAACCCTTCCGACCAATCGAAACGTTGTTTGATATTCAAGAAACGACAACCAAAGATGATAAAGTTGAGATTGTAGCGACACTTCTTGGTTCTTTTATCCTTGGAGCTTCCTTTGCCAAAGAATTCTTTACCAGTGGAAAATTTGAAGTTCGAATTTTCCTCTTCGGTATTTCCTGCTTCATTCTTTTCATAGCTGTATCTTTGGTGGCGCGCATTTGGATTCAGGTCTTTGACTCTCAGAGGAAGATGTTAAGCTGTTTGTGGTTCTTTTTTTTCTTCATTGGAAACTTCGCGGCACTGGACTTGTTTAATTTTCAGTTTCGAGATCAGGCAACGAAAGGCGATCTGCGCTTTGAAACGATTGTCTATCTTTCAAGTTATACAATTGCCACAAATCTTCTTTACTACATCAATAGACGTGTCCTACTAGAGACACTCCGCCAAAAAACTATCTATAAGTATCTTCTTGCCCCGATCAACGGCCTAAGTTTAGGAGTCATCATCACCGGGGTCATCGTCTGGACTTTTCACTAAGTCATTAAGAGCTTCTTTCTTGATCTTAAATTAAATACTCACCTTTTGTAGAATTCACTACCATCCTTCTGATTAGACTAAGTGGGGTGTTTTATGGAACGAGAAGCAACGGCCCAGTGGAGAGGAAACCCTAAGGAGGGCATAGGATTTATCAGGACCGAAAGCGGGTCATTAAAAGATCATCCCTACTCATTTGCCAAGCGCTTTGAAAATGAGGCAGGGACTAATCCAGAAGAACTCATTGCTGCCGCTTATTCGGCTTGCTTTGCCATGGCCGTTTCCGCAGAACTAGATAAAAAAAATCTAAAAGCAGAAACAATTATGGTACGCAGTGCTGTCACATTAGAAAACGCCTCAACTGGCTGGGAGGTGCCTAAGATCCACCTTTCGGTTTCTGTCTTCGTCCCAAAAGGAACGAGGCAGGACGCTTTTAACGCTGCATTAACTGCTAAAGACCAATGCCCTGTTTCTAAGCTTTTAAAAGCGGAAACAACTATGGATTTTCATTTTGTCGACCATCAGGGCATTGAGTTGCAGTGATGAATTTGAGTTTTACAAAATCATTCAATCGGAGGCAGCCATGGTAATATACCTCTTTCCTCTTCTCCTCTTTTCTCTATGGGCCAAGGCCCATATTATTCAAGATACCATTTCTCATTTAGAACCTAGCTTCGACTCAAAAAGCTCCACTCTCGTACTTGTCTCAAGTGGAAAAGTTCTAAAGCTTAATGCTGAAAAAAGAAAGGACCTCAATCCTCTTTTAAAAGCGATGAACGATAAAAAACGCATCACATTTGATATAAATGCTGACCGGACTATTAATTCCTGGGAAACTCACCCTCACTCAGAAAAGGTTAAAAATCAAACAGCAAAAGGACATTTTTCTTTTGAACCCACCATCCTTGAGTCACTCGAAAGCGTAAAAAAAATTTTTAAAGACCTTCGCCCGAATTCAACATCATGGTCTCAATGTTTTAACCGGGCCCACATCTGGGCCTATGAATCCCATCAAAAATATCAGCTATACTCGATGAAAGTTTTTCTCTTTTTTTCTTCAAAATACATCCGGCGCTACGACTATGAATGGTGGTTTCATGTATCCCCTTACACATTGGACAATAAAGAAAAAATCACGGAAAGAGTCCTGGACTTGAATTTCGCAAAATCTCCCTTATTGATGAAGGCCTGGACTGACATCTTTATGATCAACAAGGCTTCCTGTGCAGTTGTCGAAAGGTACTCCCAGTATCGCCAGGGCCAGGACAAGGTGGACTGCCACCTCATCAAGACCAGTATGTATTATCTTCAGCCATTAGATCTGGATAAATGGGAGAGAAATGGCACCGAAAAAATTAATTGGAATTCTTATGAAATCCGCAGGGCGTACCGAAATGGCTTTAATGTTTGGTAGCTAGAAATCCATGATAAGATTGAAAAAAGAATAACAGGCCATCCAAAGCAAAAGAAGTCTCATCACCACGGAGGCAGGATTTAATTTAAAAGGACGGTTGAATCTTTTCATTTAAAGTTGATATCGGATAAATAGACATAAAAACTTTAAAAATTTTCCCTTTTGACGAAAAAAAATTGTTTTTTTATTTAGTATCGTCTTATAAGGTCAGAGCACTCCATCATGGAGATAAAACATTAAAATCTTGATGATCTCATTCCAGGATCAGACCGGTCAATTTGTTGAACGCAGAAATAAAACCTAATTCAATACTCGTCAAGTGGATCTGTTCTTCAGAGTTTACCTGGTGGGCCCTCTCGCTAGTCCGTTAGACAATCTGAGCCAACCACATACTTTTCCTCAAGCCAATCTACGACCTCTTGGGCAGCTGGGTCTTTAAACGTCTTAAGCTCAAGAACAAGGCTTTTTCGAAGATCTTCACCGATTTGATCAAGACCCTGTATGCAAAGCAGTTCTCGATGAAAGAGAATGAATTTCTTAAATTCTTGGGAACTCAGTAACGTTAGGGCCCTATCGAAAGCTTCAATGGGGGAAAGACCATCAATCAAAACCAACTTACTTGAAAGAAATAGTATCTTTGAAAGTTCTGGCTGATTCATGAGATTAAAACCCATGGCTTCAATGGAGGGCAGGATTTCTTCAGAGCGACCCGTGAAGTACTTGAGCTTTAAATATTTGCAATTTTTTGGACCATCGTTAGCAAAAATATTTTCCCAAATGAAAGGTCGCCTCTTTAATATGGTCCCCGACTCTAGAAGATGATCTAAAGGCAGCTCTGGTGAAATGACCTTCGGTCCTGTCCAGGCAATAGAAACATCTCCTGGAATTTTTTCCCCGATCACTTGCAGGTAATCTTGTGGTCTAGGGCCAAAGACCTTATCAAGGATGGGATCCGGGCTATAGTATGAAGGACAAAAAATAATTTTTCCTGAAAATGATCGACGTATAACGCTCAAGGATTTCATTTGGACGTCTGCCAGTTGATCACTCGTCGGCATATCATCAAAAAAAAGTCCCAGGATATCAATTCCGATATCTGAAAGCACTGCCATTTTTTGGGTAAGAAGTTTTTCATCCTCGTAGGAAAGCTCTGTACCAAGACCGAAAGGGCTAAGACCAACTCCGAATTTTATTCCAAATTCGATAAATATTTTCTTCAAATGAATCAGTTCAGAAAGATAACTTTTATCCCACTCCTCACGCCACTTTCTTCGGAGCTGTGAATCTTGTTTGGGAGCATAGATATAAAAGGTACCCCCATGCTTGGCCAAAAAAGAAGGGAAGCTCTCTCGTGCCTTTAATGACCACTGGGGTCCAAAAAATCCTTCGATGATTCCCAATTGAAACATTTCCTGATGATATCACTTTCAGTAGGAGTCAACAAACCCCAAGAGGCATGATAAATGTTTCCTTCTCTGGCCCTATGCTTGCACCAAAAAAGCAGGAATAGGTAGTCTCAAAGGAGATTGATATGATTTGGACTCTTATTGTAGGACTTATCGTTGGAGCGATTGCTAAATTTCTTATGCCAGGAAAGGATCCTGGAGGTTTAATTATCACCATGATTTTGGGTGTTATTGGGGCATTTATTGCACATTCTCTTGGCACTAGCACGGGTTGGTATGTAGAGGGCGAACCCGCAGGATTTTTTTCTTCGGTGGTTGGTGCAGTTATCCTCCTCGCCATTTACCGAGCAGTCAGCGGTCGCCGTAAGTTGACTCACTAAGGTCTTTCCTTAAGGATTTTTTTAGTGTCCTTTTTCCGGGGCAAAATGATAATTAAGTCATGAGTAAAAGAAGACTTAAGGAGGTTTTGTGGGGAAAAAAATTTACGTCGGTAATCTGCCTTTTAACACCACCAGTGAATCGCTTATCGAAGTGTTTTCGCGATTTGGTGCTGTGGACTCTTCCAAAATAATTTTGGATAGAGATACCGGCCGATCAAAGGGCTTTGGTTTTGTGGAAATGAGAGATGAAACTGCCGCTGAGTCGGCCATTGCTCAACTTCATGGAACGGAATATGGTGGCCGATCCTTAACAGTTAATGAAGCTCGGCCAATGGAGCGAAGAGACTCAAGACCTCGATAAAATACTTAAAATATAATCACGATTTGCCGACAAAGAGTAGACTCATAAGGAACTCTATGTCGGCTTTTCATGGTAAGTTGCTTCTCATTGATAATAATGAAGAATTCCTTAAAGTGGTGCAAAAGGACGGCGAGCTTCTCCAGACTTATCCTTTGATGATACAAACCTCACTTGCTCAGGGTCTTAAGATCTTTGAAAAGCAGAAAAATGTCATAAGAGTACTCCTTGTTTCCAGTAGAGTATTTAAAACTCAGCTGGAGGTTCAAAATTTTCAGTCCCAAATGGTGAACCACCCTTATCTCTTTATCTCCCACAGGGGACATCATCCACTACAACCTCTGTTCAATTCAGATCGAACCTTGACGGAACCAAAGTCCTACAAGGAAATTATCAAGTCAGTCATAGAGCTCATCCTCAAAAGACCAGATTGGAAAAATTTTGAAGTCAGCCACGATGAGAAATTTGTTGAGCTTAAACTCAAAGAAGAAGAATTCATCGGCATCGGCATTGATCAGTTCATGCTCCTACCGCAGTCTCCATTTAATGTTTTCATAAAGATTGGAAAAGGCAACTTTATTAAGGTCATCAATGCCGGAGATAAGGGGGAAGAAGAAGTTATTGATCGGTATCGACAAAAGGGTATCGGCGAAGTCTTTCTCTCGCTCGAAGAGCATGGAAAATACCTTACCTTGTGTGAGAAACTCAGCTGGAAAACGATCCGATCACAAGAAGCTCCGAAAGAAAAATTAAAAACCTTCTTCCGTTTGGGAAACGAAGTCTCTCGAACTATGGCTAAACTCGGGATTGTGCAGGAGAACTTAGACTTTGCACAAACATTCATGGATCAATCCATCAATATGATCAAGAACCTTAAATTAAGAGATGGAAATCTTAAGAACTTCATCGACGACCTTCAAAACTCTGAACACACAGCCGCCGTTTCTTTCCTCGCTGGAATACTTGCCAATAAACTGGGCTTTGATTCCGCCAAGTCGATTAAACTCGTAGGAATGTCTGCCCTTGTACATGATGTGGGTCTCTACGCATTGGATCCCCTGGCCGATGAAAAAAAACTTGCACCCGATAGTGAGATCATGTTGAAGCACGCTTCCTATGGCTCAGAGATCCTGCGAAAGTCAGGACAATTCGAGGATGTTGTGTACCTAACGGTTGAGCAACATCATTTAAGAAGAAGAGGTGGTGAATCATCTGAAAGATCTGGCAATTTGAATATCATTGCAGAAATTATTGGTGTCGCCGATGCTTTCCAAAATTCCATTCTCGCGGGCGGCTTTGATCCAAATAAGCTAGATCAATTCTGTGCCATAGACCTGAAAAGATTTTCCCACCCGGTTGAGAAGGCCCTTCTGCAGGTCCTTAATAGAGGCAGCAGCAAGCTGTAAGCACTTGAATATACGTCACGGGGCGCCGCGTCTGCGCGAGCGAAAGAGAAGGGAAACCTAAAATTTAGCTTAAATTTTCATAACCACCTTAATTTGTGCTATCCTTCAGAGAGGATTTGATGTTATGAAAATCCTGTTTAATCTTTGTCGCTGGTAAGTGTTCTTAGAGCTAGTTGCTCATGATTCTCTGAAAGCGCGTCCCTGGCCTTAAGGAGGTATTTATGGGTAACAAGATCTATGTTGGTAATCTTCCATTCACAGCAACAAGCGAAAACCTGAACGAGCTTTTCTCAAAGTTTGGTACAGTAGATTCTGCTAAAATCGTTATGGACAGAGATACTGGCCGTTCTAAGGGTTTCGGATTTGTTGAAATGTCATCTGGTGACGAAGCTCAAGCTGCAATTGAAAAACTCAACGGTTCTGATATGGGCGGTCGTTCTCTCGTTGTTAACGAAGCTCGTCCTATGGAGCCACGTACTGGTGGTTTCGGAGGCGGCCGTGGCGGTGACCGCGGTGGTGACCGTGGTGGACGCGGTGGTTTCGGTGGTGGCCGTGGCGGTGACCGTGGTGGTGACCGTGGTGGAAACCGTTGGTAATCTCCAACTGATCATTAATTGATCTTTGATCAAATAAATTAAATCAAAAAGAAGGCCGGAGTAATCCGGCTTTTTTTTTGGAGAAATAGAACCGTGATTTCGAACAATCTTATCGAAGGAAAAAGTTTTAGTTGGTTCGACGTTGAAGAACCTCAAAAAGATGACTTTCTCATCCTTTCGGAGCAATTCACTCTTCCCTCTCTGCTTGTTCAAGATACTTTGCGACCCGAACATCTTCCAAAATACGAACTGTCTGAGGAAGAACACTTTTTCATCTTAAGAAGTTTCGATCCAAATTCAAATTTGGATTCTACGACTATTCAGGATTTTACCCGAAAAATTGCTTTGTTTATCAATCGTGACCGTCTCATCACAATCCATCGAGTAAAACTCGATTATGTTGAGAAGATTAAAATACAGATTAATAAAAAAAATAATTTCAATACTCTTCAGGAATTAGTACATGCCCTCATGATCGAGATCATTAGAGGTTATGAAAGGCCAGTTCTTAATCTTCAAGACATGTTTGATGATTTTGAGGAAGATATTCTTTCGAAGAAACTTGAAGGCCTCAATACTCAACAAATCTTTTGCTTCCGTCGTCAACTCTTTGTCTTAAAGCGTATCCTGCGTCACACTCAAGACACACTACTTCGGTCCAAAGAATTTTGGGAAGAACACCCCTCATTACTTCAAGACTTACGAGAAAACATTGATCAGGTTTATTTTCAACTTGATGAATTGTCTGATAATTTTGAGCATCTCTTCCAGCTTCATATTTCACTCAATGATCAGAGAGCAAATGATATTATGAAGGTTTTAACGGTCTTTTCGAGTATCCTTCTTCCCTTGAATTTTATTGCTTCTTTTTACGGCATGAACTTTGATCATATCCCAGGACTCCACTCGATTAATTCCCTCAGGGGGGTTGTCCTTATGATGGTTCTAATCACCCTTGTTTCTGTCTGGTTTTTCCAACGAAAGGGATGGTTTAAGCGTCAGGACTGATGATAACTGCTCCACTTGATTGGTGTTGAATGACGTTTCATTTCTGCATTCACCAAGTGAACCAAGATCAAGAAATGTCACTCAAACGTCCTTGGTCAGGGCAGCCTTAATTTGTCAGCTCATCACTTGGAATTTACTGGTAGATTTTGGTAAATCAACACCATTATCCGGGGGCAGTTGGGAAAAGTTTCAATCCCTAGGGCCTAGTGAAGGGAACAAATCTCGGCACTCTCCTGGCGTATTCCTCATAGCCAGGGCGTTTGATCAGAGACCTCTCCAGAGGTGGTACACCAGTTACTTTTAAGAGAAGAAAATTGATCGTCAGTGGCCCCAGAATCGACCATGAAGAATTCAGGCTAAAACCTGCCAAATAAATCCCGTACCAAACAGAAGCTTCTCCAAAATAATTGGGAAATCGACAAAATTTCCAAGGGCCCGTGGTGCAGATGCTGCCTCTATGCTCTGGTCTCGACTTCCACCAGGCCATATAGGAATCTGCCCAAATTTCAAATGTAAGACCCAAGCCCCAAATAAGAATTCCTAACCAATTAAGGACACTAAGTTCTGCTGCGCTTGTGGCCATGGCAGTGCTCACAGGTAAAGAGACAACCACCATAAGAATTCCCTGCCCAATAAAGACTTTAAAATAGGCGTGAATATTGGGATGAGGTTGCCACATCTCTCTAAAGTGAGTGTAACGCGAATCCTCGCCCTTTCCACGGCTGCGGGCAAAGATGTAAAGGGCCAGTCTTACACCCCAAATGACAACCATCATCAACAACACAGCGTTTTTAATGGAGAGCGGATTGTGGAGATAGGAGACAATTGCGATAAGAATAATCCCAAGTCCCCAGCCAATATCGATCACGGCGAAGTTTTTTCTAACCAGAGCAAAGAGGAAAAAGATGTGCACAAAGAACAGAACGGATATGATGATAGAGAAGATCATCCTAACTCCCGAGGTAATGTTATATGAAGATTATAATCCTATTTCTTTTCACTCTGTCATCTCTGACTTGGGGACAAACCATGAACGACATGAATAATCGTCAAAAATTGCAATACCTCTTTGAGCACTTGAATAAAGATACCATGCACCTTGTAGATGAATTTTATCACTCAGACATCGAGTTCCATGATCCGATCGGAACCGTCAACGGTGTAAAAAAAATGCGTCGCTACTATGAACGCATGTACCAGAGTGTGACTTCCATCAAGTTCGAATTTACTAACTTTGTTGAGTCCGGTGATGATCTTGTCGGGATATGGAAGATGACTCTGGTCACTCCAAACCTCAAGGGTGGAGAACCGGTTGTAGTCGATGGAAATTCAGTCGTTAAATTTAAAAACGGTAAGGCTATTTACCACCGTGACTATTTTGACATGGGAGTTTTTATCTACGAAAACATTCCTGTCCTGGGTTTCATGGTTAAAAAGATCAAAAATCGCTTTAAGGTCGAAGAGGAATGAAGAGAATAGAAAAACTCATTCTCCTGGTTAAACCATTTTATGATTCCATCGATCCGGCCCATGATTGGGCGCACATTGAACGAGTCGCTGAGACTGTAATTAAAATAAGTGAAGGCATGAAAGTGAGCATTGATCATGTTCGTGCCGCCGCTTATTGCCACGACCTCGTCAACGTTCCTAAGAATCATCCTGATCGAAAAAATGCCTCGATTTTATCCGCCAATAAGGCCGAAAGTCTTTTACTTGAGTCTGAATTTTCAAAAGAAGAGGTTCAGATTATACAAGGTGCCATTATCGAGCATAGCTACTCTAAGGGTCTTCATCCGACTTCTTTGGAAGCAGCCATTTTACAGGACGCTGATCGCCTCGATGCTCTAGGTGCTGTCGGGATTCTCAGGTGTGCGGCGGTGAATGCTCAGATGAAGTCAGCTTTTTATAACTCTTCTGACCCACTTGCCAAGTCTCGCGACGTTGATGATAAGAGTTTTATGCTCGATCATTATTTTGTGAAACTCTTCAGGCTCCCTGAGCTCATGAACACAGCTACTGGTAAAAACATGGCCCTGCAACGTGTAAAGTTCATGGAGTCATTTGTAGAAGAACTCCTATGCGAGATAAAACCATAGACCTATGTGGATCATTCAATCGCAGTACAGAACACCTGGCTTTTTCACCACCCTAGAGGGGGAACTCCTCGCGCTGATTGAGGGGGAAAAGAACCTCACCGCCAATCTTGCCAATATTTCTTCTTGGATTTATCACGCCGTCCCTAACCTGAACTGGTGCGGATTCTACTTATGGAGTGAAGAAGATAAAGAACTCATTCTTGGTCCCTTCCAGGGAAAACCGGCGTGCCTACGAATAAGACCCGAACGTGGTGTTTGTGGTGCCTCCTTCCGTGAAAAAAGAACTCTAAGGGTTGCAGATGTGAATACATTTGATGATCACATTGCCTGCGATTCCGCTTCCCGCTCGGAACTGGTTATTCCACTTATTAATGGAGACCACATCTTTGGAGTGCTGGACCTCGATTCTCCTTTTTACGATCGTTTTTCAATCGATGATGAAGAAGGACTCTTGAAGATCATGAACGTCGTTTCCAAGAAGATTTTTTAAGCTGCTTTCTGGGCGACCTCCAGAGAGTAAATAGCTCCCTGGTCTTCTTTTTTGAAAAACTTGTAATACAAAATGATCGCCAGTGCATAAAAACTTCCGGCAAGGAAAAAAGTCTGCCCAAAGGAATAAGACTCTATGAGGTAGCCCCCTAGACGAGTGCTGGTGGTGTAGACAAGGTGATAACTAAAAAGAATCATCGCTGAAGCGAAGACACATTCTTTTTCCCGCACTCGTTCCATTTCAAACATGCTCGTAATAGGACCGGACATATTCATTAGCATCCCTCGCATGAAAAAACAGCTTAAGACGAGAGTCACATTACCCGTGAGCCCCATGGCAATCATGAAAGGAATCGAAAGAAGACCTGTAAGTACGATGAATCTTAACTGCGTCGTTTTTCTGATGATTGCAGGAGTGACAAAAATACCGGCAAAGATAAAAAATTGTAAAGTCGCATAAGAAATTCCGATCATCGTTGTTGAAAGATTAAATTTCTCTTTTAGGTAGAGATTCATGAAGGGGACAATGAGACCTCCACCAAAGGCAAAACACAGCTTAGGTGTAATGAGCTTAACCAAAATGTTCCATTCCTTCTCTCTTAAACCTTCAAAGAGGCTTTTCTTAATCTTAGGAATAGGAATCTTTTCAATCTTTAAAAAAAGAAAATTCGCCCCAAAAACTAGGCCCAAGGCAAGTTGGATGGAGGTTCGGTAGAGCTCAATTTTTCCGAATTGGGGGATCGCAACAGAAACAAGATCCGGCAGATACCCCCCCAGGAGGTAACCCACGAGATGCGCGGCCATATTTAAAGAAGAGTTTAGAGTAAAGAGATGAACCCTCTGTGCCTGGGTGGAATTTCTAAGATAGAAAGGTGAAACTGAAATATTAAATAGCGCCTGAAACATGCTCGCCAAAAGCCCGTAGGAAAATAGGGCCCCTTCCTGGACGTTGGAGACCTGCATTGAATAGAACAAAGAAGATAACAACAGACTCGTGATCACAAGGTGCTTTACGTGAAACTTTTCAATAATGAGTGCCGCCGGAATTGCCATCAGGGAAATGCCCAAAGAACCCGTAGATATAAGACCACCGATCGCCGACTCACCAAATCCCAGTTCTTTTAGGTAGAGGTTAAAAAGAAGCCCGTAGATCGACAGTCCCATTCCCTGGACGGCGTTTCCTATAAGGAAGAGTTTTACATTTGGGGAGAATTGACAAAAATGAGAGTGATAGCTGCGAACCATAAGATATCTTAACGTCATTCTCAATTCTTTTCTATCTGGGAAAAGTTGCTATAGGGGGAACATAATCCGATAAGTGCTCAACTTAATAGGAGAAGACCCCAACAATTTAACCATTCTCATCTTTCAGATTCTGACAGCTTCTGTCGGGAATGTCTGATCGGAATTTCCCCCTAGCTCAATTTTTTTCTTCAAGAGAAAATAGCAAGAGAATCTCTTAACAGAAGGAAGGTATTAAATGAAAAAAATAATTCTTTTGGGTTCTATCCTCTCAATAGGAGCCTATGCCCAAGACACAACAATTGATTATGGGCATCTCTCCAAACTTCCAGGAGAAAATCAGGTCTTCAGTATTTCTCCAACAAAAACACTCGCTACGGACTATACTACTTTGAGTAAGTTTCAAATCAAAGTGACGGATCTGAGAGAGGAATTTAAGTGGGAAATTCCAAAGTCTCGAGAAAAACAATCTCTCGTGGTTGAGCGCGAAGGGAATCACCGTAAAGTCAGAAGAGTGACCAGGACAGGAAGAATGCCAGGAAAAAAAGTGGGAGAAGACGCTGTTATTTCCAGTTACATGACTCCTAATGGTCAAGTTCAATCTCATACCGTTTGCGGTCAAAAATTTAAGAAAATTCTCATTGGTCTTGCTACCTCAAAAACCGATGAGTTTCGTTGTTCAACCTGGAACAAAAGTTCTTGTGAATATGTCCAAAAAATTCTTAGCGAAGGTGATCTTAATAACAAGATTAATCAGTGCAATGACCTCTTAAAAAATCTTAGTCTATATCAGAATGGACTAAAAGAATTAGTGGCCGAAGATCACCAGCGAGACATGAAAGCGATCTCCGAAGTTAATGGAAGAAAAGATTATAAAAATTCTTTTGAAGTAAGCACTGATACTCTTGGAAACGTCAGTATGGTCTATGAAAATTTCCTGGCGGGCGCGGAGATTTGTGAAGAACTTTCTAACAACTCCAGTGTGTCTTTCGAAGAAGAAATCGCTCCTAAGGCGACCCCCGTCTCAACTTCTAAAAGTACAAAGCAGTAATATTTATCAGTCTCAGTAGCTTAAGCTACTGAGACTTTCTTTTGTTCTTAAAATTTTTAGTTAGATCCCAGATTTCCCATAATTCGGCAGGACTCTTGCCGAGGGATCACTGACGTTACAGTTTTGCCAATCTTTGTTGGGCATCCAAAAATCCTTGATGAGGTGAGAGTGGCCTTTAAAATGCCTCTCAAAAATGTCCCTGTAGAGTAGAGACTCTTTGGTAAAAGGTGAACCATGTGGATATCTTTCCTTTGCCTTTAAGACATCGATTTCACTGTACAGACTTTCAGCATATTCTTTGAGGTAGTCCACCATCGAGTGCCCGACCGCATCAGAGAAGGCTGCTTTTTCACGCCAAAGAATGGAGTCGGGAATAAAGTTCATTCCCTCAAAGGCTTTCCGAAGGAGCCACTTTCCCATACCTGTCTTATTCATTTTAAACTCAGGGTGAATGTGCATTACGGACTTAACAAAATCTAAATCGCCGAAAGGTACCCGGGCCTCGAGAGAATGAGCAGCGATACATCGGTCGGCCCGTAGGACATCGTACATATGAAGCTCATCCACTCTTTTCTTTGCTTCGAGCTGGAAAGCCTCGGGTGAGGGAGCGAAATCAGTGTACTTGTAGCCAAAGAGTTCATCGGAGATCTCTCCAGTGAGAACGACTTTTATTGATGTTTTTTCTCGAATGTACTTACAGACAAGGTACATCCCAATAGAGGCCCTAATGGTGGTGATATCCCAGGTCTCTAAGTGCCAGATAAGATTATCCAGAACTCCAAGAGTGTCGGCCTTATTGAAATAAACCTCATGGTGTTTAGACCGCAGATGATCAGCGACAATCTTGGCATAGCCTATATCAATTGGATTGTGATCAAGGCCTACGGAAAAGGTGGTGATCGGCTTACCTAAAAGATTCTGAGCGATACCACACACCAGGGAAGAATCGAGCCCTCCTGAGAGCAAGAAGCCGACGGGCACATCCGCCACCAGTCTCTTTCTAACCCCCTCAATCAGCTTTTCCCGAATGTCTTTTAAGTGTTGATCAAGATTTTTAGGTGAGTGTTGAGCAACTGTAGTGAGATCTTTATACATGACAAAATTTTCACCGTCATAATAGTGCCCAGGTGGAAAAAACTCCACTTTTGAACAGTAAGGAGTCAGCACCTTGATTTCTGAGGCAAACATGATTTTTTGATCTGCAGTTAATCCATAAAAAAGTGGTCTGATACCGATAGGATCTCTGGCCGCAACAAGTTTCTTTTGTTGATGATCCCAAATGACAAGAGCGAACTCAGCATCGAGATGCTGACAAAGTTTTTCAATGCCGAGGTCTCGGTACATGGGAACAAGTACCTCACAATCAGATTGTGACTTAAACTGATAGGACTTTTCATAATCTCGTTTCAGAGTTTCATAGTTGTAGATCTCTCCGTTACAAATAGCGACATTGCCCGTCTCTTGATCAACAAAGGGCTGATGACCTTTCTGAGTAGGATCCATAATGGCCAGTCGGTGGAAACAAACTGTCGCTAAACCAGAATCAATATTCATAATCTCCATATCATCAGGTCCCCGATGATGAAGATGAGAAAAAGTTTTTTCAAAATCTGGAAGCTCGTGAACAACTCCAGCGTAGGCCAGTAATCCGCACATAGTCGATGGTTCCTGAAAGAGAGGGAAGAATTTCCCTTGCACTTTGATATAATATCTCATCTCAAAAGTCACGAGACGGCAGGTCTTTTTTGCCTATGGGATCTGATGTATTCCTGGATGTGCAGCTAAATAAATGCCTGAAAAATTAGTGGAATTATAAGATAAGGGCCCCCCTTCACCCCGTAATCGAACGGTGAGGGAAAATGTGGCAAAATAGAAAGCTCATTTTTAGCATTTTCATCAACAAAGAAAAAAGTCCAATTTTGAACTAGCCTCTAATATCGAATTTTCTGAGTTCCTCTTGGGCAAGAAATCTTGCCCGGGCCCGGGCCCTCTCAAGGTAGAAAGGACGGTGAGCAGGAAGCTCGACTTCAATGGACTTTCCTACGTATTCTTTTTTCCAGACGTTCATAATTTTAATTCGTACATAATAGCTATGTAGCTGGTCTTTGTATCCATACTCTTCTAGGGCGATGAACTGACCCTTGGGCGAGGAGCCGAGGGTATCAATCATCTGGTGCTCCGATGCCCTGGCCAAAGTAAAAAAGAGCGTCAAAAGCATAGAGACCAAGAGGTTTTTCATAACATCAATGAAGCAACTCCTATGCCAATGATGAGGAGAGATTAGAGGTCCTTAGGCTGTCGATTTTTTAGACGGTGCTCCTTTTTTAGACAAATCAGTTCACCTGAAGCGCGCCCAGCGCTCATGAGTCGGCTCATCCTTAGAACTTTTAATTTTTTGAATCATTTTAAAAATTGACATTCATATCTAAGCTTTTCTTGTAGATGAACTCGCTCCACCAGAGATTTGACCCTCCAAATCATTGGCCATAAATTTATGCGAATTCTGTCCACTCGGGTGAGCTTCATTGAAAAATAGCGCTGAAGAAAGTCGGACTTTTGAAACAGGAGCCATTGATGGAAGCTCACCCATGGGGCCTTTACTGCGAGGCAATTTAAACGATAGTAGACCCTTGCATCTGCCTCAAACCTATAACGATATTCTTTCACCACTCTCTGCACCTCTCCCAAACGGAAACTTCCTGACGTTATAGCTTCAATGATCCTCACCATCTGAGGAATGCTGGAAACTCTTGGACCATGGAAGAGCCCTGCAAGACTTACCACTCTTGCGTCTGTGCGTGGGATTACTCTGGTGAGCGGAAGCTCCATGATTTGACGATCTTCTTTCAGAATGCGAGAAGTCTTCCATCCCCTCCAATCGAGATAGGCGATGAGATTCTCTCTCATCTCTTCCCGCTTAGGAAAAGAAACGTCCAGGATCCAGTTTTGTCTGACAAAAATTCTTCTGGGCCCCAATGGAAAAATCGATGTCGTTATCTCTTTGCTCCCACCAGATTCAAGGCGGTGTCCAACTAAGGGGTCTTTCAAGCCGTGTTCGTTCACAAGCACAATCTCCATGGAAAGCTCTATCTGGAAATAGGTTTTAGGAAGGTGACCGTTATTGCGGGCATCGATGACGAAGGTGCTTTCTTGGAGAGAACCTTCAGGTGTAGGTAATTGGTTGAGTTTTAAACACTTTCCCAGAACAGATCTGGCATACTGATGAAAGAAGTGACCGTCGATGTAGTGCCACTTTCCAGGAGAAGGTTTGCCCTGATTTTCTCCTATACTTGCCTGGCCCCACGTTTTGGTGAGAAAAGGAGTGAGCCAGAAGCTCGGTGTATTATCAAAAAAGAATTCAGACCTCTCTGCACCCAATGAAGATGATTCTTCATAGAGTAAAAATGGAATATCCGGTCTTGTTTCCTTAAGCCTTAAGGCCAGAAGCGTTCCCAAATAACCACCGCCTAAAATAATCACTGGTTTTTCCATCTAAGACCTACATCGTATAGGGTTGTTGAGAATTTTTTTCAGGAAGAGTTTCCTTGGGCTCAATCTAGATGAATCTGGGGATTTGAGAAATTAACTTAAAATGACATTAGATTGATTTTTTCTAAAGAACCTTATAAGTTGTCACTTCATTATGAGATATTTCAGGAGGCTAGAATGCACCCTTTCGAAGGCTACATACGAAATGTTACTGATTTTCCTAAACCTGGGATCGTTTTTAAAGATATCACGCCTCTTCTCCAGGAAAAATTTCCCGAGGTGATTGAAGCTATGTCCCAAGAAATTGACTGGTCGCAGGTCGATTACGTCGTCGGTATTGAATCCCGCGGTTTTATCCTGGGGGCCGCCATGGCCCAGTTACATGGCAAAGGCTTCATCCCGATGCGGAAGAAAGGAAAACTGCCTCCGCCGGTGATCGCTGAAACCTATTCCTTAGAGTATGGTACTGACACCTTGGAGATGATCAAAGAAGAAAAAACAGCTCGTGTGGTTCTGGTGGATGATGTCCTCGCTACTGGAGGCACTCTCCGCGCCGCCGCCAATTTATGCAAAAAAAATAAACTGGAGGTTAAGGCTATGGCCCTGTTGATAAATCTGACTTTTTTAAATAAGTTTAAGGAAGAGGGTCTTCCAGTCCACTCGGTCCTTCACTACTAACTATCCCTTTCATTCACCTCAAAATAGTTTACAATTATTTCATGTGGATTATTTTGGGGTTTATTTTTTCATTACCGGTACTGGCACTGGAGTCCTTCGAGGTTATTCCAAATGTGAAAATCCTTAAGTTCTTACCAGACAATATTGTCGTAATGAACAGGGGCCTTGAAGATGGAATTGAACGAAACGACCATGCGAAACTCTCTAATGAAATTTCAGGCTTTAGTTCCCGGGCGCTCTGTCTAAAAGTCACTCGCGAACTTTCTTACTGGAAGCTCTATCGTGTTCCTCATTCAGAAGCCTTTTCAATGGACTACAGTTACTCCATCACAGGCTTAGCTGACCGAGAGATTCCGTATGCTGTTTCCAAACTGAGGGAAGAAGTCCATCAAATCCCAGATATCGATAAGAAAGTTGCTCCACAAACAACTCCTGATCCTTTTCTTATTAAACCAGATCTTCCACAAAAACTGAGTGAACGTGACCTCATTGAACCGCTTGAAGCTCAGAAGAGAAAACTCTTCGTGGAAGAGGTCCTTGATCGTGAGCGACTCAAAATGGATCTCAGTCACTATAACCTCTCTATTTATGCCTCTCCCTTCACCCGACAATCTATCAACCAAGGTGAGAGCCTCCGCTACGGTTTCAGAGGAGGAAATGGCACTACCAAGTATCGGCTTTTAACCCAGTTTGAACAGCAACAGACAAAGCTTAAGGACCCATTAACCAAAGAAACTGTTTCCACCCAAAGCACATCGGGGCAAGCGCAGTTTGTGATTCATGAGCTTAGCCCCTCCATCTCATTTCTCGGTCTTTTAAACTACAACTCTCAGCGCTTTAGCGAAATCGCCACACCTATAAGTCATTGGCAATTCGGTCCAATAGGCTATACCTGGCATCTCTTTCACACTAGGACCTGGGAGTATTTTGATGTCTCTTACGTTCCACTCTATGATTTCAGAAAGACTGAAGTCCTAAACAATGGTTTTATCAAAGAAGATGATACCAGGGGCATTCGTCATGGAGTACGGGCCGGGTTCAAAATAAAGGTTAACGAGAAAGTGGCCGTGGAAAATGTTCTATGGGTTAAACCATTTCAAGATTTATCTAGCTGGCGATTGGAGACCGACAATCTCAACCTCTCCAATGACTTAAAACTTATCGTCGCTCTTTCAGAAAAGTTTTTTCTAGATTACAACCTCGTCTATCAAAAAGATAAACTTTGGAGAACTCTCAGTGATCTACCTGAGAGCAACACCATGAGTTCAATTAATCTGAGATATGACTTAAGTCTCTGACGACAATAAAGATTACTTAAGAGATAACCAACTCAGAAATTCTTTATTACCGGATTTTCCCATGATGGGTGAATCAATTGTTTGATGGTGAAACCAACCACTCTCCTGAGCAAAGGCTAGAACCTCATTTAAGACCTCTCGTTGAACCTTCGCATCCTTAATCACTCCATCTTTAGGAAGTCGCTCTTTCCCAGCTTCGAATTGAGGTTTTATAAGCACAATGAGAAAAGCTCCAGGTTTTAAGAGCATTTTAATCTTATCTAAAACCTTGGTAATGGAGATGAAAGAAAGATCCATTACCGCTCCATCGGCCAGCTCGGGAAGTGAATCTAATTTTTTGATGTTTGTTCTTTCCAGATTAATCACTCTTGGATCTTTCCTGAGTTGTGGTGCTAATTGGTCATGCCCCGCATCGATAGCATAAATCTTCGAGGCCCCGGCATTTAAAAGAACCTGGGTGAAGCCGCCCGTGCTAGCACCGACATCGATGAAGACCAGATTTTTCACTGGAGGGCAAAAAGTCGCGAGGGCTTTTTCAAGCTTCAAGGCTCCTCGACCTACAAAAAGTTCTGAGGTAATTTCAATTTCTGAAAGTGGGTCAATGAGTTCTCCAGCCTTGCTGATCACAATACCATTGATTTTCACGTCGCCGTTTTCGATAAGACTTTTCGCCTGAGATCTTGTGGAGACAAGTCCTTTTTCAGCGAGGACTTTATCGACCCGCTCCTTCACAGAGAGTATTCACCTTCAAAACAAAATTTAACCTCCCCGGAGTAAAAAACCTTGTCAGCGACCTGGATGTGCTGAGTGCCTCCAAGGGTTTCCAGCCTAATACTTCCACTCCAACCGTACCAGTGATTGAGGGCGATCCCGCAAGCAGTGAGACCAGTTCCGCAGGAATGAGTTTCATCCTCCACACCTCGTTCATAGGTTCTAACGTAGGCTTTGTTCTCACCTGTGACTTGGAGAAAACTCACGTTGGTACCACTGGGAAACATTTTGTGAAAGCGATACTGAGGAGCACGTGACTTGATATCAATCCGCTTAACCTCATGAACCTCAAAAATAAGATGAGGTACGCCAGTGTTTACAAAAAAAGATCTCTTATATTCATTAAAGGAAGAGAGATCATGAATGTTCTTATCTTTAATTTCGGACATTTCAACGGCGAATTCACCATTCTTACGAGCGACTTCATAGAGACCATTCATAGTTTTTATCCTATAAAGATCCTTGGCATGACCATTTTGATCGTCAAGATAAGTGACAAGGCAGCGTATCCCGTTGCCGCACATCTCTGCTTCACTACCGTCGGAGTTAAAGATTTGCATCCGGCCATCAACTTCATCTGCAAAAGACAAAACCAGAACTCCATCGGCCCCCACTCCAAAGTGACGATCGCACATGGCAGTGATCACTGAAGCGGTCAGATCGACAGGACCTTTGACGATGATAAAGTCGTTACCGTTACCAGAGTACTTATGAAATTTGATCATATTTTTCATGACCCTAGTTCTAACACAAGGGCCAAAGTATTGAAATAGTGTGTTATGGAGGTCTTAAAACCTTAGAAACAGGTTCCCATGATCTTGGCAACATGTAAGGAAATCAAGTACATTATGGGCTCATCAGGGGACTATAGCTCAATTGGTTAGAGCTCCCGGCTCATAACCGGGTGGTTACAGGTTCAAGTCCTGTTAGTCCCACCACTCATTTTTCCCAACGGATTTCATACGTATTTAGATTAGATGGATACGTATATTTAAGACTTAAAATTTTACACTCACCATATTCGATAGTCTTTACAGTATGACCAGAGGAAACCATTTTCTTTTCAACACTCCATGGGCACTTAATTTTATTTTTAAATGTTTCAAATTCATCTTTCTCAAGAAAGATGAATTGAACAGTAATTTGATTTGCTTGATTAAAAAAATGGCCGCTCTTCGGATAATTAAATGTCGTAAATGAGTAAGTAATACCGCTTGGGGCAAGCTGGTAGTTAGGCCCTAAAGCAGAAATTACTTCTGATTTATTAGCTTTATTTTGCCATAAATCATTCATCACCTCATACCTATCCTTACTAGATGCTGATTTATTCGATGTGCAAGAAACAACAAATAGAAATAGCGAGAAAGTCAGTCTCATAAAGGATACCTCTGATTAAAAAAATCATAGAGCTTCGGATAAGTAGTTTTATACGATTTGGGATTTTGATAATAACTCTCTACATGATTGGCAAAATCTTCGTCTTTTTCTGATGCTGAGTCTGGCTGTATTAATTTTTTTGGTGGAAATTCATATACTTTTCCATCTGCGGTTACTTCAATACTCCATCCAGACATGCTTAAAAAATCCGCAATATCCTTGGGAGCAACTTTTTTATACAGGTGGTGAGATGATTCATGGACTATAATTGATTTCTTATTCTTTTCCTTGAAGAATAAATCATAAAGAATAATTGAGCCGTTGGTTAGCTCACTCGCAGCTGGATTACCTTTATAGATTGAATCCTTTGCCCGTCGAAAATTATAATTTTGGACTTCTATCCAGGAAGGCAAAGAGGGTAAAATTTCAAGTATTAGCTGTTTTTCGTCTCTGCTCCACTTTTTAAAGACCTCACCTTTATGCGACCATCCAAGAATAGGATCGTCCTTGAACTGCTTGACGTATAAATTGGCATTGGGCCAGCGATCCCTACAATATTCTCTACGGGGATGTTGGCGAACTTTTCCTTTTTTTGGATGCTTATTTACAACTGTAGCTGAATACTTCGTCTGCCACCACAGACACTCTAGTGCATGTGAGGTTAAAGAAATGGATAGAATGATTAATGAAAAGACAATTTTCATCTCTTAAATATTCCGGTACATATCTTTACGATGACCGATTTTTAATATCAAAACTTTCAAATTCTTTCCTTCTACTTCATAAATAATCCGGTAAGTACCTTGTCTTATACGATAGGTACCTCCTTCACCTGCCAGCTTTCTACACCCCTCAGGGAAAGGATTAATAGCAAGAACTTGAATTGACTCAATGATCTTAATTAAATCTTTCTTAGGAATTTTCTTCAATGCTTTTTCAGCAGTTGAAGAAAATTCAATCCTATAATTTGCCATTAGCCTTAAGCTCTTTTAAAATTTCATCAAAAGGTCTAAAAGATTCATTACGCAATTTTCGTAAGTCAGAAACATCTTCAAACTCTTCAAGTTTATCTAGAATTGCATCTTCTAAAAATTTATTAATTTTCAGTCCTTTCTCTTCACAAAAAGAATCTAAAGCCGCCTTAATATTTTCATCTATCTTAGTGGCAAGTTGCTTAGCTCCCATGGGTCCCCCTCTTTTTCATTATTTTACTATAAAAAACTAGAAAAATCTAGCCTGGTAACAATTTGGACATTTTAATTCACATCCATAAGTTCTTGTTTTTAAGAAAACTTGATGTGATCAATCCATAACTAGCTCGCGGATAGTTTTTGCATACCACTGACCATCACCAGTTCTTGTAGAAATCTTCCAAAGATTAAAAGCATCAGCGATAGCCTGATAGCTTATGCCTCGTTATCTCATGGCCTGAATCTTCTTTTTAAGTGCCTTATAGTCATCACCGACACCCTGTTCTTTAATCTCAACTCCGGCCTCTAAAAGCTTTTTCCTCACAGTACTGTTGCTGCATTCTAACTCCTCAGAAATTCGTCTGAGGCTCCAGCCCTTTCTAAGGTACCAATCTGTGAGGAAAAAATGTCGTGATTGCCCCTCAAGTGGACCAACAACACTATAAATTAATTGGCCTGTCCGAACTCAAGTAAGGATGGGCTTTTTATTTTTTAACTGTATATAAAAAAAGGACTTGAATGGTTGAGTGGACATTTTTTGAATGCGCTATCATTCAGGAAATGCTCAATGATCTGGAAGATAAGGAAGTAAGACGAAGTAGAACCGAGGTAATCGCTCTCTCTTCGAGAGAGAGATCCAAGTCAGTCTCATTACGATAGAAAGAAGGTGGTTCTCTTTTAAAGGGCACTTCAGAGTTTAGTTTTTCTTCTTTATCCCCTTCAACTTAGAAGGAGTTTTGGATATCGAGGCATAAAGTTCAGAATCAGTTAATCTCACACTTAATCCTTCAATTGGACCTATTGAAATGGGTAAATATGTTGGGTAAAGGGTTGGAGTATTAGGAGCAAGCCTTTTGCCGCTGATATAGACGCCGTTGGTACTATTGAGGTCAGTTACGATTAACTCCCCTTCACTAGTCACCTCTACTTTACAGTGCTCGCGAGATAATCCATCATGACTTAGACAGACCGCGTTTTTAGTACTCCGACCGATGGTAAAGATGTTGGATTGAAGTTCGTATTCCTTCTCCTGACCACCAAGTAGTTTTAAGGTTAAAATCATGAAAATTAATTTTTATTTGTTAAGGTTCTAATTATATACCTGATATTAAGGAATCTATCATCTTATTTTGAAGTGAAGTGATTTTTTTTATCTGGCGTTGGGTGAAACAGTGTGGCAAGGGAATTTGAGTTATTCACTTTCTTATACTGCTCGGACTGTTGGAGCAGGGTCAGTATGAATAAAAAAAAAGCCAGGGTTTGCCGCTGGCCTTAAATTTTATCTATTCCTCGTAGACGATGATGACAGTATCCCAGGAGTTGATTTTGTTGTTAAGAATATCTCCGGTTTGACGCTGGATCGCGTCCACTTTAACAGTATTATTGGCAATTCTATTGCGGCCTTCATCTTCTTTGACTACGTCATACTGACCCGGCTGGCTTCCCATACCAGTTTCCATGACTTTCTCCCTGAGAAGCTTCGAGGTTTCAATCATAAGTCTTACACATCCACCAGATGCTCTTGTGCCCAACTCAGCATAGTGTGATGGGGATGTTGCATGAAGAGCAATCCCTCCAATAAAGAAGACCGCATTCGGCATGGGGGCCTTCCAGGTATACGAAAGATAATCCTTGTAAATTTTGGTTGGCCGAAAAAAACCTTTGGGCGTGGAGGAAAAATAAACCCGGCCAGACTTTGCTTTCTCTTCTTTTTCCCGACCTGTTGAAATTTTCTGTCTAAGAATCTCACTTCCGTTTTCATACAAGGTTAGGGTTTGGGCATGAGGCCCTTTGGCAGCCTTATTGACGGCGATGACCAAGCGATGTGAGCGAACAGCTCTGGCGACCCCCTCACTACTTAAGTTGGGATTAACGATGGCATCCATTTCCGCCATCATATAGGCTTCGATTGGTAACATGCCTTCGGCCAGGGCTTCTCTATCAGTGAGAGCAAAAGTAAAAGTCGAAGAAAGAGTGAAACAAATCCCCAAGCTCAGTGATTTCCATAAAAATGACTTCATCAGATGCTCCTAAAAAAAATTTCCATCATCCTAAAACTTCTTCTAAATTTTTAAAAGTGGGTCTAAAGAAATGATCTTTGTTTGAGGGTGACTGTAAAAAAATTAGACAGTATTTAAGTAAAATTACAATGAGTCCCCCTCTTCCGAGAGAATTGATAATATCCCCCAAAGGGAGTAAACCATGATCCTTAAAATAGGCTCGATGATGATCTTTATATTATTTGTCAAAGGGGTTTTTGCCTCAACGGAGCACATCCTCTTTACTTTGGAGAAAAGCTTTAACCCCGAAAATAAGATCATAATCCATACCCGTACCGATCAGGATTGCCGCTTTTCCTTTTACTCTAAGAATTCAGAAAAAAACTATGTTGATTTCTACTGGTCTATGAATAATGGCAAGGAGTTTAAGGACATTCATCCCATGATTCGCTCTGAAATTAAGAACAGGGTGCAATTCTTGGGAATCAGTGATCGGTATGACACTTTTAAAATAAGGCTTTCTGACTTCTCGGTACTAAACCACGACCTTCCTGCCTCCCAAATTGAAGTTATCAGTGAACTCTCTCAAGGAGTGTGCCGGGTTAAATCAGTCGTTACGTTGGGAGGGTCTTCTCGTTACCGCAAGATTGATTTAAAGCGCACCTTCTGCGAAGTTTCTAAAAACTTGTTTGGCATCCCTAATGGCTGTAACTCCCTACTACTTGAAGGAAGAGACCTGCATAATGGTGAATTGATACGGGTTAGATTTCTGAAGAAATAATTTCAAAGAATGTTGGATAAGATTTTTTTATGGCTTCGGAGGGCATGACATCTCCTCCCCCATGGTGAAGGAGAAAAAGAGTGCCGCTCATAACTAATCGATGGTCATCAGGGAAAGCAAGACTTTTGGGCCCATCGATTCGTTCTCTCCTCCCCCATATCGTGAATGTATGTTCATCGGATTCTGCTTGACGCTGAAAGCTTCGCACAAGATTTGCCACTTCCTTGAGACGGTTACTTTCTTTGTAGACAAGATTTTCTATTCCTCTGAGGATGTGTTGACCCTTGATGTGAGAGAGGAAGTAACCCAGTGTCGGGACGAGATCAAGGCAGTCAGAAACATCCAGATCAATCGATAAGTCCTTATTAATGGGGCGTACTTTGATTCCCCCTTGATCCAGGGACAGACAATCAAATCTCGTGAGGAGCTCAAAAAACTTTGAATCGGCTTGAAAGGGATCGGGTCTTAGACCAGGAAAAAAAATTTTCTGATTAAGTGCACCGAAAGCAAGAGGGTAGCTAGCACTGCTCCAATCAAGAGGAATGGTGTAGTTCTCATTTTTCCTGAATTCTTCCAGCATTCTTTCCGTCATTGCCCAATAACTTTGAGACGCATGAAGGTTAAGAGGGATCACTCTCATCGGCTTAGTAATACTCAGGAGTTGAAAAGCTGAAGCAAACTGTGTGGTCCTCTGGCAGTCAATTTCTATTTTCTCAGGAAATCTAACCGGACCTTGAACAATCAAGGAATCCCCATCGAGTTGACACCGACCTCCCAGTTTGTTGACGATGTCAATGAACTCCTCCCAGGGCCTCTCTTTTAACCGTTCACCTAGGATCAATTCATAGGAAGACTTTCCTAGAAGTAACATCGTAGCAAGAAATCTTGCGGTAGTGCCTCCCTCGCCAACATTCAACCGAACATTCTTTTTTTTTTCGCACGCAGGAAAAGAGTTTACGAACCTGACTCCACCATCCCTTCTCTCCATTTCTAGGCCGATGACCTCAAGACAGGCCAGAAGATTCGTCACGTCGCTTGCCAAGGGAAGATTGCTGATTGTAAAAGGTCTCTCAGCGAGGGCCCCCAGAACAAGGGCGCGGTTAGCATAGGATTTAGACGGTGGCACACATACCACCTCTTTTAATTTGCCGCTGTTAGTGTTGAAAGTCGACATGGTTCTGAATCTTTGCTTTGAACTCCTTGAGGGAAACGTTCTCAACATAGCAAGATCCAATTTCCTTGACGAGAACTAAGCGGAGTGAGTTCTTGATATTTTTTTTGTCGTGGTCAAGATAAGACAGAAAGCTGTGCTTATTGAAGTGATTGAATTCACTTATTTCCATTTTCTCTATGGGAAGATTCAGCGCTCGGACCATTCGCTCCCACTGTCCGAGAGCTTCATCATTTTTAAGAACTTTAAATAGGTACTTAAGTCCCATGGCCACTGCCTGTCCGTGGGGGATTTTCAGGGTGGACTCAAATGCATGCCCCAAGGTATGGCCCAAATTTAAAAAGATTCTTTCTCCACTTTCCTTAAAGTCTTTTTCAACAATCTCATTCTTGTATTTGGCACAGGCCAGGGCAATATCTTCAATGGATGATTTTTTTAAAATGAGATTATTAATGTCCTTAGACAGAAAACCATACTTTAAGACTTCTCCCTTACCGGACATCCATTCTTTTTCAGGAAGTGACGTAAGAAAATCCCCGCAGATATAAATTTCCCGAGGAAGATGAAATGCACCAACTAAATTTTTTCCTTGGGGCATGTTTACTCCAACCTTTCCACCGATAGACCCATCTATCATTCCTAGAAGAGTCGTTGGAATAGAAACCCAATTGATTCCGCGAAGGATGCTGGCCGCAACAAAGCCGGCAAGATCAGTGGTGGCACCACCGCCAATGGCATAGAGAGTTGAATCGCGGGTAATTCCTACCTTAAGAAAAAATTCAACGGCATCCTGGTAAACATCAAGAGTCTTCTCTTCTTCAGGATTCTTTAGCCAAAAAATATGGGGAGAGAAAGAAAGCCACTGGGGTAGGTGATTTTTGACTTTCTGATCAGCAACAGCAAAAAATTGATCATCTTTAAAATTATCCAGTTCCTTGAAGAGTTCGAGCTTTTTGAGGTAAGTTAGATGGGATTTCATGAGTAAAGTTATTATCGTCTAAATTGCAGGAAAATGAAGTGAGTAACCAAAGCTTTTCGATATTAAAAGAAATTGATTCTTTAATTAAAATGAGAATCCACCAACTTAAGGCCAAAGGCGAGCAGGAAGGTCGTTTGACAAACCTAAACGAGAGGCGTCAAACAACGATTTTACAAACAAATGCACTCAAGGAAAAGCTGGTTCAAAATCATCAAAAAATGGGTGATGTAGACAGTAAAATGAAAGTGGCTTCAGAACAAAGAGATAGAATAAGGGGGCGAGGAGGCGATGAAGAAAAAGTCAGAAAATATTCCCTCGAACTTGATCATTTAGAAGAGGAGGGCCTTCTTCTTTTGAGCGAAGCTGAAGAAGTGGAAAATCAAATCAAGGATCTCAAAACCTTCCTCATCGGTGTTGAGCAAACAATTCAGGAAATTCAGGGGGAGGTCATAGATGAAATCAACAAACTAAACAAAGAAATTGATAATATCGATCTCAGATTAAAACTTTTGCAAGATGAGCTACCTCAGGACTTCCAGAGTCTCTATCAAAGAATCTCATCCAAAAATCCTGCCCATGGTCCATTTACTCGAATAGATAACGGCAGTTGTTATTTTTGTCGTTTTAAAATTTCTCGCATAGAAGAGTCCGAAATCGATATTCATAAGAATCTCAAGACTTGTCCACAATGCTCTCGGATCTTCTTGCCTTATGGCCTTTAAGGACGCTATATAAATCATACCGAGATCAGGGGACTATCGCCGCCGTCAGGGGGAGGAAAGTCCGGACACCATAGAGCATCGTAGCGGGTAACGCCCGTCCGCCGTGAGGCGAGGACAAGTGCAACAGAAAGAATGTACAGGTCATGCTGTAGTGAAATCAGGTAAACTCTACGAGGTGCAAGCCCATGTAGGTGAGTGTTGAGTCTGCTCGAAGAGCTCACGGGTAGGGTGCTTGAGCTATGAGGTAACTCATGGCCTAGAGGAATGATGGTCCAAGACAAAATCCGGCTTACACCTGATCTCGGTTTTTTATTCCAAGGAAATGGAAGCAGGTATGTCTTTGACCGGACAACCAGTGACTTTCGCCAGATTAACAAAAGTATGCGGCGCCACTTTTAAGTATTTAAAAGAAAGATCGAAAGGTCGGGTCTTATCCTTGTTCACCGTCAGTTCAATCATCCCATTAATGTCCACTGATTCGACTGTTTTGACTTCCTCTACCTGGGAATCTTCAACTTTATCCCCGCAAGGCATACAAAAGGAGAGAACCTCGGCACCAGGCTTTAAGAGTAACCTTGCCCGATCAGCAATATCTTTATTGATGAGGTGACACTGTTCACTTGCAAAGGCCGAAAATGAAATAAAAAAAAGTGTAAAAAATATTTTCACTTAAGACTCCTGGTGGAACACAACTTAGCACGAAATGCTCTTTCCTGGATGCTGAAGGGAAATTTCTACTGCCTCTGTTTAATAATTAGACAGAAATGTAAGGATTCTCCTGAAGTTTCTTGATTGCCTTCATCGTCGCCGAAGAAAGGTTAGATGATAACGCATCCGCCACTCTCCATTGGTAGGCCCTCATAAAAGGAATCTTTCTAAATTCCTTTTCGGTCAGGATTACTACTTTGTTTTGTATTTTGTATTTGGTAATTCCGGTTTTGAATGAAAAATGGGCCGTAAAATCAAGTTTTAATCTTGGGTACTGCTTTAGCTCAAAATCGGTTGAATTAAGAATAAATGTTGGCATTTCAAATTGTCCCGCGAGCCACTCGTCCGGTTCTTTTAAATACACCAAAATCTTATTTTTTTTCAGAACAATAATTCTCAAGAGCTCCAGCTGATGTTCGCTGGAGGATACTTTCTTTTTTTGACCTTCAAATGGATATGAAAGTGGATGCCCTTCTTTAAAAGCAAAGCAGTCGGCCCTTAGCGGACAAAACTCACAGCTCGTCTTTCTTGCCTGACAATAAGTTCTCCCCAAATCCATTAGTGCTTCATTGAGGCCTTGAGAAGAAACTTTCTTGTTCAAAATTTTTTTCCTCTGAAAAAGATCTTGGATTTCTTTTTGTAATTGTGGTCCCTTGGGCGTACGAAGTCCAAAAAGCCGGGAGATAACTCGTTCCAAATTAGCATCAACCGCCAGCGCCCTTTGATTCATTCCTATTCCGATGAGGGCATTGGCAGTATATGGCCCAATTCCAGGGATTTTCATGAGCTCATCCGTAGAATCAGGAAACTCTCCCCTGAAGTCTTCCACCAAGGCCTGTGCAATTTTTTTTAAGTTCCTTGCTCTTCGGTAGTAGCCCAACCCCTTCCACGCAACCAAAAGCTCTTCCTCACTTGCTCGACAAAGACTCAAAAGATTTGGAAAGGATACAAGAAAGCGCTCATAGTGATTTTTCACGGTAGCAACCGTTGTCTGTTGAAGCATAATCTCAGAAACCAGAGTCCGGTAGAGAGTGCGATTCTGGCGCCAAGGTAAATGAGAAAATTCTCTCTTTGACCAAATCAAAAGTGATTTCAGTTTCATGAGAAAATTATAATCAAGGCCAGGAGAGATCGTATTGAGGAAGTTTTATGCTTTAAAAGGATTGAGCTTCTTTTAGATAGGAAATCTTGACTACAAATATAGAGTTTCAACGCACCTCTCACTAAGCCGCAATTATCATATAGTTACATGATTAACAGGGGGGGGATTTTTTTTAAAGTCAGGATCAGACCTTCTCAAAATCCTAAAAAAGCTCGGCCCCAAGGCGTCTTTGCATGCTAAAATAGACTATAAATTATGCTCGTTGAAATTACGTATTCACAAACAGGTAAAAAAGAAACCCTGAAGGTCTTCGGAAATAAAATTCTTTTCGGACGATCTCCCAAAGCGGATGTTTCTATTAACCGAGTTGAAATGTCCCGTCATCATTTTCAGTTGGATGTTGAAAACGGTCAATATTACATCACTGATTTAAACAGCTCCAACGGGGTTTTTATTAATGGAGAAAAACTTCATCCCCATACCCGGCTTCCCTATAACATCTTCTTTCCCATCGATATCGCCAATCTTATCTCCATCAATATCATAGAAGATCCAGAAGCTCAGCGCAACTTAACCTCATCTTCTTCTGTTTCAAAACTTGGTCATCAAACTCCAAATAAGTCATCATCAACTTCCGCCAAAAAAAAAGAGATAACTCAAATTGGCCGTACAAAAATTATCCAAAATCAAGCTACAAAGAAAAAATCCTCCTCACTTCAACTTTTTTTTTCTCTACTGATTCTTTTTTCCATCCCTCTTTATTTCTTCCTCGAGGAACCATCTGAAAAGAGTGAAGAGATTGAGCCCCCTCCCCTTAAAAGTGAGCTTAAAAAAAATGTTGATCAACCTAGAGAATCCATCCCCTGGCCCAAGAAATCACAGGTTTTAACAGCTGATATTGGACCAAACATTTCTTATGCCTATATTCTCGAAAAATCTGATTGCTCTCAATTTGGCAACACTTGCTCCCAACTAGGTCTAAGGAACCCCAAAGAGTCCATCGGATTTTATGATGGAATGGTGTTTATTTTTATCAATTTAGATTTTATTCCAGAGAAGTCGCTTCATCCTAAGACCAAGCTTCAACCCTTAAAGAAACAAGCGGAATTCTACCTTGCCCAAAGAGGTACCGGAGAGGCTCTTCAAAATATTTTGCGTGATCAAGCTCCCTCATCTCTTAATATTATTGGTTTTAACGTCGTTAAAGATCAACCACAGTTCAAATACCGCCTTGTCATTAATTTTATTGAAACACCCCCCCTGGACCAAGAGATTCATCGCTTCTTGTTTCATAATATTTTCTACCAGGGGGATTTTGACCTGTACCAACACTACATTGGCCAATATGCTGAAATCGCCGACATCCAATGAACAACTTTATAACATGGAGATTATATGAAATTTAAAAAGGAATCAGGGTTTTCACTAGTTGAAATCATGGTGGCGGCTGGATTGATTGGAGGGATTGCTCTTGTGGTCGCCCAGTTGTCTAAACAAGGCACTAAAGTCACTGCGAAGTTTCAATTCGATACAGAACTCAACCTTATCACCAACGAGATGAACGAGCTCTTGTCTGACCCCATCACTTGTACAGCTTCTTTAGCGCCATTTTTTAAAGATCCTAAAGGGATCGTCGAGAAACTCGCAAATGGAAAATTTGCTATTGGAAACTTTTATGGGGCGACCTCCTCCGTTAAGCTAAACTCTTACGATATGGATCTTCCCCTGCGCACCGATCCAAATTTTAAATTAGAAGACTCGAAAAACCTTAAGGTTAACTTTTTTAATAAGGAAATTCTCAAAGATTCAGGCAAAAGGAATATCGCTACCAAGCTCATCACCATTCAATATGAACTAGACCCTGTCACTAAAAATCTTTTGTCTTGCAAAGCCACTTCTTCAGTCAGTAACATCTGGAAGAGAACAAATGATGGGAGAGGGATTTACTACGTAGGCACTGTAGGTATCAACTGGCCTGACTCTGGAGTTCCAAAGCCGCCTGTTCCCCCAACCGAACAGATTGATCTTGATGTTCGCAATGCATATGTAAATACGTTGGGTGAGCAAATTGAAGTGAGGGAAGGTAACAAGGTGTGTAAACAGGGGGCAGGAAATATATGCATCACTTCCGCCGGAGGAACGATTCGGGGGGGGAAATTTTTATACATCTCTGATCAAAGACTTAAAAAGAATGTTTCCGAACTTGATCATTCGCTGGAGAAAGTTTTATCACTAAGAGGAGTCTCGTTTAATTGGAAAGACACTAACCAAGGTGATGTCGGATTCATTGCTCAGGAAGTACAAAAAAACATCCCTGAAGTCGTGCACCAGGGTAGCGAGAATTTATCGGTCGACTATTCAAGATTGGTCCCATTCTTGGTAGAAGCGATAAAGAGCCAAAAAAAAGAAATCAACAAATTAAAAAAAGAGATCCAGTAATCAAAAAGACGAACT
>JBEIFX010000022.1:0-40286 GCA_040382195.1 Halobacteriovoraceae bacterium | reverse complement strand
CCGTGATTTTACTTTTTTCTAGTGTTCAAGCTTTCGCAAATCTTGATGATTTGGAAGCGATTTCCAGGGATAAAACTTTAAGAGGTCGTTTAGGTAAAGTCTTGGTTGATTCCCTCGAACTCACGTATCAAACCTCTGCCAAAAGAGTCTACTCCCTTCGTTCTAAGCACTGCCATGGAGACGTGATCGTGTATGATGAAAAGGTCACCAAGCATGTATTTTGTCCAGCCGTGGTTGGAGCAAAATGCCCTCCATCCGAAACAATTATTATTAAGACAGTTAATTCTAGTCAGATTGCCTGTATAGCTCCTCCGCTCCCTCATGTCTGTACGTTGGAGCACCTACCTGTCTGTGCTAACGGCAAAACTTTTGGGAACAGGTGTGAAGCTGAGAGAGCGGGATTCAAGGATGTTAGGAAGGGTGCATGTCCACAGCCTCAGAATCCTGGCCTTGGAAAGCAAAAAAAATAACCGATCAGTTGGGAGTAGAGTTGAATCGGGTAAATCAAAGAATGGAGAAGTTTAGAAAGAAACAGCGTAAAGATTAAATAATCGACATCAAGACAGAGGGAAGTTTCCTTAGTGGATCCTTCCCTCTGTGTATTTGAGATATTTTCTTGCATCCACTTCAAGATCGATTTTTTATAAAATCTCCTCATCATCCAACACAAACAGTCCGATAAGGTTGTATGAAGTTTTTCCTTGGGATTTGCATTTTTTCGATGGGGTTTCTATCTGCATTTATTCTAATGAATCAAGATGCGGTGGAGACTTTAACTGGGATAAACGTACCCAAACGGAATCTTGAAAAAATTGTCAAAGACCCCAAACTCCACTCAGCAATTCGAAAGATGAAAGTAACTCAAAGGATGCCATCCTCTGAGGAACTTGTCGCAGAAGTAGAGTCTCCAGCAATGGAAGAGCAGGTGGAAATTGATAATATAGAAAAACCTTCTGACCCAGAAACTGAACTAACGAATTTTGAGGAATCTCTCAGTAACATGCCCCCCGAGGAGATAGTCCAATTAAAGCGTTCTTTGGAAATTCAAATCCAAGAAAAAAATGATTTTATTCTTTCTGCAGAGCTGGATAACGAGGATGAACTTTTGAGGCGAGAAGAAATCAATATGATTGAGGAAAAATTAAGGCTAATGGAAGCCATGAATGTAAAAGAGTGAACGTCTAGATAAACGGCTCTCGTCATTGTGACTATTTTTTTTATAAACGATCATTTCTTAGAAAATCGCGAACACCGTAGTAGTCGGTCAAATTCACAAAGCCACCCGAAAGTGGCCTTGTGAAATGAAAATAGAAATTAGAGTTGAGCAGGAAGTAAAACTTTATCCATAACGTAGATGACCCCGTTTTTCACAGGTATCACAGAAAGGACTTTTGAGTTGTTGATGTGGAGCTTACCTTTTTTAAAGATAGAGGATCTATAAAGAGCAGCGTGAACATCTGAACCCTGAAGCGTCTTTACCATGCCTTTTTTAAGTAAATCTTTCTCTGATAGCTCTCCTGCAACAACGTGGTAAGTTAATACCTTGGTAAGAGCAGGAATGTCCTTAAGAAGAGATTCAACAGTTCCAGCTGGAAGTTTGGCAAAAGCATCGTCAGATGGAGCGAATACCGTAAACGGGCCATCTCCCTTAAGTGGCTCGATCAGTTTAGCAGCAGTGAGTGCAGCAGCAAGTGTTTGAAAGGAACCAGCGGCCACGGCAGTATCTACAATGTCAGTCTCTAGACGTGAGCTCGCAAAGCTTAGATTGGCAGAGAGAAGAACCATCATTAGAAACGAAAAAAATTTCATAGAGCCTCCTAAAAGTCAGACCACCATGATCTGTTTCTTTTTTTATAGGATGACCATGAATGAATTGAAAAGATGTCGTCTAGGAGTTGTCTATCGGGAGATGTGAAAAAGATTTTATTTTCAAGAACTTCGTTCATATCTGGAAAGGTGATTTCAATATTTGTCTAATTTTCGATAGAGAATTTTTTTGCAGAATTGGGAGTAACTAAAATCTGTAGAATAAGAATTATTAGTAACTGCTCCACTTGACTGGTGTTGAGGAACGTTTCGTCTCTGCACTTGCTAAATTGATCAGTCACATCCAGGACCTAGATCTTTACTAAATGAATGCTTTTTCCCAGAGTGAAGTGGGCCAGTCTTATGGAAATATCATTTAAGCGTTTTCGCCCAGGCCAGCCTTTCTTTGCCAGCTCATCACTTAGACTTTTCAATTAAATTTGGAGATTCAACACCATTGTTCTGGAGTGACCCTTCTTGAACTTACTTATTTTGAATTAATAATCTCGATCTACACTAATGACTAGGAATTTCCGAACCAAAATCGAATAAGGCCAAACACCAAAGCAAATAGATATCCATATGCAAAGCTATCCAGACGAATAGGGGACTTACCTTTTTTCTCGAGTAACTTGCCTCGAAGACTCATTAAAAATCCCACAGCCACAGGCGTTGCGACTAAATTTAAAATTCTTGCTTCGTAACTCCGAATATAATGGTCAGGAAAAATGAGCAGGCTAATTGCTGAAGCAATACCGGCGAGTAGCACGTACCCAAAGCATGCGAGTATAGGACTTTTAGGCTTTTGAATACCTGTAGCATGGCCAATTCCCCTAATGCCAAATTCCGCAAGAAATTCGAAAAAGATCTGCCCAAATAGTTCGATTAAAATTTGGATAGCAATCTCAAAAATTATTTCCATCGGTTAAGAGTAAAGGGAAGCCATTGGGTTGTCAAAATCCAGTGATCTTGACCTATCCAAAACTCATGAATTCTTAGCATTGGTGATCAAGGCTAACGAAAAACGCCCAGTTTTCATGGGCTGTGATCTATCTAGCTTTTGTGCTTAATTTTTTATTCGATCTCTAGTGTTAACGGAAGATGACTTTCTTAAGTCTTTCTTGGAAGTCTTTTAATCGTTTTAAGTCGTCTCTTGATAATTCCTTCGAGTGATTTTTGATCAGAAGTGTTACTTCATCCATAAATAAGGCCCAACCATCTGTTAAGCCGTTTACAGAACTTAATCCTCGCAATAACGCTTGGGAACACTTCGCCTTTCCATCAATCTCGAACTTTGTAGCAAGAGATTGGACTTCTCTAAAGAATTCTTCGTTGGATTTATAGTTTCTCATTACCATAGTCTATAATACCAAATTCTTAATTTACAAAAATCCAATGTTTGAAACGGGCTTTCTGGTTCAGATTACTTAGCCTTCTACTATTCGCTATAAAGACCATATGGATGGAATGCTCGCCCATCGAAAACTATGAATTCCAAAGCTTATCTTCCCAATCAAGAAAAAGTTAATTTTCAAAAAAGATGAAAGTATAGGGTTTAAAAGAAAGGACTTCGTTTACTTCGAAGTCCTTGCCATGATTTTAAGTTTTATATGTTCAAAACCAACAACCTGATTGAAAGCTAGGGATTTATGGTTGGCTCTTCTATAAAAAAGTTCACCTGGCCTTGTTCCGATCACTCATCACAAATAGGTCACTGTTGTCGTCATCGTATTCAAAGTTAAATTTTTTCTTATTGTATTCAAAGCTATCCTAAGCGAATTGTTTCCCATCAGGATGCCTCTAAGGCGGCAAGAGATCTCTTGTGGAAAGCAAAAAAAAGACAGAGCTATCCAAAAAAGAGTCTCGTGAGATCCTTAAAAGTCAAAAGCGCTAGCGAGATAAATGATTAAAAATGTCTTTGGTACGGGCCAGTCTCTTTGATAACCTCTGAGGTTTAAATCTAGGCTTCTTAGGTCTAAGACTTCCATCACAAAGACGACCATCTTTTTCTAGCTGCAGGAGCTCCGTTTGAAAATCTTCAATAGAAAGTTCACTCTGAGGAATCTTTTTTATGTAATTACCGTAGAGAATTTTAGTTGCAGGCCCTACTTTTTGGTGATGAGCTTCCATGAGGGATTTTAGTATTCTTTGATTATTTACAAATTCATGAACTCCAAGTCCCACATCTGTGAGGACGTAAACGCTTCCAGCAATGGCACCTGCCCCCGCACCTACTATAATGTAGCCAAGATGTCTCCAGCCACCGGAAGGATCAGTTAAAAGACCAAATACTTTATGAAGAAGAACATAACTTGCTGATCCCAACGCAGCACCTGTTAATATTCCACCAAAGTAGCCTACAGGTAGTAAGACTGGCGCTGCAGAGAATTTAATGATCAGGTGCTTGCGACGCTTTAAGTAATCATCCATACAAGTTGCTTCAGGTGCCATTGTGTTTGCAAACGCTCGCACCTCAGATATGGGATAAACTAGTTTATCCCCATCATTGCTTTCAAAAAACTCAACCTCTTCAAGTTGATTATCGCTTATGTTTATGAGCTCAGCAGTAGCCGAAGGAAGAGTGAGAAAAAAGCCTAAAGCAAGTATCAAAAGCTGCATGCAGTACCTCTTATATAGAGTAGGCGATCTTTAATATGATTTTTTAGCAGTTCAGTAAATCATTTGGTAAAATTTACAATCTTCAAATCATAAGACCAGTAAAATTAGAGTCCTCTTGATACCCCAGTGATCCTGGACACAAGAGCTTACTTTGAGGAAAAATGTTAACAATAGAGTTTTTTATGTGAATTTGGGCCCAGACGAAGACATTAAAGATCAGGAGAAATTCTTAAAATTAGGATTGAGAAGTTTATTAACTTTATTTTCCCGTCACCTGAGTAGAGCTTTTCTTGGCAGCAATTTGGTCACAATCTGGAAGCTCGACGAGTAATGAGCAGTAATTTCTAGTAATGAGGTAAAGAGAAAAGCTAGATAAGTGCTGAATAATCTTTTAGTTAATATTTTAGGTATTTGGGAATAAAAAAAGCCCCGTGGGTTAAACGGGGCTATAGTATCTTTCACTTCTTGCGAAGACCCTATTAGTCTAGAAATTGTTTCACAATCGAAACTTGAAATCACAATTGGTGACTTCAAGTTGGCCGACCTGTTTAATCTGTGACATCAAGATGAATAGGGGTGCATATGTCAAAACTGGTTGAAAGCGATATCAAGAATTTAATTTAGTTTTTTAGAGGATATCGAGTGATGTTAGATAGCGATCTTGCAAATCTCTACGGTGTGGAAACAAGAGTATTAAATCAATCAGTTTCACGTAATAACGATCGATTTCCACCTGATTTTGCCTTTAGACTTTCTGAGGCTGAATGGGAAAACTTGATATCACAAAATGTGATTTCAAGTTCTGCACATGGTGGACGAAGAAAACTGCCATATGTTTTTACTGAACAGGGCGTTTCTATGTTGTCCAGCGTTCTTAATAGTAAGGAGGCCATTAGAGCGAATGTCCAAATTATGAGGACTTTTGTGAGCATTAGAAATCTTGCCTCAACTTATAAAGAACTTGAAAAAAGAGTTCTGGAAGTAGAAGAAAAGTCAGACAAAAACTACAAGCTTTTGTTAACTGCTTTATTGCAATTGAAAGATCAGATTGAACCGACTCTTAAAAAGAGCAGAAAAAAAATCGGACTGAGTTAATTTAATCGGACTGAATAAAAAAAGCCCCGTGAGTTAAACGGGGCTTCTATATTCATTGGGGCCAGAGGCCCCATCAGAGTTTAAATGGGGTGACCGATGGGGCTCGAACCCACGACAACCAGAATCACAATCTGGCGCTCTACCTACTGAACTACGGTCACCACAAATGCAGGTTCCCAATCTATAGGAGACCTTCCACTATCGTCAATCAAAAGCTGGATTTGTCGCTATGCAAAACGATCAGTTTTCTTGCAAATTCTTAGGCCCCATTCATAATTAAAGAATGAAGTTAATCAATTTTATTATTCTTTTGCTTCCCATTTCTCTTGGTGCCTCTGTCATTGGAATTTCCACCCATCCGTTGACTGATCAGGCAAGATTGCTTTCAGCGGAAATAACTGGATTCATGTCGAATCGCAATGAGCTAGGAGCAGGAGTTCGCTATACTCAGGAAATGTATCTGGGAAGAATTCTTGATTTTAATGTGAGTGGTGGGCAGCTCTCCCGAGGTCTCCAAATGGGGTCTGGAATGGACTTTGAGATCATGTCAGAAGATCTTTATCGACCCCGTGTTTCGATGAAGTCCTTCCTGCAATTTCAAAAATATGAAAATCAATCATTTACTTTTTTTGGAGGAGCACCGACTCTGCGTAAAGGATTGAGCTTAAATGGTCAGGAAATTTTTCCTTATGCAGCCATTCCCTCCGGAATTAAACTTGATACGATGACCAATCAATTCGTTTACTCATCATCATTAACCCTTGGCGCCAGCTTACCTTTGCCTAACGCTGGGGATAAGGTTCTTTTCTCAATCGAGGCCAACAAAAACCTGGGAGCAGCATCAGACTACATCGGCTGCTTAGTCTCCTGGATCTGGAAGTAGTATGATTTTTTTTTCTGACTTTGATGGAACTCTTACGATGGAAGGTCGGGAACTGACACGTGACTTCTTTGAAATTATTGATCACATTCATAAGAACGGGCATGAACTTGTCATCGTCTCTGGTCGCTCTCTTTCCTGGGGGCACTTCTTTCTTACGCACTTTCCCCTCAAGGCCTGCATCATGGAGGGCGGAGGAGTGGTCGTTCACTTAGACGAGCGAGGAGAAATTGTTGAAGAACCATTAGTGAGTTCAGAAGAGTTGGCACAGTTGAGGCAATTTACCACTAAGCTGAAGCATCACTATCCCCATATTCCTCTTTCGGCAGATAGTTACGGCCGCCTCACTGACCGGGCCATAGAATTTCATTTGATGGAGGAAAAATCAGTGGAGGAAGTAATGGATTTCATGAAAGTCGAGGGAATAAATTTCTCTAAATCAAACGTCCATATTAATTTTTGGTGCGGAAACATCTCTAAATATCTTGGCGTTAAACACTTCATTGAAAATTATCGTGCCCATCTTCATCAAAACGAGTGCTGGTTTTTCGGAGATGCTCCAAATGACGAGAGTATGTTTGAGCTTTTTTATAATTCAGTAGGAGTGAGTAACATCGAGCACTGCCTTCATCGGTTAAAGCATAAGCCCCGGATCATCCTAGAGGGGAAAGAGAATCGAGGTCCTATGGGTGTGTTGAACACGATCCGCAAACTAACTTAAGACTCCATCAACGAGACTAATCTGGTGACGAGCTTTCTGGGCGAACTCTTTGTCGTGTGTGACATAGATAATCGTCGTTCCCTTCTCTTTGTTAATTTTCTCAAAGAGCTCGATGATCATCAGACCATTGATGGAATCAAGATTTCCAGTCGGTTCATCGGCAAAGAGGTAAGTGGGCTCCATAATAAGTGATCGGGCAATGGCCACTCTCTGCTGTTCGCCCCCGGATAGTTCTGAGGGAGCGCGATTTTCCATCCCTTCAAGACCCACTTCTTTCAAGAGCTTCAGTGCTAGTGGTTTGCGTTGTTCATATTCATTGGCCTTTCTTGCTGGAAGAAGAACATTCTCAAGTGCTGTGAGTTCCTGGATCAGGTAGTGGAACTGGAAGACAAAACCAATTTTTTTATTTCTAATTCGGTAGATCTCTTCCCTAGGCAGATGACTTACCTTGTTCTGGTCATAATAGACTTCACCCGAGGTGCCGAAATCAAGAGTGGACATGATATACAGGAGAGTACTTTTTCCAGATCCGGAACGTCCCACTAATGAAACAAAATCGCCGTTTTCTATTTTAAGATTTATCCCCTTGAGAATCGGTGATGGAGCATTCGGAAAGGACTTGAAGAGATTCTTGACCTCGATCATCTTACTGCCCCCCTGATCGAATGATGTCCATCGGCTCTAGTTTTCCGGCTTCTCGGGAAGGAATGATGGACGAGACCACAGAAGAAAAAATGGCAATTAAAAATGCCTTCACATAGATGAAAATTGAAAAAGAAATGATCATTTTATTACCAGGCCCGCTAATCCTTCCGGGGGCGACTTCAATCTGGGCCATGATGTGACAAAGAAGATTTCCAAGAATAAGGCCGATCACTCCTCCGATCAGTCCCAGTAGGATTCCCTGATTAAGAAAGAGTTTAACAATATCTTTTGGCGTGTAGCCCATAGAACGTAGAATAGCGATATCTTTTTTCTTCTGATTTACAAGAATGCTTAAGATATTGTAGATACCAAACCCTGCCACGATAATGATGGAAATTGTCATCGAATTTCTCACAATATTCTGGGTCTTAAAAACTGAAAGTATGGAAGCAGAGGCCTCTTGCCAGGCAAGAACCTTATCGAGACTGGAGATCCTCCATTCCTGGGCCTGTGATTCGGCTTTTTGTGGTTCATAGAACTTGACTGCAATATCAGTAATCTCACTGGGTCTACCACGAAGCTTTTGAGCATCAACCAAAGAAATGAAAGCAGTGGTCTCATCAATTGTTTTTATACCCGTTTCAAAGACGCCGACAATCTTAAATGGTTGGGGGGCTTCGCTACCGGTGGCGACAAGGAGAGTTTCCGAAACCCTCGTTCCGAGCTGCTTTAGGAGCTCGCTTCCGATGATAAGCCTGTTTCCAGAATTACCGAGGTCCTTAAAGGTTCCAGCCTTCATGTACTTTTCTATATTCGTAACTTTCATCTGTCGCTCAAATTGTGAGCCTATGACTCGACCTGCGCGGGTCACTTTCGCCCGGGAGAAAATGACCTGGGAGACGACTTGCGGGGAGTAGGCAGCAACTTTCGAATCTCGATCTAATTTATTAAACCACCCCAGGGGAGATTCGATGCGTGTGGAATCTTTCCGGCCTGAAGGAGGAATGTCCCAGAAGACATGGGTTGAATGAGGGAAGGAAGCCATCTCTTTTTCAGTGAGAATTTCTTCCCGAGCAGAGATCCTTACATGGGCCTCATTGTTTACGAGCTGCTCTAAAAGATAACTCTGAAACCCCAGCATCATCCCCGAGATTGCCACGTAGGCAGCTGTTCCGATGGTGATTCCCATGAGGATCAGGATACTTTGCTTTCTTCTGGCCAATAGGAAGCGAAGACTTAAGAACATCATGGAAGAATAATCTCATCTGATGCGGAAAGATCAGGAGAAATGACTTCTGCTTTTTCCTGGTCCATAAGTCCAAGCTGTACCGGTATCTTTTCTTGTTTATTGTTTCGATGAATAAGAATGTGACCGTTCGCCAAAGCTTTTAAGGGAATAAGGGTAGCGTTATCTTTTCTTGCCACTTCAAAGGCAACATCAGCAGACATACCAGGAAGGACTCCTGTGGGCCATTCCTCGATTAAGACTTTGGCGATAAATTGCTCATTTTTAGGATAAATGGTAGAGAGTGTTCCTGTTAATTTCTTGTTACGAAAAAATTCAAAACTTATTTCGGCCTTTATGCCCTTGGAGAGTTTCATCGCTCCTTGTTGCTCTAATGAGACCTCTAGATAGAGGTTCTTGAGATCAACCAAACGAAGAATGATGGTTTGCGGAAAGAGATTTTCGCTAACCGGAACTGACCGCTCTGTGATTCTTCCAGCAAAGGGGGCAGAGATAAGAGACCCCTGATCCGTGAGAAAAAGCTTTTGACCTTTCGATACATCATCGCCTTCATTGACATAGAACTCTTTGACAGAAGAAAGAATGGCTGCCTTGGCATTGTAATTGTTCTCTGATTTGATAATCCCGAGCCCATAAACGGCTTCGACGATTTCTCCTTTTTCTGGATGAATTACGTCTTTTTGGCAAGAGAGAAGAATAAAAAAAATAAAGAGCTTCAGCATAGAACCCCTGCATCCACTAGTTTTGAGCGTTGTAGCGCATCCTTAAGAGGTACTGCAGAGAGGTAATTGCACCGTTTTCGCTGTAGTGATACTTCTCCTGCAGACTCCGGATTATTGTCGAAATCGAATCTTGAATATCCTTAGGAATATTTTGACTAACTTTTTCACTCTTCTCTTCCAGAAAAAGTACGAGATTCTTTCCGATCTTATCGATGATTTTTTTTTGCTCTTCTCGGAAGGATTCCTGAAGGAGATGAACAAGATCCTCGAAGACTTCAGAATAGATGATGGGTTTTCCCTTGTTATCCAGGGCATAGGCACCAAGTCTGGCAATGAGACTTGAGCGAAATTTTTCCGGAACCTCATTAATGTGGACATTTGATTCAAACTCTTTGATGAAATAGGAATCCGGGGACTCAAACTTTCCGGTCATTAAATTTTTTACCTTTTCGCCTTTAATGACCGCATTAATCGATAGGATGTATTTGGAAATGTAATCCTCGTAAGAGCGCTCATCTACAAGTCCCAGAGATTCTCTCACTTCCGTATCTAGAAGATCGAGGTTCCAGATCTCAATAAGGTCAATGAACTTCTTTGGATTATGGTAGTCGCCCTGATGGGAGATATTGAGAAAATCAAATTCAGCCTTCTTCTCTGTCAGACTTCGAAGATATTCCAGAACCTCGACGAAAGTCACCGAGCGATGGGAGTAAGCGAGATCATAGATGATCTGCTTGACTTCTCTAGGGGAGATGCCGAATTTTCCTTCATACATGGAGTCGTTTTCATACTCGTCATGAATTTCATCTATACCCATCTTAAGGATTTGTCGGGATTCAGAATCAAAGCTGTCGGGGGTTGTTTTGTTCGCATAAAGAAAACATTTCTCCAGTGGCGAGAGCGCTTCAGCAATTCTGCCAAGTTTTCCGTCTCTAAAGTTTTTTCCAACTGAAGCGCGCATCCTGGTCATGACGGACCAGAGGCAGATTGAAGCGAGTGCATGGGGCTCAAATGTTGCTTCTTCCTTTAATTTTGAGATTTGCTCTACGTAGATTTTTTCCTCCTCCAAATAGTTCAAAAGATAGGGAACTCGGAGAAAGTTAAACCTTCCTTTAAAGGAGTTAAAATCTGGGTGCTGCTTGAAAGCGGCGAAGTGAATTTCATTGGAGGAACCAATGAAGAAGATATCAAGCTCAGTAAGGATTCCATGAAGATTGATAGTTTTTGATTCCATTGTCATTAGAAGATACTTGAACGTATCGAGAGGTCGTTTTAAGAGATCAGAAAATTCCAGAATCCCTCGATTGGCGAGAATGACTTCCCCTGAAATGGAAAAAAGGTTCAAGGATTGTAAGCTTGGTGGCAGAGAGGAAAGACGTCGATCCATGGTAATCTGCTGAAGATTTGCGTCCACATGAAGCTGAGGTTCAATGGTGGTGGCGCCAATGGAATAACGACGGTTAATAAAAAGCCGCTCAACTCTTATGTGCTTAAAGACTTCAAGAAAGCTTCCTTTATAGTTCTTGAGAAGTGCATCGAAGATCAGGCGATTTCTCTGGGAAAGATCTCCGTTATAGAGATAGGATTTTCTGATTGTTTCTAGTCGTGAATTATCGCCTTTTAGAGCTTCCTCAATGAGTTTTTGTCTCGTTTTGATAGGAATTAATAAAAGAGGGTGATCCTTGAGCTCAGAGGTAATAATAGCAGAAATGTCTTTGTCCTCGAGGAAAGCGTAAGAATTAAGGTTTTTTTCTCCTGCTGCTCCCGATAGTCCCAGGGAGCCTTTGACAAATTGATCAATTGGAAAAACCCAGCTAAAAGAAAAGAGTGAGCCCTCATCAGTGCATGAGTAGTCTTCAGCAGCGAGCATAATTTTTTTAATAAGACTTGATTTCGAGGAACCGTTCGGCCCCACAAGAAGAATAAACTTGTTGTTAAAACCCTCTTCCATAAAGTTTTGTAGAAATTGATGAATCTTTTTTTGTGTCCTGACTTGACCATGAACCGGTGGAGCATCGGCGTGTTCCCGCATAAATAGACCATAGGCGCCAGATTCATCTTTACCGAAGTAATCAAACATATCTCTGAGATAGATATTGGTGGGACGTAATTCCTTTTCAGGGTTTTTCTCGAAAAGCTTCATGTAGTCGTCAAACGATAGAACGTTTTGGTAGCGACCTTCTTCTTTATTTACTTCTTCCATCCATTTCATATAACCTGATCCTGTGAAGAGACATTCTGATAAATCCATTATACCAAAGATCGTCCTGATCTTGGGGACTCTTAGCATCTTAGGGATTATTTTGCTCTTCATTCGTCCTCGTCCCACTGCTCCTATTAGAACGAAGCGTCCGGAGACTCTTGATAAGCTTTTTACTCAAGTGATCACTGCCGCTAAATCCCAGATTCTCGTGCTTTGGGAAGAGGGTGATCGCTTCATTAAAAAATCCGGCGTCAATTGCCCTGAGGAAATCCTTCACGATCAGAGCGTCGGTAGAAGCTACTACCAGTGTAACCCTCACTTTTGGCAGTGCTTTTGGCAAGGTGGGATAAAAACGAATCCCGAACTCGAAATCGATCTATTTGGTCAAACTTTTCATATTGTTGCCAGGCCTTCATTTCCTATGATCGAAGCTCTCTCAAAAGTACCACGCACCTATGAAGCTTTCCGAGAAACTTCGACTCAGCTCAATGTCTCCCATGGTTATGTCGTTGAGCTCGAGGTTAAAGAAATTCCGGGCTTCGTCCAACCATTACTTCTCACGGATACTTGTCGCGATACATATCTTCCTCAAAGGATTTATGGCCTTGGTAAAACTAGTGATGCCCGTGATGAAGGTTTTATTTGGGATAACTTCGAGCGGCAGATTTTTATCGATCGATTTTATGTGACAAATCGTCAGGTCAACGAATGGAGAATTTTAAAGAAAGAATATAATAAACTGCAACTTGATCGAAAGAGCTGGTACGCTCCGGCACTCCTTTCGCTTAAGGAGCAGAGGGATTATTGCCACTTCTTTGGGAAACGGCTTCTGGAAGCGAAGCTATTCGATGCAGCTTCTATGGCACCAGCTGATTTAAATAATCCTCTTCCCGCTAAAGTCTCAAGACCCTCGACACCTTGGCAAAGGGACTTGTCAAAGACATTTTTTGGAGTAGCAAGAATTAATCCTGATTATCAATTGACGCCTCTCGACTGTCAGTTGGCCCAGGTTCAAGGCTGTCCTGAGAAATTTTTTACTACTGACTCTTCGAGTTGGATGGGAATGAATTATCTTTTAGGATTTTACTCGGAGTCGGTATTAAACTTTTTCGAGCCCGATAAAAATTTAAAGGTGTCCTCTCGTTTTCACGACCCGGGTTCACATTGGCATGAGCTAGGAGTTTATGGAAATTGGGAGGGGGAGCAGAGGAAGGATCTTCCAGTAGCCTTTCGTTGTTATGAAGAGGTGGTAAAGTGAAACTATTAATCCTCTTTTTATTAATCTCCTCTGGCCTGGCCAAGGAACCCCTCCACTGGGCCCATATTATCGATGTTTCTGATAAGCACGAGTTTTATAAAAGTGGAGAGATCATTTCTCGTCCTCGGGATGCCTGGCAGTCTCTATTCTCTTTAGTTTATGTTGATCGAAATCTTTCCACTATTAAAGACTGCCTCTTCTATTTGGTGCCGGGTGAGTTACCAGGAGTAGTAAAAATTAAAACAATTTATGTCGAAGAAAAATGTGACGACTATCTCCTTAAACCTGGTGACAAAGAAATACGAAACCTTAGTTCTCTTCAATTCTCTTTTTCTTTGGAAAAACTAAAACTTACTTTTTCGGGGGCTGACTTCAAGACCCAAACCTGGGAGGCGATAATCCATTCTTTGAAATCTAGCAGCTCAGCCCAGCAAAATCTTTCCTCAGCTGAATTCAAGGGGCCCAAATTGATCTACCTTGCCCCAGTCATCCTCCCTAAAAAAGAAAAGAATAAAATCGTACTTAAAGATAATTCTCTTTGTCATGACATCAATGATGACTGCCAGGAGGTCACCCCTTCAAGCTGTGGGCGATGCAAATCCAGTTGGTATGAGACTCCAAATGGGTGCCCCATTGGACCGAAGTTTTGTGGGATTCATGTCTGTGGAGAAAAAGGCAGACCGGCCTGCCGTCGCGGGATGAAGTGGCAGAGAAAAGAAAGTGACTATGACTGCAGGACTGATTCCACCTTCGCTTACTGTCGTAAAGGTCTAAGAATTGAGTGCGAGGGACGAAAGGCCTATTGTCGTTAAAATATGTTCTTTCTTAACTGAGTGACTTGAATGGTGTTGAAAAACATTTCATATGAAAAGTCTCCAAATTGATCAGTCTTATTCTGGACGGAGATCAATGAGATATGATTTCTATATTTCCTGGTTGAAATGAATCAAGCAACTAAAAATCCATCTTGGAGATTCAACACCATTATTTTGGGGCATTTAATGATTTTTTACTCTTTCGTCGACTTCCAGGAAACAGCAGGGAAGACTTTGGTTTGGGGATCTTTAATTTTTTTCTTAAGAAAAGGATGCAACTGAACTGAATCTAAATCAGTAACGATGGAGTAGGTTTGATTAGTTTTAAGTTCTGAACCGGAAATCAACAGGCGAAGTTCATTTCCCTTAAGCTGAAAAGGGGAAGGAAACCAGTAGCTTTTTCTTCCGCAGTTGTAATCCTCTTCAAGGATTTTTATCAATTCGGCCCCTGAAAAGTTCATCGACATTAATTGAGCATCGGAATGAGGAGTCGTTGTAAAAAGAATCTTTCCGTTGAGCCATTTCATTCGTTCGACAAGATGCTCTTCGCTTGGAGGATCGGCTTTTTTTAACTGTATAGAAAGAACTGGTTCAATACTTTTTCCCAGGAAAAAAGCCGGCGCTCTTTTGTTGTGATTAACCGAATGATCTTTATGATAGCAGTCGCTGGTTTCACTGAAAAATTCATGACAAAAGAAAACCGGTTGATGAATTAGAGTTTTTTTCGAATTAATTTTTCTAGACTTAGAGTTTATGACGATTTCAACATAATTAAAGCTTTTCCCTTCAGAGTATCCTCCCATGAGAACGATACCATTGATGAGATTGGCCATCTTTTGGTGACTTCGCCCTCCTATCACGATGTCAACAAGTCCTGGTGGCATTCTCGACAGAAATTGCCCCAAGGGGGAGGAGAGGTCGCAGGAATCTGATTTCAGCGGATCAAAGTTGACTTTTTCTGGCGCAAGCTTCGTTTCCTCGGTCATTCTAGAATGGCAATCAATAGCCTCATGGCCCAGGACGACTATCACATCGGCCCCTAGAGATCTCAGAAGCCTGGCATTCCTCAAGGTTGATCGAAGCATATTTTCGACAAATAATCCTACTCGGTTCTGCACAGGAGTCTTATCCACAATATCATTTGGGATGAGACCAATAATACCGACTTTAACACCGTCGATTTCCTTCATCAGGTGAGGAAGACTCCCCTCCCACTCAACAGTACGGGCCGTCTTTAATTCGATGAGATTACTCAAAAGAACTGGCACTTTAGAGGATTTGGTAAAGCTTTTAAATTTATTGATGGTGCTGCCATCCTTAGCAGAAGTCCTTAGGTTAAAGTCCCTTAAACCAAAGGTGACGGCATCGTATGAGTTCTTTTCATAGAAATCTCTGACGGCCCCAGAGTCTCCTTCTGTCAGAATATCTCCGGAATCCAACAGCACGACATTTTGATAAGTCTCCCTCAGTATCCGAAAATACCGGGCCATTACCTCCTGACCTCCGATGTGTATGAGTTGCTCACTCTGCTGATGCTTATCGCGAAAAGAAATCACCTGGGGAGCAAGTTGTCCTTCAAGATCATTCGTGGAGGCAATAATAATCCTTTTTTCATCCTCATCCAAACTTTCCGAGACCAGTTTTTCCGGTTGGGAATAAAGTTCTTTATGACCCATGAAAACTCGACTGGTTTTTTTATTAGAGCAAGCTCCGATGAAAAATAGAAGAATGAAAAAATAATTCATAATTATGCTTAGAATGAATGAATCTTACTAAGTTTAGTATAAGTTTGTTTTAGCGCCCGCGCTATAGTGGAATATTCAATTTCTCCTTGGGAGTAGGTCAAGCTGATGCGGATGACTCCTCTGCCCACTCGGTCGTGAATACCCATTGCCTTAAGTACTTTTGATGTTTCTGGTTGGTTGTCCATGCATGCAGCGGAAGTTGTGACAAAGATGTCATTTGATTCCAGCTCTATTTGGATCGCCTGGCCGTGGACGCCCGGATATCCGATTAAAGTAGTTCCTGCCAGACGATGAGCTTTCTCTCCCATAATCACGACTTGTGGAAAGGCATTTTTTATCTCTTTCTCAAAATGAATTTTTGATTCTTCGAGGTTTTTAAGATGACCAGCATGTTCCTGGAAATCTTTTACGGCCACTGCAACGGATTCAATCCCTAGGTAGTGTTGGGTTCCTCCTCTGAGTCCTTTTTCCTGGGTGCTACCAAAAACAAGGGGACGAAGAAGGGAGGGATCTTTGACGATTAAAAAGCCACTTCCTGTAAGAGCACCTAACTTGTGTCCTGAGCAGACAGCGTAATCCAGTCCAGACTGCTCGAAATGAAAATGTCCTTTCCCGAAGAGTTGAGTCGTATCGCAAAAGTACTTTACATCGAACTTTCGGCAGATCCCGGCAATTTCCTGGTAAGGTTGGTAAACACCTGTTTCATTGTTCACCGCCATGATGGTGACAAGGGCGACTTTCCCGGAGAATTCTTTTAGAAGCCTTTCCAGGCTGTCTGATAAAACTCTTCCCTGGTCATCGATCTCAACGTATTTTACAGAAAATCCCTTTCTTTGTTCGTAATAGGATGTGGCATTTGAAATTACCGAGTGTTCAATGGGACTTGAGAGAATGATATTTTTCTCTTTCTCTGCCTGATCAAGAATGGAGTGAAAAATTTGAGAAATTCCTTCCGAGGCGCCAGAATTAAAAAAGATCTGGTCTGGGAAGCACCCGAAAGTATCAGCGATGGTCTCACGACACCTTAACATTCCTCTGGAGAGTTTTTGGCCTATCGAATGAATAGCGTTTGGATTTCCAAAAAGCTCTGAATCAAATCGCTTTAGTAAATACTCCCTAACCGATGGGAGGAGAGGACTAGAACCATTGTAGTCAGCGTAAATCATATCTTCCCTTATGAAATGGCCAGCATTTGATCGAGTGCCCGAAGAGCATTTTTTTTGGTAAAGTCATCGACCTTGATAACGTTAATAGGCTTTTCCCTTTCAATCCCCCGGAAGCTCTCAAGTAGCCAGCGGGGTCGGACTCGGTACATGGTCGTACAAAGGCACTGATAAGGAGAAAGGGAGGTAATATCCAGCTCTGGGTAGCTCTTGGCCAGACGATTGACGAGATTAATTTCTGTTCCCACCGCAAACTTCGTTCCTGGTTTGGCAGATTTAATTTTATTGATGATGTAAGAAGTAGATCCAGATAGATCTGCACCTTGAACCACATCAAATGAGCACTCTGGATGTACAATTAAAATTCTCTCTGGCTCTTTCTGCCTCCACATTTCGATGTGACTTTTATTAAACCCTTGGTGAACAGAACAAAAACCGTACCAGAGTATCACTTTGGCTTTTTGAATCTGTTCAGGGGTGAGACCTCCGAAACGCTGGCGCGGATCAAAGACCACCATCTCCTCAAGTTTTATTCCTAATTTGTAACAAGTATTGCGTCCGAGATGTTGATCCGGAAAAAAGAGTAATTTCTCACCCTGCTCAAGTCCCCAAGTGATCACTTTCTCAGCGTTGGAAGAGGTGCAGATAGAGCCACCGTTTTCTCCCACAAAACTTTTTAAGGCGGCAGAGCAGTTAATATAAGTAATCGGTATAATCTTCTCACTGGTGCAGCTTTTCATGTACTCCCAGGCGAGATCGATCTCACGACGATTGGCCATGTCGGCCATTGAGCAGCCGGCACGAAGATCAGGGAGAATGACTTTTTGATTCGGGCCTGTAAGCATGTCAGCGGTTTCGGCCATGAAATGCACGCCACAGAAGATCACATATTCTGCAGATCTTATTTCCGCTGCCTTTCGCGCGAGTTCCAGGGAGTCTCCAATAATATCAGCAAAGGCAATCACATCGTCCTGTTGATAATGATGGCCTAGAATCACCACACGATCACTCAGTCGGTCTTTAATTGAACGAAGTTCTGCCAAGACTTTTTCATCAGAAACTTCCTCGCCAGAAATCTGCGGTAAATGCTCCTTTGAGTTTAAATCGTCATAAATATCCAGCATAATCGGGCCCTTAAATTTGTGCTCCCACCTTACTCCTCCTATGCAAAAGGGGCAAGCTTAGCCGTGATGCGTCGGGCCAATTAGCATTTATTTGGCCGCGCAGCAAAAATCTTTTTAATTTTATTGGTTTGGCCCTTTGACGAAGTGTGACTCCTTTTCTAGACTTTTATGAATAGGACCATTAATAGGACCGACAACCACGGATTCTTCTGACTAGGAGATTAGGTTATGAAAATTATCACTATCGGTAATAACAAGGGCGGTGTGGGAAAAACCATGCAGTGCTACCAACTTGTTTGCCACCTGGCCAATCAAGGCCATCGAGTTCTTGCCATCGATCTGGATTCTCAAGCCAACTTGAGCTCTACCTTAGGGGTCAACATTCAGCGGACACTCATTCCGGAGTGGTTGATTGGAGATGTAAAGATCGACGAGATCATCTCGGATGCTGTGGGTGAATTTGATTTCTATAAGAATATTAAGCTCATCGCAAGTTCGCGCCACATGGCCAATCTTGCCAAGCTTCTTATTCTCTCTGAAAGCGAGGTAAGAAAGAACGCAGGGAGAAAAGAGCGACTGATGAAGCTTCGACTTAAAGAAATTGAAAACATGTTCGACTATGTTGTGATTGATACACCTCCAATGCTTGGAGATGAGCTCATCATGTCCCTGGTCGCCTCGGATCTTATTCTTATTCCGACTCAGGCCCAGGATTACTCAATCGACGGCCTTGAAGAACTCATGGATACCTTTGAGATCATCAAAGAAACGGAGAATCCAAAGTTAGAGTTCTCAATTATTCCTTCGATGGTTAATCCACGACGAAAAATTGAACGTCAGAGACTAGAAGAGTTGTCTCAATCATTTAATGTGACTCCCATGATCCGAAACCTTGTCGACATGCAAGAGTCTGTGGCTTTGAAAAAGCCAGTGTTCATGTTCTCCCGTAATTCTAAGGGGAAGCAGGACTATAAGCATTTATGGGATTCACTCGGGCTTAATTAATAAACGGAATTTTAAAGATAGGAGAGGCTATGGCCAAGGATTTTTCACCACGCATTTCAAAGCGTGAACGTAGAGTTACCGATATTACAACTGGTATTGACGAAAAGATTCTCCAGGCAAACGATCAGAAGCTCCTCCGTGGAGCTCAGCTGGCGAACATTGCTCTTGATCAGATTGAAGTACGCGAACAGGTGAGGACAAAATTTAACGATGATTCTCTTCGGGAGCTGGCAGAAAATATCAAAGTTAATGGTCTTATTCAGCCCCTCGTGCTCCACCGAGACGGTAACAAGTTTATTTTGATTTGTGGTGAGCGCCGTTTCCGCGCCATGACTCTAATCGAAATGAGAGAAGCCCCTTGTTTTATTCTCGAAAACAAGACGAAAGAAGAGCTCATGGCCATCCAGTTCTCTGAGAACCAGGCCCGGGAAGATCTTCACTACATCGATCAAGCCGATTCTATTTATGGCTACCAGAAGCTCACTGGAACATCGGAAAGAAAAATTACTGCAGCCTTAGGAATTTCAAAATCAGAAGTTCACCGCTGCCTTATGATCGCGAAGCTTCCGAAAGATCTCAAAGAAGCGGCTAAGCAGTTTAACACTGAAAAGTACGTTCTTCTTGAGTGGGATGAATTACCAAAAAATGAATTCAAGGAAGAGATCAAGACGCAGATCCTCTCGGGGATCATCACCAAGCGCGTGCAACTAAAGCGTATCATTTCTCAATTTAAGATTGAGAAGCCTAAGAAGCGTGATGACTCTGTAGACAAGATGATGAAACTCTTGAGGTCTCAGATGAAGGATCCAAAACTTCAGGCCAGGGCGAAAGCCTTGATGGCAGAACTGATGAATTGAGAGCGCAAGGAATCGCGATATTCAAAAAGGGCCCTTGAGGGCCCTTTTTTTTTGGCACTAGGTTTGCTTCTTCTAGTCTCAGGAGGGTTCTTAAAGTCGTGGTATCACTCGTGATTCCATCTGCTTATGGCCTTCTGAGGGACAAAATAAATGTTTAACTTTTGGTCACATTTAATCAAATCGCAAGGTTTTAGACAGGTCACGGCCATGGCGGTGATGCTTGTCTCATCTGTGACCGAGGGGCAAGTTACTCTTGTCAGAGACATGAGTCGTCGACCTGCCAGCTATATCCCTGATGATGACCTTATCGTGAAACCGATTGATAATGAGCTTTCTTTTTATCAACAATATGTTGCTTCGGATAATAGTGATGACGTCGTTCAATCACGCAATCAGTTAAAAGTATGGAATGACAATCAGCAATTTGCTGATCAATATGGACTTGATTCAACCCTCACTGGTTCCTCCTTCTTTGTGCCAACTCCTGAACAAAAGTTTGAATATTTTAAAGAGAAGTACATGCGGTACTTGAGACGAAAAGGTGAGCAACCCCTTAAGGATATGCCTAAGAACTGGTATCAGGATTACCGCGCTTCCAATGAGGTCGATACTATCGATGAAATGGAAACCCGCTTTAAGAACAATCAAAAAAAGACCACCAGAAGTCAATTACCAGAGGCGTTGCAGGTTAAAGAAGTTTCATTGTGGAAGAAAACCAAATTCATTTTTCAGCCTCGTGTGGATCAAGGTTTGGTCGTTGTCGGTATCAGAGGGCCTATCGCCTATGCCCGTGCCTGGGTGGGTGTGAATGGTCAAACAGAGTTCAACGTTCAAAAAAATATTGATTCGATCGGTTTTCGGGCCATGTTCAACTATTATGCTCACACTGGTCGCTACTTTACCTCCTTAGACCAGAGAATTATCGAAAATCTTTATGCCCGCGTTACCAGCCAGAAGAACCCTGAAGCTCGTGATGGAGAAGCCTTACAGGATAACTCCTTCATGCTGCTTTACGCCAAGCAGTTCTAAAAGGGTTTTTTTCTAGCTTCCTTTGTCCTCTCCAAGTAGACTAGTGCCACAAAAATTCTATTTTTAAATTGGAGTTGTCATGAGTCTCTTCGAGTCTCCATTTTTTCAAGACGCTTATTCTCAATTAGAATCTGCGGGGGCCACCATGAAGATGGATCCAAACGTTCTTGAACGTTTGAAGTATCCTAAGCGTGCGCTTCAGGTTTCAGTTCCTGTTCGTCTTGATGACGGCACGGTCAAAGTTTTTGAAGGCTATCGTGTACAACACAACATGACCTTGGGACCTGGAAAAGGTGGGATTCGCTTTCATCCTCATGTTTCTCTATCTGAGACAGCTGCTCTTTCGATGCTTATGACTTTTAAGTGCGCTCTTGTGGGTCTGCCTCTCGGTGGTGCCAAGGGTGGCATTAAGGTCGACCCCAATGATCTTTCTCGAGCTGAGCTTCAGGCGTTGACTCGTCGTTATACCACGGAAATTTCCATGATCATCGGTCCTGATAAAGATATTCCTGCCCCCGATATCGGAACTGATGGTCAAACCATGGCGTGGCTAATGGATACTTACTCTCAGCTCCATGGTTATGCCATTCCGGGTGTCGTGACCGGTAAGCCGATTGCCATTGGAGGGTCTTTAGGAAGAGCAGAATCAACCGGCAAAGGAGTTGTTTTCTGTATTAATTTTGCTTATGAAAAGCTTAATAAGAAAGTTAGCTCAAGTACCACCGTGGCCATTCATGGTTTTGGTAAAGTGGGGATGCCAGCTGCGATGGACCTACATCAGCAAGGAGCGAAGATCGTATCAATCTCTGATGTTTCTGGTGCAATTTATAATAAAAATGGTCTCAATATCCCTCAGTGTATTGAGTGGGTAAAGCAGAGGAAATACCTTAGAGATTTGCCAGGCGCCGAGCTTATCACTAATGAAGAACTTCTTGAGCTCGATGTAGAAATACTCATCCCGGCCGCCATTGATGGTGTTGTAACCAAAGAAAACGCTCATCGAGTGAAAGCTCGTCTTATCGCTGAAGGAGCTAACGGACCTCTTACTCACGAAGCGGTAGATATAATTACTGACCGTGGGGGCCTCATTATTCCGGATATCCTTTGTAATGCTGGTGGGGTGATCGTTTCCTACTTTGAGTGGGTTCAGGGACTTCAGATGTTCTTTTGGGACCTCGAAACAGTTAATAATAAGCTTCATGGAATTATGAAGTTAGCTTTCGACAAGGTTTGGAAAAACGCCGAAGTATTCAAGGTTAATATGAAGCAAGCTGCCTTCATCACCTCTTTACAGAGACTTGAGGGGGCCATGAGACTCAGAGGGATGTGGCCGGGCTAATAATTATTTCTGTCCGTTCTTCTCTATCCAATATTTAGATAGAGAAGAACGTCTTTTTATTCTTTCCAACTTCTCCCAGCTCCTCTAAGTTAACGTCACTTTTAATCGAGGACGTTACATGAAATTTTTTATTCTTCTTTCGTTTTTTATTCTTAATAAGGCGATGGCCCTGGATGTTTGTTCGTTTAAAGAGACATGGATGTTTAACGATGCGATGAGGGTCCAGAAAGTTAAACCCAATCTTGTGGCGAAGGATCACAAGAAATTTAACTCCATGGAAAAAAAACTTGTTCACAAAACGGTGGCTCTTCAAGCCTTTAGCGGGGAAAAAACTCTTCTTCAATCGGTCGATGATTTTGCCGATATCATGTATGATGGCACTCGAGGAGCAAATGCAGGGAAGATTAGTTATTTCAATATTGAGGGAAAGCAACTCATTCTGGTTCATTACTGGCCAGGAGAAAACGAGTATGGCGCTTTCTTCAGTATTAATAGGAATGGTTCCTTAAAGCTTTTGGCAAGAATTAGCGACGGCTTCATTGACTGTAAGTAATTATTCTTTTGCTAAGGTCATCCTCTCGAATAAGATTAAGGTATGATCTTAGCTTTTCTTTTTCCTATCTTAGCCTTTGCCCATATCATTCAAGATGATGTGTCAGTGACTGAAAAATCCCGTCACTCATTTAAATATGTTTGCAGTAAATCCGGTTTCCCAGATTCTCCTCTCATTGAGGCCACCTCGGGAACAAAACTTGATTGCATGAGTAAAAAAGTTGAAGCTGGAGATTTTTGTGAAAAAGAGCTCGCAGCGGATCCATACTACTTAAGAGGCTATATTGATAAAGAAAAGCAAGAAGTCGTTTGCGTATCAGGTAAGAAGGTTCTCTTCAAGTACCTTTGTGTGAAATTGAGTGATCGTGAACTCTGCTCTGCTCTGCCCTCCAGGGCCTGCGCTCACATCAAAGGGAAGCTCGCTCATCGCTTGGATATCGTTCATTCTTCTTTTGTAACCAATCCCAAAGGTATTAAGCAACTGAACTGTTTTTTTGAATCTCTTCCCATGCGAGAGAAATAATTTCTTTACTGCAGCTCCCAGTGCTCATGATTCCGAGGTTTTAAGAGTTTAGTCCTGGGACCAGGACTTGCTTTCGAGAGCTTGAAGGAGATTCATCATGGAAACCCAATTACAGAGTTGTTATTTTACGAAAAAAGGTCCAGCGCTCATCACTCTTTTTGGATACTCCAGCAAAAGTGTGCCTGGTCTGGAAATCAATGGGCTGGGCAAATATGGTAAACCCATTAAAGAAAAGATTGTCTTCATCACCCGTAGCCGGGGACTCTCGATCCCTCTTAAGCGTTTTGTTTTAAACGTTGATATGAATGAAGATCTTGGAGAACTCGAAGGGGCTTCAGTTAAGTGGATTGAATACCCCCTTCTGCTCCATTACTGGTTTCTTGCAGGACTTCTTCCGATTTCTAAGCTCGACAACTGCCTGGCTCTGGGCTCATTGAATCCAAGTGGAGTAGTGGATGAACCTTTGAGTGACGAGGTGATAGGCCTTTGCGCCAGAAACAATCTCCATCTCATCTCATCCCACCAGGATATTCATTCGCCTTTGGGATTCATTGATGGGAGGGATCTCTTTGGAAAGATTCTAGGCCTGGAGTTTAAAAGTTGTGCTGGTTAAGATCTGACTCCTGGACTGCATAAAAGTTTAAAGATAAAAGGCCAAAACTCTTAAATAGAGAGAGTTTGAGCAAGGGTCTTGTATTCAGTGAAATTATAATCAGCCTTGGCCGTGCAGTTGGCCAGATCTGTAAGGAGGACCTTTCCATTTTGAACCACCGTCACGGTCGGAAATTTTCCATTCATGAGTGCTTCCACAGACAGATTTCCCATTTGAGAAGAAATGAACCGATCATTAGAAGTAGGGGATCCACCGCGCTGAATATGCCCCAGGATCACGACATGAGTATCCATCTGGAATTTTTCTTTTAAGACTTTTTGGATCTCATAGCTTCGGCCAGCAACAGGACCTTCCGCCACAACCACGATGGAGGAGTCTTTTCCACGGGCAATACCTCGGTGAATATCGTCGACAATTTTTTGGTGATCGACCTCATCTTGCGGGAGAAGAATATTTTCCGCCCCCGTGCAAACGCCAACTTTTAAAGCGATGGCCGAGGAGTTTCTGCCCATTACCTCAACAAGGAATGTACGAGCATGAGAGTGAGCGGTGTCTCGGACTCTATCCACGGCTTCAATCGCAGTCTGGACAGCCGTATCAAACCCAATGGTGTATTCTGTATTTGAAATATCATTATCGATCGTGCCCGGCATCCCGACCACTGGGAAACCATGTTCTTTCCATAAGGCCATAGCGCCGTTAAAGGAGCCGTCACCACCTATCACCACCAGAGCTTCAATTCCTTGGGCCCTCATGATTTCAACCGCTTTTTTTCTAAACTCAGGCTTCATGAATTCAGGAGAGCGGGAAGTCTGAAGAATAGTGCCACCGCGCTGAATGATATTACCAACAGAGGAGAGATTCATGTTTTGAAATTCGCCACGCAGAAGTCCCGCGTAACCACGCTTAATACCCGTTACTTTGATTCCATGATAGAGTGCGGTTCTAACCACTGCCCTGATGGCGCAGTTCATTCCAGGTGAATCTCCACCAGAGCACAAAAGTCCTATGTGTGTAAATTTCATAATGATCCTTTAAACGAAAATCGAGTTTCCGGAAAATTCAGCAGGTTGGGGAATATTAAGTATGTGAAGCACTGTTGGAGCAACGTCTTTCAAGGCAAAAACGTTGCTGGCAACACTGACCTCAATCTTTTGGTCTTTTAGTTTCGGGTTAAAAACGCAGAATGGAACCTCTGAGTCCGAGTGAGAAGTATGAACTCCTCCTTCCTCGTAAACCATTTGATCGGCGTTACCATGATCAGCAGTGAGAATCATCGTGATATTTTGCTCGATGCACTTTTTAGCAAGCTTTCCTACGCATTCATCGACGGCTTCCACCGCCTTCACAGCTGCCTCAAAGTTTCCCGTGTGTCCCACCATATCGGCATTTGCAAAGTTCACGAGATAAAAAGTAAATGAAGAATCGTCGAGAGCAGAGATTAGTTTTGCGGTAACTTCAAAAGCACTCATCTGCGGCTTTTCATCATAAGTAGCGACTTCGCGTGGAGAAGGCACGAGACAGCGCTCTTCACCTTTGAAGGGAGTTTCTTCACCGCCATTAAAGAAGTAAGTGACGTGAGCGTATTTTTCTGTTTCAGCGATCTTAAACTGTTTCTTTCCAAGTTTTGAAAGATACTCAGCAAGCGTTCCCTGAATCTTTTCCTTATCAAAAAGAATGGGAAGTTTGGGAAGTTCGTCCTGCACATATGGTGTCATGCAAAGAAAGTAGCCTGGCCTTATGGTAACCGGGAACTCTTTAAATGTTGGATCATTCAGAGCAAGGGAGATTTCCTTGGCGCGATCAGGACGATAGTTAAAAAAGAAAATTGAATCTCCCTGTCTAAGGGCCCCATCAGGATTAAAGAGAACAGGGGTAATGAATTCGTCGTAAATTCCCTTCTTATATTCATCGGTGATGTAGTCGAGAGGAGAGAGCTTGGTTTTTTCCCCTTCGCCAATCATGGTTTTATAATGATGCTCAATCTTCGTCCAGCGACGATCTCGATCCATGCCAATCGATCGACCACCCATGCTGGCAAAAGTGAAGCCTGAAATAGAAAGAATATCTCGAGTGTAATTGATCCCTTTATCCTTAGCCGTATCACGGCCATCCATAAAAGCATGAAGGAAAACTGTTATCTCCGGATACTGCCGTAACACCTTAAGAATTTCTTTAAGATGATTGATATGGGAATGGACCCCACCATCAGATAGAAGACCCATGAGGTGCAATCTTTTGGGTCCACTTTGTGTTTTTTCTAAAAGCTCTTTCAGCCTGGGCATGTCTTTCAGAGCATTTTTTTGGATACATTCATTGATTCGCACAAGATCCTGACGAACCGGTCTTCCGGCCCCGAGATTTAAGTGACCGACTTCGGAGTTCCCTGATACCCCTTTCGGAAGACCCACTGCTTCGCCACCAGGTTGAATCGTAGTGAAAGGATAATGAGCAAAAATGTCGTCAAGATGAGTCTTTTTCGCCGCTTTAATGGCGTTTTTGTGATCAGTCCTGGCGATGCCAAATCCATCCATCACCACCAGGAGAACTCGTGGGCCTAGGTTTTGAATTGTTTGCATATCTTTTTTCCCTAGTTATGATAAGGGTGGCCCGAGCGAATGGTCTGGGCCCGGTAAAGTTGTTCCACAAGAAGTATTCTGGCCAACTTGTGGGGGAAAGTCAGCTCTGAAAGGGAGATTCGTTCCTGACAAAACTTTAAAACTTCATCAGAAAAGCCTTCTGCACCTGCAATGAGGAAAAAAACTTTGGCGGGCCGCTCAATAAGAGTTTTACTCCACTCAGCAAAGGTCACAGACGTACTGCGTTTACCCCACTCCGACAAGGCAATGAGGTGAGCACCACCCCCCTGAGATAAATCCCTGACTTTTTTCAGAATAGCTTCACCTTCAACTTCTTTATTTTCCGCCGAAGCCTTTACTTCATGAATGAGGAGTTCAGGATTATTAATGCGCTTTAGATAGTCATTTTCGATCGCCTCAAGATGATGGTCTTTGAGTCTGCCCACGACGATAAGATGAAGCTGACGGGCCATGGCCTAGAAGTAACCCTTAAGATCAGGCTTTTCAGATGAAACTGTTGTTGGCTTACCGAAGTAGTATTCTTCAGGAATTTTTATTTGTGGGTTTTTAGCGTAGATAATGTCCAGATCATAAACATCGCGAGCAGGGCCGTTAAAAACATGGACCATGATGTCGCCGGTGTCCAGAAGTATCCAATTTGCAGTTTCATAGCCTTCGTAAGAAACAACGTTCACACCCTGGGCCCTAAGATTGGAAGAGATCTCATCAACCATCGCTCTGGCCTGAGTGGCGTTTTGGGCGGTAGCAAGGATAGCATAATCGACTAAGGCTGAAGACTTTTTTAAGTCAAAAATTTTTAAGTTGTCACCTTTGAAGTTGGCAAGAATCCAGGCCGTGGCCATGGCGTGGTTAAGTGGAAATTCGAATGAAGTATTCGTGATCACCTTATTCACTTCATTCTGGATGTATTCATTTGCCATTTTTTGCCTCTTTCTGTTCTTCTTGGATCAGTTCTTTAGTTTTTAACATAAGTTGCTTCAAGATTTCAATGTTACGGCCGGATACTCCCGAAATGGGAAGCACTTTACGGTCTAACTGCTCTTCCATACTTTTTCGGAATTTTTCTATTTCTTCTTCTGTCATGGCATCGATTTTGGTCAAACACACGATTTCCTTTTTATTAAGGAGATCAGGGTTAAATTTTTCAAGCTCCTGCCGGACTGTCATGTAAGCCTCGATCGCTTCAAATTCTTCCAGAAACATCGAACAATCGATGAGATGAACGAGGGCCGAAGTTCTTTCAATATGCTTTAAAAACTTTATACCGAGACCTTTACCCTCAGCTGCCCCTTCAATGAGTCCGGGAATATCTGTCACGACTAGGGTTTTATCGCCTAATTCGACGACACCGAGATTGGGCTCCAGTGTAGTGAAGGGGTAGTCGGCAATCTTTGGTCTGGCGGCGCTGATAGCGCTGATGAGCGTGGATTTTCCTGCATTCGGAAGTCCAATTAAAGCAATGTCGGCAAGGAGCTTAAGTTCAAGGTGAACGGGCACCGTCGTTCCGGTTTCACCGTTTTGAGCGAATCTTGGTGTCTGATGGGTGGATGATTTAAAGTGAGCGTTCCCAAATCCTCCACGACCGCCCTTGGCCGCTTCATAGAGTTGTCCATGCTCCGTGATATCGCAGAGAAGGTTTCCGGTTTCCTTATGATAGATGAGTGTTCCCACAGGAACTTTCAAGATAAGATCATGACCGTTGGCACCGGTCATGTTGGAGCCGGCGCCATTTTCACCAGCTTCTGCTTTGAAGGTTTTAAGCCCCCGAAAGTGGAGGAGAGTATTGAGTCCTTCGTCACCTAGGAAGTAAACATTGCCGCCGTGGCCGCCATCGCCTCCATCAGGGCCTCCCAAAGGGACATATTTTTCCCGCCGGTACCCCACGAAGCCTTTACCGCCTTCGCCGCTTATGATTTCTATATCTACTTCATCAATAAACTTCATGGGACCTTTCGCGCCTCACGGCCGTATTAATAAAAAAGGGAGCATTGCTGCTCCCTTTCATTATCTTAATTCTCTTTAAAGATCAATTAAGCTGGAATGATAGAGACAATTTTTGTGCTCTTATTGTACCAACCAAATTTTACTTTTCCTGGAACCGTAGCGTAGATCGTGAAGTCACGACCCATCTTAACATTTGTACCAGGATGGAACTTCGTTCCTTTTTGACGAACGATGATCATACCTGTTTCAACAAGCTCACCACCAAATTTTTTTACACCGCGCATTTTTGGGTTAGAGTCACGACCGTTACTGGTACTACCACCCGATTTCTTATGTGCCATATCCTAGCTCTCCTAAACTTTAATGAATTTAAATTACTTCTTTGCCTTGGCTTCAGCTTTAGCAACCCCGCCCTGACCATCATTAATCTCTGTGATTAAGAGACCAGTGAAACACTGGCGATGACCATTTTTCTTGCGGTAAGCACCTGGTTTACGCTTTAAAACGAAAATTTTACGAGTACGGCCTTGCTTAACAACTTTTGCTGTCACTTTAGCACCGCCAACGACGGGAGCACCCACCACTGTCTTGGTGCCACCAACAAGAAGGACCTTGTCGAAAGTAACTGTTGATCCAACCTCTGCTTCAATTTTTTCTACGTCGATCAGGTCACCAGCTGCGAGCTTATACTGGTGTCCCTTGATTTCAACAACCGTATACATGAAAACTCCTTAAGAGATACCACCTGTCGGGGAGGACTAATAGTCCTGCTTTGGCCCTAGGTGAGTTAATTTGAGAGATCAGTTTTAAGGGCAAAGCCTTTAAAAGTCAAATTTTCGAGCACCTGCACGCTCTTCTGGATTCTTCCGTAAAAACGCTATTTGTGGAGGGACGAATTTCAATGAGAAAACAATTCCTTAGAGTGCTTGACCCCCTGCTTCTTCCAAGGGCCGAAGAGACTGAAGGTCTGGATCGTCTTTTAGAAGAATGCTCGAAGGGAAATGCCCATATCAAGAGTAACGAGTTTTTGAGCAAGATTATCCGGCCCACTGCCCGTGGCCAGAGGAAGAAAAATAAAATGATCGAGTTCTAGGTTCTTACCCGCACTATAGGTTCCCTTACCGATAAAATAGGTAAAGCCGGATTTAATATCATTAATGATTGTGGCATTAATTTTCAAAAGAGGGTGGATTTCGTAGATATTGGCGAAGGCCGTAAAGTATTCCGTAGGAAGAAAGCGTTCGAAGTCATTTAAGTTTGTTAGGTCACGATTCCTCTTCTGATAACCGCCCTCGAATCGCACGTGCCATTTACCTGTTAGCTGCTGGTCATAGCCTAAGAGGACATCCCATAGATTATTTGAACTGGCATTTTTTTTATTCGGACCTTGATAGAGAAGTTGGGTGAACACCAGAGATTCTTCGAACTGATAGCTTGCCTGTCCACCAAGCTTATCACGGTTCTGGTCTTGGCCGACCACATAGTCGAGTTGAAGTTTATCACTGTACTGATACTCGCCGTGGGCCCAGAGAGTTTTATCAATTGGTCCCTGGTATTCTTCGATCTGTTTATCTCCCAGAACAAGAAACTGCATGGAAAACTTATCAGTGAAAAAATAAGTTAAGGAAAGGCCGTCGTTTCCCTGTGCAACTTGGTTGATGGAAGTGAGACCGGTGGGCTGATTGAAGGGGTTGATGGGATTAAAAATTTCACCCAAACCATAGTTGACGTACATCCTTCCTACCATGAATCGAGTGTCTTCTGCGTCCCACTCGTAGTAGAACTTATTTATGATGGACTCGCGAAGATAACTCCCCTCTTGTCTGCGGTCCTGGAGCCCAAACATGTCCCTCGCCACCAAACGATTCGGAAAGAGATAAATGTTAGTGGCCAAATAAGGGCCTCTTTCTATAGGACCCAATGGGGACGGATTATAAAGATCCGAGTGAGCGTAGCGCCCAAACCAGTTGGCCTCTATGCGAGATTTACCAAGTTCAATTTTCCCATTGAGATTTCCGTAGACGAGGTAGAAGTCTTCTTCGGTCCAGTCCTGATACAGGGGAGCAGCTGAGGCCATGTCGTTGTTCTGTGCGTGCCGAGCCTGAGCTTCGAGGTTTCCAGAAACATCGACGTCTATCCCAAAGGCATTGATGGTAACGATCAGCAAAGAGAGGGCCAAACACGTTGTCATTAATTACCCGTCAGGTTCTTCTGTGAGAAGTGATCTGGTCCAAACTTCACTTTGAAATTGATCGACTGGTAATTAAGAACCGTTTTCTTTTTCGTGTCATCCTCGGGAACCATCTCCCAATGAGTGGGGACCAGGTGACCGTCAAATTTTTTTATCTCAGAAAAGGTAAGAGTCCTTCGAAGCTTTCCCTCTTTATCAAAGTATTTATAGATCCGAGGGAGGCAGTCTTCTTTGGAAGCGTAGGTCTCGATCTTGGGCCACATGACTTTTGAGTCTGACTTAGCAAAATTCTCGATGACTTTAAACTCCTTCTGCTCTTTTCCAAATTGATGAATGTAATCTTCCGCCATGGAAGAAGCTTTTAAAATATCATCATTGGTAAAATCGGATCCCATCCAGCTCGCTAAAAGCATGGATGAGGAAACGGCAACCTTACGTTTGAGCTTTGGAAAGTAGTTCCACATGTTGTTTTCAATCCTGAGTGTTCGAATACCTTTTTCTTTGGCCGGTGACTTGATGGTGGAGAGCGCCTGCTTTTTTCCTTCAACATCAGATTCTATCTCAAGAACCCTGGTCCAGTCGGGAGTTTGAATAGTCATCGTCATCTGGGAGTGTGAGCGGTCTCCCCGCATTTGCTTTTCAGAGTACTTCAGCCACTGATCAGGGTCATTAGCTTTGACTCCGAGAGCAAGACAGAAGAGGATATCTTTTCGGAACATTTTTTTAAGCATCGTGAATCCTTGTTTCAGAGATTTGACCGTCTTTCACATAAATGATCGTTTTAACCTGGTCAATAAGTCGTTGGTCATGTGTGGAGAAAACGAAAGTAAGCCTGAACTCCTGATTGAGTTTTTTAAAGAGATCGATGATCTCCTGGGCAGTCTTTGTGTCAAGGTTGGCGGTAGGTTCATCGGCCAGGATGAGCTGGGGACGTCCAGCGATGGCCCTGGCGATGGAAACTCGTTGTTGCTGACCTCCTGAGAGCTGGCGAGGAAAGCGGTGGCCCAAAGTTGAAAGACCCACTTGTTCCAAGGCCCACTTGACTCGTTCTTTGATCTCGTCCTTTTTATACCCCCTAAGCTGCAGAGGGAACTCGATGTTTTCCTCCGCCGTGAGGATAGGAAGTAGCTGGTAGTCTTGGAAGATAAAACCCATGTAGTCCAAGCGGTGTTGGGTACGATCTTCTAGTGAAAGTGAAGTAATGTCACTAGTTCCGTGCTTGAGCTTCCCACTGGATGGAAGGATGAGGCCCGCAATGAGATTGAGAATTGTCGTCTTGCCTGAACCTGAGGGACCAACGAGGGCAGTAAAATCTCCTTCAGAGATTTTAAGATTGATGTCTCGGGCACCATAGACGGTGCTCTCCTCAGATGCTTGGTAAACCTTGTCAACGTTGATCAGTTCAAATTGCATTTCTTCTCCGGCGAATGACTTTTAAGAGTGGATAAATCATAGTTGTCCCGATAAAACAGTAAATCATCAAAGGGACCTGCCAGTAGTATTTAAACACTGGATATAATCTCACCAGTGGATGAATGATCATCCCACCCATAATAATGGGCTTTCCACCAGTAAAGAGTTGAATGTTCACAGGGAAATAATAACAATAAAGAGTCATGGCATGACCCAGGATTATTCCCAAGAAAACGGCGATGGTAGCTAGAAAAAAGATCTCAATCATAAGCGCCTTCATCACCCAGGTGGTTTTTGCCCCAATGATGTTCATTGACTGAAATTCAGCCTCTCTTTCAAAGAAGGTGATCATCAGTGTATTTGAAAGCCCGAGGCTTATCACCAAGACGATGATGAAAGAAACGATCCAGGTAAAATTATCAATAAATCTCAGCGAAACACCCATCTCCGGCAGGATTTCATCCCAGCTTGAAACCTCGAGGTTAGGGAGGCGGGGGCGGGTCTCATCCTCCATGTCAAAGTCCACTCGCTGGTGATATCGATCTGGGGCCATGACCATAAGTTCTTGAGCTGTTCTGATCTGGGTGAAGGCGAGAGATTCTTCCAGGTCACCTCCACCGAAATCAATAAGACCCACCACTTTCATGAGATCATTGGCCACTGAGCCATCGAGGGCTTGACCGATAACAGCGACCTCACTTCCAATGGTCACATCAATCCTTCGTGCCAGCCGTTTTCCTAAGATGATTTCTTTTTCAGCTTCTGGAGAAAGAAAACGGCCAAGGTTTACTGCTTTTGAAAGGGTTGTAAGCTCAAGTTCTCTGGCCACTTCAAGACCTGTCAGGAGAACTCCGAGGGTTTTCTTTTCTCCGGAGATAAAAACCGGTGCTGTCACTCGCCTGGTGGATTTTAAAAGAAGCTTCGGTTCACCAATGTCTTCATCTGAGATGGTTTTATAATTATTAAACTCTTTTTTGTTTTCAGCGTAATAATTTTTATGAGTAATATTGTATTCGCCCGCATACTGAGCGAGAAACTCCTTCATGACTTCCTTGGATCCAGAGTTGGCGAAGTTCAGATCCCAGATGATGAAACCAGTCCCGAGGCTTAGTCCAAGGATCAGAATGGCCGTTCTTTTTGGTGAGCGCCACAGGCTTCGGTAGCTGAACTTCAAAAGAAAAAGAAGTGAATTCATAATTCCGCCTCCAGCTTTTTAATGGTCCGATGGATCGACCAAATGTAGCTGGAACCCAGTACGAATATCACAAAGGCGTAGGTAATAAGAATTTCATCTCCACTCAACCGAGGGTAGATGATTCCAGGAAGTTTTATACCCGCTCTTTCAATCGGAATCCCATCATTCAAAAAGCGGAAATCGACACCTTGAAATGACTGGTAGCCAATTAGGATTGAAAGAAGAATGATGGAAAAAGTTCCGGAGAGAAGAATCATGAGGAAAGACTCAAAAAAACCGATCTTCCAGAATTTTCCAGATGAGACACCGATCGTGTTCATCATTTTTAGTTCAGGATAACGCTCCTGCCATAGCATCCGGACTGGAGTCAGAATGGTCATCAGGATGGTGACTCCAATGATAAGGAAGAAAAATTTAATCATGCCATCGTGAAACTCTAGAACGACTGCCATTTCCGGATTGAGGTCCTTCCAGCTTTTAAGCTTAAGATCAGAACCCTTGAGTTTGGCATGAACTTCTGGAGCATCACGAAGATCCGAGACCATAAGAGGGATGCGGTTAAAGAGAGCTTGCCCAGAATCATGATTAAAAAAAAGTTTTTGCCAGGTCTTCTGGTTAAGGTAGATGAAACGTTTTTCAAATCCCTTACTGTTGTAGCGAAAGATCCCTTTAATATTGAGAATCTCTGAACGAAGCGCACCGGTAACATCCTGGTAGTTTAAAATCAGTTGGTCACCAGTATTAAATTTAAAAAGATTAGCGAGCTCATTTCCAATGACCACTTGAAAATCGTCTTCACTGTTAAGAAATGTCCCTTTAGTAACCTTGTCTTTAATCGGAAGAAAAGTCTGATGGATTTCGGGAACAACCCCAATGGCGATAAGACCCGCAGAACCTTCTGGAGTAGAAATGTTTCCATCAAGAACCAGCTCAGGAGATCCGGCCAGAACCGGAGAGCTAGAGATCAGGGCCTTAAGTTCAGGAGAAAAAATGCGAGGATGAGAAGAGTCTGTCGTTTGGGCGAATTCAGGATCTTGCACCTGGAGGTAACCAGTGTTGGTGTTGACCACCGCTTTTTCGATCTGAAAGTTCAGTCCTTCAAAAAACGCCACTACCCAGATCGCTATCATGACGGCCAGGGAAACTGAGAACCCAATAAAGAAGCTCCTTCCTTTATTAAGAAGGATGCTCTTCCAGGCAAATTTAAAGAGATAGCGATTCTCAGCATTGATCATGAACTAATGGGTCCTTTCATTTTAGAGGTTGGATTATTTTAGAAGAAGAAAGTCGTTCATCATAGCTAGATTAAGATTTGACAAAAAAAGAAGGTAATTGCTTGGCGCACAATAGCCTTCAATTAGCTGGGTCTGGCCTGGAGACGCTGGTTGATTTCCTGCACGAGGATGAGGAGGGGATCAATGTCGTGAACTTGAGAAACTTGATGAAGGTAGTAGGAACGGGAATTTTCAGATAGTTTTAAAGCCGAAATTTTTTCCAGAAGATCAATCTTAAACTTTCGTAAAACCCTCCCTTGAAAGCGAGGATCTATCTCTTCTTGACACAGAAGAGGAGAGGGATCGATATGATTAAAACTCATGGTTGAAGAAATCATCCCCTTTATTTAAGCAATCTTAATGCCAACCAGAAACGTTAAAGAGAGGTCTTTGCTGTAGAATTCCTAAGCAATTTATCAAAAAATGCCCAAAGTTTCGACACTCTTTCGGGAGTTAGAAGGGGAATTGAACCTCCATCCCCGTCAACTTAGAACTCCACCACTCGACTGGTGTTCAATCACCACTTTGACCAGTTTTTTAGAGATTTCTCTCAAGCTTCTTCGGCCAGTGATGACGGAATCCGGGCCGGGCTCAAATAAGTTGATGGGACAACAGCCTTGGATCAATTTATGTGAAACAAATGATCTCTATTATCGAATTTATCTATTAGTTCTTTTGCTTCATAATTCAACAGTAAGTCTTCCTCATGGAGAATCGAGAGTTCGTTTATGTTTAAACTATTACTTCTTATTATCTGTGCAATTTTGATCTCTTGCTCATCCCTTGAGTCTCGCGTCCTTGATAAGGTTCAATCCCCAGGGTACCAGTTTAGTCGCCCAATGGATGAAAAGTCCCTTGAGGCGAGTTTTCTTGAAAAAAACCAATGAGTTTAAAAAAATTAATCAGATAAATGTAACCCACTGAAGCTCTCTGAATGATCAATCAACATTAATTCATCGCCATCCAACTTAAGCAGTCAGTTATTTTTCTTAAGCTAAGGCAGACCTTCTTTTTTTCCGATAAGTCTTTTGGATAAAGGAGTCTCAATGGAAAAAACCAACTGGCATTACTTTCAATTAAAGAAAAATCATAACTATCCCATCTACCTTCGTTTCAAAGAAGATGAACTTCATCAAAAGCACACTCACCTGGTCACGGAACTGGGTTTTACTTTACTTACTGATTCTGAGTCAAAAAAAATTCTCTTGCATCGGTCGGGAACTAAAATCCTCACCGTTCAGGCCGCCACTCCAAGGGCACTTCAATTAATAAACATTTCAGGCAGCCTCGATAAATACGGACACGAATCCATCTCGCTCCAACTGGGCACCGTGGCCTATACCTACCGAAAGGTGGGAAGCATGGCCATGCCTCACGCCAAAACTCTTTGGGACCTCGCCTTGAGTCAGGAAATTTCTCAGACTGACCAAATGGTAGGCTTAAGAGTGATGCTGGTGCGCTTCCTGTCTCAGGCCCTGGCCGATGAGGGTGTTCTTTCCTATTGGGGGACCACAAAAGATGACGCCGTTATTATCATGAAGCAGGCCCATTCTTTTGGCGAAGCCGTGTTCATCGACCTTGGAAAAAAGATTATTTTTTCCAACGGTGGAGAAATGAAAATCGGAGGATCTTTAAAGATCATTCGTAAAGATAAAGAGACGGCTACTTCTTCGCTCATGGGACGTGAAGATCTCATTGGATTTTTAAGTGTCAGCACCTGCCTCTTAAGTTTTAAGGGGATTACACCGGCAATGAAGAAGTCCATCTTCGACCTTAGCCGGTTGGCCCAGGGCTCATATGCTGTGACTGAATCACGGACTAATCTCTAGTTGTCTTCGGATTCATCGTTGGATAAGCTACTTCCATGAATGATTGGTTTGATCCTGTTATTTTTTCTCTTGGCCCCCTTCAAGTGCGTTGGTACGGGGCCATGTATGTTCTGGGTTTCTTGGTCGGAGGTTTTGTCTTAAAGTATCTGGCCGGCAAGAAATTTTGGCCCCTTCCCCAAGAAGAGATTGACCGCTATATCACCTGGCTTATTGTTGGTATGTTTATTGGAGCAAGGCTGTTTTACGTTGTTTTTTATAATTGGGATTACTATTCAGAGAATCTTCTTGAAAGTTTTGCTGTTTGGAAAGGAGGACTCTCTTTCCATGGGGCCCTGTCGGGAATGTGTCTTGCTACTTACCTATTTGCCCGAAAGCACAACTTAAGCTTCTTTCAAATCTCTGATTGCATGGCCATGGCCGGGGCCCCGGGTCTTTTATTTGGAAGGATCGGAAATTTTATCAATGGCGAACTCTATGGACGTGTAACCGATTCTTGGGTGGGGATTGTTTTCCCCGGTGGTGGACCTTTTCCTCGTCATCCTTCCCAGCTTTATGAAGGTCTCCTAGAGGGCATCGTTCTTTTTTTTCTCCTGTTCTATGTTCATAAACGCCAGCGCTTCTACGGTGTCGTGAGTGCTGTTTTTCTTTTGGGCTATGGCACCTTCAGATTTATTATTGAATTTTTCCGAGAACCGGACGCCCAACTTGGGTATTTCCTGAGCTACTTTACAATGGGTCAGTTTCTTTGTTTCGCCATGATCGTCCTTTCCTTTGTTCTTCTGAAGTTCGCCAAGAAAGCAAACATTCTAAATCCCTATACGAAGAAACGAAGCTCCTAAGGCCAGGTCGTCTTTTTTAATTTACTCAAAAGTCCATTAGAGTTTTCCCTCTTCTCGATGGCGTAGAAGATTGGAAAGCAGGTGATCGTGCAGGCGGCGCTGTAGACGTGACGAAGAGAATCTTTGTTCCAGACGTAGAATGCTTCTTCCCCCACCTTTTTATAGGTTGACTGCTTTCCCAGACGATTGACTAATGATTGAAAGAAAGAATCGTGGAGAAAGTAGCTAGGGAGCCGAAAGAAGACGTCTTGAACTTCACCACTTTTCTCCTGCAGGATCGCACTAACATTATAGCGAGGATGTTTGACCAAGAATTTCTGTGTGGTGAGTTCGCTTTCTTTTCCCAACACTTCACTCCTGCCGTATTTTTTTTCAATCTCTGAAATGAACTTTCCAGGATAAAAGTCATCCAAGCTCGTAAGTTCGAAATTATAATTCGGTGATTCAACTTTTGCGTTTAGAGGTTGAAACATCAGACTGAAGCATGGCAAGATGAAGAGAAGCTTTAACATGGACAAATCATAGCACTGATTTTTTATGAGTCGACGCTTTGGATACGGGTTGACTGTTTTAGTCGGGATGCGTGGTGTTTGAGTTTAAGTCAGCGATTTGACTTTGTTTGTAACTCACAGGGACGAAATTATTTTGCCTTCTTTGTGAGTAAGATCGCTTGGATTAATCTATTAGGAATGGAGTATCCTAATTACTTCTGGAAGATCAAGGGATGAATGATGAATAAGATGGCCCTATTGCCGATGACACTTATTTTTTTAGTCTCGGCCTGTGCAAGTCCTAAGACCAAGAAGCGTCAATCTGTAAACAAATACAATCCTACGGTTGCCGAACAAGCCGAATACTATCGGGTTCAAGAACAACTTATAGAAAAAGATCTTCCTAATTGTTCTGGCTGTATCCATGGCAGTGCTCATGAAAAAACGTTCACGAAAGTCACTGAAACTTATGAAATCGCCCCGGAAGCAGCCCGGGAGCTGGGTCTTAAGAACACCAAGTTCGATATACCAGTGACTTGGAACAAACAAACAGCCATGTGGGTGAAGTTTTTCACCGGCAAGGGTCGCAAGCATTTCATGAACTACACCCAAAGAGCTGGTCGTTATGCTCCAGTTCTTTCAAAAATCATGGCCGACAATGGGCTCCCGCGAGATCTCATATATCTAGCGATGGCGGAATCTGGTTTTCAGAATCATGCCCGTTCTTGGGCCAAGGCCGTGGGCCCTTGGCAATTCATGCCGGCCACCGGTAAAAAATTTGGACTCAATATTGACTGGTTTGTTGATGAAAGAAGAGATCCATTAAAAGCCTCTATCGCTGCTGCTAATTATCTCAAAACTTTGCATAACCTCTTCGGTTCGTGGGAACTTGCCACGGCTGGATATAATGCCGGAGAAGGAAAAATTGCTCGCGCCATAAGAATGTACCGCACCAAAGACTTCTGGAAAATCACCAAGGGCCGCTACTTAAGACCGGAAACAAAAAATTATGTTCCAAAAATCATGGCCCTCGCCATTATTGGGAAGAATCTTGACGTCTTCGGCTTCCATGAGATTAATTTCGAGAAGGCCTTGGATTATGAAGAGATCATGGTCAAAGGAAATTCTGACCTTTATGAATTGGCCCAAGTCCTCGAGCTTGATTTCGAAGAGGTGAAGCGCTACAACCCTGAGATCGTGCGCTGGCAGATTCCTCCATACGTTGAAACCTATCCGCTTCGCATTCCTGTGGGGGTGAAAGAGTCTTGGGATGAGTACGATGATAAAAACTCGGTTCTTGCTGACAGCTACAAGACTTACGTCTCAAAAGGTCCCAGCACCTTCCGTCACATCTCTCAAAAGTTCAAAGTTCCCGTGGATGTTCTCGAAGAGTTAAACCCTGAGGTCGATGCAACAATTCCGGCCCATACTGTCGTCAATCTTCCTTTCCGCGAAGATCACTCTCTCCGAAATGGTCTTTATGCTGACATTTATGAGAAATCGTCGAAGAGGAACCGTCGTCACCGCTCATATGGTCGGGATATCGCTTCTTATTCGAAGAAGGGAAAAATAATTAGGAATCCACGAGTCTTTTACACTGTGAAAAAAGGCGACACTCTTTGGCACGTGGCCCAGCGAACGGGCGTTCCCATGAGTACGATCATTCGCACCAATAGTCATCTCATTAAGCGTCGCCAAATTCTTCCAGGCGATAAGCTTGCTATCAGATAAACAAAAAAATCAATCTCGATATCTGACAAAAACCCACTCGTAAGAGTGGGTTTTTTATTTTAAGATTAACTCCATGAGTTTTGGATTATTAAAGCACTTTAAAGATAAGAAACATTCCTCTTCCGATAAGACCCTCGAGAAGCACTATCAGCATGTGATTCTGGGACAGGATTTAGGCGCAGTTTTAAAGCTCATGGAGCTCAAACGAAAGGCTCCTGAAGAATCAGTCCGACTGATCACAGAGAGACCTCTCAACCGTGATGCTCTTAAGGAAAATTACGACTTCGGCGTGCTTCAGCTCCGCTCAAAAAGTGCGGTGGAGGAGATCTATAAAAAGCACCATAACGCCAAGATTCTTCCGCAGACCAAAGAGGCCGTCTTTTATAAAGAAGGAAAGTTTCACGACTTCGGAGGCCGTGCCAAATCTATGGATCTTCGGCGCGGGGAAGAGTTTTTTACCCATAAGGGCTACAAGGTAGAAATCCAAGGCCTCTTCCATCCGGAAGACTGGGAGAACTTCGATCAGATTCTAAAGGATCACTCGGAAATCCGAATTTTTGAAGGGATTGAAAAAACAAGATCCCAAGACCTCGTGGATAAAAAAGAATGGACCTTAACCTTTAAAGACTTTGCAGTGATTACGGGGGAGAATCTTTATGTTTCTTTTTCCCCCAAAAAGTTTTTAAGTCTCGTTTACAACAAAGAAAAGCTCACTCCGGAGTTCATCGATGTCTGTTCGGGGGCCCACATCCAGTCTGGGATCTCGGTCACCTGGAAACTCGATAAGGAGCTTTATTCTGAAGATCGAACGCTCTTCAT
>JBEIFX010000021.1:0-41765 GCA_040382195.1 Halobacteriovoraceae bacterium | reverse complement strand
GAGATGATTATGCCAGGCGACAATACTTCATTCGGCGTAGAGCTTATTGCTCCAGTCGCAATGGAAAAGGGTCTCCGGTTTGCGATTCGTGAAGGCGGTCGTACGATCGGTGCCGGTACGGTTTCTGATATTGTTGCTTAAAATGTCAAAAAAATAACGAAAGGGTCTTTACAAAGGCCCCTTTCTTTTCTATTTTGACCAGAAAAATTTTTTTGGAGAGCTAATGAAGACCAATAAACTTCGAATTAAGCTTCGAGCTTATGATTACAATATCCTTGACGCCTCGGTCCAGGAGATTGTCCAAACAGCTAAAAATACGGGAGCTCGTGTCGCTGGACCGATCCCACTTCCAACTGAAATCAATCGTTATACCGTACTCCGTTCTCCTCACATTGATAAAAAATCACGTGAGCAGTTCGAAATGCGTACTCATAAGAGGCTCATCGACATTGTTGAACCAACCCAACAGACTGTTGATTCACTTATGAAGCTCGATCTCTCAGCTGGTGTTGACGTAGAAATCAAGTACTAGTATAAAGCTTCAACGCTTTTTATTGTTATAGTTTATTTTTTATTAACCATGAATGCATCCCTGTGAGAGGGTGATGCTGTGGAGGGCGAATGTCAGACTCAAAAGTCAGTCTGCCTGCTTTTTACGGAATAAAAGCTGGCATGACCAGAATCTTTGACCAGAACGGAAATCACGTTCCTGTCACTGTTGTAAAACTCATTCCGAACGTGATCTCACAAGTTAAAACAGCTGAGAAAGATGGCTACACTGCTTACCAAGTAGCTTTCAACGAAAAGCGCGAGTCATTAGCTACTTCTCCCGTTAAAGGTCACTTAAAGAAAGCTAATATTGAAAAGCATCTTTCAGAGCTAGCTGAGATTCAGGTGTCTGAAGTGGTTGCTGATGCTCTTGGAAAAGAAGCTTCTTTAGAAAATTTTGCAGTAAGTACTTATGTAGATGTTACTGGTGAATCTAAAGGTAAAGGTTTCGCTGGGGTTATGAAGCGCTGGAACTTCCAGGGTGGTCCGGCTGCCCATGGTTCACATTTTCACCGTCGTCCTGGTTCAATTGGATGTCGTGCAACTCCGGCACGTGTGTTCGCCAACAAGAAACTGCCTGGTCACCTGGGGGTTGAAACATCTACAGTACAAAACGTACAGGTGGTAGAAGTTAATCTTGAAGCTGGATACATGCTCCTCAAAGGTTCAATCCCTGGATCTAAAAATGGTTTCGTACGTGTTGCGAAAGCCGTGAAGAAGTAAGGGGGGAATAAATTATGACAACTGAATTAACAGTATTAAATACAAAATTCGAAAAATCGGGCACCCTTAAGGCCAACGTTGATTTCTCTGTCGAGGCCATTAACGGCGCCGTCGTTCATCAGGTGGTAAAAGCTACTCTCGCTGGCCGCCGTCAAGGTACTGCTGCTACGAAGACAAAAGCTCTTGTTTCAGGTGGCGGTAAAAAACCTTTCAAACAAAAAGGGACTGGTAATGCCCGTCAGGGTTCTACTAGATCTCCACTTATGCCCGGAGGTGGTACTGTATTTGGTCCGCAGCCACGATCATACGAGCAAAAAGTTAATAAAAAGACAAAGTTGCTAGCAATTTCTTCTGTTCTGGCCGATAAATATCAGGCTGGAAAACTCCATATCGTAGAGAAGATGGAATCTAGTGGTAAAACTAAAGATATGTTTAAGGTACTTTCTTCAAGAAACCTTCTTCCAGCTTTAGTAGTCTCTGCCGAGGTTAATGAGAAATTATCACGTGCAGTTAGTAACCTTGAGAAAGCTAAATATGCTCCGGTAGATGGATTCAGTGTTTACGAAGCCGTAAAGTTTGAAAACCTCATAATCGAAAAAGCTGCTTTCGAAAAACTCCTTAGCAGGTTGGTGTAAAATGTTGGGCTTAGAAAATGTGCTAATCAAACCATTATTAACTGAAAAAACGTCCAAAGTGACTGAAGCTTTCAATCGTTACTCTTTTGTTGTTAACGCGAAGGCTAACAAAAACCAAATCAAGAGCGCAGTAGAAAAGTTCTTTGATGTAAAAGTTGTTAGCGTCCGAACGTCTGTTCTTCCTGGTAAGACTAAGCGCGCGGGTCGTGGGCAAAAGAAGTCAGCTTCAACAAAGAAAGCTTACGTTCAACTTCAAGATGGCCAGAAGATTGAATTCTTCAAGGGCATTTAAGGTAAAAGGCTAAGAGTATGGCAACTTTAAAAAAATTTAGACCAATTACACCTTCTCAAAGAGAAATGGTGGTTGTGTCAGGAGATATTACCAAGGGTGTTGCTCCAGAGAAGTCACTTCTTGTTAACAAAAAGAAGACAGCAGGTCGTAACTCTCAAGGTCGAATTACTACTCGTCACATCGGTGGAGGAGCTAAACAAAAGTATCGTCTTGTTGATTTCAAGCGCGCAAAGCTTGATATCCCTGCAACTGTCAAGACTATTGAGCATGATCCAAATAGAACATGTAATATTGCTCTTGTGGTTTATGCTGACGGAGAGAAAGCATACATCATTGCTCCAGTTGGATTGAAGGTAGGAGATGTAGTTATTTCCTCTGATAATGCAGACATTAAAGCAGGTAACGCAAAACTTTTGAAAGATATTCCTGTTGGTACCCTCGTTCACAACGTTGAGCTTAATCCTAAGCGTGGCGGTCAGATGGCTCGCTCTGCTGGATCCTATGCCCAGCTCATGGCGAAAGAAGGGGAATACGCTTTACTTCGCCTTCCTTCGGGAGAGCTTCGTAAAGTAAAGGCGGATTGCCGAGCTACGATTGGCCAAGTTGGTAAGATCGAGCACGAGCTCGAGAATATTGGTAAAGCCGGTAAGAATCGCCATCGCGGTATTCGTCCAGCAGTTCGAGGTGTGGTCATGAACCCTGTAGATCACCCGCATGGTGGTGGTGAAGGTCGTACTTCAGGTGGTCGTCACCCAGTATCGCCTTGGGGTCTTCCAACTCGTGGCTATAAGACGAGAAAGAACAAGCGTACAAATAAGTTTATCGTTAAGAGAAGAAAGTAATAGGGGTAAATAATGGCACGTTCAATTAAAAAAGGTCCTTTTGTAGATACATATCTATTTAAGAAAGCGACTGAAGCCAAAAAGAATACTAAGGGAAACACAGTCATCAAGACCTGGTCACGTCGATCTACGATAGTTCCAGATTTTATCGGTCTGACCTTCGCTGTTCATAATGGCAAGAAGTTCATCCCAGTTTATGTGACTGATAACATGGTTGGGCACAAGTTTGGAGAATTCGCTCTGACTCGTACCTTCAACGGTCACACAGCGGCTGATAAGAAGGCTGCTGTCGGCGATACGAAGTAAGAGGTAAATTATGATCACCGTAAAAAATAATAACGTTGGAACATCAGCTCGTAAGGTTAGGCAGGTTGTCGACTTGATTCGAAAGAAAAAAGTTGAGGAAGCACTCAAAATCCTTCGTTTCTGCGAAAAGAAAGAAACGGCTATTGTCGTAACCAAACTTATCAATAGCGGTCTGGCCATCGCTGCAGACACTAAGAAGTATGATTTAGATAATCTTGTTATTGATATGGTTAAGGTCGATGAAGGTCCTGCTCTTAAGCGAATTATGCCACGTGCTCAAGGCCGGGCTTATCGCATTAGCAAGAAATCAAGCTACATAACTCTATCGCTTAAAGAAGCATAATCAGGGGAAAGACTAAAATGGGACAAAAAGTTAATCCGTACGGTTTTAGATTAGGTTATATCAAGACCTGGCACTCTAACTGGTACGTAAAAAACAATTATGCAGATATTTTTCAACAAGATCTGGCTATCCGCAATTACATCGATAACGAGCTTTCACAAGCCGCTATCGCTAAAACTGAGATCACTCGTACTGCTGACCAGGTAAAAGTCACCGTGTACTCTGCAAAACCAGGGATTGCGATTGGCAAAAAAGGAACTGGTATTGAAAAGATCAGAAATGACCTTAAAAAAATTACAAACTGCCCTTTGTTTTTCAACATTGCAGAAGTAAAACGTCCTGATTCCGAAGCTAAGCTCATTGCTGAAAACATCGCTCAACAACTTGAGAAACGCGTTGCTTTCCGTCGCGCGATGAAAAAAGTGATGACTTCCGCTTTTCGCTCTGGGGTTAAGGGAATCAAGATCAAGTGTGCCGGTCGTTTAGGTGGTGCTGAAATCGCTAGAACTGAAGGATATGCTGAAAAGAAGGTTCCTCTTCACACCCTTCGAGCTGATATCGATTACAACACGGCTCAAGCTAAAACTACATACGGGATCATTGGTGTGAAGGTGTGGGTCTATAAAGGCGAGATTTACAAATAATTATAAGTACTTAGAGGTATTATATGTTGAGTCCTAAACGTGTTAAACATAGAAAGATGCAGAAGGGTCGTATGACCGGTGCGGCCCATACGGGGAACACACTCACTTTTGGTGAATTTGGTCTTCAAGCAACAACCTGTGGTTTTATAACAAACCGCCAAATAGAGGCTGCTCGTATCGCCATTTCACGGGAAACAAAGCGTGGTGGACAGATGTGGATCAAAATTTTTCCAGATAAGTCTCTTACAAAAAAGCCGGCTGAAGTTCGGATGGGTAAAGGTAAGGGATCTCCTGAGGAGTGGGTTGCAGTTGTAAAACCTGGCCGAATTCTTTTCGAAATTGGCGGAGTTGATAAGGCTACAGCCGACGCAGCACTTAGATTAGCAAAGTATAAACTTCCAGTTAGAACGAAAATCGTATCTAAAGCAGACCTCGAATCAGCTAATGCTGCTTCTGGGTCTGAAGAATAAGACTGGATTAGTAGAGGTAGTTATGTTAAAAACCAGCGAAATTTCCAAACTTAGCGCAAAAGAATTAACCGAGAAGGTCGCAAGTCTTAAAGCAGAACTTTTTAACAAGAAGTTCAATAAATTCACGACAGGCTCTGAAAAAGCTCATGTTGTGAAAGAGCTCAAGAAAGATATTGCCCGTCTCTTAACTCAAAAAAACGCCAAAAAATAAGACGGGTGAATTATGAGCACAAAATTTAAAAGAACACTTACAGGTGAAGTTGTCAGCGATAAAACAGCAAAAACGATTGTTGTAAAAATTGAGCGGAAAATGATGCACCCGAAGTACAACAAGTTTGTTACCAAGTCTAAGAAGTATCACGTTCACGATGAAAAGGAACAAGCTTCAGTTGGACAAACAGTGACAATTATTGAATCAAAGCCCTACTCTAAGCTTAAGAGATGGGAACTTGTTTCAATTCAGAAGTAGTGGAGTAATTTATGATTCAGCAACAAACGATCCTAGACGTAGCCGATAACTCGGGAGCAAAGACTGTCCAGTGTATAAAAGTTCTGGGCGGTTCAAAGCATATGAGTGCACAAGTAGGGGACGTTATCGTAGTGGCGGTACAGCAAGCCATCTCAGGTGGTAAGGTTAAAAAAGGTGATGTTAAGAAAGCCGTAATCGTTCGCACTGTTTACCCAGTAAGACGCGAAGATGGTTCATATATTAATTTTGATACAAACAGCGTGGTCATTATTGCAGCAAATAATGAGCCAGTAGGTACACGTATTTTTGGGCCTGTCGCGAGAGAGTTAAGAAACAAGAACTTTTCAAAGATCTGTTCACTCGCTCACGAAGTGCTCTGATCAGCGTGTTGGAGGTAAAATGCAAAAGCTGAAAGTGAACGACACTGTTCAAGTCCTCGCCGGGAAAGATAAAGGCAAGCAGGGCAAGATCAAGTCAATCAACTTCAAAACAAATCGTGTTGTAGTTGAGGGCGTAAACCTAGTTAAGAAAGCAATCAAGCCAAACCAAGCAAACCAGCAAGGTGGGATTGTAGATATGGAAAAAGCCATCCATATCAGTAACGTTGCTCTTTTGGATCCTAAATCAGGAAAGCCAACAAGAGTGAAGGTTAAGCAAGAAGCAGGCAAAAACATCATTCGCGTTGCTTCCAAAAGCAAACAAGAAATTAAGTAATCTGAGGTAAGCATATATGGCACGATTAAAAGCTCTGTATGAATCAGAGGTAAAAAAGTAGCTGAATGAGAAATTCAAATATTCGAATGTCCATCAGGTTCCGAAGCTAGAAAAAATCATCGTTAACTGCGTAACCCGTGACGCTGTTTCAAACGGCAAAGTTGTTGATAGCATTGTTACAGACCTCGCTGCAATCACTGGTCAAAAACCAGTTGTTTCTCGCGCGAAGAAGTCTATTGCATCATTTAAACTCCGCCAGGATCAGGCTCTCGGTGCATTCGTAACTCTTCGCGGAGAACAAATGTACGAATTTCTTGATCGCCTCATAAACCTCTCTCTTCCTAGGGTTAAAGACTTTCGTGGTCTTTCACCAAAAGGTTTTGATGGCAAAGGCAATTACACAATGGGGCTTAAGGAACAAATTATTTTTCCTGAAATCGACTATGATAAAATAGATAAAATCCGAGGTCTGGGAATTAGTTTTGTTACTACAGCTACAAATAACGAAGAAGGCCGAGAACTTTTAAAACAGTTCGGCATGCCTTTCAGAGACAAGTAAGAGGGAATCATGGCAAGACTAAGTGCTGTTGTTAAAAATAAAAAAAGAGAAAAACTCGCAAAAAGATATGGACCGAAGGCTGCTGTTCTTAGAGCGAAAGCAGTTGATCAAAAAATTTCCGAGGAAGAAAGAGAAGCTGCTCGACTGAAGCTTCAAAAAATCCCTCGAAACGCAAGCCTTGTTAGAGTTCGCAATCGTTGTGAATTAACTGGCAGACCTCGGGGTTGTTACAGAGATTTTAAACTTAGCAGGAATAAATTCCGTGAACTAGCAAATAATGGTCTCATCCCTGGTGTGACTAAGGCTAGCTGGTAAGGAAGGGGAAGATTTTATGATGACAGATCCTATTGCAGATATGTTAACGAGAATTCGCAACGCGAACAAGGCTGGGCTTGATAGGCTCGAGCTTCCTGCTAGCAAAATTAAAGCGAATATATGTCGCGTTCTTAAAGAAGAGGGTTATATCAAGTCCTTTAAGATCGCTGCCAAGTCTCCTTCCGAGATTGTTATTAAAGTCGGTCTCAAGGAAGGAGCGATTGTTGGTCTTAAAAGAATTTCTACACCTGGGTTAAGAGTTTATAAAGGCTACCGCGAAATGCCACGAGTCCTATCCGGCCTTGGCGTGAGCGTTGTTTCCACTTCTGCGGGAATTATTTCTTCTCGTAAAGCAGCCACTCTAAAACTTGGTGGCGAAATCATTTGTAACGTTTGGTAATCGGAGCAACTTATGTCACGTATAGGTAAAAAGCCAATTGGCATTCCTGATAAAGTAGAAGTTAAGATTAGCGGTTCAACCGTTGACGTAAAAGGACCCAAGGGTCAACTTTCATACACATTCCACAAGGATGTTAAAATTGAAAAGGCCGACAAGGTAATTAATGTAACTCCCGCAAGTCAGACGACGTCTGCACGTGCAATTTGGGGTATGTCTAGAACTCTTCTGGGCAATATGGTTACTGGCGTAACAACTGGGTTCGTGAAATCTTTAGAGTTTAATGGTGTAGGTTATAAGGCTGCAGTGTCCGGCACGACTCTTACTCTTAATCTTGGTTATTCGCACGCTATTGACTACAAGTTACCGAAAGGTGTTTCCGCTGTAGTTAACAAAAACGTCATCGAGTTCCATGGTTGTGATAAGGAGTTGGTTGGTTTCGTTGCTGCTCAAGTCCGCTCGTTCAGAGAGCCTGAGCCTTACAAGGGTAAAGGTTTGAAGTACACTGATGAAACCATCATCAGAAAAGCTGGTAAAACAGGTGCTAAAAAATAATAGGTGAGTTATGAGAAAAAATACTGCAAAAATTAAAAATCAAACAAAGGCTAAAGAATACCGGCGTAAACTTTCAATCAGAAAGAAGGTCGTTGGTTCTGCTGAGTCCCCGCGCTTGTGTGTGACCAAAACTAACAAGCATCTTCGCGTCCAGGCAATTGATGATGTGAAGTCAACCACACTCTTTTCAGTTCAGACTTACGGAAAGACTAAGGTTGCTGATCACTCTAATGCAGAAGGTGCGAAAAAAGTTGGAGCAGCTGTTGCGGCTACGCTCAAAAAGAACAACCTTTCAAAAGCCGTTTTCGATAGAAGCGGAAAGCAGTACACAGGTGTGATTAAAGCACTTGCAGACTCAATCCGTGAAAACGGTATTCAAATTTAATCAGGGGACTCCATGAGCGAAGAAAATAATGTAGAAACAACAGAGAATGAAACAGAAGCGAAGGCTGAGAAAAAAGGCAAGCGCCCAGCACGTGCTCCTAGACAGGAGAAGAAACCTTCACAGGATGGATTGAATCCTGATCTTGAGGAGAGAGTTGTTGCTGTAAACCGAGTTGCAAAAGTTGTGAAGGGTGGACGTCGTTTTTCTTTTGCTGCTCTCATAGTCGTTGGAGATAAGAACGGCAAGGTCGGCTATGGACTTGGAAAGGCTAAAGAAGTTCCAGATGCTATCCGCAAGGCTGGTATGAAGGCTTCCAAACGTATGATCAAAGTTTCAATTGAGAATGGAACAATTCCTCATGAAGTACTTGGTCTCTTTGGTGCTGGTCAGGTCCTTTTGAAGCCTGCAGGTGAAGGTACAGGGATTAAAGCTGCTGGTGCTTGTCGATCAATCCTTGAGCTCGCTGGAGTCAAGAACGTATTAACAAAGTCTGTTCGTGGATCAAACCCACACAACATCGTTAAGGCTACTTTCAAAGCACTTAAAAATCTTCGCTCACTGGACGAAGTAGCAAACGTTCGCGGAGTAAACACGAAAGGTCTTCGTATGAAGGCTAAAGCTTCAAAAGCGTAAGGTGGATTATGAGTAAGCAAATTACTGTGAAACTAAAAAGAAGCGTTATCGGTTGTACAGATAAGCAAAAAGCAACAATCAAAGGCCTAGGCTTAAGAAAGCTTCATCAATCAAAGACGCTCGAGAATACTCCTGCAGTTCGAGGAATGATTAAAGCAATGATCCAATGGCTAGAGATCGTTAAATAATTTAGAGGTTGAATATGTTAACTCTTAGAACATTAAAAAGTACCAAAGGCGCTCATAAAAACATAAAGCGCATTGGTCGTGGTCAGGGATCTGGTCAAGGAACTCAAGCTGGTAAAGGTCATAAAGGTCAAAAGGCTCGAACTGGCGGTGGAATTCGTCTTGGTTTTGAAGGCGGCCAAATGCCACTCTACCGACGCTTACCAAAGGTCGGTTTCTCTAATGCAGCATTCAAAACTGAATATGCTGTTATTAATCTCGAAAAACTTGCTGGAAAATTTGAGAATGAAGTGATCACTCGTCAAACGCTTATTGATAAGGGCTTCTTGAGTGGTATTAATAAATCTATGCCAATAAAAATATTGGCAAAGGGTGAATTTAATAAGTCACTTACCTTCAAAGGCATTGAAAAGTTTTCCGCTAAAGCTTTAGAATTAATCAAAAAAGCTGGCGGCAAAGTTGAGAATGCCTAATTAAGGAAGGATACAGGGATGTCTAATGTTTCTAAGCTCGAAGAGCTAAAAAAGCGGGTTTTCTTTACAATTCTAATGCTTGGAATCTACAGAGTTGCAACACAAGGTCCCACACCGGGAGTTGATGGAGCAGCTCTTTCTTCCTTCTTTGATGGGATGAAAGGCTCTCTATTTAGCGTGTTTAACACTTTCTCTGGCGGTGCCCTTGAGAGGTTCTCCGTTCTTGCTTTAGGGATCATGCCCTACATCACTTCTTCAATTATATTTAGCTTACTTTCCTACTCGATACCTGCTCTTGGAGAACTTCAAAAAGAGCCAGATGGTCATAAAAAAATCTCTCAGTACACGAGATATGCCACTGTTCTTCTCTGTTTCTTCCAAGGTTATGGTCTTTCTGTAGGTCTTGAGAATATCAAGTCTCCAAATGGACTTCCTGTTGTCATAGATCCAGGCTTGAGCTTCCGACTTTTAACGGTCATAAGTCTTACTGCTGGAACAATGTTTGTCATGTGGTTGGGAGAGCAAATTACAGAAAGAGGAATCGGAAACGGTATTTCTCTTATTATCTTTGCAGGCATTGCAGCTGGAATTCCAAGTGGTATCAGAGATACCTTCCAATTGCTTCAAAATGGAGAAATGAGCGTTCTTAATTTAATAATAGTGTTATCTATTATGCTTGTTTCCTTTTGGTTCATTATTTATGTTGAAAGAGCTTTTAGAAAAGTTCCAGTTCAGTATGCAAAAAGAGTTGTGAATAACAGGGTCTTTGGGGGCCAAACGTCTCATTTACCAATTAAAGTAAACATCTCCGGAGTCATGCCACCCATTTTTGCAAGTGCATTGCTTGGTTTCCCAACAACAATTTCTCAATTCATTCCACAAGATAGTCCCCTGAAAAATTATTTTACCAACATTGAGCAATTATTTTATCCAGGTAAGATGCTATACAATTGCGTCTTTATAGGACTCATCATTTTCTTTGCCTACTTTTATTCTACTATCCAGTTCAAGACCGACGATGTATCTGAATCTTTAAAGAAAAATGGTGGATTCATTCCAGGGATTCGTCCAGGTGAGCAAACTGCTGATTTCTTAAATCAAGTCATCAGTCGCCTTACTTTAGTTGGTGCAATTTATGTAGCAATGATCTGTATTATGCCTGCAATTCTCTTCAACTACGCAAAAGTACCATTTTATTTTGGTGGAACTTCTCTTCTTATTCTCGTCGGGGTCGCCATAGATACAATGGCTCAGGCAGAGGGGTTTATGATTTCTCAGAGACTTGACACTGCCTATAAAGTAAAGGGTAAATACTCTGGGGTTAAAAGGTTCTGATGAAGTCACATTTGATTCTCATTGGAGCTCCAGGGTCCGGAAAAGGAACTCAGGCCACTAAGCTTGTGGCGGAAAAGGGACTTAAGCATATTTCGACTGGCGATCTACTTCGTTCAGAAATTGCGAAACAGTCGACACTTGGTTTAGAAGTTAAAAAAGTAATGGATGCTGGCCAGCTAGTGTCAGATGAGCTGGTTATAAGATTGCTTCAAGCAAATATTAATCTTGAGCAATTCCAGTATATTTTTGATGGTTACCCTAGAAACATAGCTCAAGCCGAGACTCTCGATGCAAAGGTTCTTAAGGGCTCTGGGTCAATAGCGGTGTATTTTGAAATTAATATAAGCAGGTTGGTCGAAAGATTAACCAATCGCAGGACATGTAAGGACTGTGGTGCTATTTATAATCTTCTGTCAAAAAAGCCTAGGATAGCAGGCCTATGCGACCAGTGCGGTAGTACCAATCTCGTACAGAGAGCAGACGACAAGGAAGAGGTGATTGCCAATCGCCTTAAGGTCTTTAGCGAGACCATTGATCCGGTGCTCAAGTACTACCAAGATCTTGGTCGTTTGATGAAGATAGATGCTGAAGCCGATGTTGAGGAAATCTATAAAAAGATTTCGTCAAAAGTGTGACGTTTCAGAATTAAAATTATTGTCTTATAGTTTTTATTTTTATATAAGGTCACTTACTTTTTAGGAAGGGCATGGCTGAGTCAACTGACACGATTGAAGTGGAAGGGGAAGTTCTCGAACTTTTACCCAATACGCGTTTTAGAGTTAAACTTCCCAATGGACATGTGGTGTTGGCACATATCAGTGGGAAGATGAGAATGAATTTTATCAAGATATTGCCTGGCGATAAGGTAGTCATCGAGATTAGTAAATATGACCTTGATAAAGGTCGAATCATTTTTAGAAGTAAGGGTTAATTATGAAAGTACGTTCATCTGTAAAGCCGATCTGTAAAGACTGCAAAGTGGTAAAACGCCAAGGTGTTTTACGAGTTATCTGTAAAGTAAATCCAAAACATAAGCAAAAACAAGGCTAGTAGGGGAAACATATGGCACGTTTATTAGGTGTAGACTTACCAAGAAATAAAAAAATGAACATTGCTTTAAGAGCAATCTATGGGGTCGGTCCCAAAGTGGCTGCTGATGTTCTCGCAAAAGTCGGGATCAGCGCTGATAAAAACTCCAACGAAATTACTGAAGAAGAAGTTCAGCAAATCCGTGCTGCACTCGATGAGTACACTGTTGAAGGTGATCTCCGTCGTGAAATCGCCCTCAATATCAAGCGTCTTAAAGATCTTGGTTGTTATCGTGGTATTCGTCATCGTAAAGGATTGCCGGTCCGAGGTCAGCGAACCCATACAAACGCTCGTACGCGCAAGGGGCCTGCGGTTGCAATTGCGGGTAAAAAATCAATCAAGGCAATGAAATAATTTAAGGTAGGATTATATGGCAACAACTAACGCACAAAAAGCTTCTGGCATGACGACTGGCCCAGCTACCAACAAGGGTGGGAAGAAAAAGGCTCGTAAAAATTTATCTCACGGAGTATGTCATATTCATGCTTCCTTCAATAACACGATTGTTACAATCAGCGATGCTGAAGGTAATGCCGTAGTTTGGGCATCTGCTGGTGGTTTAGGCTTTAGAGGCTCTAAAAAATCTACTCCATTTGCTGCCCAGGTCGCCTCTCAGGAAGCAGCCAAAAAAGCAGCTGAGCACGGTCTTTCATCGGTTGATGTAAAAGTGAAAGGTCCCGGCGCTGGTCGTGAAAACGCAATCCGCGCTCTTCTCGCTGCCGGTCTTCGGATTACCTCCGTCGCCGATATGAGTCCGATGCCACATAACGGCTGTCGTGCTCCTAAGAGAAGAAGAGTCTAAGCGTTTGTTTAACAGAGTGACCGTTAGCCACTAGGAGAATTTGATGAATTCATTTATGAGTAAAAATTGGGCTGGTATGATACGTCCAGCTGCTTTAGAAGTAGATACAGAAGGCCTTAAATCAAATTATGGCAAGTTCACTGCCAAGCCACTTGAGCGTGGTTATGGACTTACTCTTGGAAACTCTCTACGTAGAGTTCTCCTCTCGTCTCTTCAGGGGGCAGGAATTGTCGCAGTTAAGGTTGATGGTGTTGACCACGAGTTTGGCACAATCAATAACATTAAAGAAGAAGTCTCTGAAATTATTCTTAACCTTAAAGAGATCAGATTCAAAATCATCGACAAAGAAGAAGTTACCCTTGTTCTCGAGAAGAATTCTGAAGGTGCGGTTAAGGCTTCAGACATTCAAGAAAACTCTCACGTTAAAGTTCTTAATCCTGAACATACTATCTGTAACGTTTCTTCTGGCGGTTCAATCCGTATGGAACTTAAAGTTGCACGTGGTAAAGGATATGTCACAGCTCTTGATAACAAGGAAGCTTTCGATCTTCCAGTAGGATGGATTTATATCGACACGCTTTTCTCTCCAGTTCACCGGGTGAACTACACTGTTACTAATAGCCGTGTTGGTAAGAGAACTGATTACGATAAACTTACTCTAGAAGTATGGACGAACGCAGGTATTGATCCCGTCGATGCTGTAGCGATTTCTGCAAAGATCCTTCGAGATCAGCTTTCTGTCTTCCTGAATTTCGAAGACAAGGATGCGCCAGCAGAAGTCAAGCCTACCGCAGCCGCAGCAACTGGTGGAGTTGCAAACGAAGCACTTCTTAAGCCAGTTTCTGAGCTCGAGCTTTCAGTTCGTTCTGCCAATTGCTTACAGAATGCTAATATTAAATATATCTACGAGCTCGTTTCTAAAACTGAAGGCGAAATGCTAAGAACAAAGAACTTTGGTCGTAAGTCTCTCAATGAAATTAAAGAGATTCTTTCATCGATGGGCCTTGGTCTCGGCATGAAAGTCGACAATATTATGAAGCAAGTTCAGCACGCTGACTAAGAAGCGTTCTAATTTAGGGGAATTTTATGAGACATGGTAACCACAAATACAAGCTCGGCGTTAAGCCACAACACAGAAAAGCCCTTGTTCAGGGTCTGGCCATGGAATTGATTATCCATGGGAAAATAAAGACGACTGAAACTAAAGCTAAGGCGATCAAGCCTTTCGTTGAGAAGCTTGTGACTCTTGCTAAGAACGACACGATTGCCAATCGTCGACTTGCTTTCACTAAACTTAACAATAAAGAAGCTGTTGCAGCTCTTTTTGCAAACGTTGCTCCTAAATTTAAGCAACGTCCAGGGGGCTATACCAGGATCCTAAAGCTTTCGGAAGGCCGTGTTGGTGACGGAGCTAAAGAAGCGTTTATTGCTTTCGTTGAATAGTTTAATTACCTCGATCACATCTAAAACCTTCCCGGATCTATACTCTGGGAAGGTTTTTTAGTTTTTCATATGCTCCATCGAATTCTCATCATCCTCATCATCATCATTTCTTCTTTTGTTTACAGCTTTTATCAGAGAAAAACTCTGGAGTCCCAACTGGCCCCAACTGCAGAAGCGATCCTAGCGAATCTTCCTCGGGGACAGTTTGAGACACTGGATGGAAAGACTTTTAATCCCCACGATCTCTACCAAGGCCCTGTTGCCCTTTTGGTTGTTCATTTTTGGGGCACTTGGTGTGCCCCCTGCGAAGCTGAGCTCCCAGAACTACTGGGTCTCATAAGGCGCTATAACGGACAGAAGGTCGTTTTCCTTATAGTTGCTGTGAATGATGAAAAAATTAAAGTAGAAAAAAACCTGAAGAAACTCGCCTTGCCTCCTGGTCACGAGGCCTACTGGCTTCTTGATAATAAGAATGTTTATCGAGAAGCCTATGGTACCACTCGGGTACCAGAAACCTATGTTTTTAGCTCTGATAAGAGAACTTTGCGTAAGTATTCAGGGCCTCAGGAGTGGAGTAAGAGCATGTTTTTCCAAACTTTTGACGAATTTATCCAGATTTCCACGACCAAGTTGTAAATAAAATCCGCATTCCATCAAATCTTCTGTCAAGAAAAGTGACAAAGTGTCGATAAGTCAGACGACCAACTTAAAAGTGTTCATGGATTGAACATTGATTACAGGAGAAGAAGCAATGATTGACTGGAAAGCCATTAAGGACCTTCATACAACAAAGAGTCTCGAAAAAATTATTGGAAACTGGTATGGACTAGATATTTTATATGTCGACTCTCAAGGACGAGTTCAATTTGCTCAGGACCCAAGTTACTCCTTTAAGTCACCTTTTTTAAAACTTCAAATGACTCATTCTTACGGCCATGAATGGCTAGAGTCAGATGTTGAGAAAGTCTTTGAATATTTTAATTCTTCATTGGAAGAAACGTACGAGTTTGATGCCTTCTTCCCAGGAACCTATGGCTACTCTCATAAAGTCGTAGTAGATGGTGAATTCTGTGGAGCTGTCATTGCTTACCCATATTTCAAAGACACATCAACCACGGAAGAAATGGAAGGTGTAGTAAAAAAAATGATAGATTGCGGAATCTCTGCGGAAGACGCAAAGTTTGCCATATCTAAAGTGAAAAAGTTCTCTGGAAGATTTTATAGTGAGATGAAAGACCTAGTCTATATCGTAGCAGATGAAGTTGGAACATTTCATGCGGAGATATCTAAGCGCGAATCACGGATTATGGACCTTAATTCTGAACTAGGTAATAAATATCGCTATCACAACCTTATAGGCAAATCGAAAAAGATGCAGCAAGTGTATCATCTCCTTTCCAAAATCGCGAACTCAGAATCTACCATCATGATTCAGGGTGAAAATGGAACTGGTAAAGAGATGGTAGCGAAGGCGATACACTATAATTCTCCTCGAAAAGATGCGGTCTTTATGGCTGTGAATTGTTCAGCCTTCAACGATAACCTTCTAGATTCTGAACTCTTTGGACATGTTAAGGGAGCTTTCACCGGTGCCATTAAAGATAAAAAAGGTGTTTTTGAAGTTGCCAATGGCGGGACTCTGTTTTTGGATGAAATAGGAGATACCTCTCCATCTATGCAGGTTAAGTTACTCCGGATTCTTCAGGAGGGAACTTATATGCCCGTTGGGGCTACACAGCCCAGAAAGGTTAATGTGAGGGTCATAGCGGCGACCAATAAAAATCTGAAAGAAATGATCGCCAAGGGTGAGTTCCGGGAAGATCTTTATTATAGAATAAATGTGATTAATGTCGCACTTCCTCCATTAAGAGAGCGGCAGGAAGATATTCCAGTTCTTATGGATTTCTTCATTCAGAAACGCTGTGAAGAATCAGGCCTCCCGCTGAAGAGCTTCTCGAAGAAGTGTCTGGAAAAAATGCTTGATCACTCATGGCCGGGAAATGTGCGCGAACTTCAGAATGAAGTTGAGCGACTCGTTGTTCTCGCTGGAGAGGATAAGGTTATTACACCTGATATGCTGTCCTCAAGAATTCTCGAAAGTGGGGAATCACATGGTCACGGCCAAGGGGGGAGCGGAGGTAGTTTTCTTAAAGGAGTTAACACCAATGGCTCACTCAAAGATGCTCTTGAAGAACTAGAAATCATCATGATTCGAGAAGGACTTAAGCGCTGCGGGTTTAATAAGTCAAAGCTTGCCAAGGAGCTTGGTATCTCTCGAGCCGGACTCATAATGAAAGTCGAAAAATATGGTCTTGATAAGCGCGCCCAAAAAAGAGCCGCTGGTGAGTAAAAGATAGGGGAGAGAGCTGAACAACTTTCTCCCCTTATCTTTTTCCCTTTATGCCAAAAATTATTGAAACTAAAGTCACTCATGAAAAGATCGCCGTCTATGATGACGGTGAATTTATTTTTGATGAAGGTGATACTTCAAGAGATCTTTTTATCATCCAAGAGGGCGAGGTTGAGATCATAAAAAAGTCTGATAGAGGAGAGCTTAAGCTTGCTGTCTTCAAAAGAGGGGACTTTTTTGGTGACATGGCCCTTCTTCAAGGTGGTCAGCGATTCGCGGGGGCCAGGGCTCAAGGAAGAACTAAGCTATTAATCCTTCAGCCAGGAGGATTCCTTTTAAAGATCAGGCGGGATCCAACTTTTGCTTTTGAAATGCTTCAGGCCCTCTCCATGAGAATCAAAGTCTCCAACGAGCGTCTCATTCATCTAATTCAAAAAGGAAACATTCCAAAGAACCTTCTCGACGAAATTCTTTTGATGATGGGGGAGAGATGATCACCAATCTTTATACGGAAAAGATGGTTGTGATTTCTGATCTCCACTTTGGGAATCCATTTTCCACACGAACGAAATATGTCTTGGAATTTATCAAGTGGGCTTCTGCCCAGAATTATGACATTTGCATTAATGGCGATGGATTAGAAATTGCCCAAGCCTCTTACTCCAAGATCATATCGGAAATGCCTGACGTGGTTCGCACCATCAAAGGCCTCAATAAATTGAATAATTCGATTTATTATGTGGTAGGGAATCATGACATTGGGCTTGAAAACTTCCTTGAAGATTGGGGCTTTTTTAAGGTCTGCCCCTTCCTTAACGTCACATCGGGAAAAACAAGGTTGAGAATAGAGCATGGTCATCTTTATGATCCCTTCTTTGTAAAACATCCTGCTCTTTACGAGAAATTAACTCATCTTGGGGGCCTTCTTTTAAAGATATCCCCTAGTCTTTATAAAACATGGATAAGGTTCGAGAAATGGAAAGCTTATTTGAGAGCAAAGAAAAGTGGCATTATTGGAGAGCCACCTGAATTTGCAGATGCAGCTTGGGAAATTTCTCAACGAGGCTTTGATTGTGTCGTTTTTGGACATACACATCACCCGGGAGAGGTCCAGCTGCCAGAGGGGCGAAAATATTTTAATCCGGGCTCTTGGTTACTCTCGTGCCACTACGTAGAGATCAACCGAGGGGTTATAAACCTTAAAAACTGGGATAATTCAAAGCAGCATTCTTTACCCTGAATTTCATCCAAGGTATAACTTTCAGACAAATTTCAGGAGGGTCAAATGCTGACCAACGATCAACGTCGTGATCAACTAGCTGCCTTAAGTCAACAAGCTGAACTCGGTGGCGGGCTCGACAGAATTAATAAGCAACATGAACAAGGGAAATACACGGCCCGTGAAAGAATCCAAAAGCTTCTGGACCCGGAGTCTTTCATCGAGTTTGACAAGTATGTGGTCCACCGCTGTGATGCTTTTGGAATGGAAAAAACTAAGTATCTGGGTGATGGGGTCATCACCGGGATTGGAAAGATTAACAATCAACAGGTTGCCATTTTTTCTCAAGATTTCACCTGTTGGGGTGGTGCCTTAGGGGCTGCTTTCGCTAGAAAAATCTGTAAAGTTATGGATTTTGCTCTAGATAATAAAATTCCAGTGATTGGAATCAACGATTCTGGAGGCGCTCGAATTCAGGAAGGTGTAGACGCTCTGGCGGGTTACGCAGAAATTTTCTATCGAAATGTTCAGGCCTCGGGAGTCATTCCTCAAATCTCTCTTATCATGGGTCCATGTGCAGGCGGAGCGGTTTATTCTCCGGCAATGACAGATTTTATTTTCATGGTCGACAAAAGCTCTTACATGTTTGTAACTGGACCTGATGTCATCAAAACGGTTACTCACGAAGAGGTCACCAAAGACGCTCTTGGTGGCGCTCACACTCATAATGAAAAGTCCGGAGTCGCTCACTTTAGAACTGACGACGAGGATGACTGCTTTGAGCGCGTAAGAGAGCTTTTTGCTTTTATTCCTTCTTGTAATAAGTCTAAACACAGCTTGAAGCTCACTTCTGATTCAGTTCTTAGAAGCAACAATAAGCTTAAAAAATTTATCCCTGATAATTCTAAAAAACCGTATGACATGCATGAGCTCATTCTTGAAGTGATTGATGATCAGCATTTTCTGGAAGTGCATGCAGACTTTGCAAAAAACATTCTCACTGGTTTTGCAGCGATCGGCGGTATTAAAGTCGGAATTGTGGCCAATCAGCCGAACTTCCTCGCTGGGTGTCTAGATATCGATTCTTCTATAAAGGGGGCACGCTTCGTTCGCTTCTGTGATGCCTTCAATATTCCCATCATCACATTTGTTGACGTCCCTGGCTTTTTACCTGGAACGGTTCAAGAGTATGGTGGCATCATCCGTCATGGAGCTAAACTTCTGTACGCTTTTTCAGAAGCCACTGTTCCACTCATCACACTTATAACAAGGAAGGCTTACGGCGGGGCTTATGATGTCATGTCTTCTAAGCACATCAGGGCAGATATCAATCTTGCCTACCCAACAGCCGAAATTGCGGTTATGGGAGCAGAGGGGGCGGTAAATATCGTCTTTAGAAATGAACTTAATGGATTGAAAGGCGAGGAGTTCAACAAGAAGAGGGCCAGTCTTGTGGAAAACTACGAAAATAACTTCGCTAATCCCTACCGCGCCGCTGAGCTTGGCTACATTGACGAGATTATTTATCCAGAGATTACTCGACAACGTCTCTATCAATATTTAAAAGTTTTAGAAAATAAAAAGGTTTCTAGACCGGACCGGAAACATGGGAACATTCCACTATGAAAGATAAAAGAGTCTTAATTATTAATCGTGGTGAGATTGCTATTCGCGTGGCAAAGGCTTTAAATGAGCTGGGGCTAGTTTCTGTAGGAGTATGGACTGATAATGAAACAGAGCCGCCTCACTTAGAGTACTGTCAGGAATGGGTCCATCTTGAAGGGAGCACTAACAAGGAGACCTATCTTAATATACCTAAGATCATGAGACTTATCGATGATTATAAAATCGATGGAGTACATCCGGGATATGGCTTTTTGTCTGAAAACAGAGAGTTCTCTGAAGCTCTCTCCAGGAAAGGGGTGATCTTTATTGGACCCAATCCGACAGCAGTCTATAAAATGGGTGCGAAGGATATATCCAAGCAAATGGCTAAAAAAGCTGGCGTGCCCGTGGTTCCTGGGTCGGAGGGAGAAGTTCCTACTGTCGAAGACGCCATCAAAATCGCCAATGAAATTGGGTATCCCATACTTCTTAAGGCTGTGGCGGGCGGAGGTGGTAAGGGGTTGCGTCCCTGTAACTCGGAAGAAGATATAAAAAATAATTTTTCGGCGGTTCAGAGGGAAGCTCTTTCAAGCTTTGGTTACGCCGGACTTTTAGTCGAAAAATATATCTTAAATCCTCATCATATTGAGGTTCAGATTCTCGCCGATAAAAAAGGTAACGTGTATCATGTTTTTGAGCGAGAATGTTCTATTCAGCGGCGACACCAAAAAATTATAGAAGAAGCTCCATCTCCTTTCATCGGAACAGATGAGCAGTTAAGAAAGTCTATCTGTGAAACAGCGGTTCTATGTGCCAAGGCCGTAAATTATGACTCTGCTGGTACAGTTGAATTTATTATGGGTGAGGATAAAAGATTTTACTTCCTTGAGATGAACACCAGAATTCAGGTGGAGCATCCTATTACCGAAGAAATCACCGGCGTTGACCTTGTTGCTAACATGATTAAGGCTGCATTCGGTGAGCCGCTAGATTTTAAATCTCAGGAAGATATTAAAATTCAGGGGCATGCCATCGAACTTCGAATCTGTGCAGAAGATCCAATCTCTATGCTTCCTGCTCCTGGTAAGATTGTCGGTTTTGAAACGACTTTTCCCCAAGGAATTCGCTTCGATCATTGTATATATCCAAAATTTACGATCACTCCTGATTTTGATCCCATGATTGGAAAACTGATTGCCAAAGGTTTAAATCGTGAGGTCGCCCTCCGTAAGGTGAGAAATGCAGTTGATGGTCTCTTAATTGATGGCATTAAAACAAATATTGCTCTTCATAAAGTAATTCTTGCTGAAGATACTTTCTGTAAGGGAGTTTATTCTACTAACTACATAAGCATCGTAAAACCTCAAGAAAAAGTACCTCCAAGAGAGGACATAAAAGCCTTCATCCTCAAGGTTGCAGCCATTGAGCTTAATCAGCAAGGAGATAAGGCATGAGATACTATTTCATGAATCAAGAGATGAAAGAATTTTCCCTCGATGTTGTGGGCACTGAAGCAAAGGTTTTGGAGTTTTCCTTTAAGGGAACTAAAACGACACTTTTCATCCGAAATCTTGCCGGAAAGCATTTTTATTCATTAGACGGTGTTGCCTGGAAAAAGCTCATGGCCCTGGGTGTGAATGAAGTTCTGGTTTCTCATTCTGAAGTCTTTAAGGTTTATCGAGGCTTTAAGCCATCTGGTCTTAATAAGGGCGGAGCGGGTGCACTTATTACCCAGATGCCTGGAAAGGTTGTGAAGGTCTACAAGAGGGAAGGGGACAAGGTATTGGTTGGTGAAACAGTGCTCATCCTCGAGGCGATGAAGATGGAAAATGAAATCAAATCCGGAGCAGAAGGAACTGTCAAATCAGTGAACGTCATAGAGGGGCAGGCTTTAGAGGCAGGATTTTTGATGATGGAGATCGAGGCTTAAAAAAAGGCTTTAGGGGTATTTATTTCTGGATAGTAAGTCCTTCAACCAGATTCTGCCAGTTTTTTTCAATGAGACCGTACTCCCATTTGATATAATCTGCATGAGGCCAGTTTATCCACGTATAATCTCTTTCGCTAATTTCATAAGTATACTGTGAGATCCAGAAATTCAATGAATCTTGCATCCACTGCTTATCTGGTCTTTCTAAAATTGTGGCGAAAATTCGAAGTTCAAGAAGGGCAACTAATGGTAAGGCGGCCCGGTATTTAAATTCGGGTTTTAAGAGTTTGTCTCTTGTGAGTTTTAAATAAAAATTTAACTCAGCCGCATTTTCAAAATTGTCTGGTACATTCGAGATGAGTTTTCGGAGCCAGCAGAGCTGATTTCTGATCTCAAGATCATCAGCATATGCTTCACTAAGAAAATTTCTTATCGAAAAAAGACTACCCGTATAAGAGAGAGGGCCGCAATGACTAAATTCGGGGTTTTCGGTCGCCATCTTTGAGAGAGAGGGGTTTATCCAAGCAGAGATAAAATAAATTAAATAGGAGACTAAGAGGATAACTCTTTTTACCTTTGGAAAGAGCATTTTCACGGGAACCATAATAAATAGTCCGAACCACACGGTAAATGCCAAAGAAGAGGGCCATTCAAAGGGAGAGATAATAACCACGGCATCAATATTTCGCCAAAAAGGGCAGGCAAGAAGAAGAGTGAAAATCGCTAGAAGAGTTTTTAATCGTCTCATCCCCCTATTATTTCATGATTTATCACCTCTTGGGCAAAATATTCCTAGCACATTTCCCTCGAATTTCCAGGATATGCTAAAATAAGAGCAGGGGGATAGTTGATGCAAAATGATTCAAGCGCTAATAAGATTATCTTATCCACTAATCTTAAGAGTTTTTTCTTTGAGGGACTTTCAGAATTGAATAAGAAGTCCCTTTGTCCAATCCCTGAATCAGTGATCTTTTATTCAAGTAATGTATTAGATAAATTTGCTCTCACTGAAGATTTTTTTGAAACAAGTGATGGCAAGGTCCGGGAAAAAGTGCTGGGACTTAAACTCCTCGAAGCGGCTCAACTTCCACGGGACGAACAAAAAAAAGTTTATAAAGAGGTTGGAGAAATGTCTTTGATGGTCTGTGGGTACTTTTCTGAATCTACTAATAAAAAAATATTAGATACTCAATACTATGCTCAACTTGGAAAAATGGCCTATTCTCAACTAAACAGCGTAGCCCCAAGGTTTCTTGATGTCCCACATTTTTATGGGATTGTTGCAACTTGCTTTGGATCGCTGACAACCCTGATGACCCTTCTCGCTTCAAAAGAAAAGGGAGTGGAGAAGAATCCGGTTTATTTAAAAATCATGAAAGATGAATCCCTGTCTAAGCAGGAAATGTTTGCTAGTGGAGTTGTTCCGCCTTTAACCTCTAAGGTGTCTTAGGTTTTTTTGGCCCCGCTTGAATAATATTCCACTTCTTTGAGAAGAATCTTTTAAGAAACTTCTGAAAATCTTCGTAGTTCGCAGACCTGATAAGGTCATTGTTATGGTGACCGTAATCAAGTCCAAGATTATGAAGGCTTGGGATGGAATAGAATTGTGCATAGTCTTCATTAGTCTGGATTCCCAGGAGGTTTTGCCCATCGATCATCGTTTTGATGCGATCAAACTCATCCTTCTTGATACCATTGTCTCGAAGATTATTTAGAATCTTAAGGATTGCACCAATTGCCGCCTCAGTCTTATCGTGGCCCGAACCAATATAGATTCCCCAACAACCAGCTTCTAACGCAGATACGTGGATTGGTGAAACAGAGTAGCAGAGGCCCAGTTTATCTCTAACTTCTACAAAAAGTTCAGAACTTTGTCCCGAAAGGTGAGCAGTCATCATTTTCAGGTAAAGGTCTTCTTTTTGAGTTATTGAATAAGCTGGAACACCAATAACGATTTGTGTTTGCTCCCTCGTGAAGTCCAGGATCTCTTTTTTTCCAAGGACCCCTTTAGGCTTTTTCATCGTCATTTTTTTTACTTTCCGAGGCTTGAGGTGATCGAGCAATTTTTTTAATTGATGAAGGACAACTGAATAATCAAGATCTCCACAATAGGTGAAAACGATCGGTGAGTTCTTGAGGTGTTCAGTGTGAAGTTTTTTGAGAGAAGAAGGAGAAAATGATTTAAGCGTATCTGGAGTGCCAGCAAGATCGAGAGAATAAGGGTGTTGATTGAAGACCATCCGGTAGAATGCCTTGAACGCCTGCTTAGTGGGATCTTCTTTTTGGTTATCTAATGCCCTTAAAATCACTTTCTTCTCGTGATCAAAAAACTTTTTTGGCAGTTCTGGATTTAAGAGTGTCCCGAAGAAATGATCAGAAAGTTTCTCAAAATCTTTTGTCTGTCCATGGAGGGTTAATCCGTAGGCATTTTTCCCAGAGAAACCATTTAAAGATGAAGAGAGTGATTCAAGTTCATTTTTTAGTTTTTCATAACCCATTCCTTTATAACCATAAGTCACAAGGCGACTCAGAAGATGATGAATTCCAGCCGTCTTAGTCGTTTCAAGAGTCTGACCACCTTTAAGGTAAGCGTGCATGATAAAGGTCGGAGTTAACTTATTTTGGCGATAGATGAGTTTTACTCCGGGCATAAGTTCGACTTCTTTGACGGCGGAGTCATATTTGGAAGTTTTTAGATTTGCTTTCGCCTTCTTGGAAGTTCTAATATCCCCGGCTTTTTTGAGTGCAATCTGCCAGCTCTTCAATTCCTTCTCAAAGGGTTGAGTCTTTGTCCCTTTTGGTACCTGAAGTATAAAGTGAGAACTTTGACCTATTATTTGAATTAATCCTTCCTGGATATCTTCGACGGAGGTAGCACGGATCCTTTCAATAAATTCATCTTCACAAAATATATTTCCGGATTGCGCAAATCCATGACCCAGACTAAAGGCGAAGGATTCAATAGACTCTTTTTCATAAACTTTTGAAGAAATGTACTGATTTTTAATCTTCGTCAGCTCATCTTCTCCAAAACCATTTTTCACGGCATCTTGAATAACTCGGACGAAAATTTTTGAAACTTTGGGAAGGTTTTCAACTGGACAGTTCATTTTCACCATATGAACTCCACCGTGGGAAAAGTACATCGTCGACCCAGCAACACCATTACACAAAGAAGTCTTTGCCACAAGGTCCTGATATAAACGGGATGTTTCTCCGTGTGCTAGACAATTGATCGCCAAATCCTGCGACGCTGCCCTGCCATTCAGATAGTCAGGAGACTGAAGGCAAAGAGTGAGGGTCGCTTGACGAATATCTTTTTCATGAATGCTCACTGAAGAATGTTGATTGATTTTAAAATGGTCAAAGTTTGATTTACTCCCACTGGGTAACCTGAAGGATCCAATTTTTTTTTCTAATTGTCCGCGCTCTTTAAGGTCTCCTGCAACAACGAGCAGAGCATTCTCTAAGTTGTAAAATTTTTCTCTAAATGACTTAATTTGCTCTTGAGAAAAGTTGAGAATGGTCTCCTCTCTCCCCAGAATAGGGTGAGAGTAGCCACCAGTGAAAGAAGCTTTTTGAAGTTGGATGAAATTAAATTGAGAAGGATTGTCGATGGCACGGCGGTACTCCTCAAAGACAACTTGCCTCTCGGGGGGAATGTCTTCTTCTCCAAAAAGGGGATTGGCCACCATATCGAGAAGAATGTCGACGGAGCGATCAAGAAACAAACTAGGTGTGTTTATGTAGTAGCATGTGTAGTCAAAAGATGTGAATGCATTGACCTCTCCACCATAAGATTCGATGTCATGTGCGAGCTGAGGCCCGGGACGAGAGGGTGTTCCTTTGAAGAACATGTGTTCTAGAAAATGAGCGATTCCTTGGTTATCATTTTTTTCCAGAGCTGAACCGGCCCTGAACCACATCTGAACACTTCCGGCCGAACAGCCTGGAGAATGAATAAAGAGGGTATTAAGGTCATTATCTAGTTTTACTTGATCAATTTTCATATTTTCCTTAGATGAGACTTCTCGAAAGTTTCGTCCTATTATCTCTGGGAGTGTGACTTTTTTGAAGGAAATTCTACCCCATGACTCAGGTGTCCAGTCTTTATTTGCATGTGCCTTTCTGCCTACATCTTTGCAACTACTGCGATTTCTACAAGAGAAAATTCTCTTCGGAAAAGGGAATGCTCGAGGATTATCATCGGTTTTTAATTTCCTCGGTTGTTCGTCATGAAGCCCTCCTCAATGAGCACGGTGTCCAATGGACAGAGCTGGAGAGTGTTTATCTTGGTGGTGGAACACCCTCACTTTGGGGAAGTCAGGGAGCAGAAGTTTTTGAAAAGATATTACCGAAAAAACTGCGATCAGATGCGGAGTTCACCATGGAAGTTGATCCCGGAACATGGACCGATGAACTTCTGGAAGCTTGGCAGAGGTTAGGGCTCAATCGCATATCTGTAGGAACCCAAAGTCTTGATGCCAAATTTTTAAAAATTCTTGATCGTCAGCATTCAGTTCATGACACTCTTACATTCCTTGGGAAATTAAAAAAAGAAAAATGGAACTACTCTCTGGATTTCTTGCTCGGAGTTCCCTATTCTCGAGAGCAAACAAGAAACATTCAAAAAGAGCTGGAGACTTTACTAGATTACCAACCGAAGCACATCAGTCTTTATATTTTAAATGCACGATCAAAGTATCCTCATATCCAGTACATACCAGACGATGACTTCATCAGAGAAGAATATCTCTTTGTAAGTGATTTTTTGAAGTCCCAAGGATTTCATCACTATGAAGTCTCTAATTTCGCTCTTCCCGGATTTGAATCGCGTCACAACTGGAAATACTGGAGAGGGCAAAGCGTTGCCGCCCTGGGCCCTACGGGAACTGGCTATTTTTCCCTGGGAGCGGAAGGAGCTCTGCGCTATAAATGGAAAGTACTGGAGCCACAAGTGGAAATCGAAAGGTTAGGTAAGGAAGAACTAGAGCTTGAATATCAATACCTAAATCTTCGGACCTCTCAAGGAATACCCATGCGAAGTGAGTGGCATGATCTATTAATAGATTGGAAAAATAAGAATTACGCTCTATCGGAAAATGGCAGAATTCAACTCACGTCCCTTGGCTTTTTGATGCTGGACTCTTTAATGGATGATATTTTTCGTATGGAAAAATTAAAGTCGAGAACGTTCAGCAATCGTTAAGCCACTGGAATTATATTCGATTTAGTTGCACTCGGTGAAAAACGATTCTTTTTCCGCTTGCCGCCATTGACAGTTATTTAACTGGGCCCATCTTAAGACTATATTCAACTGAACTCTGAGAGATGAAAATGGAAAACCAAAACGAAAAGACTGAAGAAGTAAAAGAGACAGAAAAGGTGGAGGCTTCTGAAAACCAGGAAACTCAGACAAAAAAGGAAGAAATCGACTATAAAGCAAAATATTTTTACGTTGCTGCTGAAATGGATAATTATCGAAAAAGGATGGAGCGAGAAAAAGAAAGCCTCATTAAGTTTGGTAACGAGCGGGTCCTTTCTGACCTCATTCAGGTTATAGACAACTTTGAGCGCACGATAGAGATGTTAAAACATGATGAAGATCCCAAAATCAAAAATATCGTAACTGGCATAGACATGGTTCAGAAACAGTTTGTGGAAACACTAGCAAGGCACGGATTAACAACAGTTCAATCAATTGGTAAGGATTTTGATCCAAACTTCCATGAAGCGCTAGCGCAGGAATATCAAGAAGGTGCCAAGCCTAACCAAGTTATAAAAGAGTTTCAAAAAGGCTATACATTGAGTGGTCGTCTCTTGAGGGCGTCAAAGGTTGTCGTGGCGAGCGATAAACAATAATTTTAATAAGAAATAACTTAAATTAGAAATAAGGAGAACAATATGGGAAAGATTATCGGAATTGACTTAGGAACCACAAACTCATGTGTGGCCGTAATGGAAAACGGAACATACAAAATTATTCCAAATGCTGAAGGTCACAATACGACTCCTTCAATTATAGGCTTTGCTAGCAACGGTGAAAACCTTGTTGGACAAGTGGCAAAACGTCAGGCCGTAACAAACCCGCACAAGACTCTTTTTGGAATTAAGCGATTAATCGGACGTAAATTTACCGATGCTGAAGTGGCCCATTTTAAGCAAGTCGCTCCCTTTGAAATTTTCGCCAATAAAAATGGTGATGCCTGGGTAAAAGTTGATGGTAAAGAGTACTCTCCTCAAGAAATCTCTGCCAAAGTTCTTGAGAAAATGAAAAAAGCAGCAGAGGACTACCTTGGTCAACCGGTGACAGAGGCTGTGATTACAGTGCCAGCTTATTTTAATGATGCTCAAAGACAGGCAACCAAAGATGCTGGACGAATTGCTGGCCTTGATGTGAAGCGAATTATAAACGAGCCTACAGCCGCTGCACTTGCCTATGGTCAGGATGTTAAGAAAGATAAAAATATTGCAGTTTTTGACCTTGGAGGAGGTACGTTCGACGTATCAATTCTTGAAATTACCGCCGACGGTGTATTTGAAGTCAAGGCTACAAATGGAGACACCTTCCTTGGCGGAGAAGACTTCGACTACCGTATTATAAACTGGATGGCGGATGAATTTAAAAAAGAAACGTCGATCGATTTAAGAAATGACAAGATGGCACTTCAACGTTTAAAAGAGGCGGCGGAAAAAGCTAAGCATGAGCTTTCTTCCGTGACTCAGACTGATATCAATCTTCCTTTTATTACAATGGACGCCACAGGTCCGAAGCACTTAAATCTTAACCTCTCAAGGGCCAAGTTTGAGTCGTTGATTGGTGATTTGATTGAGAAACTTGTTGCTCCGTGCAAGACTGCGATTAAGGATTCAGGTCTTGCTTTAACAGAGATTCAAGATGTGATCCTTGTTGGTGGTGCGACAAGAACTCCAATCGTTCAACAGAAAGTTAAAGAGATCTTTGCTAAAGAGCCGCACAGAGGAGTGAATCCGGATGAGGTCGTTGCTGCTGGCGCTGCGATTCAGGGAGGTGTTCTTGGTGGTGACGTGAAAGACGTTCTCCTTCTTGATGTTACTCCGCTTTCCCTAGGTATTGAAACTCTTGGAGGCGTTTTTACTAAGATCATTGAGAAGAATACTACGATTCCAACCAAGAAATCCCAAATCTTCTCTACCGCAGTTGATAATCAGCCTGCAGTTTCAATCCATGTTCAACAGGGAGAACGGGAATTCGCAGCAGATAATAAAACTCTAGGCCGCTTTGATCTGACCGGTATTACTCCGGCACCACGTGGTGTACCACAAATTGAAGTGACATTTGACATTGATGCCAACGGTATTGTTCACGTTACTTCAACCGATAAGGCGACAGGAAAGTCTCAAAACATTGTCATCACATCGAACTCCGGTCTAACCGAAGATGAGATTAAGCGAATGGTTTCCGATGCTGAGAAGAATCGTGATGCTGATAAAAAACGTCGTGAAGTTGTTGATGCGAGAAACAACCTCGACAGCCTGGTGTTTTCAACAGAAAAAGCGATTAAAGATGCTGGCGACAAGGTTCCAGCGGACAAGAAAGTTGAAATTGAAGGAGCAATAAGTGAAGCAAAAACAAAACTCACTTCAGAGTCTTTGGACGAAATTAAAGCAGCTACTGAAAGACTTCAAAATGTCGCTCATAGTGTTGCCCAGTTCATGTATCAAGGAACCGACGCTGGAGCCAGTACCGCTTCAGGTGGTGGACAGGAGGCCCAAGGCCAGCAATCATCTGGCAAAAAAGACGATGGGGAAGATGTGGTAGATGCAGATTACAAAGAAGTGTAATCGACAGAATAGATGTTTCATAGGCCCCTCAGCAATGAGGGGCTTTTATTTCTGATGGATAATTTTGTATGAGTGATAAAAGAGATTATTACGAGGTCTTAGGAATTTCAAAAACAGCATCGAAAGATGAAATAAAGAAGGCGTACCGTAAGCTCGCTATGCAATATCATCCGGATAAAAATCCAGGCAATAAAGAAGCTGAGGCGAAATTCAAAGAGGCTTCCCACGCAGCAGATATCTTGATGGATGATCAAAAAAGGGCCATGTATGATCGGATGGGTCATACTGCTGAGCAAGGTATGGGAGGTGGAGGCGGATTCCAAGGTGGATTTTCAGGGGACTTTGGTGATCTTGGCGATATTTTCGGAGATATATTTGGAGACATTCTAGGTGGTCAAAGAAGTCGCGGGGGCACCACCGGTCGCAGACGTGCTCGCGCTCAGGCCGGAGATGATCTTCAGACTGAAATGCATGTGACCTTTGAGGAAGCTGCTTTTGGAGTTGAGAAAGAAATACAAATCAACCGTTCTATTTCCTGTGAAACTTGTCATGGTACCGGAGCAAAAAAGGGATCTGGTCCCTCCACCTGTGACATGTGTCACGGACATGGAGAAGTAAGAAGGCAGCAAGGCTTTTTTACGATTGCTCAGCCTTGTCCGAAGTGTCATGGAACGGGTCAGATTATTAAGGACGCTTGTGAGACTTGCCATGGTCGCGGTCGAACAAAAAAGAGAGAAAAACTCAGTGTCAAAGTGCCTGCAGGTATTGATGAAGGTCAGCGTTTGAAGCTTTCTGGTCAAGGTGATGCTGGAGCTAATGGGGGGCCAGCGGGAGATCTTTATGTCCTTATTCACATTGAGCCCCACGAATTTTTTAAACGGGAAGAATATGATGTGCATTGTGAAGTCCCTATTTCTTTTTCACAAGCAGCCTTAGGTGCAGAGGTTGAAGTGCCGACTCTCGGCGGCCGAGTGTCAATGAAAATACCGGAAGGAACTCAAGCTGGTCAGAAAATGAAGCTAAGAAACAAGGGAATTACCAAACTAGGAGGCTATGGATTAGGAGATCAGATCATAACTATCCATGTCGAAACTCCGGCCAAGCTTAGCAAGGAGCAAAGGGAGCTATTTCATCGCCTTTCCGAGCTCGAGCAAAATACTTCAAACCCCATGACGAAGGGCTTCTTCGAGCGCGTTCGCGAGCTTTTTCAGTAATTAAATTAGGTCAGGGTGTAGTTTGCCCTGACCGTTTAAAAGAGACATTTTTTTTCTTCAAGGTTAAGATCATACATCATTTTGATCTAGAGGAACCCATGCGAATTTTCCTGATGATGTTGCTAGTCTTAGCCGCTTGTTCTCAAGTAAAAACAACCAAGACAATAGATGAATCAAAGATCTCTTCGATTGTCCTAAAAAAATTAGATGAATCTAGAGAGCTTTTGAAACTCAACAAGCAAAGACAGGCGATTAGTGCGTTAGCAGAGCTTGGAGATAACACACTTACTCCGATTGAAAAGGCTTTGAAGTATAATTTTAAAGGGGTCATCCTATTCAATCTCGGCGAAATTGAGAAAGCAGTTCTCAATTTCGAAGTTGCTGAAAAGTATACTCCTGTTGATACGAATTTTTATCATCAAGTCCAACTTAATTTGGCGAGTAGTTTTTTCAAGCTGAATAAGTTTAGTGAATTAAAGGAGAGATTGGAAAAAATCGATGGTAAAGAACTTCCTCAGGCGGATCAACCTAAATATGCTCAAATCAATCTAGCCTATGCAACGAAATTTCAAAATGATCTTTTGATTGTTGAGTCGATTGTTATCCTCCTGAGTCCAATTAAATTATTTTCTGAGATCCAAACGTCAGGTTACTATGCATCTTTAAAAGCTTCCTTTGAGAAATTAACCTTGAAAGAGAAGGTTTCTTTTTTTGAAGAATTCAGTAACACTCAAAATTTAGTGGTCGCCCATCTGGCGCAAATTGAGGCAGAAAAACGTTATATTGATGGTGATAAGGAAGGTGTTCAGGATGTGCTGTCGTGGTTAAAGTCTGAATATGTTGAATCAGAAGAGGTAAAAAGTTACGTTAAAGAGTTTCAGTTAAGACTAGAAAATTCTGGAAAAATCGAAACTCAGAATATTGGACTGGTCTTGCCTCTCTCCGGAGAAAAGGCAAGTTTTGGCCAAAAAGCCTTAAGTGGTGTTGATACGGGACTCAAGATCCTAGGCATTAATGAAAGTGTTAAAGTTCACACCAAAGACTCCGTAGATTCTTCTGCACAGGCTGCTCAAGCTGTTCTAGAGCTCATTCGCGAAGATAAGGTTTCTTTCATTATTGGTGGACTTTTCCCTGAAAGTGCGAAGGCAGAGTACCTGGAGGCAAGAAAATATGGCGTCCTATTTATTTCTCTTTCTCAAATAAATCTGCCGAGAGAGGAAAAAAATCATCATTTGATCGAGGTCCAGGGGTCAGTTGAGTCTCAGGTTGAGGCCCTAATCTCAGAGCAAATGATTGCTAAGTTTGGGTCAAAATTAGGAGTCATTTATCCTGAGAATGAAGCAGGTAAATCCTATATTGATGAAATTTGGCGACGGGCCAATCAAAAAAACATTCAAGTCACTTCGGTTGCAAGTTTTCCTAAAAATACTCATGACTACAGAGATTCTGCTCAACTTTTTCTCGGACTCAAATATCCAAGAGAGAGGTCGGAGGAGTTAAAAATTCTCGAGGACGTTTATTCAGTAGAAAAAACGACCATAAGGCGAGTTCAGACTCTTCCCCCTGTTCTTGATTTTGACTGGGTATTTCTTGCAACCTTTCCTCATGAAGCGACACAGCTCATACCCACTCTGGGCTACTACGATGCTAATCGGATTAAGGTTGTAGGAGGACCAAGTTGGGTATCCAAGTCTCTTGTTAAAGAGCAGAAGAATCTTGGGACCCTTTACTTTGTGGGTGATGATCCTAAAGATCTTAACCAGCAAATGCTGGATAAGTTTCAGGAGATTTATGGGAAGCCGGCAAGCCTTATTGAAGTCTTGTCTCTGGATGCGATGAAATTAGGTGCCGAGACTCTGAGAATATCTGGAGACGTCGGAAGTCGAGATGATTTTGATGCTAAATTAAAGACTGCTGGTAAAATTCGTGGCCTATCGACAGACTGGGAATTCAAGGATGGTCTTTGGCTCAAGCGGATGAACCCAATGGCCATAACCCGAGGAGAGATCGTAAAGATTTTTCAGGGAAATGAGACCCCATAGTTTTAATTTGGATACTTAAGATAATAGAGCTGTTGAAAGTTCCGGCCATAGTCTTCGAGATCAAGACCGTAGCCAACGATAAATTGATCATCGATCTTTTTGCCCGTCATGTCAGGCTGAATATTGACGGTTCGCTTATAGGGCTTGTCAAATAGAGTCACGACCTCCAGAGACCGAGGGGAACTTAATAGAATCCTCTTTTTGAGAAAGCTCAGTGCACGTCCTGTATCGACAATCTCTTCGACAATCACTACATTTCGATCCATAAGATTGGTGGTAATGTCCTTACTTATGACAATCGTCCCATGATTTTCCTTACTTCGTCCGATGGCCTGTAGTTTAACGAAGTCAACATAGACCTTGACCCCTCGTATTTCTCTGACCAGATCAGCGAGAAAGACCATGCTTCCCTTGAGAACACCGATCAAGACCAAATCCTGGCCTTGATATTTTTGGGAAAGTGTGTTGCCAAGTGTTTCAATGATGCTTTTGATTTCTTTTGCGTCAATATACTTAACGAATTGAGAGGAAACGAAAGTGGAGGGAAATTTATTTTTTTCATCACTCATGAATAGGGTCCTTGGTAGAGAGCACATCTTACCGTTGGAAAAGGTCAGGCGCAATTTCAACATAGCCGATGAGATTGATCGGAAATAGATTCAAGTTTAAATTCTTGTCCATAACGGGCCTAAATGATAAATTTTCCTATACTGCCTCTGCTTACGGACCCTATATATTATTGCCTTGAGCTGTGGAGACGAACTTATTTTTCTAGTTCTTTGAAAGGATACCTATGTTTAAAAAAATGCTTGATTGGTTCTCAAATGATTTGGCCATCGATCTTGGCACGGCCAATACTCTGGTTTATGCAAAAGATAGGGGAATTATCGTCAATGAACCATCTGTAGTTGCTGTTCATCAGGGTTTCAGAGGAGAGCAAAAGGTACTTGCTGTAGGAAAAGAAGCAAAAGAAATGCTTGGCCGGACTCCTGGGTCAATCAAGGCAATTAGACCAATGAAGGACGGGGTGATCGCTGATTTTGAAGTAACTCAGGCAATGCTTAAGTATTTTATCCAAAAATCACTTAATGGTTCAAAGCTCATTAAACCCAGAATTATCATCTGTATCCCTTTTGGAATTACCCAGGTAGAAAAGAGGGCCGTTAAAGAATCCGCTGAACAGGCTGGCGCCAGGGAGGTTTATCTAATCGAAGAACCCATGGCTGCAGCCATTGGTGCGGGTCTTCCAATCACTGAACCATCTGGAAATATGATCGTCGATATCGGTGGAGGTACTACTGAAGTTGCTGTTATTTCATTGGGCGGAATTGTGTATTCGAAATCTGTTAGAGTAGCCGGCGATAAGTTTGATGAGGCAATTGTTTCATACATAAAGAAAAAATATTCTCTTCTTATCGGAGAGCGCACTGCTGAAATGATCAAGATGTCTATCGGTAACGCTTATCCCTTTGATGATGAAGTAAAGAGTTATGAAGTAAAAGGTCGAGATCTTATAGCTGGAGCACCAAAAACAATCGAAGTAACATCTGATGAAATTCGAGAAGCCTTGGCCGATCCCATTTCTGAGGTTGTTGAAGCCATCAAGATTTCCCTTGAGAAAACTCCCCCTGAACTTGCTGCAGATATTGTTGACAACGGAATCATTCTCGCAGGCGGTGGGTCTCTCTTAGCAAATCTTGATATTCTGATAAAAGAAAAAACAGGTCTACCCGTATCGTTGGCAGAAGATCCCCTCACTTGTGTGGTAAGGGGTTGCGGAATGGCTTTGGAGTCCCTCACGTTACTTCGACAGGTGACAACTCTCAGCTGACTATGGCCGAACCCTATTTTAGCCAGCAAACACCCACCGAATGCGTCAGTCGCCTTTCTCTTCTGGCAGCCTCAAATGGTTTAGTAACTGTTTGGATAAAAGGAAAGCAGGAAAAGTTCACTTTCCTAGCACAGAAATTTCATAAAGAACGGATGGAAATCGTTCTTGATACAAAAAAACAAAAGTTTAAGACCGATGAAAAGGTTCTTTGTACTTTTGTCCTTAGTGGTATGTCCTTTTTTGCCGAAGTTATTTTTCAAGTTAGCATATCCGAATTTTGTGTTTTGAAATTCGAGAAACCTCTTTATAAGTCGGAACGAAGATCAAGCTATCGACTTCTGGCGTATCCTCTTTATGAAATATGGGCAGAATTTCATCTCGATAAGGCTTTCGTGAATGGAAGGGTGATCGATTTTAAGACAAGAATTAATCAGACGGCACTCTTCAAAAGTTTCCTTGAAATTATTGGTGATAAAAATAATGAAGGTATCCTCAAACTTCGCATTCAAGATCTCTCCGTCACTGGTATGGCGATTCATGTGGGGCCAATTGAGGTGGAGTATTTTGAAAAGGATCTCATTTTTGAAAACGTCTCATTAGTATTCAAGGATCAAACGGTAACGATTCCAAGAGTAAAGATTGTTTACGTTGTAGACTACATTACAGGCGAGAAGGGACTTAAAAAGTATAAACTGGGAATACATTTTGAAAATCTTCCCCCTACAATTGATGACGTTCTCGGCAAGAAAATCAATGAACTTCTCCGGGAAAATGATATGAACAGCGACTTTGAGAATTTCATAAAGTGAAATTTATTTTTCTATTTCTCTTCGTGAGTTGTTCCGGTCACCTCTTAAATGGCGGGCCCAGGCAAGGCAAGATGACCTATTCTTACCTCGATAGCGGAGGGAGGTTTAGTTATCTTCGAGATCTTAAATTTGTTGGCAACAAAATCATCTCTAGGAATCAAATCATAAATCCCAAGGGGAGTGAGACACAGGTTCTAGAGAAATCTATCATGGTTTCAAGGATCGGTTCCATTCAGCACTCAAAGATTCGACTTCTTACGGTTCGCCCGGAGGCTTCAGAATATATCGTTTGGCTAGAGGGGAAGCGCTATGTCTCCAGAATGCAGTTGAACCCCAAAAAAAAGAATTTTTCGATTGAGCTTGAGGGGCCGGAAACAAGATGGCAGGGAACAAGAGAAGAAGTATTTCCCAAGGGAAAGTACTTCTGCTTTTTTGGTCAATTACCAGAGTGCCTTTATCACAATTCTCTTTTAAAGAATGCCCTATCTAATAAAACTCGTCGGCTTGATTTCTACGTTATATGGGAGTCCTACCCATTCGTTCAGGACATTCTGATGAAAATCGGAAATAAACTTTTTGCCCCGGCGACAGTAAAATTTGATGGAGAAATTCAGGGTCTTCTCCGTTATGTTGTTGAAGTAGAGGGGCAAGTGGTCCTCTATCAGTTCACTAAGACCTTTGAGCTTGTGAAGGTGGCGTGGATTTCTCAAGGGATAACCATAGCTCCCCCAGGTGAGGAAATCGCTGAAGATGAGTGAGGTTCATGTTGGATAACTTCGGACAGTTAATCATTTCTGGAATTAAAGGTACCTCTCTTCTACCCGAGGAGGCTGACTTTATTAGAAAGGAAAACTTGGGAGGAATCGTCCTTTTCACTCATAATTTTGAAGATCCGGCCCAGTTGGCAGAGCTAGTTAATTCTATTCAAAAACTTCGAGACGAATACCCTCTCTTTATTGCCGTTGATCATGAAGGAGGAAGAGCTATTAGATTTAAAAAACATTTCACCCAGTTTCCATCGATGATGGATATGGCCGGACTTAATTCTCCTAAGCTGATTTTTGAGGTACACGAAGTAATGGGAAAGGAGCTGAGTGCGTGCGGAATTAATCTCAGTTTCTCCCCCTGCTGTGATATTCTATCGAATCAACAAAATAAGGTTATCGGCGACCGTGCTTTTGGAACTCATGCAGAGGCGGTTGAAAAATTTATCAGTGCTGCTGTCCGAGGCCTTCAAACCAACGGAGTCCTTTCCTGTGCTAAGCACTTTCCAGGTCATGGTGACACGACCAAGGATCCGCATTTTGATCTCCCATTCGTTAAAACCTCTCTCGAAGAACTTCGGCAAAGAGAACTTGTTCCTTTTATAAAAGCTTCCAAGTCAAGAGTTGAGTTTATGATGATGGGACACTTTGTAGTTGAATCTTTAGATGAAAAGCTTCCAACAAGCCTGAGCCCAAAGGCTTATAGTTTTCTTCGTGATGAAACAAAATTCACAAATTTGATCATTACTGATGAAATGGAAATGAAAGGAATCTCAGATCGATTTAGTCCAGATGAGGCTGGAGTGATGGCCCTTAGCGCGGGGGCCGATATGGTGATGTATCGTTCTATGGATCATACTCACAGGACCTTAATGTCCCTAAGAGAGGTCGTTAAAAAGCGTCACCTTCAAAAAGAAATGATTCTGGACAAAATTCGTCGTATTGAGAGGACAAAAAAGGAATATCTATCCAGCTACCAACCTATTTATATTCCTAAAATAGTTGACGCATTTAATTCTTCCATCGCTTATAAAGTTCTTGAACAGGTCCGACCATCCAAGACTTCCAAGGCTTAGGACCTGTATCTGGACCGGAACTTTTTTTCCCTTTTCTTGAAATTACCGTCGCTTACGATTTTATTGATACTCTTAAAGTAGTCTTATGATGGAATAGAGGTCTATGAGAGCTTTAAGCGTACTGCTTCATGTTGCATGGTGTGTGCTGAGCATAAGTGCTTGGAGTCAATCCTCCTGTCCACCAGATTTTGTGGATATCGGGACGCAATGTATCTATGACAGTATTGAAAAAGTAAAAGGAAAAAAAGGGGAGAAAAAGTTTAGCAATAAGCCGATTCTCTTGAGTTCCCTGTCAAAAGAGGCGATTTATTTTTACCAAACAGTCGATGGTGAGCTTGGAAAACTAAGGGTTATCTCGATTCTAAATAAACCGCAGAAGGAGTGTACCGTCTTCATTGACGCAGTCACATACGGAGGTGGTAATTCAGCTTTTGTTCCAAATACTTCTCTTTCGGTGAGCCCCGGAACTAACCATTGGCTTCCAGATAAAATCTTTCTTAATTCTCAGGGAACTTCTGCTCTCATGCTGGAAAAAATAAGTCAGGATGATTTGAACAGATATAACAATATTACTACAAATCCCGAAGCTGCTGGTCTCACAAAAGCTTCTTGTGTGCTAATCCCATCAGGGGGAACGAACTTTGCATTAATCCGATCTGGCTCAAATGAAGAAAAACAATTTAAGAAAAAGAACAATATCCTTTTATATTCCCCTCTGGTTTTAATATTTATTGCGATCTTCCTCATCGTTCGGGTATTCATGGAGGACCAAGATAAATTTAAGACTCAAGAAGCCTTGGAAGACGCCGAGAATTCCGGAAAAATAAAAAGTCAGGTCTTTTTTTTAAAAGTAACCCGACCATTCTATAAAAGATATTTTCTGCCTATTATTCAAAGCTCCAAACACAAGCAAAATTTCAGAACTAAGTACCGTCAAAAATTGGCCAATGCAGGTTTGACAAAAGAAATGTCACCGGAAGAATTCGTAGCACTTAAATTTTTTATGATTATCGGTGGACCATTTGCTTTTCTCGCCGCAAGGTACATCACGGAAAGTGACTGGTCATTGAGCATCACTCCGCTCATGGGTTTTGTTGGATTTTTTTACCCGAACCTCTGGTTAAGTGGAATGATCAGCAAACGAAAAGAGGAAGTTCTTAGAGCAATGCCTTTTATTGTCGATATGCTGGCCCTCTCAGTGGAGGCAGGATTGGATTTCATGGCCGCTATTCAAAGGGTCATCGATAAAGCTCCAAAGGGGGCGCTCGTTGAAGAGTTTGAAACATTGATTAAAGAAACAAAAATCGGTTCCTCTCGAGCAGACGGCCTTCGTCAACTTGGTTGGAGAGTTAATGTCATAGAGATCAATTCCTTTTGTGCAACACTTATTGCGGCCGATTCCGTGGGAGCTTCTATTGGACCGCTTCTGAAACAGCTATCAAATGAGCTAAGAGTAAAGCGAAGTTCTAGGGCTGAGCAGCTTGGAGCAACGGCAGCGACGAAGATTCTTATTCCGATGGTTTTTTTCATCTTGCCAGCGGTCTTGGTGGCGATCTTCGCACCAATGGTTCTCAAGATGATATCAGGAAGAGCATGAAAGAACTATTACATGAAGGTAAAGTGATAGTGAAAGGCTTTTCGGTGGCAGATAACTTCTTGGATCGACTTCTAGGATACATGTTCCGCTCTAGCCCTCATACACCGGCCATAATCTTTGAGCCGGCAATATCTATTCATACCTTTTTCATGCAATTTCCACTTGATGTCGTATTTATGGATCAAAATTTTCGAGTATTAAAAATATATCGAAACTTGCGGCCATGGAGACATACTGGGTTCTTCTTCCGTTCACGCAAGACACTTGAAATTCCTGCGGGGCTTTTACCCTCTGAAATAAAAGAGGGTGATGTGCTGGAGGTCAGGAATGTTTAAATTCGTTGTTGTTGGTGGAAGACTCAGGGGGAAGGAGTTTGTTTTAAAAGAGGGTGAAAATATCATCGGCAGAGCGAGCGAATGTGATGTGGTCATTCAGACAGATGGGGTCTCAAAAAAACATCTGAAAGTGACTGTGAATGGAGAAACTGCATACGTAGAAGATTTAGATAGTTCCAACGGAACGATAGTTAATGGTAAAATCATTAAACGCATAACTATCAAAGATGGAGATAAAATCGCTCTCCCGAATCTCATCTTTCAGGTCGTGTACGTCCTTGAAAAAAAGATCATTATCAAGAAAAAAGTTCAGAAATCGGGTGATGATGAGGACTATCAGGACATGGACGAACTTGAGCCCATGCCTGAAAGCCTCTTTGCTAAGCCACTTTGGTTTTTCAAAAACAAATTCATGCCTATCCTCTATAGCTTCAATGAGCAGTATGAATGGTCTGCGCTTATTGGATTTCTTCTTTTTGTATTCATTGTCATCAATATTTCTCTTACGATTGTACCGATTTTAAGTGATAGTCGTCGTCTCCTGCTAAGAGAGGTGGGGCTTCGAGCGAAACAATATGCTGCAGAGGTCGATAGGCTAAATAACGTGTTCCTTAGGGATAAAAATCTTGATCAGATTTACACTGGATTTCTGGAAGAAGACTCCGAAGGTGTTCAAAGTTATAAACTCTTCGACTTCGAGGGAAGAGTTTATCGTCCTGTTTCCGAACTAAACACAATTGTTAATGATGCATTTTCTGTCGAAGCTCTGAATCATTTTAAAAATGAGAAAAATCACGACAAGGAAAAAATTCAGAAAATAGGTAATACAATCAGGGTCGCACGAGCGATCAAGGCCCATGATAAAAATATTGGTCGTGATGTCGTGGTAGCGATTATCGCTCTAACTTTTGAGCCGATGTCGCTTCAGACGGAAGCCTCTAATACCTCAAAAGCCTTCCTTGAGTCCCTTTCTGTTTCCGCTCTCGTGGCAATCGTCTTCTTCGGCATGTTTTATTTCTTAACCGTCAAGCCTTTACAGGATATGAGGCTCCAGACTGAAAGAGTGCTCCGAGGTCGTCAAAAGGATCTGCAGATTAACATCATGTTTAAGGAAATATTTCCTTTGAAGAACACGATCAATAGTCTTCTTACTAGAATCCGGGATCTTCAAAGCTCGGAATCAGGTCAAATGCAAGCAATTGAGGAAGAGGGGCCTTACGTGAGGGCCCTGGAAGAATTTATGGCGGGCTCACAAGGTCCAGTGATGATTTTAAATTCTGACAAGGCAATTCAACGAATAAATCCGGAGTGTGAAGATTTGGTTGGAATAAGAGAAAATTCTGCTAGCGGTCAGAGCATTCTTGACACTGCCCGTGACCAGGGTCTTGCGGCGACAATCATTGATCTGTGTGATCAATCTGCAAACAATAATGGATGCCACCAGGAAGAAAGTTATGAGATCGGGGGAAAGCAGATTGTTATCAATGTTGCGGCGCTGATGGGTAATGACAAGTTCGCAAAGGCATACTACCTAACTTTTGTGAGGACTGACTAATGGCACGGAATGTCCTTGTTTTAAAACATTTTGAATCGCCCAAGGAAGCAGGTCTTTATTTTAGGCTAGTTTGCCTCACCGGATCTAACAAGGGAGAATCCTATGTACTCCTTGGAAGTCGGATCGTGATCGGACGTTCGGAGAAAGCAGATATTAGGCTGAATGATACGAAGGCAAGTCGTGAACATGCAGAAGTTACGAAAGTGGGAGAATCCTGGGTCGTTACTGATCTTGGATCTCAAAATGGTGTTTTTATCAATGATAGAAAGATTACACAGGAAGCGATTAGTGAAGCAGACAAGCTTATTGTTGGTCAGACAGTTTTTAAATTCGCCAAGGTGGAAGTTTCATCGAAAAATCAAGTTATACAAGAGCAAACGACCAACACTGATGGCTCAAAGGCTTTCTTCCCGATTCTTGTGTTGCTCTTAATCTTTGCCGGAATCTATCTTTGGGATGACTCCCCTCAATCGAATAAAAGAAAATTAAAAAAAGATAGTTCTAATCTTCTGGACGTAAATAATGAGTATATAGCGGCACTTCAAAAGAGACAAGCAAATGCCAACAAACAGACGAAAGAGAAGTTAAATGCGATCTATCAAAGAGGTCTTCGCGAGCTAAGAGAAAAAAACTACTATCGCGCGATCCATGAATTTAATTTGGCGCTGATCATTGCTCCCGGAGACTCTCAGGGAGAGTATTATTTACGGAAGAGTAAAGAGGAGCTGGATAAAGAGATAGAAGCCTTTACGGCGAATGCACAGAGAGATGAGGAGTCTTTGAAATACAGGAATTCGATCATTTCCTATTGTGCTATCATCAGACTTCTCTCTAATACTTTAAATGATCCTCGATATAAAAATGCAGTTAAACAGATTAACGAGCTGGAATCCAAATTAGGAATTGAAACCGGTGAAACTAGTTGTCTTAAAACAGAACGCACCTCTAAGTGAAGTCACTTTAGATACTAGCGACGACACTGAGATGTATGAAATTTTCATTGGGCGATCTGAGGATTGCCACATAAGGATTGACGATCCGCTGATCTCACGTCATCAACTTGTGCTCAGCAAGGACAGTGATGGATGGAGATGTAAGCGCTTGAGTCAAATGGGTGTCGTAAGTTTGAATGGCGGTACTATTTCCAGTGCCCCTATCAAAGATGGAGATGAAATAAAATTTGGTCAATATTCGGTCTTTGTAACTGGTATTGGAGGAGTCCCAGGTTTTAGCGCGGAGCCATTTGGGCCGGCACACCATCCTACCGCTTCAAAAAATCTTTCTAGAAATAACGAATCTAAAGAGCGGCCTCCTCGGCCAACGATGATTGATAAGGTAGATGTGATTCAGGATTCCAGGGAGGACTCTCATTTTAAAAATAATGATCTTCTTCCTGACTCAAATTCTAATCAATTGTCAGATACTTCAGATGATGCATCTTTGCCATCAACCTCGG
>JBEIFX010000020.1:0-42379 GCA_040382195.1 Halobacteriovoraceae bacterium | reverse complement strand
CTTCCAGTGTGCTGCATTTGCAAGGGAGGTTCTTGCCATAAGAATCACCGGTGCTGTTGCTCCATGGCTTATTCCTTGAAGTAAAAGATATTCTCCGGTCCAATACGATTTCGCCCAAGTACCAGTAGTTGCTTCTTTCACCACTAGATCAATACGACTTGCCTCATCAATTTAAGGAACGTCACCGGAGCCAGTTGCTGTATCAAAATAATTAATACAAACAGCTGCATATCCATTGGTGGCATAACTCTGTAAAGCGGATGTATAACCTGGACCATTTTTACAACCCATTTCACCACCGGAAAAGATAACGACTAAATGTGAGCATTTCGCCCCAGTACAAGCTGAGGCATTGGTGACCAAGGTGCACTTCTCATTAACGCCTGACAAACCTGAGCAACTATCAATAACAATTTGTCCGCTAGCGGCTGGTGGGATTGTAGTAGAAGTGTTTGAGCTATTTTTTTTGCAGCTAAGAATATTAAGGATAACGAAAAGTATAAGAAAAAAATTTAATAGAAATAACCTGATTTTTTTTAACATGATTTCCTCTTAACTAAAAACTTTCCTGATTAATATTATATATCGAAAACCTTGAGACATTCTAGAAAACAAATTTCTAGAAAATCCGATCGTTTATGACATACTGGATTAATGTCTTACATTGCTTTTATCGAGGATGATCCTAGTATCCGTAGCACAGTCTCGATTGGATTGAAGATGAAGGATTTACGAGTAAAGTGTTTTTCATCCGCAGAGGAATTTTTGTCAGATCCAGAGGGAATCTCTTCATACGATTTAATTATGGTTGACCTAGGTCTTCCTGGACTTGAAGGATTAGGTCTTTGTGAGCATATTCGCCAAAAAGATTCTCTAAGGCCAATTATTGTAATTACTGCAAAGACAGATGAAGATATTGCGATTTCAACCTTTATAAAAGGTGCCGATGATTTTGTTAGAAAACCTTTTGGACTAGAAGAATTGTATGCTCGTATCCTGCGACTCCTAGGCAGGGCAGTCGCGCAAAAAAAAATCATTCGTTTCGAGGGTCTTTCTTTAGACCGCGCTAAAAGATCGATTGAATACAAAGAGCAAGTCTTAGATCTTGCCAAAAAAGAATTCCAAATACTTGCTTTATTGATTGAAAGTGCTGGAGAGATCATCTCGCGAGATCGGATTCTGAATTTGATTGATGAGGATGTGAAAATGACTGATAGGACATTAGATTCACATATGAGTCATCTCAGAAAAAAGCTAAAACTTATCGGAGCTGAAAATATCTCGATTACTTCCATCTATGGGCATGGTTATAAAATTGAGAAGTCAATATGAGAAAGTGGTGGATAAAACCTATCTCAATGTCACTTATTTTTTCCTTCATTGTGTGCGGTTTTCTCGTCGCCATTATTTTAGAAAAAACACTCAGTCATGGTCGAGAACTTAAACTTTTGGCTATCGAAAAAACTGCGAAGGTTTTAGCTTTAAATGGCGACTATGAAAAAAATCTGAATTTAATCGGACCTGTTCCAGAAGATGGCTCTGGAGTCCTTGGACGACTTTGGATTGTAAGTACGGATGGTAAAATTCTCGCCGCTAATTCCAACGCTCCCGTGATTGATGACATTCTGCTTTCTTTACCCAAAATGTATCGCTCAAGACGGACTCCTCTTGTGATAGAAGTTGGTGGTTTTTTTTCTCGGAAAAAATTTTACCTACAACCGCTAGAAGGACAAAACGATATTTTGGTCATTGAGAATTTGAATAAGGGACCACTCAAGAGGTGGTTAAATTTTGTCATCATACTTTTTTTTCATTTTTTCATCTTTGGTTTGCCTTATCGTTTGGATTTTGGTGATTTGGATTTTTCGTCAACGCTCAAAAGATGTAAAAAAGGTCATGGATAGGATTTCTCATGGAGAGCTTGATGCTAGGTTAGAAATTGATCCCATTGATAAAAAGCTAAATCTTCCAGAAGACTTCAATTTTATGGCGCAAAGTATCCAAGAGCTCTTTATCAAGATCAAAAAAACTGAAGATTCAAAACTCGAACTCCTAAAGCAACTTGCCCATGACATTCGAACGCCATTAACCTCACTCCGAACTGCAACAGAAACTCTCAAGCTAAACCATTCCAGATTAGGTCCTGATGATTTTAATTCTCTTTTAGATATTTCCCATAATGAATCACTTTACTTAGCAAGACTTGTCGATGAATTATTTTTTTTGAGCGAAATTAAAGAAAAGCATGAGACCCATATGACTGAGCTTGTAGAACAAACCAAGGGGTTGGTTGAGCAAAGAAAAAGAAAGCTAAATTCAGTGCTAGAGTGGGTTTTTGAAAGTAATACAAGTGAATTTAATTTTTTGATAAATCAAAATCACTGGCAAAGAATTATTTCTAATATCTTTGACAACGCAGAAAGATACGCGAACAAACAAATTAAAATATACTTCGGAAAAACTTCTGATGGTTTTTGTCTCTCTGTCTTTGATGATGGTCCTGGCATGTCTGATGTAGACATTAGAAATTATGGGATCAAGCATTTAAAACGTAAAAATAATCTGAAAGGCAGTGTTCCTCAATTTGGATTAGGTGCTATTATCATTCGCTCTCTTGTCGAATTATCTGGTGGCACGATTGAAATTAGTAATGTTTCACCTCACGGATTAATGGTTAGGATTGAGTTTAAGGAAAATGGAACATCTTAAGCACTTCTTTCTTTAATCGCCTGATATAAATCCCAGGTAGATTGAAAATTCATCCAAAGCTTCGGTGATGTTCCTAAGGCCTCAGATAAATCCAGAGCTGAATCCGCAGTGATTCCACGTTTCCCCTTTATAAGTTCATTTAGCTTTGCTTTGGTCCAACCAAGTTTCTCAGCAAATGCGGCTTGAGACATCCCCATCGGTTCAAGGAATTCTTCTAAAAGAATTTCGCCAGGGTGGAAGGGTTTTTTTGGTTGTTTCATATCATTCTCCTAGTGGTAATCTTCAACTGAGACATCTTTGGCATTGCCTTGTTCCCATTTAAAAACAATTCTCCACTGATTATTAGTCCGTATCGATTGAAATCCATTACGGTCACCTTTGAGGGCCTCTAGCCGGTTTCCAGGAGGAACTTTAAGGTCATTTAACTCTGCGGCTTCATGAATGTACTGGATCTTTCTTCTGGCGGCTCTTTGCAGCTCTGGAGGAAAGGACCTAATAGCTTTTGAGCTTTTGTCTTCAAATAAGTCTTCAGCGAGCTTGTTCGCAAAGTTAATAATCACAGGCGGATGTTATCGCATTTCGATAATGCGGTAAAGAGGGGTGTGTAACTTGGCTCTCCAGTCCTGGGCACCATTTTTTTAATCCCCTTTCACAACACCTTTGAATCCTATCCATGACATTTTTCCTATTTAAGATAAATGATCTCATGATGAAGATTGCGCATACTCTCTTAGACCAACATAAAAACTCTAATGCACTTATTGTAGGTATAGCTTTTGGGTGCTATGGTTCAACAAGTGCGACCATTTAATGAAATAATTTCTTCCAAAGATATGAAATTGAAGTCTCTGAAAATAATAAAATTATCAGATCCGGAAAAGTTACCAAGAATAGCATAAGCTGCCACCAACGTTTTTAAAAAAATTATAAAAGAAAAAAACTTTACGATTGTAATTCCATCCTTGAGACAATTTTTTTTGGCAGATTCAGTGGAACTGCATTTAAAGTAGGTTCAAGCCTTTTTTAAATGGCATTTTATCATCACTTGATGCCAAGAACCAACCACCTGGCATCTCTGTCGAGCTACGTGCTAACATAGAGCATGCTAAAAATTGCATTTTTCTTCTCGTTTCTTTCGTTCCATGGCCTTTTTGCTAGTGTTGGCCTTGATGAGAACAAGGCTTTGGAATGCTTGAATAGACTTAATAATTTCAAAACTAACCACATTCTTTTTGAGTATATAAATTTTGAAAATGTATGCTCCTGTGATGAGATTAGTGTATTTCATCTGCGATTGTTTTCTCACTCTATTGAAACAGGAATTATTTATTCAAATATGTATAATGGATTTATAAACTCAGTTCATCAAGGTACTTACGGGAAACAAGAGTATTTAAAAGAAGAAGCTCTGAGATCTTTTTTTTTAAAAAATCCTTTTGATGAAAAAAATTCTAGTCTTTATAAAACGGTTGATGAATTGTGCACCTCTATTGATAATTTTATCAACAACAAATTTAAGACACCATTTTCCACTCCTGAGTTAAAAAAATCTCTTTTGAACAATAACCCAACTCTTGCTTTAAAATATGGATGGCACCGGAACTTGAATTTTTTGCAAGTTCCTGTCAGAGACTATTGTCGTGAGTTCCTCTCTGTAGCTAAACTTCACCCGATTTGCTCGTCTGCCACTCCCTTTGGGGGCATAGGTGGCGGTAATGGAGTAGGTCAACGAAAGCAACTTGCTCCTCAGATCAATGAGACGAAACCTAAGGAAGAAGGTCTCCATTAGCCTTTTTTAAACTTTTTCTTCTTTCCTTTCGACACATTTTTTTCCTTTTATGAATCTTTAGATAAGATTGCGAATAAGAAATTTAATACAATTTCATCGAACTAAATTCGGAGTACATTTGACTATTTTGTTCACTGAGTTGACTAGCCGAAATGAGATTGTTTTCAAAAATCATTTTCGAGGGCAGTTTTTTATTAGATTATTCCTCGGAGTGTCCTGCGAAATTTAGAGATTCTGCCCCATTCTCCTGGCGAAGAGAAAATCTACTTTGCAAATAGGTCTATTTTTGTTTTTTCGCCCAATTATTCATCTTTAATTTTACAACCGAAAGAGGGAGGCATCCGTCTTTTAAGAATTCATCATGAAACCTAGCAAGATTAAATTTTGTTCCCAGGATTTTTGTATATTCATTTCTAAGATTCCAAATTTCTAGCGACCCCACTTTATATGATAAGGCCTGCCCAGGAATGGCCATATAGCGCTCAATTTCGGCAACTGCCCCTTCCTCAGAGATCTGCTCGTTATCCATCATATACTTTATCGCTTCTTCTCTAGTCATTCCCTTAAGGTGAATCCCTACATCGACCACCAGCCGGATCGCCCTGTGCATCTCATCTCCCAATGCCCCTACATACTGGTAGGGATCAGTATAGAGCCCAAGTTCTTTTCCAAGGGATTCTGTATAGAGCGCCCACCCTTCACCGTAGGCGCCATACCAGCTAAAGCGTCTAAACTTTGGAATAGTCTCATTTTCTTGCTGGAGAGAAATCTGAAAGTGATGTCCGGGAATCGCTTCATGAAGAAAAAGCGACTCCATTCCGGAAGTGACATTAAATTTTTTGGCATCAACGATGGGGATATAAAAGATTCCTGGACGAGAGCCGTCGGGAGATCCTGAATTATACTCAGCACTGGCCGTTTCAGCTCTAAACTCTTCTGTTTGACGAATTTCAAAAGGAGTCTTAGGAGTTTTTCCAAACATTTTTGAGAGGTGCGGGGTTATCTTGGCCTGTATGTGCCTAAAGGCATCAATAATTTCTTCGGGTTTCTGAAAGGGAGTTAGTTTGGGAGAGGTCTTGAGAAAGAGGAAAAAGTCCTGAAGTGATCCCTTTTGTCCCGTCGCCTCTTTGACTTTTTCCATTTCGTTACGAATTCTTTTAACCTCGCTTAGACCCATAGCATAGATCTCATCGGGGGACTTGTCTGTTGTGGTCCAAGTCCTTACAAGATATTGATATAAATCTCGTCCATTCTTTATTGAACTTAGGCCATGACTTGTGCGTGCCTTTGGGAGGTATTCTATTTTTAGAAAATCAGCGAGTTTTTTGTAGCTTGGATTAACGTGAGAAAGGATTGCTCTTTTGTACAATTCTTTGAGTTCTTTTTTATCTTCGCCAGAAAAAGCAGTAGGGAGTTTTTTGATCGGGCCCCAAAAAAGACTCTCTTCCGGTTTCGGCGAGATAAGCTTTCCATCTGAGGAATCATTTTCAAGACAAGAACTTTCGGTAGTACGATTTCCTTCTTGATACCGATCTTGAAATTTTCAATTGCTGAATCCACCCATTTGCCGAAGCCTTCAAGTCTTCCTATCCAGTTACGATAATCCTGGACAGTGACAAAAGGCTGGTAGCTTTCACCAGAACCAAGTTGTCCCATAGTTAAAGGAAGACCCCAAAACTGCTGAAAGGGTATCATCCAAAAGTCATATTTTAGACCCTCAAGTTGATTTGTGAGTTCGTATTCAAAAACTTTCACACTTAGCTCATCATCTAGCGATAACTTTTGTCGCTTTTTATTTTTGAGCTCAATTAGGTACTTTTGATAAAACTTTTTGAGGCTTGATCTGAATTCCTGAGTCTGATCATTGGGGAGGAGGTGATTAAATCGGTTGTCACCCTGTTGGGTCGCCTCAAGAGGAAATAACTGTGAACGCTCTTCCCAGAATCTTTCAAAAAAAGGCCCAAGGTCCTCTGCACTGACTTTTTGAATTGTAATGAAAAATAAAAAAATTGAAAGTGAGTAGAGCGTCTTCAAAGGGGCCTTCTTTCTTTGAAATTTGTCTTTTATAAAATCTTACAATTTTTCAATAAACAACGTCTAGGATTCCATGCCTTTAAAATCAGTCTTCGCTAGTTCCCTCAATGGATGGAAAATACTGAAGTTGTTCACCAATCCGATGTCCCGCAGGCAAGCCTTTACCCAGCTCATCAAGAGAAAATACAGTTTTTGGAAGATTCAGAGACTGCCTCACACGATCCATCGTTTGTGGAACAAAAGGATGGAGCATGATCATGAGATTTTTTAGCACATAAAAAGAGGTAAAGAGCCCATCTCGTCTTCCCTTGATTGGTGCGCGGTCATCGTGAGGCTTATATTGAACGAAGAGGCTGTTGATCGTTCGAGCATAATTTTCGATTTGACCCAAAAGAGTAAGGTACTCAGCTTTTTCCATATTTTTAAGATAGAGCTGAACAATTTTCATCGTTTCTTTTTCCACCTTTTCAAGAAGCTCTCCTTCTGGAACTTTACCGTCGAATTTTGAGTGAGTAGCCGAAATCGGTTTCTCAATGGATGCATTCAAAGGGCCTGCCAGGAATTTATTGCGCTCTTTAAAGGTTTCAAAGTCAAAGTTTGATTGTTTTTCTGGTAGCCCGAGAGTGGAGAGAAAATATCTTACCTGATCGGGATCAAAGCCCATATCCTCAATTAATTGATCTCCAGTATAAAAATTCCCTCGGGACTTACTCATTTTTTCACCATTGACCATTAAGTGGAAAACACTATAGATATCGGTGAGTTGAAAGTCTCCTTCTTGTGGCTTTTGGTGGATATCTTTCTGAGAACCGAACCACATCGCTCCTTGCATCAAAACGTAAAAGTATACGTTGTCTTGCCCGAGGAACTGAAAAATTCGTGCTTCCGGGTCCTTCCAGAATCTCTCATATTCATTCGGTTCACGACCTTGATTTTTTAAAGCAACTTGAGAGAAAGAAATCGGAGCAATGAGAGAATCAGGCCAGACATAAAGTGTCTTTCCTTCCATTTCTGGGTCTAACTCCACCGGTAAAGGTATACCCCACGAGACATCTCTGGTGATAGAACGTTGGGCCCAGCCGTCCATCCGTGAGCAAGGTATGCCCTGGTCTTCTAAGATCTTAAGGCCTGTGGTAAAGTCGCTTTTATTTTCAAATTGAACGACTACTTTTTTTCCAGGTGCATATCGACTTTTGTGTGCCGGAAGGCTTGATCTCAATTCTTTAAAAATGGCTTCATAAACATTGTCGAACTGGAAAGCAGGTCTTACAGTTTCAAAAACCTCATTAAAAACACCTTTTCGCCATTTATTTTGTTTGGTTCTAATCCAATCAGAGAGTTGATCAGAAACTTTCCACATATCAAGCCACCAGTGAACGGTGTCTTTTAGAACTGGTGTCGCATCGGATAGAGAAGATTTGGGATGAATGAGCTCACTTGGGTCATACTGAGCGCCACAAACTTCACACTCATCGCTGTAAGCGGTGAGATTGGCGCAACCTGGGTGAGGGCACTTTCCCGTGACATTTCGGTCTTGGAGGAAGCGATTAAGTTTTGGATCAAACCACTGTTTGGTGGTTTTTTTCAACAACATGCCATTCTTATAAAGACTCCTGATGAAGTCCTGGCATAGTTTAGCATGGGTTGGAAAACAATCGGGTCTTGATGTTCCTGAATAAACATTTAGGGATATGCCATAGCTGTCCATGGTCTTTTTTTGTTTAGTGTGAATAGTGTCAATGAATTCTCGGACGGTTTGATTATTTTTGAGAGCTGCTACCTCAGAGGTTGAGCCATGATCATCAGTTCCACAAACGAATAGCACATTCTCACTACCAATCATCATTCTCATGTAGCGGGCGAGAATATCGGCCGGTACATGAGCACCGGCGAGGTGACCCAAATGAAGAGGCCCATTAGCATAAGGCATACCCGCCGTAATCACAGCAGTCTTTGGGCGTTTGAGATGAATTAAAAGATCTCCGATATTTGATGGAGGAACGAAAACTGGTCTATTCATAGAAAGTATAACCCTTAAAGTTTAGATACTATCTGAATAGTCTCATGTTCTCGAAATCATAACAATAGTAAATTCTTTTCAGAGGATCGTCGCTTTATCTCTTCACGGAGTAGACTGGGACCTTACGGAATGGGGGTCTGTTAGCTTCAGAGGTGATGCACTTACTTTTGTGAATCGATGAAAACTTTGCTTCATAAAATCCCAAAAGGGATTCATTACCTTTGAGATAATAATTGTCTCCATTTGACAGTGAAATTTGCCAAACGAACTGAATTGAATCATAGTGATGAGCTTGACCTCGCTGCCATAATGTGATCGAAGTTTCTGCTACTCTCTTTTGTCGGCTGTCTTTTTTTGTTTTTACTTCTCCTAAAACGTTCCAATCAGTCTTTTTCTCGCTGCTTCCTAAACCATAAAGAAGTATTACCTTAGAATCATCCGCCAGAGTTTCATCACTTAATGTTGCTCTAATATCAGCAATGAAATTTGAAAAATACCCGCAGCTACTGACGTAGGTTCTAACTGAAAGGGTAGAGTCCTGTGCATAAATATTAAGGCCCAAAACAAGACCTAGGAGGACTAGAAAATTTTTCATCAAAATGCCTTGGGTAAAGAATTTGCGGCTTTCTAGCAAGATCTTGATTTATTAACAACTGATTGGAGTTGATCGTTACTTTTTTACATGAATTACAAAAAAATCGACAGTTTTATCACTCTAAGGGTCTTTTTTATATCTGATTCAAAATGGATTTAGTGGATCCATCAAAACATTTTAATAGCATCTCAGTTGTTGAACCTAAGCACAAAAACCTCCAGCAAAGTCATATCAAATTTTGGCAGAGTTTTTCAAGTGACTGGTTGAGACGAGAGGGAACTTCTTTTTGATTTTGTTGACTGAGCTCATTCAAGTATTTAGTTGAAAAACTCTTGTCAGACTGCAGGTAGCGTAGTCGTAGAGATAGTACTTCATCTGATCTTATAAGGTTGCAGTAATTTTCTTTTACTACTGGCGCCACTTTCTTCCAATTTTCTGAAATAAGATGGGAGGTGTTGAAGGTTTCATCCCAATAGGGATTGACGTACTCTTCGATCTTGGGGGAGTCCACTAGTATCCATTTTTTTTCGGAAGTGAGTTTAAGGTAGGTATTTTTACGATCAAAACAAAATTTTTTATAGAAAAGAAGACCCTGATAATTCGCCTCAAGATCTGCAAAACTAAAGACGCCACTCGCCCAGTATCCATGAAGAGAAAGTTCATCCATGATGCCATAATCTATTGCCATAAGAGTTGCTTCAAGCTCAGTCTTGCCTGCATTTTTAGCAGCAATATAAATGTTAAAATAACGACGACCCGTTGAAGACCAATGGGTGAGTTTGTCCATACCGAGGTTAATTCCATTTATTCGCACATTAGGTGCCAAACCAAATTCTGGAATATAAATTCTATAAGGATTTCTAAAGATGCTCTCTTCGACAAAGAATAAATGATGAGGATAAAATTCTTCTTTATTCAGATTTCTTAAAAGCCACTTCTCAACCGGATTATCATGAACCAGGATTGCGCGAAAGTTGGAAGCTATTTCTCGAGTGACATCTAGACATCTTTGTGGATGTGATTTGTTGTTAATCCGGATGAGGGATTGGTTAATTTGATTTTTGAGAAAGTGATTAATTTTTTTTGAGGAATCTTTAAGTTCTACCCTCCAGGCAAGGTAATTATCTGTCTCTAGGGCAAGGGCCTTTAAAGGTGTGCAAATGAGCAAATACGCCAAATAAAAAATAGTCATAAAAATGAGGTTATAAAAGTTAATTTTAACGGTCAAGCTTTCTGGTCTTCTCTTCCAACATATCAAAAAGCGTCATTTCCCGTCGCTTGGCATAGACCAATACTTTTTTTCCAAAAGAAAATCTGACTTAAGTTCAAAAAACTAAAACTCGGACCTTACTAAAATAGGTCATTAACTTCATACAGGTCGAGTTTAAGTGTTCTAAAGATTTAAAAAAATCAGCTAAATTTTTTCTTAAGCCACTCGGTATATATATTTTATCTGTGATAGGAATTTCATGTTTTTTATTTTTTTCAGGGGGGTGAAAATTGAAGTTTTTTTTCTTGGCCGTCATACTTTTCTCTTGTTTTGGTTATGTTTCCGCTAATACCTGGTTTTACCAAATAAAGATCGATAGCGAGGAGACTTCTAAGGCAACTGTCATAAATGTCGGAAAATCTGGTTTCAGTGCTGGGCCTTTTGACTGCGAGGTTTCTCCAGTTTCCGTTAGAGATGAGACAGAGTTTCGCACTCTTTTATGTTCCCTAGGTTCAGGTTCAGTCAGCACCGGGGCCCTCTGTACCAAAAAAGGTCACAAGTTTCCTTCTGTTCAGTATGCGATTTTAAACTTATACGGAGTCAAAAATTTAGTAAATGTGGTTGTTTCCTGTCATTTTGACTAAACAATGACCTTGTTTTTTCGGATCAATTATAAACAAACAGGAAGATTCCTTTTAAGGAGTTTTTTTACTCTTGAACATCAAGAATGATCTTTTAGCCTCTTTCAACCTCGACCCTAGTTATTGGCAAATTGCCAGCTGTGAGATCTAAGCAGATGAATTCTCTACGATTTTTAGAAGTATGTCTAGGTCATGGTCACCCCTGTATTTCCTACCTTGAGTTCGTATTAAATCAAATTTTTACCCTAGAATCATTACATGCTTCAGGTTTATCTTTTCGCCTTATTTTTTGTCCTATCGCCGAGCTTCGTTTGGACAAAGTCAATTTTTTTACCTGAAAAAGGGAATTATTCGTTTTCGATGATGGATGTTTCCGACCACTTAAAAGAAAATGGAGTCAATTATGTCGAGTTAGTAGGAAAAGAATCTCTGCCTTTTAAGCTCGATAAAAAAACAAATGAGTTTCAAATTAAGAACTGGTTTTTACAGGACTGGAATGCCCTTCAAGAGAATTTTTCATTTAATGAAAACCTCTTTATCACCACTTTTAAATCCCAGACTTTTAATGAGGCAAAGAGAGAGCAATATTCCCAATTTGCCTTTAATAAGAAGTCCCTTTCTCACAGGAAAACGATCCCAGCAATGAAAGAATGGGGCGGACTTACTCATCCACCTTTAAAATCCCTTTCTCAACCTCTTGAGATATATGACGCAAATTTTGGCCCAGTTGACTACGAAATGATCCAAAGTACTTTTTTTGAACCAAGCTTACAACTCAAGCTAGATGAGCTCTCTGGTTCAGAATTAACATTTGGTAATGTCGTGATTCCCTTCTCCGACAGAGATGCTTTCGAAAAGAAGAAAGAAATTATTCGCAATGCAAAGCATTCTCTTTTCCTCTCAAGCCTTGCTTTCGTTTGTGATTCCTCCACCAGAGAAATCGTCGATCTTCTACTTGAGAAAAAAAAACAAGGCTTAAAAATCTTCATTTTAGTGGATGGATTCATTTCAAAAGTATTAAGACACAAAGAATGTCCCTCCCTGTTGAAAAAAGGGGGAGTTAATATCATACTTACCCGAGATTTTTTCAAGTATAAGGGAAAGGCGCTTTATCACACCAAGGTTCTGGTTGCGGATCTTTCGGTAGCAATGGCGGGCGGCCAAAACATGATCGATGCTGATCATCGATCTCGTGGCACCGATTTTAAAAACCGCGATGTTGATCTCTACTTTAAAGGCCCAATTGTTCTTGATATTGCCAAAGGCTTTATTGAAAACTGGGAACACCAACTACAGTTCGTCAAGAATCAGACTTCTCTGTCTGTTGCATTGGCCCAAGTCCTCAGGAGAATGGAATTTGAGCGCAATCGAGGCGTTAGAGGAAGGAATTACTACCAATCCATTTTAAGAGACACCAGCACTCGGATGAACGGAGTTTGTCGCTTCATCAATCAGACTCCTTTTCTTAATGAGGGCTCGATAACGAAAGTTTACCTTGAGCTCCTAGATCGGACTAAGAAGCACTTGTTAATAACAGATCCGATCAAAACAGATACTTTCTATTCAAATAGATTGGGAAGGCCACTCATCGATAAGTTTGACAGTTTCGAATATTTTAACCTTCTACACCATAAGGTCCTCGAAGTTTCCGATAGAGAGGTGATGGTTGATTATATCACTACGAATATTCGGATGGCGGGGAATGAAAACGTTGCTATCCAAAATGAAAAGATTAAAAACTATCTTGAAGCAGGGCGAGAGTTTAGAGCAAACCTTTCCTTTATTAATTTAAATCTTAGTAATAGGTTTTTTGGAAGGCCACATTACAAAAATCTTCTTAAGGACTGGTATCCTCAAAAGAATGTACACATATGGAAGCATATCAGTCTTATGCATTCAAAGATTTTCTATTTCGACCGAGTCGTTTCATCGGTTGGCAGTTTAAATTTTCATCACAATGCAACTGACCATTCCTATGAATCGACAGCGGTTTGCATGGATGAAAATCTTAATAAAGCACTTGATAAAATATTAGTACTCGACATGGTCAATTCTATACCCCTTGTTTTCTCATCGGCAAAGTAGTTTTTTTCTAAGAAGATGATCTTGCTTTGTGGACTTTGTCGACAATAGTTATCTTTAAATTAAAACATCAGACGGTTAAAATCTGGCAAGTAAAAATATGTTTTAGAAGTTAAAATTTTATAAACAAATGTCTTGTTTCTAGTTTGCGAAAAAGACAAGAGAAAATCAAATTTTGTTCTAGAAGATGTAAACTAGAATAACATCATGATCTATTTTAGAATAGAAAAGAAATATGTCTTCTATTTTATTATCTTCTTCACTACGGTCTTACACACGATTCTTTTTCAAATCAAAATTCATAGTAAAGCCTCTGTCCCTTTTCAGAATAATAAACCCATCACGATTAAGTTTACAAAAAGAACGTTATTAAATAATCAGATCGTACGATCCAAAGAGACTTCTTTTAGACTAAACAAAGTGAACTCGTTTTTAAGTGACAAGACTCGGGCCTTTGAGCGTCAAACGAGGGCGAAACTTATCGGCTCATTTTCTTCCAAAGGAGGGCAGTCGGTGAGGCTTTCCGAGCTCGGAGAGATTGAAGATCCCTTTAGAAAGGCGGCTAAAAAGTATTCCAAAGTAATGAAGGATTCTATAAGAAGTCGTAACCAAGAAGTTGGCAGGATTAATAATTACTTACCTACAATTCCTTTAGGAGACCTTACTCAACTTAATACTTTGAAATACAAGCATTTTGGTTATCTTTTCAGAATCCGAAAAAAACTCGAACAGTTTTGGGAAAGTTCAATTCAGCAAAAGGCGCAAGAATTAGCAAATGATGGCCGACATATTTCAAGTTCTGATGAATTCATCACGGCTTTACGAATGACTCTTGATGAAGAGGGAAGAGTTCTGCGCATCGAACTTTTGAGAGCAAGTGGAGTAAAGGAACTTGATGAGGCAGCAATTGAATCATTAAATTCAGCTGGTCCTTTTCCTAATCCTCCTAAAGAACTCATCATCGATGGTCTTGTAAAACTTGAGTGGGGTTTTGTTATTAATACCTAGCACGTTCTAAAGCGATAAATTGTTTGAGATTGAAAAGTTTTTTCTGGTACAAGGAGTGTTGTTGGAAAATTCGCATGATGAGGGGCGTCCGGAAAATGCTGAGGTTCGAGGCAAATGCCTTGATATTTTTCGTACCTTTTTCCTTCCTTTCCCACCACACTTGCGTTGAGTAGATGTCCTGTATATACCTGTAGTCCAGGTTCCGTGGTGAAAATGGTGAGTTCGCGGCCAGATTGTGGGTGATAAAGTTGTGCCGCCCAGTCTTTTTTTATGTCTAATACATAAGTCAAGTCAATCCCCTCAAGGATGTCAGGAATAACTTCTCGAAGTATTCTTCCAAATCTAAAATCATAAGGTCCTTTGCATTCATTAAGCTCCCCGGTTGGGATGAGCGCTCTGTCAACTTCCACGTATTGATCTGCTTTAATCTGAAGTTTATGATTAAGGATAGACTCTGAATTCATGGCGAGATTAAAATATGAGTGATTGGTAAAGTTAACGAAGGTCTTCTCGTCGGTTTTTGCTTTGTAAACGATGATTAATTCTCGTTTGATGGTAATTTTGTATATCACCTCAATCCTTAGATTTCCAGGAAACCCCTGGTCTAGATGCCTAGATGTATAGGAGAGCTTAAATGACGTTCCATCAATTTTTTCAACGTCCCAGATCTTTTTGTCCAAACCTTCCTTTCCACCATGTAGACAGTTCTTTCCCTCATTTCTTGAGAGGGCATAAGTGTTTTGATCGATAACAAAGCTTGCCTTTTTTATCCGATTGGCGAAGCGTCCGATAATTCCACCCAAATAGGGATGATGACAAAGGTATTGTTCTTTTTGCTCAAGTCCCAAAACGACATCGCCCATTTCCCCTTTGTGATCCGGGACAAGTAGTGACTGAATAATTCCACCGTAATTAAGAAATGTAAGCTCAATTATTCCTGGAAGTGAGAGTTTGAATGATTCTATTTTCAAAGGAGCCATAAACCTTTGAGCCCGGTTTCTTTTTGGTACTGTTCAATAATTCGATTAACAATCTTCTCTTTTGATCCTCTGATGATGACGGCAACAATTGATCCTCCGAAACCACCACCAGTAAGCCTTGCCCCAAATACATCCTTCTCATTGAGGCAAAGATTTACTAGTAAATCAATCTCAGGTATAGACACCTCATAGTCATTTTTCATTGATTCATGGGACTCGATAAAAAGTTTTCCTAAACTTTCTGGGTCCCGCTTTCTTAAAGCCTGGGCAGCTTTTTTAACTCGTTCATTTTCTGTTAACACGTGCCGTGCCCTTTTAAACAAAATTTCGGGCAGATTACTTAAGTTGAGTAGAGTCATGTTTGCTTCACGAAGCAGGTTTACACCCAGAAGCCTGGCAGCTTCTTCACACTGGGCCTTTCTTTCATTGTACCCTCCCTGACCGTCTGCTAGACGATGGGAAACACCTGAGCTGATGACCATGACATCAATAAGATCCAATGGCAAAGGGATGCTTTCAAAGTTTAAATTCATTGTATCCAAAAAAAGCGCCTCTCCTTCTTTACAAAAGCAAGATGCCATTTGATCCATGATTCCTACTTTCGCACCTACAAATTCGTTTTCAATTTTCTGTCCTATCTTTGCCAAATCTAAGTCAGATAAGTTAAGTTTATAGAGCTCTCTCATCGCCCTTAGGAAACTGATCTCTAAGGCAGCACTAGAAGAGAGACCGGACCCTTCTGGTATAGTCGATCTTATTAAGGCATGCAGTCCCATAGTGTTATTGTTTTTTTTATCACTAAAATTTTCTCGTAAAATCTTTATTCCACCCATGAGGTAGTCCGCCCAAGTTCCGGTGAATTGCTCCTCTCCAGCTTTGTAGTGATGAATTCTAAGATGACCTTCTTTGTCTAGAGAACTCTCCAGAGTGATCAGGTTTCCATCACTTGGAGTCAATTCAATCTCAGTAAATTGTGGGATTGTCGTAGGGAGCACCCAGCCTCCATTGTAGTCGGTATGTTCGCCAATAAGGTTAACCCGACCATGGGCCCTTGCAATGACTTTGTCCTTCATCTTTTACCTCGACGTTTCTGAGTTCTTGGGCCTTTTCTTCCGGAAGCGAGTCATTGACGAAGATCCCCGCTCCTAATTCAGTTCCGGCCAGGTACTTCAGTCTATCAATCGACCGATATGGGGGAGTAATTTGGATGAAAAAGTGGGCATATGGATATTCTCCCTTTACCGGTGTCTGATTGAATGTCATGAGGTATGGAAAAGGCCTCATCCATAGATGGTCGAACTTGAGGAGGAGAATCTTTAAGACTAAACTTAAATCAAAGAACTCTTCATCTGTCATTTCATGGAGAAGACCAACCTTTCTTTTCGGGACAATCCATGTTTCATAAGGGTATCTTGCAAAAGCAGGCACAAAGCAGAGAACTTTTTCTGTCTCAAAAATTATCCTGCGTCCATCTTGTTTTTCATCCTGAATGATCTTTTCCATGAGTCCTGAGTTATTTTCTTCAAAATACATTCGCATTGAATCTAAAAAACGTTCCTGAACTGGAGGAAGGAAAGAGTAAGAATAAATCTGTCCGTGAGGATGATGAAGAGTAACACCCATCTCGACTCCGCGATTTTCGAAGGCCAAGACATATTTTATATCTTTAATTTTTTTTAATTCCTCAGTTCTTTCAGCTAGAACTCTTAAGATAAGTTCTATCCGTTCTCTCGCCAGAAAACCAAGTGACGTATCTGGATTTTGAGTAAAGACAACGACCTCGCATACCCCCCTTGAAGGTTGGGTCAGTACTTTCATCTTAGGTGCTTGATTGGTCGTGAGATTCAGTGAGGGGAAAAGATTTTCAAAAACGGCAACTTCGTAGTTTCCTTCAGGTATTTCTGTGGGAAAATCTTCTCGTTTTGACACAGCAAGAGGTGAGTAATCCTTCGGGGGAAGGAAAGTTCGATTTTGGCGATGAGACGCATAAATCACCCACTCTCTTCGAAGAGGATGCCATCGCTGATGAGGCTTTGGATTAAAAGCTTCATGTTTTGGATTGGTCGCCTTGATCCCTTCATCGATCAAGTTATTGGAGTACAGGTATAAAAATCTGCCGTCTGGCTTTAGAAGTGTCTTCTTATACATCAAGGTGTTTTTATCTGTTTGTACCGAGTTAAATCAAAGACTTCAGCTAGAATTAAGAGATAAAAAAGGTGACCTTTTTGGTGAGGGTTTTCCTTACCTTCTCTGACAAATTCAAAATTATTTTTTTCATGAGTTATCCTTTAGGGAAAGGATTCAACTCATGTTTTTTAATAGAATAATAATTCTTTTTTTTTTTTTTTTTTTCATCGTTACATCAAAGGTATCGGCAGATGATGTCTATCAAGTCATTACCGCTCATCCTCATGATCTAGAAAAGATATCCCCCTTTATTACAACTCTTCATAAAGAGGGAAGACTTTGGATGGTGACTGTGGATGAAAAGTCTCCTTCAGAAATTTTTCGATTTCTTAGGGTCAAACAGGGTCTGGAGAGGACCTTTCTTTTTAAGGGACCTGAAACGATCACTTTTTCCACTAGAAAAAAAATTGAAATAGCTTCTTATTTAAAAATGATACAAGCTGAAAATATACAAAAAGATGTTGAGGATCTCGCCGCTTTTAAAACTCGCTATTCTGGAACAGATGAGAATCAAGTTGCAATCCTAAAAGTCAAAACTAGGCTCCAGTCTCTTGGTTACGAGGTCAGTGAGATCTGCCAAAATATTAGAGTTTGTAATCTAGTAGCGGATAAAAAAGGGAACGAGCAAGAAAAAATTATCCTTGTTGAGGCACATATTGATTCAGTAGGGGCCAACTTTGCCGGAGCTGATGATAATGCTTCTGGGGTCGCGGTTCTTTTAGAAATGGCACGAGTTTTAAAGGATTATTCAAACAAAAAGAGACTTCGATTTTTAATTACTAATGGAGAGGAGCAGGGTCTGCTAGGCTCGACACATTACGTAAAAGCTCTATCCTCGGAGAACCGCCTAAAGGATATTGAACTTGTGATTAATATGGATATGGTTGGGTACAATTTTAACGGTCTGGTCGAACTCGAAACAGATCCACAGTTTCAAGGGCTTGCAAAGTGGTTTGCAGAACTAGCAAAGATGTTTACTTCTCTTAAATCAAAAATCACTCTTGGGGCATGGGGAAGTGATCATGTTCCTTTTCTTAAGAGGAACGTTCCTTCAATCCTTACAATAGAAAACTGGGATACGAAGACTCCTTGTTATCATCAAAAGTGCGATACTCCTGAAACCTTAAACTATCAGTACTCGGTCGAGATTGGGAAACTCAACGTGGCTGCAGTTCTGGCGAAAGATGAGACTTAGGAGTAAGTATTTTTTTTATCGCTGTGATCACTAGATAGAGAGATAATAAAATCAGCAGGAGTGACATTCCAGAGTTAATCATGGAAGAGTCTAATCCCTGAGACTTTTTAAAATTACTTCTAGTGATTTGAACTAAAGCTACAAGAGTCGTCAGAAGAACAAAAACCATCGGTATAAAAGTAAAAGCGAGGCGTTTTCCATTTTGGTGTAGCCATGCTGAAATGACGAGCAAAGTAAGCGCAGCAAGAAGTTGGTTGGCGGCCCCGAAGAGTGTCCAAAACTGACTCCACGCCCCGGAGCTAGTGTTCGCCAAAATTAAAGCCGCTGGAACGATGGTCAGGAGTGTACCAAAGATTGCGCCTATGAGGCCTTTGACGCCAGTTAATTCTTCAATAAGATATCTTCCCAAGCGAGTTGAGACGTCAAGCGTATCAAAAACGAAGGTCGAGAAGGCCATGGCACCGAAAGTGATAGCAAATGGAAGATGTTCTTTTCCAATGATGATTGTTAAGAATTCTCCTATTCCCCGGCCATAGATGCTTCCCGGTTTAAGGCCTACAACTGACTCAGGTGTCATCATCATAATAATAGAAAGCGAAATCAAAGCAACAAAGCCTTCGGCCAGCATGGCCCCGTATCCAACAGGATGGAGGTGAGTCTCTTTATCAATCTGCTTGGAAGTTGTTCCGGAACAAACGAGTCCGTGGAAACCTGAACAGGCGCCGCAAGCGATAGTGACAAATAAAAAAGGAAATAGAGAACCAGTGATCTTATCTAAATGAAATCCGGTATAAATAGGTTGCTGAATAGGTTTACCACTGAAAAATAGACCTATGACTCCTAGAAAGAGAACAGTATAGAGGACATAACCTCCAAGATAGCCTCGTGGCTGCAGCAGTAACCAGACGGGAACCATAGAGGCCAGTGCGCAGTAGAGGCAAATAGCGAGAGACCAGTGAAGTTGAGAAAACAAAAACCAATGAGAAAAATAGGTGCCTCCCCAACAGAGGCCAAAAGTTAAGGGAACAAAGATAACAGTATTGAGCCATAGGGGAGTCTTTAAATATTTTTCCACAAGACCCAGAAGAACAGATAGCAATAGGTAGGATATAGAAGCCCAGGCAACGGCTCCACCTGGGTGAAAAGTGAGACTAAGGTTAGAGAGTTCTTCAGGAGAAGATACAAAACTTGAAGCTGTTATATCAGCAAAAGCAACGATGATGTAGATTAGAGCAATCCAAATAAAAAGCATCATTGCTTTACCTGCTTTCGTACCAAGTTGTTCTCTTGTAATTTCCGCTATCGAGTGAGCGTGATGTTTAACTGAACAAGTTAGAGAGCTAAAGTCATGAACGGCTCCAATAAAGACAACTCCTAAACTGATCCAAATAAGGGCAGGTAGCCAGCCAAACTGCTGGCAAGCAACGATAGGGCCTGCAATAGGTCCGGCCGCCGAGATAGCAGAAAAGTGTTGAGCAAACAGATAGAAGGGATTTGTGGGGACGTAATCGATTCCATCTTTTAAAAGGTGGGCGGGCGTTGGTGTCTCTTTCTGAAGGTCAAACTGAGAGGCCACCCAGGCGCCGTATTTAAAGTAACCAAAAGCTATAAAGAGAAGAAAAATTGTCGCAATAAATGGAAGGCCCATAACTCTCCAAAAAGATAAGGTGATGATAAAAGTAATCTAAAGTAAGCAAGAAGGAAAGGCAGACCTTTTTTGTCAGTGAAATCTTTGCCTGTTCTTCTGAAAGAGCGAGAAATGGTAACATCGATATGTGAAAACTGATCTTACCACTTCTGGCTCATTTGCTCAATCCAAGACACTCCTTTCGCGTGATGCTCTCGTAACAAAAGATGTAGGTCAAAAAGGTCTTTCCGGGAAGTTGGCGGCCGGTAGTGGCCCAGATTACAAGGTGGAACTTTCTACCTTATCAAAACCTGCGTCATCATCGTCAGTCTCAACTCCAGAAGTCTCTCTTCCTCCCTTGCCAGATGGGCCCTCTTTTCCTGATGCCTCAATTATTGGTGGAGATTTTCCCAAGGATTTAGCAAAAGATAAAATTAAAAATGAGGTAAATAAGAAACTTGAAGAAACATTTTCTGAAGAAGTTCGACCTGGAAGTTTAAAAAAACCGGCGATTATTTTTATTAAAGGCTTAGATGTATTTAGTTCCCCATCAAAAAGTGAGGGAGGATATGCTGGAGTTGGTCGATTAGCTGAAGCAGTAGATGGATCTCGTATTTACGGTTGGGATCAAAAAGAGGAAATCATTAAAGAGATTTCAAAAGTTCATCCAGATTATCCCGTCATCCTAGTCGGTCACAGTTTGGGAGGCGATACTGCAATTGAAATTGCAGATGAACTCGATTCTTTGCAGGAAAATTTCAGACGGATTGATCTTCTCGTTACTTTGGATGCTATTGGTTTTTCTCATGATATCATTCCCCAAAACGTAAAAAAACACCTCAATATTTTTGGAGAAAAGAGCTTTCTCTTGAGTGACGGACCTCATGTGGCAAGAAGAGAAGACAAGACTGATATCCGTAACATACTTTCACCTCATGATCACACTGACATCGATGATGATCGGGAGATTCAGTATGAAATCGTTGAACTTATTAAGCAGTCTCTTTCTAGAAAATTTTAGGAACGTTATTTCTTTTAATGATTACCTAAAAAAAATGACCCCATTTCTGGGGTCGTCTTTCAATGGAAATTTCTATCAATTTTTAGATTGTATCAGTGACAAGTAAACCAGTATTTGCTGCATCTAAGTGCTCTTTCAAGCCTTTTCCATTTCCGCTTTCGCCTTTCCAGGAAGTATGAAGTCTTCCATAGTAGTCAGAAAGATTATTTCCGCAAGCAGCTCCACCACCGTGAAGTTGACCAACAACTCGATGTGAAGAGTTGAAAAGTGGAGATCCTGAAGATCCTGGTTCCGTCGTTCCTTTATCCCAATCAATAACTCTTACGTGAGTAGAATCCCCAGGGGACGTTTGTCCACCATAAGAAGAAAGTACAGCGTTTTCGTTCTCAAATGATATCGATTTTTCATCGACATTCGGGTGGTGAATTGCAACTGCCGGGGAATCATGTCCTGAAGCCGTAGCATCAAATCCTGCATAGTTGACGTTCCACTCCTGTTTTGGTTGGGAGTTGAGTCTGACGAGAGCATAGTCTGATTTAGTTCCAGAGGTAAGAAAAACAGATCCAGTTTGGAAATCTGTAAGTTTACCATCACGACTTCCGCCGCACTTTGATGTTTGATAATTCCAATAAACGACTAGTGAAGAAGCAGAGCTATTGTTTATCCGGCAGTGTGCTGCAGTCATAAAGAACGGAGTGCGGTCATTGGAGGTGTTGTTTACCATAAATCCAGTGCAAAAGCGTGAACCACCTGTAGAAATAACACCTACAGAATTTACCTCATTTTCCCAGCCTTGAGATTCATTACAAGCAACGTCGAGGTTACAGCTTCCAGACTTAAGCGTTCTTTGACCAAATGTTCTGAATCCTTGTCCAACATGACTAAGCTCGAGTTCGACTTTTGAAGCTACCTCAGCTGGAGCAGTCACTTCAATGATGACATCGTCAGAAATGATGATTGGAGTCCAAAGTTCCCGGCTTGGGTTATTGTCTTCGGCTGTGAAAGTTCGGATGAACTGTGTTCTATCAGCAGAGTAGATGTTAAGTTCTGCACCTTTGGGAAGATAAAAGCTGTTAAACCCAAAATTTAGTGAAACAGCATTTGGAGCAGTCACTTGGTGTATCCAGACATATTTAGCACCAGACTTTTCCCAGCTTGGTTTGATAGAGACTTTGTGAGGGACTGCAAATGATGGTGCCTCACCTTTTTTCTCATTAGCTTCTTCCATAGTATGAAGTGCTTTAACATCCAGGGGTTGAAAGTACGTGGTGTTGATGGCCGAGAAGGCTTCAAATGATAGACCAAGGACGGCCATCACTGCTAATAATCTCATGTCTCCTCCTTGAGAAACGGGTAATATTAAAAAGATAAGGGCATTCCATGTTTATTCCACCTTACATTTACTCTCATTCATTCTGAGTCAAAACCGATAGTTTTACTCCATGGGCGTGCCCCTATGGTTGATAATTGATTTGGATGAGAATATCTGAGTAAACTTGTAAAAACTTTGTCTCGTGACATGGACTAAACAGAAATCTATACTCAACTCTGTTACCCCGATATACATATTAAACCTTTCCGGTTAATTAAGGTTTCCCATGAAGATAGTGGTTTTGCTTTTTATTTCATCTTTCACATTATTCTCTCCAGTTACCGCTGCTCCTATCTCCCTTAAAGAGGCTTTCCATGCTGCAAGGTTGAACATGGAATCTATCCAAAGAGTTGAGACTCAAATTAAACAAACTGAAGAGCTGAAGAACCGTGCTCGTGCCTCGATCCTTCCGACGCTTGCGGGAGTTGGATCTTACACAAAAATAGACCCACCTGCTTCAGCAGGGCAGAATCCCTTTCTATTAACCCGACAGTATTCGGCTGCGTTGAGACTTTCTCAGCCACTCCTTCGTGGTGGTTCTGTATCAGCACTTAAACTTGCTGAAGATAACCTTCTCTTGTCGCGCTACCAGCGAGACGCCACCGAACTAAATCTTTATCAACTTGTGATATCTGCCTATTATAATCTTTATGCTTATCAACGAGACGTTCAAAACGTGGACGCACTTCTTAAGTTTAGTAAGGAGCGCGTGAAAGAGATTCGAGAAAGAACAATCATCGGTCGTTCCAGGAAGGGAGAACTCGTTGAAGCACAGGCACAATTGCATAAAGCGGAATCTCAGTTTCAAGATTCGCGGATGAGACTTTTTGAGGCACAAAAAACTTTTGAGTTTTACACGAATGTTTCATCTCCTGAGCCTGTTGTAAGTTCGGAACTGCCTGAAATTTCCGGAACTCTTCAGAGTTATCTTTTAAAACTTACTGATCGGCCAGATTTATTGGCCGCAAGGCAAGAGTCAAGAGTCGCAGACAGACAAATAGAAGTGGCAAGGGGCGGTCATTACCCGCAAGTTGATCTTACGAGTAATTATTTCTTTGACCGCACAGGCATTCTTTCCTCATCTGAGTGGGATGTTGGCGTTGCTGTTAGTATCCCTCTATACCAGGGGGGAGGTGTCAATGCATCCGTACGTGAGGCGGTTCATGGTAAGAGGATCGCAGAACTAAGAAGCAAGGAAACACAGAGAATCGCAGAAAGAGAACTTTCTATTAATTTCCAAAATTTTCTTCAGCTTCGGGAACAGCTTAAGGCGCTTAAGCAAGCACTCCAAAAGTCGGAAGAAGCCTATAAGCTCAACAAGCGCGATTATCAGTTTGGACTTGTCACAAATTTAGACGTCTTACAGTCTCTTAATATGTTTATAGAGACCAAAAGATCTCATGACACCCTCGTTGCGATGGGATTACTAAACTATAACAATCTTGAGGCACTTTCCGGGTCCTTACCATGAGCCTATCAGATATTTCGATCAGAAAGCCGGTCTTTGCCTGGATGCTTATGGCATCTCTTATGATCTTCGGATTTTTACAGATGAGACGCATGGGAGTCTCTCAACTTCCTGATGTCGATTTTCCTATGGTCAATATTTCTGTTACTTATGAAGGGGCAGCTCCAGAAGTGATGGAACTTGATGTTATTGATCCAATTGAGTCTGCAGTACTGTCAGTAGAGGGAGTTAAATCTATAAGTTCATCGGCTCGAATGGGCTCTGCTAATATTTCTGTTGAGTTTAACCTCGATAAAAATATTGATATCGCTGTTTCTGAAATTGAAGCACGCATTAATCAGGCAAACCGTTTTTTGCCCAAGAGCATCGACCCTCCAATTATCTCCAAGATCAACGCCGATGACCGACCTATTATGTGGCTAGCCGTTTCTTCTGATATGATGTCACGTAAAGATCTTATGGCCTACGTCCGAGACAATCTCAAGGATCAGTTTCAGACTGTCTCCGGGGTTGCTGATGTTTTTCTGGGAGGCTATGTTGAGCCTAATTTAAGAGTTTGGGCTTCCAATGAAAAACTCAACCAATATCAGCTCACAGTAACTGATATTATTTCGGCAATTCAATCTGAACATAAAGAATCTCCTTCAGGTTTTATCGAAGATTATGAGAAAGAAAAAAATGTCCGGACCTTAGGAGAAGCCTCATCGGTCCAAGAGTTTAATCTGCTTCCAATTATCAGGCGTGGGGGTGCTCCTAATTATCGTCCTATTTTTATGAAGAATGTAGCCAAAGTTGAGGAGGGGCTTGCTGATGTGCGAAGAATCTCAAGGGTTCAAGGCAAGACTGCTGTTGGTCTTGGTGTAAGGAAACAGCGTGGTTCAAACTCCGTCAATGTTGCCAACGCTGTAAAAAAGAAAATGGCGGAAATTGAAAAAAATTTGCCACCCAATCTTTTTATCGGAGTTAACTTTGACAGCACCAAGTTCATTGAGGATTCCATCCACGAGCTTGGTTTTACCATCGTCCTTTCCGCTCTTTTGACTGCTTTTGTTTGCTGGCTGTTCCTGGGCTCTATTTCTGCTACTATAAATGTTGTTTTGGCAATTCCGACTTCAATTCTTGGGGCCTTCATTATCTTGAAGACCATGAATTTCACGTTGAATACTTTTACCCTTTTAGGTCTCTCTCTTTCAATCGGAATTGTGGTTGATGATGCAATCATGGTTCTTGAAAATATTTTCCGCCATCATGAAGACGGTAAAGATAAAGTCAGGGCATCCAGAGATGGAGCTAATGAGATCTCCTTTTCAGCCTTGGCCGCTACGATTGCTATTATTGCCATCTTTATACCCGTCGCTCTGATGGAAGGGATTGTTGGAAAGTTTTTTTTCCAGTTTGGAATAACGATATCTGTTGCCGTGGCCATCTCCTACGTCGAGGCTGTTTCACTTACTCCGATGAGAACGAGTCAATTTATGGAAGAGAGCAGGCGCCAGGGTGCCTTTGGGAGGGCAGTTGATCGACTTTTTGAAGGAGTTACATCATTTTATGAAAAGCTCCTTCTTAAAGCACTTTCTCATAAGGTCAAATTGCTTCTTTTATCAATCGTCTTTTTTACTGGGTCTATTTTTATCGTTCGATTAATCCCAAAGGAATTTCTACCGGCCCAAGACACATCCTCTTTTATGGTGCGTCTTAAAACACCTGATGGATCTTCACTAGCATTTACCGATGAAGCAACTAAGAAAATTGAGTTTTATTTTTCCAATAGGAAAGAAGTGAAGCGCTTCTTTGTATCGGTTGGTGGCTTTGGAGGAGGCGCTAGTAGTGAATCCAATTCCGCCATGATGTTTGTTACACTCTTGGACCCTAAGGAGAGGCCACTTGATCAAAAGCTTAATAGATCTTTGACACAGCAAGAGCTTTTAGACATTTACAGGCAAGACTTGAAAAAGTTTAAGTCCGCCAAAGTCTCGATTCAGGATACATCTCAAGGTGGTTTCAGTGCATCCGGGCGAGGCTTTCCCGTTGAATTCACCTTGATCGGAGGAAACTGGCAAACTCTTGTTGCCACTGCTAAAAGGGTTATGACAGAAATGACTGCCTCTGGAATATTTAGTGATGTAGACACAGACTTTAAAGAATCTGTGACTGAAGTCCAAATTTTTCCAAATAGAGAAGCAGCGAAACAGCGTGGAGTATCAGTTCAAGAAATTGGTCAAACCATAAATGCTTTAATTGGTGGTTTAATCGTCGGCAAATACTCTAAAGATGGGCACCGAAATGATATTCGTCTTAAGATGGCAGATGCCTCAAAAAATCGGCTTGATGACTTAAAGAAAATATTTGTCAGAAATACTCGTGGTGAACTCGTGAACCTTCTTGATGTAGCGACTGTTAAAGAACTTCCCGGCGTTCAAGCTATTAATCGACGTCAGAGAAGTCGGGCCGTTACTATATACGCAGGTATTTCATCTGGAAATTCTCAAGGAGAGGCCTTGGATAAGGTTAGAGAGATAACCAGAAAGCATCTCCCACCTGGTTACTCCTTGATCGAATCTGGTTCTTCAGAAACTTTTAAAGAAACCTTTAGTAGTCTTATTTTCGCTCTGTTGTTGGGAGTAGTCATCGCCTATATGATTTTGGGTGCACAATTTAACAGCTTCATTGATCCGGTAACTATACTTGTAGCGTTGCCATTTAGTTTCTCCGGCGCCTTCTTGGGGCTATGGCTTCAAGGTCAGTCACTTAATATGTATTCGATGATAGGTCTCATTCTCCTCATGGGAATTGTCAAAAAGAATTCCATTTTATTGGTCGACTTTACCAACCAACGTCGTCGCGAAGGCTTTTTGATAAATGACGCCTTAAGAGATGCCTGTCCTAAGCGTCTTAGGCCTATTTTCATGACCACGTTCTCAACCGTCGCCGGGGCCATTCCATTGGCTTTTTCTTTAGGCCCAGGTTCAGAGTCTTTAAGGCCCATGGCAGTTGCAATTATCTGGGGAAGTCTAATATCAATGGTGCTTACTCTCGTGGTTGTTCCTTGTCTTTATTCTCTCTTGGGAAGAGAGAAGAGAATGAAAAATTAAATTATTAATATGAAAATGTTGGAACTCTTAATATCTACTGGCCTCGTTGTTCTTATCTGGATAATCCAATGCCTCCATTACCCATCATTTTTATTTATTGATAAAAAAAAATTTGCTAGCTTTGAAAACTTTCATACCAGAAGGATCACATACATTGTAATGCCTTTAATGATTGGAGAAGTTATCCTTCTGTTTTTTAATCCTGATATGTTTGTCGTTTTACTGACTACTCTGGTTTGGCTGAGTACCTTTTTTCTTCAGATACCCTGTCACCATAAACTTAAGTTTGGCTTCGATGAAGCAGTTATTCAAAGACTTATTTGCACGAATTGGATTAGAACCATTCTTTGGAGTCTTAAGCTCATCTATCTTATTGCCTTACAAAAATGGTAATCATCTTTTCAAGTCAGATTGTTAAAACGTAATTCCTCTTCAGAGGGCCTTATTAAGGTGAGGAACTACTTCCTGAATCCGAAGAACAACTTCTCCCCATTGAACAGCGCTTTGCTCTGGACCACTTGTGCAGTTAGAACCATTATCGTCACATCGATTAGCAACCCTGCAGCTGTTAGGATCATTGCTCCTAGATGGGACATAATCAGTTTTACCCTGGATGAGTAGTCCTTCAACCACTCCCGTTTTTGAGTCGAAAACTGCTGATCCAGAATTTCCATGAAAGGTATCAAGGGTAGTGGAAAATCTTGTTGGGTCATCATTTTTGGTGACTTTGCCACCGGCAGAGATCTTCGTTGGTAATCCCGTTGGGTGACCGATTACAACAAGAGAAGCGCTATTAGATACTTTGCCCCTAGTTCGTAATTTAAGTGGCTCTCTACCTATGACGGCCCGATCAAGTTTGATCACGGCAAAATCTAAAGTTTCTGATAACTCAGCAACAACGACTTCTTTACAAAGATAAATGTTTTTAAGAGGGATGTTACTGAGAGGGTCCGTTTCTGGGGATTTTAAATCTAATCCGAAAACCCAAGCGAAGGATTTACAAACTTGCTCAGGTGTTGAGAAAGATTTGTAGCAGTGTCCTGCAGTAACGAGAGTATCAGATCCGACTAAAAAGCCAGAGCATGTGGCGGCGATGGGCTGTTGGGAGAAAGCTTCAGAGGGGCAAATGTTTTGACCTCTTTCTAGGGTCGGGACATTTGTAAGATCAAAATTTCCTTGATGAGAGGCCTTTACAAATAAGTTTGCCGGAACCATTGCAGCAGTTGAAAGTGCAAGTTTCTTGTGCAATGCATTAGCGGTTTGGAAGACATCCAGTCGGTTGTCTTTTCCATAGATTACATCAATTCCTGCGTAGATATTGAAATTTAAAGTTATTAACGAAACTGCAAGGAATTGTTTTATCACGAATTTTACCCCTTATTTGTCCAAAATCCGGTGTCTTTATTCCAGACTAAAATGCTTTTGAAAACTAACATCTTCTGACAAATTTCTGACACAGAAAGGGAAAAATAAAAAGGCCCCGATGAACGGGGCCTAAAGAGTGAATTCCTTAGAAAAACTAAGCTTTTTTGGCCCACATATTACAATAAGCTCCCGCCTTAACTTTTGGAGCAGATGCCGACTTCATCGCGTTTTTCATGGCTGGAAGGGCACAGTCGCCTACATCACCCGTAGCGGCTTTGTACCATTTACATGTAGCGCAGGTTTTACCGTTCTTAGCTTGTGGGGAAACTTCTTTGTAACCAAGCTTACCAGCAGTCACAAAGACATCTGCTGCAATGGCGTTCTCCAGAAGACCGGAAAACTTGCCGACAACCGTAGAAAGAGCTCCAAATAATAAAGTCGTTTTTAAAAAATCTCTTCTTTTCATATTCAACCTTTTGTTGGATTAAATCAAAAACTATCACATTCTTGTATGGATAATATTATCACAAAAATTTTGCCACTTTTAGAGAAAATCATTTTTTTAGTTTTGTTTCATAAGCCAAACTTTTGTGAGAGCCATAGAGCAGATGTTTAGGAATTTAATAGACATACATGCTGTAGAAAAATTAAACTTTTGTGTATATGAATACACGCTTAAAATCTTTCACTTTCATTGACCTTTTTAGTGGCTGTGGAGGTTTGTCTTGCGGTTTGGAGATGGCGGGGCATCGCTGCCTACTTGGTGTTGATGCCGATAAAGACGCCATCAAAAGTTTTTCTGCAAATCACCAAGAAGCCTCCTTTTATCTGGGCGACATTAAAAAACTTTCCCCAAAAAAAATTCATGATCTCCTGAACGGAAGAAAAGTTGATATGGTCGTTGGTGGACCACCATGCCAGGGTTTCTCCACTGTGGGTAAAGGCGCGGTTCACGATGAAAGAAACCAACTTTTTAAGGAGTTTATCAGAATTGTAAAGTTGACGCGGCCGAAGATTATTTTGTTTGAAAATGTCACAGGTCTTGTAGCGAAAAAAAACCAGATCATCCTGAAGAAAATCTTTTTTTATTTTGAAAAACTTGGCTACAACATGGATGCTCGGGTCCTATCCGCTGAGGAGTTTGGAGTTCCTGAAAAACGTCGTCGCACAATCATTATGGGAGTGAAGGGGGGAGTGTGTCTTTTTCCTATTGTGACTCACGGTGCTCGTGCGGGGAAAAAGGTTCGTACCGTAGCAGACGCTTTGAAGAATTTGAAGGCAAGTAATGGGGCAATTCATAACCACGACATCTCTCTAGCTCAGATTAAGAACAAAGAAGATAGGCAGAGACTAAAATTTATACCTGCAGGAAAAGGTATTCGGTACCAGGACGACGAGAAGAAACTTCTCCCTAAAAGACTACACTATGGTATTGACTGGGAAAAACTTCGTGAAAACCGTTTCCGCCAGACAAGATTGCAGCGACTTCCACTACTAGAACCTTCTCCAACAATCCTGACGGCAAGAACTAGCTACTATCATCCTGTTGAAGACAGATACCTCACTCCTCGCGAGGCTGCTGCTTGTCAAAGTTTCCCAAATGATTTCGTCTTTTATGGGTCACAAACAGCAGTTTTCAGACAAATCGGAAATGCCGTTCCACCACTTCTTGCTAAAGCCATTGGACAGGTTATCAAGAGCATAGAATTTAAAAGAGTTCATTCCAGTAGAAAATTGACAGATTCTGTAGTTGGGAAAAATGCTTTTCATTACCACGAGCCAACCTTTCTATGAATGAGACTTTAAAAAAAGTTTTTAGTGGCCGCATGTTGTCGATGCTCCTGATTGGCTACAGCGCAGGTCTTCCTCTTTTACTCATTGGTTCAACTCTTCAGGCATGGATGACCGATGAGGGAGTTGATTTAACTTCTATTGGACTTGTTTCCCTTTTGGGTATGCCTTATGTCCTTAAGTTTTTGTGGGCCCCACTCTTAGATCGCTACAAACTTCCTTTATTTTCCCGCAGAAAAGGATGGATCATTTTTTTTCAAGTGATGATTGTTGTCTCAATCCTTGGGTTATCCTTTACAGATCCTAAAGTTGATCTCTTTCTTGTCTGTGTTTGTGCTTTTTTAATCTCCTTTTTTTCAGCTTCACAAGATATCGTTCTTGATGCCTATAGGAGAGAAATTCTACCTGACGAGGAGCTTGGACTTGGGTCATCACTTTACGTAACGGGCTATCGATTGGCGATGCTTGTTTCAGGTGCTCTGTCGCTCTACCTTGCTGATTTAATTTCTTGGAAAAGCGTTTATCATTGGCTTGCTGTTTTCATGTTACCTTCAATACTTTTTACTTTTTTTGCTCCAAAAGAAAATGATCACATCCCTCATCCCCCTAGCCTAAAGGCTGCCGTTTTCGGCCCTCTTAAGGATTTTTTTTCAAGGCGTGGGGCATGGGTCATGCTTCTTTTTATCCTTCTTTATAAAGTTGGAGATAGCATGGCGTCTAACATGACGACTCCGTTCATCCTGGATATCGGCTACTCGAAAACAGATATTGCGACTGTTGCAAAAACCTTCGGTATGATGGCAACGATAATTGGGGGAATCATAGGAGGGACTATGATGCTTAAGTTGAATATGCGATGGTCTCTAACCTTTTTTGGGATCCTTCAGGCCGTTTCCACTCTGGGTTTTTCTTTTCTACCTTCGATGCCGGTCAGTTTTCTCTCTCTTGCTTTTGTTATTGCCTTTGAAAATCTTGCAAGTGGAATGGGAACTGCTGCCTACTCGGCGTATATGGCGTCTCTTACGAATAAGCAGTTTACTGCTACCCAATATGCTCTTTTGTCTGCACTGATGGGGGTTCCCCGGGTGATCCTTTCAAGCCCTACGGGCTGGATGGCCAAGCAAATGGGTTGGGAGTTATTCTTTGCCGTTTGTACCTTGATCGCTTTGCCGGGTCTGATGCTTCTTATTGCCGTTTTCAAACTAGAGGGTAGAACGTCTAATCATGTAGCAATTTAGGACTCGCTTGATATTATCATTGGCTTGTTTTTCCTCAACAGTTCTTAGATTTCGTTGAATTTTTTTTGCAATATTGCAGGCACTAAGAGTTAACTTCTTTCCGTTTTTTCGGAATGTGTATTTCTCTGAGGCAGAATATGATATAAGAAGCCTAACGAGTTCAAAATTATTTTTTTCTACTGCATGTATCAGAGCGGACTTCCCATTTTTATCAAGAAGCTGAGGATTGGCATCGGATGAGAGGTAGAGGTTTGCAAATTCCATTTTATTTTTGGCCGTTGCCATTATGAGGGGTGTGACCTCAGCTCCCTCGGGTCCATTCACATTAGCATCAAATCTTAAAAGAAGTTCTGCCGATAACAGAGCGCTCTTTTCATTGGGTGCATCTATTAAAAGTGCCAGGGGGTTGATGGATTGGAAAGCTTCATCACTAGCGATCTTGGGGTACTTATTCACAATATATTGAAGCCTTTTATGATCACCTTCAAGAAGTATCTTTCTTAAAGTTGTGATAGAGGTTGTACCGTATTCACTGTCCCTCAACTTTCTAATTAAGTCGAAGGCTCCAGGAGTATCATTCTTTTCGGCCAGAGAGAGGGCATCCTTCTCCAGGCCATCCATGGAAATAGTATCTGCCCCGGCCTTAATAAGATCGATGGCTATCTCATCTAGTGATTTTTTCAAAGCAATATGAAGGGCAGTATCTCCATTTGTATCCCTTTTCTCCAGGTCTACTTTGTTATTAATTAACACTTTTACAGAGTTGGCTCGAGCATAATTTGTGGCCGCAATAAGGGGAGTTTCTCTGTTGACATTAGCGCGCTCCAACTGCACACCTTTTTCCAGTAAAAAATTTCTAATGTCCCGAAAGTCCTTTTTGATAGCAATGATTAAAAGAGTTTCACCTGTGTCACTAAGATGGTGATTTAGATCAATCTCTGGATTACCTAATATTACTTTTTTGAAGGCCTTTATATCATTAGATAGAATTGCTCTTCTCATTTCTTTTAGTGCATTGAAGTAAAGTTGGGCCGACGACGGAGGTGCAAAGGTTTTCGTTTGGTTATTCGCCTCGGGTTTCTTGCCGCAGCTGAAAATCCCTAGCAGCAGTGACAGGAATACCACATGAAGATGCATTAGTTTCATGGACCGATCATACTTGGCTATCTAAAATCAAAGGTTAAAAACTGATTGTTTGAGAAAATTTTACACAACCCTTAGGGCCCATAAAGGCTCTTAAGGCACTGAATTTTGGTTAGAATATCTGACCGGGATTACGCCTAGATAAATCGATTAGTTTTTTCAAATCTTTGTCCCTTAAGGCCTCAAGGTTAAGAAGGACAATTCCACCTGCCGTATAGCCTCTATTTGGATCATCGCCGACTAGTCCCAAAAGACCGATGCGTTTTTGATTAACGTTTATGTTCCAATAACCGGAAATTCCGGCGGTCTCAAAACCAACCGGGATCCAAAAACCAAAAATTTTTTGGTGGTAAAAAAAAGAGACGTCATAGAAATTGGTATCAATACGCATTGAGTTTTCGAGTTTTCCACCAGGAATGCCTGGAAGAGGCCTACCATCTGGAAGAAGATTGCCATCACCCACACCAATAGAAACCTCTTTAAGGTCTTCAACATCCATGAAAACCTGAAGCATCATTCCACCATCAATAATGTTCGGAGACAGCTCCATAAAAGAGTTGTTGGTTTTAGGAATGGGCAGCTTTAGACCAGCTTCTAATTGCATGTTAAGAAATTTGAAAGTTAATACCACCTGGCCATCTAGAACATTAAAAATGGGCCCCTGTACCCCGTTTATTTCTGGGAGATTTGTTCCTTGCTGACCACATCCCTGGCACACAAGAAAAGTAATACTGAGGAGCATTACTTTGAAAAAGAGAAGCCATTTTTTCATATAATCTGTCCTTCTTACTTTTAAATGCAATCAAGATAATCAGCTCGTTTTCGGTAGGAGAGAAGTCAAGGATGAGAGAAGTTTTTTCCAAGGACAGAATAAAGATAATATTGGATACTTTTTGCCTATGAATAGTTGTGGAATCCTCACTAAAATGCAAACAGCAATCACCCCCTTCGGTTCGGTAAGTTATCAACTTTATCTCGGAAAAGACAAAGTTGACTTAAACGCTTTGGTGGGGAGAGATCTTCATCTCTCCTTCACCGGCGTAATAATTTGCTTAAACTGTAACAAGAAAATTAAAAAATCCTACGCTGAGGGCTTTTGCTATCCATGCTCCTTAAAGCTGGCCGCCTGCGATCTTTGTATTTTGCGGCCTGAGACCTGTCATTACGATCAGGGGACTTGCCGTGAGCCAAAGTGGGGGGAGGAAAACTGCCTTCGCCCACATTACGTTTACCTCGCTAATTCGTCAGGTTTAAAAGTGGGGATCACGAGAAAAACGAATGTGCCTTTTCGTTGGATAGATCAAGGGGCAACTGAAGCTCTTCCCATCCTTGAAGTTAAAAACAGACTCCAGTCTGGGTTAATCGAAGTTCTTTTTAAGAAGCTTATCTCGGACAAAACAGATTGGAGAAAGATGCTAAGAGGTGAACCTAGGCCCATTAATCTTCAGGATTGTAGAGATAAGCTCATTTCCCAACTTTCTTCAGAGCTTAAATCTTTCGATTATCAACTCCTCAATGAAAACGTAGTCAGTCTTAAGTACCCGGTAGAATGTTATCCCGACAAGGTGAGTTCTGTTAATTTAGATAAAGTTCCGGAAGTTAAAGGCCGTCTTCTTGGAATCAAAGGGCAGTATCTCATATTTGATGCCGGAGTTTTAAATATCAGATCTCATAGCGGCTACGAGGTTACTTTGGAGGAAGTTCATGCAGGAACCTAGAACCAATTACTTAAAAGATTACAAACCCTCTGAATTTGTTATTGATTCAGTAGAGCTTTCTGTGGATATCCAAGATGATTTTACCTTTGTAGATTCACTATTGATGATAAAAAAGCGAGACGACCTAAAAGGTAGAAAGCTCAATCTCGTCCTTAACGGCGAAGCCATGGAACTTCTGGAATTGAAGTTTAATGGCCAGAATCTTGCTCATCAGCACTACCAACTATCTGATGATAAACTGACCATCTTGGGGATCGAAGAAGATGAATTTGTCCTTGTAATAAAAAATAAAATTGATCCATCTAACAATAAAGCGCTTGAAGGACTTTATGAATCAGGTGCCCAACTTTGTACTCAGTGCGAGCCGGAAGGCTTTAGGCGGATAACTTACTATATCGATCGTCCCGATGTTATGGCGAAGTTCAAAACCAGGATGATTGCCGATCAAAAAAAATATCCCTTCCTTTTGTCTAACGGAAACCGCTTGTCGTCAGGTGAACTTCCAGGAGGAAGACACTGGGTACTATGGGAAGATCCCTTCAGAAAGCCCAGCTACCTTTTTGCTATGGTAGCAGGTGATTTTGATGTTGCCCGGGATACTTTTAGAACAAAGTCTGGTCGTAAAGTTGATCTGGAGATTTTTGTTGATAAGGGAAATCTTTTTAAAACATCACATGCCATGAAATCTCTAAAAGACAGTATGAAATGGGACGAGGATACCTTTAATCTCGAGTATGATTTGGATATTTATATGATCGTTGCTGTTGATTCATTTAATATGGGAGCAATGGAAAATAAAGGCCTGAATATTTTTAATTCTTCATACACCTTGGCAGATGAGAAGAGTGCAACCGATCATGACTTTCAGAATATCCAAGGGGTAATAGGTCATGAGTACTTTCACAACTGGAGTGGCAACAGGGTTACTTGTAGGGACTGGTTCCAGCTTACCCTAAAAGAAGGACTTACGGTTTTTCGTGATCAGGAGTTTTCCTCTGATATGTTATCAAGGGCGGTCAAGCGGCTCGAGGATGTACGACTTCTGAAGGATGCTCAGTTTGCCGAGGATGCTGGTCCTTTGAGTCATCCCATTCGGCCTTCAAGTTATATTGAGATTAATAATTTTTATACCCGCACCGTTTATGAAAAAGGGTCAGAAGTCATCCGCATGATACATACTCTCATCGGTAAAGAAAACTTTCGCATTGGACTTGCGAAATATTTTGAACTTTATGACGGTCAGGCGGTAACGACGGAGGATTTTATCTATGCGATGGAGCTCGCTAGTGGAGTGGATCTTACTCAGTTTAAAAACTGGTACTCCCGTCCAGGAACCCCGACTCTCATCGTCCGCTCTAAGAGAGAGGCAACCGAATTTATTTTAGATGTTGAGCAAAAGTACCCGCCAACCACCCTCAAGGTCTCCGAGGGTAATGTTCTTCATTTGCCCTTTGTTATAGGACTTATGAATCCAGAAACTAAGAGTATTTCTGAATTTAAGCTAGAGTTAAAATCTTTGAAGCAAACGTTTAAAATCCAATCTGGTCCGAATGAAATTCTTTCACTTAATCGTGGCTTTTCAGCACCTGTTCATGTCGATTACCCCTACGGAGTGGAAGACCTAGTGGCTCTCATGATTGCTGAGGATGATCCTTACTGTAGGTATGAGGCAACCCAGAAGATTTATCAACACATCCTTTCTAAAGAGCTCGAGCATTTTAGGACGAAAGGATTCTTGAACAAAGATCTATCTGAAAATTTTAAGTCTGCCTTTGAGACTATTTTGTTTGATGAAAAGATTGATTTGTCATTTAAATCCTATCTTCTAGATCTTCCATCGGAGAGTAGCCTTGCTCAAGAGATGCTTCATCCTGATTTTGACGCCATTCATTTAGTTCTTGGGAATGTAAAAAAGAAGCTAGGCCTTACTTTTCAAAATTGGTTTTTAGAAGAGCATTCGAATCTTGTCCAGCGCGGAGCCTTTGAGCTTACTCCCAAGGCCTTTGGGGAAAGGGCGCTAAGGAACCAGTGTCTTTCTTATCTTGTCGCTTCTGGATCGACAGAGGGGTTAGAGTCCCTTAAGGTCCATTACGATGAGGCGAGAAACATGACCGAAGAGATCCATGCACTTCAGCAATATGTGCTAACGGGTGTAGAACTTGACCATGAATCACTCCAGAAATTCTATCGAAAATGGAAGCTGGATTCTCTGGTCATGTTGAAGTGGTTTGCAACATTAGCGGCTTATTCTCCAAAGCATTTAGCTTTGGACCGTTTGCAAAGGCTTGAAAAAGACTCTCTTTTCCATGGACATGTTCCTAATTATCTTCGCGCTCTGTACTTGCAGTTTTCAAGAAATAACACTCATGCTTTTCATGATCTTTCGGGCAAGGGGTATGAATTCATTGCAGATAAGATCATTCAAATTGATCGGTTCAATCCTCAAGTCGCTTCCCGCGCAGCGAGCTCCTTTTCTTTAATTAACAAATTGGACGATGTTCGCGGTAAACAGATGAGGAGTGCTCTTCAGAGAATAATGAGTGCAAAACCTTCTCGAGATACCTTTGAAGTTGTTTCAAAGTATATGAACCAATAGAAGATCTTTTTTATTACAGGCACTGGAGTTACTTCCAGTGCTCTTTCGTATTTTGAGCAGTTTTTCCTGGTATATATAATAAAGATATTTATGCATATTGTTAAAATGTTCCTTGCTTTTTTAGGTTCAAACTTTTGAAAGGATGTTACAATATATAAAATCTTCGAATAAAATCAGGTTCTTAAAGGTTGGACAATCCTATGGAAGTGACACTTTCTCTTAGGCAAAAAGCTTTAAAGATTAACCTCGCAAAAAAGTTCTATGGAACTTTTGCTGAGATTGGTGCCGGCCAGGAAGTTGCCCGTCATTTTTTTCAGGCAGGGGGCTCATCCGGATCCATAGCGAAGACCATTTCCGCTTACGATATGACTTTCTCAGATTCGATTTATGGAAAAGATCCCTCGGGGCGCTATGTTTCTTATTCGAGACTTTTGAAAATGCTCGAGAAGGAGTTTCAACTCCTGGAGGAGCGCTTGAGCGAGACTCGTGGAAAAGATCATGCCTTTTTTGTCTTTGCTGATACAGTTGCAGCACTCAATTACCAGCGTACAAATGAGGCACATGGCTGGTTAGGTTTGAGGTTTCAGAATAATCCAGGCTCAGAGATCAGTGACGTAGTCATTCACGTGAGAATGCTTGATCCTCAGAATGTCCTTCAGCAAGATGCCTTAGGAATTATTGGACTTAACCTCGTTTACGCCTGTCTTTTTCTTCAACATGACCCTGAAGCCTTTATTCGATCATTGATGGATCATTTGGACAATACACGAATTGAAATTAACTTTATCCGTTTCGGAGGTTGCGTTTTTAAAGAGATCGATAATCGTCTGATGAACCTCTATCTCTTGAATCAAGGATATACTGAGGCGATCATGTTTGATGAGAATGGGGAAGTCGCTCTTGCCAACGACTTACTTTACAAGAAAGACGTTCTCGTAGTGAGAGGTTCCTACAGGCCACCTACACTTGTAAGCTTTGACATGATCAAAACTGGGCTTGTTAATTTTGCCAAAGATATTGGTAAAAGCACGGATGACATAGTTACCATTTCTGAGATTACCATTTCAACGTTAAAAGAGGATGGAGGTGAAATCGCTAAGGAAGACTTTCTAGCCAGAGTAGATCTCATGTGTACTATGGGACAAAAAGTTCTTATCACCAATTCGGCTCAGTACTACAAACTTTCAAGTTACTTTGCAAAGCTCAACGTCCCACATCTAGGGTTAGTCCTGGGGATCTACAACTTTCAGCAAATTTTTACGGAAAAGTATTCTAACGTTGAGGGTGGTATCTTAGGCGCTTTAGGGCAGCTTTTCAGAGACAACGTAAAAGTTTATATCTATCCTTATAAGTCCCAAAATGATGCGATTGAAACACTCTCTAACCTAAAAGTTCCTCATCAATTCAATTTTCTCTTAGAGCATTTAAAGGGAATGAAGCAAATTGACGACGTTGTTGGTTTTAATAAAGACATTCTCCACATTTACTCATCTAAAGTTCTCCAAATGATAACGACCAACTCTAGTGGCTGGGAACAAATGGTTCCTCCTTCTGTTGCAAAGGCCATCAACGATAAGTGCCTCTTCGGCCACCCTTGCTTTTTAGGTAAGAAAAATTCCTTGTAGTTCTAGAAAAGCGTGCTTTACCTCAGGGCCTGAGGCAAAGCCTTTTGGTCCTTGTCCTTTTGGATTATCCCAAAAATAGCCAAAAAATTTTTTGTAAAAAAATATATTCGATTTCACTGAGCTTGTTGCTTTTGTATCATAGGTTGAGCTGTTTCCGGAGTGAAAATCTCTTCTTGAATTGGATACTTTAGGTATACAATAATCGGTAAATAGGGAAGAGTGGTGAGAGAAATATCTTTCGTCTGGCCCAATCATCGTACACTGTTTATGATCCAGAAATGCGTATTTTTACATCTCCCTATACTAACCCTTTCATCAATCTCTCATTGGAAGATTATTTCTTGAGGAATGGATCACATTTGCCGGTTCTTTTTTTGTATGTGAATAGGCCTTGTGTAGTGATGGGAAGGTTTCAGAACCCCTGGATTGAGACCAACCTATCTTACCTTGTCCGGAATGGTATCTGGCTTGTTAGACGTCAGAGCGGGGGAGGATCTGTCTTCCATGATGAGGGGAATCTCAATTTCAGCTTTATTATTTCAGGGGGAATGATCGATCGAAAAAAATATGCTGAGCTTCTCCGTGATGCCTTCAAAAAAGTCGATATTGAGCTTGAGATATCACCCAGAAATGATCTATGGCTTAAAGATCTTAATGGAGTTTCAAAAAAAATCTCCGGATCCGCTTATAAGCAAACCAGGACTGCATCCTTCCACCATGGAACATTTCTTGTAAAATCTGACCTAGTTCGTCTTGAAGAAAGCTTAAAGCACACGTTGGTTGCTAAAGAAACAAAATCCATTGCTTCAGTTCGTTCAAAAGTTATTACTTTGCAGGAGAAGTACCCTGGAATTGAAATGAATGACGTTATCGAATTACTGGCAAACCATTTGAACACTTTTCCCTTTGAACTTGATGGGACTTTGTTGTCAGATCCAATTGTTCAGGAGAGTTTTAAAAATTTAGTAAGTTGGGATTGGCTTTGGGGAGAGACTCCTTTTTTTGAACTCGAGCATGGTTTTCAGATTAAAAAGGGTATCATTCTTTCAACTGGAGAAAAATTTTCAAGGGAGTCGATGAAAGATGTGCTTGAAGGTCCAGAGTTAGAGAGAATGTTTCCAGATTTTAGTGAGCAGCACAGGTCGAGCACCCTGATTTTGTAGCTGTCTGGTCATTAAAGCTCCACTCTGCGTAATTCTCATTAAGGTATAAGCAAGCTTCAGATAGAGAATGGAAGGTCTCCTGGAAAACTTCTTTCTCCTCATTCTCTAATACGGTCACATAATATTGAAAACTATCATGAGACAGAGATTCCGGATCAGCACCCAAAGTGATAAGGGCCATAAATTGACCCATTTCAAAGCGGCAATATGTCCAATTCTCCAGGTTAACGCACTGCATCCGACACTCTTCATCAAGTAAAGTCTTGTAATCTCAGAAGGCTTAGTCTATATTGTCTGGACTTTTATGTAAATGATTACCATTGCGAGGATTTTATGGCCAAGGGACCACGAGTTATTGTCACTTTAGAATGTACAGAAGCTAGAAAAGAGGGTGCTTCTCCTTCTCGATATACCACCACAAAAAACAAGAAGACGACTCCCGAGCGTCTTGAGATGAAGAAGTATAATCCAAATCTTAGACGTCATACTGTTCATAAAGAAATTAAGTAATTATTTTTAAATACTAAAAAAGGGCACTCTCAGAGTGCCCTTTTTTATTTAAGGTCCGCCAGCTGAATGTTAAGAATACTCACTTCCGAACGCTCTATTAGCACGAAGGACTGCAAGTCATCAGTGGAGAACGCGTATATGTCATTTTTCGAAATTTCTGTACCAGGAATTTGTCCTTTCACTTGTCCAATCACATAATTTCTAACTCCATGACCAGTGATTAATTTTAATCCCCAGCCAGCCTGCGCCATGCTTTTTTCCATGAAAATTTTCTGATCAGTGGTCAGTTTGTCCAAAATAGAAAAGCTCCTCATCGATTCTAATCGTTCAAAAAACTTTTTTACTTTCTGCTCAGATAACTTCATAGCATTCTGATCAAACCATTGATCATCTTTTCTCAAGAGCTTAAGTTTTAGATGTCCGTCCTTGTAAATTTCCAATGCTTGTATCGAATCAGAATTAAGCGCCAGCACTTTGGATTCAACGAGCTGGGCAAGGTCATAACCCTCCAAGGCCATTTCAATAGGATCAATCTGATAGATCTGGTCCTGTCCGGTTAGAGTTAGATAAGCCGAATTATCGATGGGGTTTATAAGGCCGACTTTTATTTCAAAAATACGATTTTCTGCATTAGTAAATAAAAGGGTCAGAGTCGGGTTATCTAAAGAATAACTTGAAATATTTATTGGCTCCAGTCGATGGAAGTTCCTCACTCTGATGACGCTAAGTGCATCTATGATTTTTGAGACAAATTCATCTTTTAATTTGAGAGACTGTGGTTCAAGCATTTGCCAAGGTCCGACAAGGTCACCGCTTGGGTGGGTGTTCTCCACAAGAAAAGCTCCATACTTATTGGTAAGGCGAACATTCTTGAGTTTCTTGAGGTTATTGACTGGGACAGGGTTAGCATAGATTTGTGCAATGTCCACTTCTGGGGTTTGCGATTCAAAAACTTCGGCAAAAAGACTAAGAAAAATCAAAATAAAGAAGAAAAAAACTACAAGAATAGTTGAAAGGGATGATTTTAGATAAAGTTTCATCCCTTTATTATACTGACTTTAAGTTCCAAGGGAATCGTCTGTTTTTTCTTTCTGAGTATTTTTTGATGCAACAAAATTTGGCTCAATAGATTTTAAAAAATTTCTTAGTGTTTCTCGTTCTCCTTGAAAATTAAATGTGAATTTACTTTGAAGACGATAATCAGGTTTAGTGTTGCTGATTATTCGGCTTCTCATTGAGTAGTTATGACAATAGGTAATATTTGCAGTCAAAATAAAGGTCTTAGGAATAAGGAACTCGATAGTGACTGATTGTCCTTGAAGAAATTTTTCTTTTGTAAAACTCAGCATTGTGTCCATGTTGATATCAGAGAGGAGGATAAAACCATAGGAAATTTTGTCTAAATCAGGCGCCTGTCTCTGATAGGGCCTATCTAAGATGGGGTTAGGTTTTCCTGTTTCAAGACCCTGATCCCTCTGCTCAGCGATGATTTCTTCAGCTTTTGCAAGATTTTGACTCTCTCCCTTGATATCAATGTTGGTTTCAGGAGTTGCCTCAGGATTTACCTCAGAGGGGGAATGAATATCTTGGGCAAGCTCTTCCTCAGGGGAGTTATTGTTTACTGAATTTACTAAAGGCTGAAGCTCAAGGAGGTTGGAAGGGGAATTATTTTTTTGGAAGTGATAAAAGTTTTTAATATATTCAATGTAGAGAGGAATACCGGCAGCTTCACATTCTTTTATTCTTCGGCCTAGGGCAGCCTCAATTTCATCTCTAAGGCTCCAGATCCTGATAGATATTTTCTTAACCTCGACGGGATGACCACTTTTGTTATAGATCATTGTTTCTTCCTCTATAGTCTCCATTTTACCTACAATTGGAAAATGAGATAGAGAGGGAAAAATTGGCTGAGTTTCTAACTCATAATAGACCAAATGCGTAAGCCTTTTTTGCCTCACCTGAAAAAAGCCCGAAAAATCTTACAATGAAATTGAAAAAAATAATTAAAGCTTGGAGATTAGCTAATGAAAAATATATTTATGCTTGGATTTTTTGCACTTTATTTATGGAGCAACAACGGTTTTGCCAAGATGTCCGATCACTTTGCGGCTTATGTTCCTGGCGAGATTTTGATAAAACTGAGGCCTGGTTTCAAAGAACGTTTCTCTGAGAATAAACTGTTCAAAGTAGAAAAGAAATT
>JBEIFX010000019.1:0-42674 GCA_040382195.1 Halobacteriovoraceae bacterium | reverse complement strand
CGGGCTATTTCCCAAAAGTGCTGCGAGCCCTCTGCCTAATTGTGGTTTAGTTTTTTGCATGACTTACTCCTGGGATTGAACTTGATAATCTTCAAATTTGGGGATGTATTGATTTAAAGGAATTTTTGCCTGATTTAATTCTGGTTTTTTCTCTGACTTCAAGATGATTTCCCTCGCCAGAGATAGGTACGCTTCACTTCCTTTTGAAGTTATATCGTAAAGAATAATCGGTTTACCAAACGAGGTACACTCTGAAAGTTTCACATTTCTAGGGATTATTGATTTTAAAATGTCATCTTTAAAGTGAGTCATTAAATCACTCGCAACTAGTTTGCAAAGATTATTTCTCGAGTCATACATAGTGAGCAGTATTCCCTCAAGTGAAAGCTTCGGATTTAGGGAGGCACGAATGAGTCTTACTGTATTCAACAGCTGTGAAAGTCCTTCCATTGCGAGATATTCTGTTTGCATTGGGACTAAATATGTATGGGCAGCCGTAAAAGCATTAACAGTGAGTAAATTTAAAGAAGGTGCGCAATCAACAATTATATAGTCATAATTGTTTTGGATTGCTTCCAAGGCCACCTTGAGTTTAGATTCACGAGCAAACATGTGAACCAGCTCAAGTTCCGCACCGACAAGATCATTATTTGAGGGGCACAGATCTAGAAAGGGGAGTTCTGTCTTATAAACACAATTATCAAAGCTCTCTTCATTTATTAACGCGTGGTAAATATTTGATTTGGAGAACACTTCTTTTTCAACCCCTAGACATGAGCTCGCATTGCCCTGTGGATCCAAATCGATAAGTAGGGTTCTCTTCTCTGCTGCGGCGAGGCATGCGCTAAGGTTGACAGAAGTAGTCGTTTTTCCTACGCCGCCTTTCTGATTTGCAACTGCAATAATTTTAGCCATTTAGATCCTCACTCCAAGAGATTTTGGTCTTCTATTTTTAGAGAAAATCAGAGAGTTTGACAAGGGATTTAGACGTTCCACGTGGAACATTTTGACAACCAAATGAGACCAGCCAACGCTGCTGTGTTCCAGGAACGGCTATCTCTTCGTTTTTTAAAAGGGTCCAGTGTTTTTCAAGAGAAGGAAGATCTTTGCCCTCGAGCTCCATAAAGCTTGGTCCTTTATAAAAAAAGACTTGAAGTTCTTTTGTCGTGTTGTTCACCGCTGGAAGGTAATCTTTTACAGTCCCTACCGCTTTGAGCGTGATGGTTGCTGGTCTATCAAAAAGAAAGTCCTCTAGCCTTGAGTGAATGAGCTTTACATTATTAAGGCTTAATTCTTCGGCTATTTGTTTAACAGCGTCTACTTTTTTTCTCTTGGATTCAATTCCCACAAAATTTTTCTCGGGTAGAAGCTTCGCCAAGGGTAGAATGGGAAATCCACCACCAAAACCTACATCGACTAGGACGCCAGTTTTGTTAAGAGAGGTCTGAAAAAGTTCAGACTGAAGGTAAGGGTTTATAGAATCAAGAATTTGCTTATTGTAGAACTCATCTGGGTCTAGAATGTTTGTTAGGTTAAGGCCAGCAAGCTTGGTTTTCAAAACCTGAAGGTAGTGAATCGAAAAATCCAGCATTACAATGCCCTCGCTGCAACTACCGCCAGGGTAGCAGGCCTCACTCCTTCAATTAGCTTCAACTGCCCAAATGTTTCTGGTCTAATTCGAGATATTCTTTGTTTGCATTCAAAAGAAATATTATTAGAACTCACTATTTCTTCCCAGCGGATTTTCATTCTGTCCATTTTTTTCATCTTCTCAAGCTGGTCTTCAGATCTCTTGATGTAACCTTCATATTTTTTTGAAATTGCCACCACTCTTAGAAGATCGTAGGGTATAGTCATGCCGTAAAAGTCGAAAATAATTTTGAGAGTCGTTATGGGATTTAACCATGCCTGTCTGAGTATTTCCGAAACACTCATTCTACGATTGAGTTGTTGCAACGGCCCTTCTCCAGCGAACTTCTGGAGAAGGGGTGAAGACTCTGAAACCATGGAATGATCGCAAAAGCTCATAAGAGTTTCAAATGCAGCGACAAACTCTCGCTGATATTGGTCGAGTACTGTATTCAGTAAGAAACTGGTCCTATAGGGCCACATCCGAAGCACCGAGTTGTCCTCACGTATGTAAAGTCTATTTTCAGACCTGGCAGTAAAAAGTCGATATGGCTCATCCCTGGTATTAGTAATTAAATCTTCGATCATGACCCCAATATATGAATCGTGCCTGCTGAGAATAAGTGGCTCAAGACCCATGAGAGATAAAGAGGCATTCGCACCAGATACAAGTCCCTGGCCTGCTGCCTCCTCGTACCCGGAGGTCCCATTGACCTGACCTGCAAAATAAAGTCCCTCAAGTGAAGAATGCTCAAGGGTTAATTTTAATTCTGTAGTATCAATAACATCATACTCAACAGCGTAACCATAGACTTTTATTTGAGCGTTTTCGAGACCCTCCATTGAGTGAACATATTCATCTTGTACTTCTGGAGGAAGAGATGAAGATATACCCGAAGGGTAGACAGTATCCAGGTCAAGCCCCTCAGGCTCAATGAAGACATGATGAACATTTTTATCCGGATACCTGAATGCCTTATCCTCAATTGAGGGACAATAGCGGGCGCCCACTCCCTTGATTTGTCCGTTGAACATCGGACTTCTTTCTTTATTGTCTCTAATAATATCCATCGTCATCTTATTTGTTCGAGCAAGATAACAAGAAACCTGATTTAAATTCCGCTCAAAAGGCTGGTGGAGGATATGAAAGTTACGAACACCCTGATCTGAAGGCTGCTCTTCTAATTTTGAATAGTTTATTGAATTTTTAAACAATCTGGGTGGTGTCCCGGTTTTAAATCTCAAAGGGCGAGTTTTGATTTGAGAGAAAAGTGATTCTAGTCCCGGGGACTGATCACAATCAATTCTCCCGCCTTCACATTGGTAGCTTCCTGAATGAAGCTTACCATTCAGGAACGTTCCGACCGTTACAATCAGTTTTTTGCATTTATAGGTATGAAGACCCTGGACAATAAAACAACGATCTTTTCTTATAGCTGTTATTTTCTCTCTGATGACCTCAATGTTGGGTATATTTGAAATGATCTTTTCAGCTTCACTGGAATATTTATCTTTGTCTATTTGAACTCTTGAAGATTGAACGGCGAAACCTTTCGAATCATTAAGAGTTCTAAATTGAATTCCTGCCAGATCCGCAAGTTTTCCCATTAACCCGCCCAAAGCGTCTAGCTCTCTAACAACTTGACCTTTACCAACGCCGCCCACGGAAGGATTGCAGGGAGCAGAAGCAAGGGGAACACCAGGCAATGTAATTATCCCGACTCGTAAATTAAACTGGCTTGCGATATGGGCAGCTTCGATCCCAGCATGACCTCCGCCCAAAACTAAAACATCAAACATTTCTTTTTTCCAACAATTTGTTCCACGTGGAACAATCCTATTTACCAATACAAAAATTTGAGAAGATCGAATTCAAGACTTGGTCAGGTGAAACTATACCCAAGAGCTCTGAAATACAATGGCCCAGAGAATTTAATTCAGAGGATAGTATGGCGGCATCGTGCTCAACTAAGGCAATTTGCTGATATAGTAAAAGATGGTCCCTAGATCGTAAAATCAGGTTCTTGTGCCTGTCCAATAAAATAGGTTTACATGAAACGGTATCTAGGTACTTTTTGTTTACAGCGCTTCTAAGAACATGCTCCCAACTCGTATCAACAGATAAAAGGTCTATTGCCCCCATAGGACCAAGACCCGGGTATCGATTAAGAAGATCAGCTTTAGCGGTAATGAATCCCGGAACATCCATATGAGTTAATAAAATGTGATCAAATTGGAAAGAAAGAAGATCGCAGAGTCCATCGCTCACCTCGAAGGGATTGATCAGTAGAATGGAAAAAAAACTCTGTGACAACTTCCTGAGTGTTCTCTTCACTCCCTCTGATTCTATTTCATCAGCTGATGAACGCACGCCAGCTGTATCAAATAACTTGTACTTAACTCCATTAATAACCAGGTTCTCCGAAAGATAATCTCTCGTTGTGCCAGCAACCTTGGAAACGATCGCCCGCTCATCAGAAAGGAGGCGATTAAAAAGAGAGCTTTTACCTGCATTTGGTAAACCTGCGATTACTATCTCAGGGTGTAACAGATGATGATCTAGTGGCAACACCCTGGACACCAAAGTGCTAAATTTCTTAGAAAACGTCTCGAGAGTTGAATTGAAATAGTCTCTTGCAGCCTCTTCACCAATGTCCTCCGAGAAATCAATAGACAACTCAAGAGAAGACTTGTGAACGAGAAAAAGATCATAGAGTTCATGATAGAGCTCATGAAGTGAACCAGAGAGAAGAGAAACTCCTTGATCAAGAGCGTAGTTTGAGTTTGCATTCAAAAAAAGATCTAAGCCTTCAACTTGAGAGAGTGTTAATTTCTTATTTTTCAAAGCACGATAAGAAAACTCACCTGGCTCAGCTAAACGACAACCACCGAACTTCAAAAATAAATCTATAATGCGCTCTACATTTAAAACGTTTCCATGAACCGATAGCTCAAGGATGTTTTCGCCATTATAACTTTTAGGAGCAGCAAAATAAGTTAAGCAAATATCATCTACGTGATGCCCCTGTAGGACCAACTTTGTAAAATAAACGCGCCGCGGCTCAATGGACCTAGAAAGATCCAAGGCAAAGAAATTATTGAAATCAACTAAACTTTTGAAACCAGATATTCGAATAACCCCTATGGCCGCATTCCCAAGTGAACCTGAGCTACAGGCAATAATGGGGTCTTCCGAATAAAGAAATTTCATAGGACCACAGGCGTTCCGGGTTGGGATTTACTGTTAAAAACGACCATTTGTTGGATGATTCCGAACAATGTCGACACAAAGATATATAAAGAAAGTCCACTCGGTAGGTCTTTCATAATAAAGCCAAAAATGAGAGGCATGAAAAGCATAACTTTTTTCTGAACAGGATCGGTGATCGTATTTGGTGTCATTTTTTGCTGGAGAAACATTGCAACCGTCATTAGAACAGGGAGAACGTAATAGGGGTCTTTATTTGAAAGATCATTTATCCATAACATGAAAGGAGCATTAACAAGTTCAACAGCTGAATGAAGGACCTTATAAAATGCAAAAAAGACCGGCATTTGAAGTAGCAAAGGTAAGCAACCTCCTATCGGATTAGCCCCGGATTTTCTAAAAAGTTCCATACTCTCTTTTTGCATGCGCTGAGGGTCGTCCTTAAATTTTTCTCGTATCTTTGTAAGCTCAGGCTGAATAAGTTGAAGCTTTTTCATAGAAACAAAAGACTTATACTGTAAAGGAAATGTAATCAGTCTAACTAAAAGCGTGAGAAGGATAATTGATACACCATAGTTTGGTATGAAGGTGAAAAAAAATTGAAGTCCTTTGAGAATCCAAACAGCAAAAAATCCCCAGATTCCAAAATCTACTGAATTATTGAGGTTATTACCAAGGCTAGCGAGATAATTATATTCTTTCTTAACAAAGACCAGATTATAACTAAATTCATTAGTAACTTTATTAGAATACATTGAAAAAGTATTATCAGCGGCGCTCTTGAAAAGAAGATCTTCTGCTTTTTCAAAATAAGCAGCGAAAAGATGGTAGTTAAAGTCAATTCCGGCCCACTTAATGCCTCGATCTCCAGATTCCTCTTCACCAATTGTTAAATGATTTAATTCGTCTGTGTAGTAAGCAAAGACTCTCTCCTGAGTATTTTCAAGTTTCTTTGCCTCTGTCTTGAAAATAAAACGATACTTGAATGTGTTGGGTGAAGACGTTTTGAAGGTCACAACACCTTTTTCATTCAATGAAACAACTACAGAAAGTCCATGTTCAGCATTAAAGTATTTATAGGGTACTTCAGTAGTGGTAAAGCGAAGGCTCTTGAAACCTGTGCCGAAGTCAAACTCAACACGTAGCGGTTGAGAAAAATCTATCGTCTCGGCGAAATTAAATGCCGTCAGATAGTTTTCAAAATTTCTGATCGTCAACGTATCGTCAAAATTTAATTCCACACCCTGGGACTTGATGACGAAAGTTTGTGTCATTGCCGGTTCTATAGGGGCAGTATTTGTCTCTGAATCGGATGGTGAGGATGGGACAGCGGCTGTTTTGGAGGAAACTGGTCCTACAGGGGCAATTTCAGCAGGCCTTTGCGGCGCAAAATAACTCTGCCAGCCAAAAAGTATTAGACCAGAAAGAATGACGGCCAATAAGGCATTACGTTGCTCGGAACCCATTTAAATTCTCCAAATTAAGCTTAGGGGACGGGATCATACCCGCCGGGGTAATAAGGGTGACATTTGCATATTCGACGAGATGAATACCACAAAGCCCTTGGGATGGAAAACTTTTGAAAGCATTCTCTAGAATATTGTGAGCAAGTGGGATGAAACCGACAATTCGATCCTAGAACTGGCGAAATAAAAACTTGATAAAAACGAATCAAACCTATGAAAATCTTTTTCATGACGGCAAACTTATCAATTGTGAAATTTTCGAAAAAGAATTTTTCAATACATCGGTAGACTCAGGTGGCTTTATGATAACCACAAGAAGATCAACATTTTTCGAACGTAAGATGAGATCATTCCTGAATGCCTCTTTGAGCAAACGCCGGTAACGATTCCTGTCATGCGCTTTCCCAATTTTTTTTGAGATAGAGAAAGCAATTCTGGCGTGACCCGCGCTAATTCGTGATGGTTTATGGAAACAAACAAGTGGGTGAACAAAGCTACGCTTGCTTTGTTCACGAAGGTACTCAAAATCTTTCTTATTGGTAAGTTTTAGTGATTTTGGAAGGCCGAAAATGGCGGAAATCATCTAAAAGATTACTTTGTTCCTGTTGAAACTGTAAGTTGCTTGCGACCTTTAGCACGGCGACGACTGATGACTTTCTTCCCGCCTGCAGTTGCCATTCTCGCCAGGAACCCATGATCGCGGAGTCTCTTTAGCTTCTTAGGTTGCCAGGTTCTTTTTTGCATACTCATGATGAGTTCCTTCGAAAATAAACTATGTAAAATTTTAGAATGTCCTTATTACAGGAAATTCAATTATGGGTCAATAAGATTTATAAAACCAAGGGCGGGAGTAAGTTCTTGTAAGAGTCCCAACATTGATAATTATTTGGTGAAGTGCTACCAATCTAAAACTTTTTTTAAAGCTATCTAAAGAGAAATTGTAGATATGACACAGAAATTTCCGTTCAATCATTTTTTGAAACTAGATAACCTCCAAGATAGCTCCGCGTTAAAAAAATCTGAACTAAATCCCCTCATTATAGAACAAGGTCCAAAAACTATACCCCCGACTGGGAGTGTGGCAAAGATTGAGAATAAAGTATTAACAAGTGAGTTTTCATCTGAGGAACTAAAAAGCGTAACAGATGCGCTATTAGACAACATCCGTAATCTTATCACTCCCAATAAGTTTCATGCTTTTTTTGCTAATACATTCACCGTTTCGGCGATCAATAAAAATGTGGTGGAGATATTGGTCACCACCAATTTCATCAAGACTATGATTGAGAATCAATTTCCTGATATTATCAAGCAAGGGCTTCTGGAAATTCTTGGGCAGGAATTCAATATAAGTATTCAAGTTTTGGGAGTCCCTACACAAAACCTTAACCCAAACTCAGATAATATCTTAAATAGCATAAAGTCAAAAAAAAATGAGCCGGTAAGAAACGCCTCTTTTTTCATCGATGAACTTGAACCTACAAAAGAAGATTTGTATAAAGCGATTGACTCTAAAGTCATCGAGCATAATAGAGATCAGAACAATACCCAGATTGATCTTACTAAGACTTTTGGGAATTTTGTCATTGGTTCCTCGAACAATATCGGACATGCCCTTTCCTTGGCCGTGGCAAAGGAACCTGGAAAAACATATCCTGCTCTGTACATCTATGGAAATTCAGGACTAGGCAAAACTCATCTTATTCATGCAATTGCTAACTACATACAAAATACTAAACCTAACATGCGAATCTGTCTTACTTCGGCGAATCGATTCATGAATGAGCTAGTAGAACATTTTCAAGAAAACAAATCCCAAGAATTTAAAAAGAAATATACTGAAAATACTGATGTTTTAATTATAGATGATATTCACTTTCTAAAAAACAAAAACTCTACTCAAGAAATGTTTTTCCATATTTTCAATGAACTAATTAGCAAAGGAAAACAGCTTGTTTTTACTTCGGACAAAACTCCAAAAGAAATAGATGGTATAGAGGATAGAATCAGAACAAGACTTTCCTCAGCATTACCGGTGGAAATTCAACAACCTGACCTAGAAACAAGAATCGCCATCCTAAAAAAGAAGGCTGTAGAAAAAGACGTTTATCTAAGTGATGACGTAGTAAATCTCGTCGCAAAATGTGTCAAAAGCAACATTAGAGAACTTGAAGGTTGTTTAATTAAACTTGGGGCAGTGACATCTATTCTTAAGGTTGACATTGATCTGGAAGTTGCAAAAGAGCATTTGAAATTAAACGAAGAATTGGAAAATCAAAAACATCTTACTATAGAGACAATCACTAAAACAGTTGCTAACTATTATAAAATTCCCGTGGGTGATATCCGTGGAAAGGCAAAGACTAAAGAGCTAGTACTTTGCAGGCAAATCGCAATGTACTTGGTATATAAAATGCTTAAGCCCACTCTTAAAGATAATGGTCACTACTTTTCCGGAAGGGATCATTCGACTGTTATTCATGCCATCAAGACTATTAGTGAAAGAATTAAAACCGATGGGCAACTCGCCCAACAATTATTAGATATAGAAAAAAACCTCTAGTTTTCATTTAATGAGATCGATTTTCTGCTGGTTGGTCTTGGAATAGGAAATCGGTACACTCACCGGTGCATCATCGTGCTTACCATTCTCAACGTGTTAAAGTTTAAATCTGTACGAAAATTGGAGCAGCTAAGATTCAAAAAAATCCTTAAATGAGGATTTAGGAATCTCTTGGGAAAAAACCGTCAATTCTCACCAACAAATTAACAAAATTCTAGGTGGAAAGAAGGGTATTAACAGGAAACGTGCCCACAATGTGGATGAAATTGTGAATAAAAAAACTTTTTCCGATAAAAAGACGGAATCTATGAGGTGCGTCAAGAGTTAAAAGGAAGAACTCTACTTATTCTGTTCATTACTCTAAGAGGTATCGTCACCTCATCGCAAGATATACGAATGTAAAAAAAGCTCCTGATTCATTGAGCGTTGAAATCTTAGGTTTAAATTAAGGTTAAGTGATTTAAATTCTTAAGATAGCCTTAAGTTATCCACTCCATCCCAGCTATTATTATAAAGAAATAAAATAAGAATATTATAGAAGAAGAAAAGAAAATGGTCCTATGGGGGCAGTTTACTTGATTAACTGATGTCTTAAAGCTAAAAACAACTACCCCAATCGAGGAATTAATATGAAGATCACAATCCAATCTCAAATCTTAAGAGATGCTATTAATAGAGTACTATCAGTAGTGGATAAAAAAAACTCTCGTCCAATTCTCACAAATTGCCTTCTTAAATCCCAGGGTCAAAAGCTTGAATTAATAGCAACTGATTTAGAAGTTTCGGCGAAAATTATTCTAAACGCTAAAATTGAAAAGGAAGGAAGTTTTTGCATTAATAGTAAAAATATAGCTGATATTCTTAGAGAACTTCCAAACGATGATGTCATTCTGAGTGTCGAAAACAACAACCTTCTCAGCCTAGTTTGTAAAAATATAAACTATTCACTTTTAATTACCGGCCATGATGAATACCCTCAATTAAGCTTCCAGAATCACAACTCTGAATTTCGTTTAAAGACTAAACAAGTGGTTCATATTATTAATAAGACTTCACATGCGATATCAACTGATGAAACAAGATTGTACCTAAATGGTATTTATCTCCAGATGACTGATGGTAAACTTCGCTCAGTAGCTATCGATGGTCATCGATTAGCTCTTATAGATACTCATGAATTTATAGGCGAAAATAAATATCTGGCAGACGGTGTAATTGTTCCCAGAAAAGGAATTTCGGAACTTAAGAAAATTGCAGATTGTTATCCAGAGGATGAGGTGATCATCTCCGTGGATGATTCATTTATGTTTGTGAATGCACGAAATGAGTACTACTTATCAATTCGTCTAATTGCCAGGGAATACCCTAAATACCAGACTGTAATTCCCTCTAAGACAACGAACCGGTTCGTTATCGATCGCAATGCAATATTGAATGCAGTTAAAAGGATTAAAATTTTATCTAATGAAAAAACAAATGGAATTAAATTCAATGTCCAAAAAAATGAATTAGTTATTACTACCAATCACCCAGCCCTAGGCCAAGCTACGGAGACATTACCCATAAGTTATGATGCAAAACCAACTGAAATAGGTTTTAATGCAAAATACCTCATTGAAAGCTTGTCTGTACTAAATGAGACGGACGTGACTTTTGAATTTAACAACGAATTAAGTCCAGTGGTGATAAAAGCAGATGATCTTCCTGAATTTCTGGGCATCATAATGCCGCTTAAACTGTAATTTTTGGATGAATTGTTGGAAAATTAGAAGACTACAACTTTTTAACTTTCGAAACTTGAAAAATATAGTTTTTGATTTTTCCTCAGGAATAAATTGTATTTTTGGTCAAAATGGCAATGGGAAGACCAATCTATTAGAAGCTGTTTACTTGCTCACAAATAAAAAATCATTTCGTAAAAATACGGATTATGCCCAAATGATTAACATTGAAGGTGAAAACCCAGAAATCATTTTGCAATCTGTATTTGAAAGCGGAGGAGAATTACTACCTTATTCCATCCGATTAACAAACGTTTTAGAGGAAAGGTATCTCAATAACAAACCTGAAAAAACCAAGACCCCATCAACCTCTGTATTTATTAATCCCTTCGATGCCTATAATTTTCATACGAGTTCAAGCTTTAGAAGGCAGTGGGTAGATGCCCACCTATCATTAGTAGATAAAGAATATAGACAATTTCTTTCTAAATTTCAAAAGTCGATGAAATTTAGAAATTCCGTTCTGGCCATGGGTGGGAAAATGACCTCAGCCCAATTAAAAGCCATTGATGAACAAATCTCTGAGTATTCAGCCATAGTCACACAAAAAAGATATGAATTTTTAACAGCATTAAACGAGTTCATTTCAGCCACCTTCAAATCAATATTCGCCGAAGAACACAAATTGGAATTTAGTTTAGATAGTCTTTTTGTCCACTGGGACAAAACTAAAATATATGACTTCTATCGTCATCAAGAGAGCGTGGACATAAAAGCTCAAATGACACAGATAGGAATCCACCGCGACGACTATATTTTTTATTTTGATGGACTCAACGCGTTTGAATTCTGCTCCTTGGGGCAACAGAAAATGGCCTTTCTGAGCTTGATATTTGCCTATATTGAGCTTTTTCGATATAAATTTATCTCTTATCCCATAGTCCTCATTGACGACGTCTCGGGTGAGTTAGACAGCCTAAGATGGAAAAATTTGATCCAGTATTTGGAAACTAAACTGTTCCAAGTTTTGATCACTACTGCCAACGAGAACTTTGGGAAAGAGCTGGAAAAGATTCCGGATTCTAAGAAGTTTTATATTGAACATGGAACGCTCAAAAACCATGGATAGGAGCATCTCGAATGAATCAAATTTCTGATTCTATTTCAAAAGTTAATACCGAATACAACGCAGATAAAATTAAGATCCTTGAAGGACTTGAGGCCGTAAGAAAACGACCAGGCATGTATATCGGAGATACTGGCTTCCGTGGTTTCCATCACTGCGTCTATGAAATCGTAGATAATGCCGTAGATGAAGCTCTGGCCGGCTACTGCACTGAAATTAAGGTGATTATTCATGTAGATAACTCCCTAACAGTTGTAGACAACGGAAGGGGTATTCCAACAGATATCCATCCTCAAGAAAAAATTTCAGCTGCAGAAATTGTTTACACAAAATTACATGCGGGAGGAAAATTCAATGAAGATGGTGGAGCCTATAAGGTGTCCGGAGGTCTTCACGGAGTGGGTGCATCTGTGGTTAATGCACTCTCTAAATGGGTACGATTAGAAATTAAAAAACATGGCAAGGTTCATCGTCTCGAGTTCGCTCACGGTGCAGCAAAAGAACCTTTAAAAATCATTGCAGATTGCGATTTGAAAGAAACTGGCACCACAGTTACGTTTAAATCAGACAACGAAATTTTTGAAGTGCATGAATACTCTTACGATACTCTTGCAAACAGATTTCGAGAGATGGCTTTTCTTAATAAAGGTCTCAGAATTTCGCTCCACGATGAGCGTACTGAAAAAAATGAGACATTTCACTATGAGGGCGGATTAGCTGAATTTGTTCAGTATTTAAATCGTGCCAAGACTCCCATTCATAAAGATCCAATCTATTTTTTCCAGTCTCGTGATAATTACGAAGTTGAAGTTGCAATGCAGTGGACAGATGGTTACTCCGAAACGATGACTTCCTATGCTAACAACATAAATACTCCTGAAGGAGGCGTTCATGTCTCTGGTTTTAAAACGGCTCTCACCCGCGTTCTAAATAACTATGCCAAAGACAATAATCTTCTCAAAAATATCAAGATTGCCCTTACTGGTGATGACATGCGAGAAGGTTTAACGGCAATCATTTCCGTAAAACTTACTAATCCCCAGTTTGAAGGCCAAACGAAGTCGAAGCTTGGAAATTCTGAAGTAGAGGGGATAGTTAACTCACTTGTTGGTGATAGATTTAAAATATACCTTGAAGAAAATCCAAATGTTGGAAAAATAATAATTAAAAAATCGACAGATGCGGCTGCAGCCAGAGAGGCAGCCCGGAAAGCGCGAGAGCTTACTCGCAGGAAAACTGCTCTTGATTTTTCGGGCCTTCCGGGAAAAATGGCTGATTGCCAGGAAAAAAATCCAGAGCTCTGTGAAATTTATATTGTCGAGGGCGATTCAGCTGGTGGATCGGCAAAGCAAGGTCGAGACCGTCGTACGCAAGCAGTTCTACCTCTTAAGGGTAAAATTCTCAATGTAGAAAAAGCCAGATATGATAAAATGCTTAGTAATGAAGAAATCAAAATGCTTGTTCAAGCAATTGGCACGAGCATAGGAAAAGATTCTTTTGATATTTCTCGCCTTCGTTATTACAAAATTGTTATTATGACCGATGCTGATGTGGATGGATCCCACATTCGAACACTTCTTCTGACATTGTTCTATCGCCAATTTCCAGAGATCGTAGAGCGAGGACACCTATATATCGCTCAACCCCCCCTTTATAAGTATAAAAAAGGGAAAAATGAGAGATACTTGAAAGATGGTGGTGAGCTTGATTCATACCTCGTCTCAAGCTCTCTTTCTGAATGCGAAGTCCAAATCGACGGTAAAGTAATAGATTTGGATACAGTAAAAACAATTGTAAACAAATTTAGAAATTATATTAATACTCTTGAGAGTTACGACCGGCACTATGATGCTCAGTTTTTAAAAACTATTGTTGAAGACGGGACGCTAACCTCAGAAGTTATAAAAGATAAGGCAAAACTTACACAGTATGCCGACTCTATTTCTCACAAACTAATGTCTGATGATCATGTTAATTTAAAAAAATACAAGCTCATTGTTGAAGAAGACATGAAGAATCTTGGGTATCAGCTTAGAACTTTTGTTTCTTCAACACTTAAGACGAAAAACTTCCGAATTGGGTTAAATTTTGCAGAATCTTCAGAGTTCGCCGACCTTATAAACCAGTATGAAGGAATTAAGCGATATATAAATTCAGAAATTCGCATGAAACAGCAGGGCAACACACATAGACACTTAGGTCTCGCCGACTTTGCCGAATTCGTTTCAGCTGAAGGACGTCAAGGTGCCTACATACAGCGTTACAAGGGTTTAGGAGAGATGAATCCAGAGCAATTATGGGAGACCACTATGAATCCTGCTAATAGAACTCTTCTGCAGGTGAAAATTGAGGACACGATTGATGCAGACCAAGTCTTCTCTGTCCTCATGGGAGATCAGGTTGATCCCCGTAGAGAATTTGTTGAAACAAATGCTCTTAACGTGAGAAACCTCGATATTTAAATTTTAAGGATGAAATATGTCTGAAGAAAATAACGATTCAACCGCTAATCACGGCAACATCTCTCCACTTCTTATTCAGGATGAAATGAGGAACTGTTACCTCGACTACGCCATGTCGGTCATTGTCGGAAGAGCTCTTCCAGACGTTCGTGACGGGTTCAAACCGGTGCATAGAAGAATTTTGTATGCCATGCACATGTTAAACAACTATCACAATAGGCCTTACCTTAAATCTGCACGTATTGTAGGTGACGTCATTGGTAAATATCATCCCCACGGTGATTCCGCTGTTTATGGTGCGCTTGTTCGATTGGCACAAGATTTCTCAATGAGATATACCATCGTTGATGGCCAGGGTAATTTTGGTTCCATTGATGGCGATAATGCTGCAGCCATGCGCTACACAGAAGCTAGGATGCAGAAACTTGCTAACGACATGCTTGGTGATATTGATAAAGAGACTGTCGACTGGCAAGACAACTATGATGGCTCTCTTCAAGAACCGACTGTTCTTCCAACGAAGGTACCTAATCTTCTCATAAATGGATCTGCTGGTATTGCAGTGGGAATGGCGACTAATATTCCTCCTCATAATCTGAATGAAGTTATGAACGGGTTAATTGCCATTCTGGACAATCCTGGTATGACGGTTCATGACCTTATAAAGATCATTCCTGGTCCCGACTTCCCTACCGCCGGAGCTATTCACGGCACTGCTGGCATTCAACAGGCCTACCACACCGGTAAAGGCGTCATTCAAATTAGAGCTAAGGCAGATATTGAGGTTAAAAAGAATGACCGAGAGCAAATCATTATAACAGAACTTCCTTACCAAGTTAATAAGGCGAAGTTGATTGAGAAAATTGCGGAATTGGTAACAGAAAAAGCGATTGAAGGAATCTCAGATATACGAGATGAGTCTTCTCGTGAAGGTATAAGAGTAGTTATAGATATTAAAAGAGGAGAACAGGGCGCAGTTATTTTAAATCGACTTTATAAACAAACCCAAATGCAGGTGTCATTTGGGATCATATTTCTGTCGATTTACAACGGACAACCAAAAGTCATGGATCTCAAGGAACAACTCCACTGTTTCGTCGAGCATCGCCGTGAAATTGTTATCCGACGTACTACCTATGAATTAAAGAAAGCAAAAGAACGCGCACATATTTTAGAAGGTCTAAAGATTGCCGTTGAAAATATTGACGATATCGTTGAGATGATCAAAAAGTCTGAAGGTCCTGCTCAAGCAAAAGATCAGCTAATGCAACGATTTACCATGTCTGCAATTCAGGCCCAGGCTGTGCTCGACATGCGCCTTCAAAGACTTACCGGACTAGAGAGAGATAAAATAATTGCTGATTATGAATTGATTATGAAAGAGATCGCTCGACTTGAGGGGATTCTAGGATCAGAAGAACAAATCAAAGAAATTATTCGTGGAGAATTCATAGAAATTCGTGAGAATTACGGGGATGCTCGCCGAACAGAGATTATTGCTCAAGCTGATGAGATTCAGATGGAGGATCTCATTAAAAACGAGGAAGTAATCGTTACGATTACTCAGAAAGGCTATCTGAAGCGTATGGCGATTGATACTTATCGATCTCAAAAGCGCGGCGGCAAAGGTGTAAAAGGAGCCGATCTTGATGATGACTTTTATACTTCAATTTTTACCGCAGACACACACGACACACTGATGATATTCACCGACAAAGGAACCGTCTTCTCCATAAAGGTTTATCAGATTCCTGAAGGTCTCAGAACTTCCAAAGGTAGAAATATAGTTAATATCATCACTCTTCCTCAGGATGAAAAAGTTAAAGAAATTATTACGATCCCTAGGGAAGCGGAGGGCTTTTATATAATCTTTGCTACCAAGTATGGCATCGTGAAAAAGTCAGAACTTTCGGAATATAAAAATATGAGACAGAATGGCCTTAAGGCTATAAAGGTTGTTGATGGGGATGAAGTTCTTGCAGTAAGGGTTACCGATGGCAAGAAAGATATCCTACTTGCTTCATCGTCCGGTAAATCGATCCGATTCCATGAAGATGAATGTCGCGCACAGGGGCGTGTTTCTCAAGGAGTCAAAGGAATGAGCTTGGAAGATGGAGAATGGGTTATAGGGATGGAGACGATTGATGATAAATCAGAAATCCTTACTGTTACCGCCCGAGGCTATGGAAAAAGATCAAGCGCTGAAGAATACAGAAAGCAATCTCGTGGTGGTAAGGGTATTCTTGCCATGAAATTAACAGAAAAAACTGGTGATATCATGGGCATCCTTCCTGTTACTGATAAGGATGACCTGATGATTATTACAGACAAGGGTCAAGTCATAAGAACAAAAATCTCAGGAATCTCTTTATTAGGTCGAAATACTCAAGGTGTACGACTTATCAATGTGAAGCCGGATGAAAAAGTAGTTGCTGTTGAGAAAATTGCCGAATCAGATGAAGATACTACTGATGGTGATTCAGCTGAAAATCCTGTTCAATAAATTATTCTTCATGGTTCTGTTCCTGGGGTTAGGTTCGTGTGACTTTACCCCAGGACTTAATCGAGATATCCTTACAGCTCAAAGATATGTTGATAATCAAGATTTCTCAAAAGCCGTCGAGTTGTATGAGCGGATATTAAGAAAAGATCCTTCCAAGCTCATAAAAATAAAAATAAATTATCAATTGGCCGAAATTTACTACCTCTACCTGGACCAGCAGGTCAGGGCACTAAAATATTACCAATTCATTGTGGACAACGTTGATGACCCCTTATGGCAAGTAAAGTCTATTGAGAAAATGGCGGATATTAATTTTAGTTTTGCTAAAAATTTTAAGGAGTCTATTAGGGCGTATCAGCTTCTCATGGACTTCAAACCTAAATTAAAAAATTACGACTACTACTACCTTAGAGTTGGTGAAGCTTATTTTGAAATGGGAAACTACAACAGAGCTCGAGAAATTTTTAATAACATCCTTAATCAAACAAGCCATCCTTATAACATTGAGGCTTTTAATCAAATGGGCCTAATTGAGTTCTATAATAAAAATTGGGACAAGGCAGTGGATTATTGGCTCGAATATCTCAAGCGAGAAAGAAGAAAAGATCAAATAGTAAAGATTAAATTTTTGATAGCAAATGCCTATGAATCTAACGAAAAACTCAAAGAAGCCTATAATATCTATTACTCCCTTCTTCCAAGTTATCCAAATCCAGATGTTCTCAAGGCTAGATTAAAGTCTCTGTACGCTCGAAGAGTTGCCAGAAAACGTTAGACCAAGGCGCTAAATTCATTTATCTTATCTGACATAATTAAGGGTGGAAAAATGAGTAGCTGGAAGAAAGCTTTGGCAATTGCACTGGGTCTACCTTCTACAATTCTTGGAGTATTTTTTCTTTTCCAGGAGTTTGTGAAGAATGGACTCGTGACACAAGGGGTCGCTCAAGGGTTTTTAATTTTAACAGTTGTTCTCATGCTTATTAAAATGATTCAGGTCTCATGGAAAAAAAAGAAATAAATACAAAGTTTTACCTTCTCTCTTCCCTTAATATGATATCTGTCTTGATTTTAGGGGGCGGATTATCTAAAAATTCTCTCATCCTCTCAACCGGTCTCCTCGTTCTCGTTTTAAATCACACTATCCTGGTGCGGATTGTAAAATCAGTAACTTCTGCGGCGGCTGATGGTGGTGCCTCGCGACAAGTGGGGAAGATTTTATTTCTGATACTGGTGAAATTCACCTTTCTGTTTGGGTTGATTGGATCGATCTATTATTTTCAAAAGAATCTACTGTCAAAACTGTTCTTGATCATTTTTTTCCAATTGATAATTCAGGTCGTAAGTATTAAAAACAACTATCAAAATAGTTAAGGTATACACATGAAATTCTTGGGTGTTATTGGCTTATTCTTTGTTCGGCCTGCTCTAGCTTCAGGAGGCTTTAATTTTTTCACCGAAGCTTCTCATGCATTTCATATTCCCGCTCATACTCTTGCATTAATAGCGGGTTCGCTTGTTCTTTTGGGAACAGGCTTACTCTACCGAGCTCAGATTTCATCAGCTAAAAATGTGAGTATACCTGAAAGAGGTATCTCAGTGAGGAACATGGTCGAGGCTTTGGGTGAGGCCATGTATGGGACAGCTAAAAACGTTATGGGTGAAGAATCAGCAAAAAAGTATTACTCCTATGTAATCTTTGTATTCTTTTTCATTCTTATCAATAATCTCATCGGAATTCTTCCCGGATCAATGTCAGCAAATCAGAATCTTAATACAACCCTGGCTTTAGGGATTTTCACTTTTTTTTATTTTAATTTTCAAGGCATTAGAGCAGTAGGTTTTGTGAACTACATGAAGCACTTTGCTGGACCAATGCCCGCACTCGCTTTGCTTGTATTTCCAATTGAAATTATTTCTGTATCTGTTCGTCCCCTTTCTCTCGCTCTAAGGCTTCGGGGGAATATGGATGGTGACCATCTAATTCTTGGAATCTTTTCTGAACTTGTTCCCTACTTGGTGCCGATCCCGTTTTATGCTATGGGTATTTTCGTAGGATTTCTTCAGGCGTTTGTATTTACACTATTAACAATGATCTATATTGGAATGGCGACTGCTCACCACGATCATGGTGAGCACGACCATCACCACTAGAAGATCTAATTTTTTACAAAGGGAAAAAAATGGAAAACACTACTGCATTCGTTGTTCTAGCTGCTGCTATCGCTTTTGCTTCTGCTGTTATCGGTGGAACGATGGCACAAGGTAAAGCTGCTTCAGTTGCTCTTGAAGGTATCGCGCGTAATCCAGCCGCTGCTGAAAAACTTCAGACTCCGATGATTCTTGCTCTTGCTCTTATTGAGTCTCTAGTTCTTTTCGGCTTCGGTATTGCTTTCCTTATTCTTGGAAAAGCTGCTTAATTTTAAAATTAAGAGATTTTTTAATTGATGGGGCACTTCACCGTGCCCCATTTTATTTTTTGATATTGAGGACTTTGGATAGGTACCTTCCAGTATGGGATTGCTTAACTTTAGCTACCATTTCGGGAGTTCCCTCGGCGACAATATGACCGCCCTCTTTTCCACCTTCCGGCCCCAAATCAATTACCCAGTCTGCAGTCTTGATAACGTCTAAATTGTGTTCAATTATTAAGAGTGAATGACCAGAGTTAACGAGTTTATTAAGCGCAATAAGAAGAATCTTTATGTCTTCAAAGTGAAGACCGGTAGTGGGTTCATCTAGAACATATAACGTTGATCCTTTAACAGACTTTGAGAGTTCTCTTGAAAGCTTAAGTCTTTGTGCTTCGCCACCACTCAGCGTTGTAGCCGGTTGACCAAGTTTAATATAACCAAGACCAACAGCATTGAGTACTATAAGTGCACGACTCACTTTTGGGTGATTTTCAAAAAACGGTTCCGCCTCCTCAATTGTCATATTTAGCACGTCGTCGATATTCTTCCCCCTATAAAGGACTGAAAGAGTTTCATTATTATATCTTGTGCCTCGGCACTCTGAGCAGGTTACATAAACATCAGGAAGAAAGTGCATTTCAATTTTAAGAACGCCATTACCTTCACAAGTTTCACAACGTCCGCCTTTGACATTGAAAGAAAAACGGCCAGGTTTGTAACCCCGCACTTTGGACTCATTTGTAGAAGAAAAGATATTTCTAATGTCATCAAATAAACCAGTGTAGGTTGCTGGGTTTGAGTGGGGTGTTCTGCCGATGGGTGATTGATCCAGTTCAATCAAAGACTGGATTTGTTCAACACCGCTTATGGATCGATAATTGATATTGGCACTTTTTTTACCACGTGAGAGGTAGTTTTTAACAGCTGGAATTAGAATTCTATGGACGAGAGTAGATTTACCAGATCCAGAAACGCCAGTAATGCAGGTCATTCCACCGAGAGGCAATTTTAGGGTCACATCCTGAAGATTATGTTCCTTTGCCTTTTCCAATGTGATGAAGTTATTCATTTTTCGTCTTTCAACGGGAACTTGAATTTTTCTTTTACCTGCCAAGTAACTGCCAGTGATGCTTTTATTATTTGCTTCAACTTCTTCCGGTGTTCCAGCAGCAACGATCTCACCGCCATGAATTCCTGCCCCCGGCCCCATGTCGATGAGATAATCAGAAGCTCGCATCGTATCTTCATCATGCTCAACGACTAAAACGGTGTTTCCAATATTTCTGAGATCAATAAGTGTGTTAATTAATTTCTCGTTATCACGCTGGTGTAGACCAATACTCGGCTCATCCAAAACATAGAGCACTCCAGAAAGTGCCGATCCTATCTGGGTGGCAAGTCTAATCCGTTGGGACTCTCCACCTGAAAGTGTCATGGCGTCTCGATTAAGGGAAAGATAATTTAAACCGACATTTAAAAGAAACTTTAATCGATCTCGAATTTCTTTCAGAACTTTATGGGCTATAATAGCTCTATTACCTGTGAAATGTAATTTCTCAAAAAAATGCGAAGCATCCAGTATGGATAGATCAGAGACATCAATAATGGACTTGTTGTTGATAGTGACTGCCAGGGCGAAGGAATTGAGTTTTTTTCCATGGCAGGAAGGACACTTTTTGATGATCATGTATTCTTCAAGGTCCGCCCTTGTCCTGTCAGATTCTGATTCTGAATACTTCTTTTCAAGCCAAGAAACAACTCCTGAAAATTCTTTCCTAAAATTCCAAGATGAATTCTCAGATTCGAATTTATAAGTATATATTTTCTCGGAACCTTCTATGAGTAAACGTTTAAATTTTTCCGGGAGTTTGCTGTAAGGTCTATCAAGATCAACTTTTTCAGCCTCTGCGATTGAGCGAATCATCTGTAAAAGGAATGAATTCTTTTTTACTATTGGAATAGCTCCATCATCCAATGAAAGTGTTTCGTCAAAAAACAAGTACTCTAAGTCAAATGTCTTGGATACCCCCAAACCGTTACAGGCTGGGCATGCACCCATTGGTGAGTTAAATGAAAAAAGCCGTGGCTCCAGATCGGGGTAACTTTTCCCGGTTTTAAAGGAATAATTTTTTTCTGAAAAAAAATGTTCTTTATCATCTGCCAAAATTATGAGGTAACCATCCGAGATTTTTAATGCCTGTTCAATAGAATCAGTGAGGCGCGATTTTATACCTTCTTTCATTACCAAGCGATCTATGATGAGGTCTATGTTGTTAAACCTTGATTTATTAATATCGGGGTGATCATCAATGTTAAAAATATCACCATTGAGTCTTAGTCTAGAAAAACCCATGCTTTGAAATTTTGATAGTTCTTCTTTGTGTTCTCCCTTTTTTGAACGAATTATGGGAGAAAGTATTTGAAGCTTTGTGCCTTCTTTGAATTTAAAGACTGATTCGACAATTTGTTGGGGAGACTGCTTGGCCACTTTCTCACCAGACTCAGGACAGTGGGCCTCACCTAATCTGGCATAAAGGAGTCTTAAGTAATCATAAATTTCAGTTATCGTTCCTACAGTGGAGCGAGGGTTCTTGGTGGTTGATTTTTGATCAATGGCTATTGCTGGGGAAAGACCAGTAATACTTTCAACTTCCGGAGCCTCAATTTGGCCTATGAATTGCCGCGCATAACTCGAGAGTGACTCGATATAACGCCTTTGTCCCTCGGCATATATTGTATCGAAAGCAAGGGATGATTTACCAGATCCTGAGGGACCAGTAATTACAGTGAGTGAATGTCTCGGAAGTGAAACATCGATATTTTTTAAATTATGAACTTTCGCCTTGGTAACTTGAATTTTTTCCATTGAAGCCTTTTCTCATCAGCTGAAGAGTTTGTCGCAAGGAGTATTCGCACCCACGATAGTCAGCACTGTTCTTACCAAAGAGGGCGAATGAGGTTCCATGATCAGGGCTTAAGCGCGCATACGGTAGCCCAAGTGTAATATGGCTCCCGATAAATCCCTCAAGACCTTTAAAAATACCCAAGCCTTGATCATGGTAGAGATAGATTAAAAGATCATGAGGAGATTTTCTTTCTAAAAGCATAGTATCACCCGAGAAAGGCCCCGACATTTCTATTTTGTATTTTCTGCCTAGACGTTTAATAGCCGATTGCACTCTTACATCTTCATTTCCAATAAGTCCTTTTTCTCCCGCATGAGGATTAAGACCTGCAAAAAGAAGCCTATCTATAGGCCACTGCCATGAGCAAAGAGTATCTAATGCCATCATTGTGCGGTTAACGATGAGCTCTTCGGTAATTGACTTAGAAAGATAATTGACAGGGATATGATCGGTTAAAAGTAGTAATTGAAGTGTAGAAGAAGAAAAAAACATGCTTAAATTATTGGCTTGATAATGCTGACGAAAAAACTCAGTATGACCAGCATTGGATGGAAACTGATCTTTAGAAGTAGGAAGCGTGTAAAGAATTCCGCCCTTTTCTGCCAGAATCATTCCCTCATTGAGGGCTGAAAAGCTTTGAGAAAATTTATTTTTTGCAGGAGATCGAAACCTCAGACGAAGGTCTAGGAACCTTATTTCATTTTTCATGATCTGGTATGGAAAATTAAGTGAATCCAGGGTTTCGGTGATAGTATTTTTGAAGGCAATGAGCTCAAAATGGGGAAGATCATCCGGATTAAGCATAACAAGAGATTTAAAAAAAACCTCAAGACCAATGCCTCGTTGATGACCCTGGGAAATATAGACTTTCATAGTTAAAGCAAATTTTTAATGTAGTAATTGGAAAACTCACGATCAAACCAGTTAGAGGTAGCTGATTTTCCTTTGAGAACAAAAATATCGTTTTGAATCTGATCCTTGAACTTCAGGAAATCCTGGGATTCAACAAGATCCTTTTTCTGAACATAGAAAACATGGAGATGGTTCTGGATTTTAATGGGCCGAGAAAAGGAGCCCTCTGAAGTTTGTTTGAGAGTGGAAGCCAGAGATTTCGTTAAGCCGTCCTCGTTTATTGCATCTAAGTTATTTGTTTCAAGACTTCTGTATTCCTGTGGTAGTTTTCCTGTCAGCTGATAATCTTTTAAAGCGCGGAGAAATTTATTCTCATCTTTATCGATGAGTTGGGATTCGAGAATGTAGAAATCGACGAGGTTATATTTGAAGGCCAGCGCGCTATTGGTGCTATTCCTTCTGTAATACTCATTTTTAATTTCCTGCTCAGTGACTGAAATAAGAGGTGAAATAATTCTTTGAGCAAAGATATTATACTCCATTGTTTCACGGATAACTTCAAAATACTCTTCGTAAGTAAGACCTTTAGCCTTCAGAAAAAGGAGAAGATCAGCTCGCTTAAGGCCAAGGCGCTCTTCAGTCATCTTAATGCGAGACTCAACAGCATCATCATTGATCACATAGCCCTGGGCATTGATTTTATCTCTTATAATAAAAGAACGAATCATGATTTCCAGGAGCTCTTTTTGGTTATAGTTTTTTTCAGAAAAAATAGCGGGAGAAATTTCTTTCCTAGCGGCCAGGGTTGTCTCCATCCTATTTACTTCTGACAGCGAAATGACTTTAGTGTTGATGACAGCGACAATTTTGTCGAGAAGCTTTTCGTTCAATGATTGTTCTTGGGCAAGGGTGAATCCTGTGCCCAAGAAATAAAGAAGAATAAAAAATTTCACTTACCAAACTAGTTTAGAGGTTAGGACTGATTTTAATTTCGGCGCCCTTTGCCAAATCTTTGAAGTAGCTTTCAATAATGGCATCTCTCTTTCTATCGTAAATGATTTTCTTGTACAAGTTTTTGTCGATCTGGTCGATGTTTTTAACACCTAATATCTTAATGACGTGATAGCCCATCTGAGTCCTCACCGGTTTCGAAATAAATCCAACCTTTTGACCTTTAATCGCCTCAAAATACTCCGGGGCAAGCCTAGTAGGAGGCTGGAAGCCCATGTCACCGCCAACTGGTGCAGTAGATGTTTGTGAAAACTTATTGGCATACTTAGCGAAGTTATCTGTTTCTTTTTGAAGGATGTCGTAAATTTCCATTGATTGTGTTAAGCCAGCTTTAACTTCCTCGGGAGTTGGCTCAGCTCTCAGGCGATAGAGGATTTGGGCCGTTCGATATTCTTTGTTTTCGTCGTAGTATTTTTTTAAATCTTCATCCGATACTGATATTTTTTTAAATTCATTCTCAAGATCCTTCGAAATCTGTGCATGAAAAAGAATATCTTCTTGCTTTGAAACAACGACAGGATCTTTATCGAGACCAGTCTTTTTAGCTTTTTGAACGCTTAGTTCCCTGTTCAAAAGATCCTGGAGAGAAACCTCTTTCGTAATCTTTCTTTGTCCTACGAATTTTAAATTTTGAAGATGATACTCTTCAAATTGTTTCCTCGTAATGACCCGACCATTTACAGTAGCAACAACATCCTTGTTTTGTGCAAACAAAGGCAAAGCGAGCGTCAGCGCAACGACGACTAGTGAAAGATTTTTCATACACATCCCTGTGGAATTTAAATTAGCTTCTTAATAAAAACGGTATCATACACCCATTTCTGCTGCAATATGTTTTGCAAACTCATATAAGACATGGTGACTCACCTGCTCTTTAAAAAGCGCCGTCACAGAGGAATCAGGATTAAGCTTGTAAAATTTAGGCTTAGCGATGAAGAAGTTCAGCATCTTATCCCTTAGCTGATTGTTTTGGTTGAGTATTTCTTGATCAAAGAAAAGCCCAATTTGTGCGGCGGATACCTTCACAAGTCTCAATCCTAGGGGCTGGAAAATTATTCTCGAACGCAGAATTGAATAAAGTGATTCAAGTTCCCTTGGTGCCACACCAAAGACTTCTGATAGTTCACTGACGATTTCTTCGAGCCTCGTAAGATTATTACAATTTGAAAGACGCTTGTAGTACTTCAGGCGCAAAGAGTGATCAGGAATGTATGAGTTTGGAATAAACGCCGAAAACGGTGCCTGAATCTCAATATTTTTAACTGAAAGCTTATGCTCGCCCTTAATCTCTTGTATAGATTCTTGTAAGAGGTCCATATAGAACTCAAGTCCTATGGCTTCGATGTGTCCAGATTGTTCAGCACCTAGAATATCTCCAGCTCCCCTGATTTCCATGTCTGATGATGCTAGGGCAAAGCCTGAACCCATCTCGGCATATGTTTGAAGCGCCTGGAGTCGCCTTTGAGCGGTGTCACTAAGTAGTCGGTTTTCTGGAACAATAAAATAGGCATAGGCTTTACGATCAGATCTTCCTATGCGGCCCCTAAGCTGATGAAGCTGGGCAAGCCCGTATGTGTCAGCACGATCAATAATCATGGTGTTTGCATTGGGGATATCGATACCTGATTCAATAATTGTCGTTGCCAAAAGGATGTCCGATTTATGATCATAAAAATCATTAATCCTCTTCTCAAGTTCCCTTTCATTCATTTGCCCGTGGGTCACAGATATTCTTGCTTGGGGGACTAATTTTTTAAGGAATAATTCATGCTCTTCAATATCGTGGACGCGATTGTGCACGTAATAAATCTGGCCGCCACGAGACAATTCTTTTTCTATTGCAGATTTTAGCGTAAGGTCGTCTTCTTTGATAATATAGGTTTTGATCGCCTGACGTCTAGGTGGGGCAGTCTGTATGAGAGAGAGATCTCTAATTCCTAAAAATGAGAGTTGTAGCGTTCTTGGAATGGGAGTTGCCGTCATGGTAAGAACATCCACACCTGCCTTAAGCACCTTAAGTTTTTCTTTATGAGCAACCCCAAACCGGTGCTCTTCATCAATAATAAGGATTCCCAAATCTAAGAATTCAAGTTTGTCGGATAGTACAGCGTGAGTGCCAATAAGAATATCTACCTTTCCTTCGGCGACAGCAGTCAAGACTTCACTTTTTTGTTTAGCGGTTTTAAATCTCGAAATAAAATCAACGTTCACGGGAAAATTTTGGAAACGTCTTTTAAAAGAATGAAAGTGTTGCAGAGCAAGGACTGTTGTGGGCACAAGAATAGCAACTTGTTTTTTATCAAGGACGGCTTTCATTGCTGCCCTCATCGCCACTTCTGTTTTGCCAAAACCAACATCTCCACAAACCAACCTGTCCATCGGATACTGACTTTGCATATCTTCAAGAACATCATGAATCGCTTTTGCCTGGTCGGGAGTTTCTTCAAATGCAAAAGAGAGCTCGAATTCTTTAAATAGATGATCTGGTGGTGAAAACGGAAAACCACCCCTAAGCTTCCTTTCGGCCTGTATCTTTAAAAGATCAAAGGCAAGTTTCTTTATGGAACCTCGAGCCTTTTGCTTTAGCTCGGAGAACTTTTTTGATTTAAGAGACGCAACCTTTAATCCCGAGGCTGCATCAGCGTGCTTCTGTATGAGGTTAAGCTTGTAAACAGGTACATAGACTTTGTCACTGTCTTCATAAAGCAAGACGAGAAAATCGTTTTGTTGATCGCCGGCAGAAATTGTTTCGAGACCCTTATAGATACCTATTCCATAGTCTCGGTGTATAACGTAGTCGTTAATTTTAAGGGTGGCCAGTTGTTCAGCAAATAAATCCTTGTTTGTGCTTTTAACTTGTTTAGCCTTCTTCTTTTTTGATGAAAAGAAGTCCCCCTCAGAAAGTAGAAAAAGGTGCTCGTTCTTATAGTAAAAGCCCTCGTCAATTTTTCCCTGGAGAAAGTGCAGACGTTCGCCTAATTTCGTAAGGCCATTTTCCTCAAGCAAAAACTGAAGTTCTTGTCTGGCGCTTTCAGTTTTGTAACATATGACCAAATCTCCCCTTACATCTAGTTCTTTTTTGAGTACTTTCAGGCAACCTTTAATATAATCAAACTTGCTTTCGGGAACTCCGCCAGACATCAGGAGATTTTTTTGGAAAAAAGATTTTAGTTTCTCTAGCTTCAGGTGAAGCTCACGGTCAAAAGGTGTTTCGAGATTAACAGCGATGTCGAGCTGATCTATATAAAGTTTTTTCTGAGAAATTGACAATGGCTTATCCAGGTAAAAAGACTCAGGCCCAGGTATCACGGAAAAACTTTCTGCGTCCTTGGAAAGAGTCTCAAAATCGTCGCGAAGCTTAGCAAGAAAAAGCTCGAAGTTTTTGGATGAATTATCGAAATTAAAAAAAGAAATTTTTGCCGTTTCTGGAAGGAAATCCAAAAGAGTTTTAGGTGTTTCAAAAAAAAGTGGTACGAAAAGAGGGTAATTTTCAAAAAGCTGTTTCTCTGAAAGTCGATTAAAGATCTGCTTTCTTGACTCAAAACGGTTCTTGAATGTGGGTTGTGGCAGAGGTAGTTGAGACCTAAGTCTTGATACGAAGGTTTCACTAGTAAGAAAGCCAGCACTGGGAATAAGAGTGATTTCGGAAAAAGTTTGCTGTTTTAAAGTTCGTTGGGTCTCAATGTCGATTAAAAAGATCTCTTCGATCAGATCATCAAAATATTGAACCCTAACTGGTGGATGAGAAATAGGGTAAATGTCAAAAATCTCTCCTCGTCTTGAATAGGTTCCGGCTTCTTCGATGGAGCTTGCCGGAAAGTACCCAAGGGAAGAAAGTTTTGTCGCTAATTCCAATGGGGGAATAATGTCATCTTTTTTAAGATGAAAAGAGTGCTCACTAAAAAATCTTTCATCTGGACCCAACATGAGGGCGGCTTCCATCGTGGTGATGATAGTGAGTTTTGATGAATTTTGCAGTTTCTGTAACACGGCCCATCGACTGAGTAGCGCAGATTCTGAGGTTAAAATAGAGCTATAGATACTGTGATTGTGGCCGGGATAATAATAAACTTCTGCTAAATGGCGCAACGACTCAAAAGTGTCTTCGGCTTCTTCCTGATCTGAGCAAATGATCAAGTGAGTGGAATCAAAGAGTTGATTTGAAAAATAACTACCCGCAAGAAGACACCACTGCTGAGATGAAATCCCTTTGACGGAAAGCTCATCCTGGCCATCATGCCAGAGTTTTATTTTTGAAGTGATGCCACTAAATAAACTCACACTAAATCCTGATTTAAAAAGTTTTTTTCATTCGCAAAGAAGCAAGGGGTCAAATTGAACAATACCTCGTCTCATACAAAATAACATCTTTCCTAAATTCAACATCTTTTGTATCTTTAAACTACTTTTTTCCGACCTATTTGAAGTGGAGACTTCCATGACACCAGCTCAGTTTGATGGCTTGATGCCTATCGTTATCCTCATGGGGATCGCTATTCTTATGTTCGCAGGCGGACATTTTGTTTCTGTTTTGCTTGCCCCCAAAAAGCCCTCCCATCTCAAGGAAACGCCTTATGAATGTGGAGAGCAACCGGTTGGCTCAGCTTGGTCCGCCTTCAACGTTCGATTCTATGTTGTTGGACTCATTTTTATCATTTTCGATGTGGAATCGGTACTTATGTTTCCAGTTGCTTCTATTTTTAAAGAGCTTAATGACATGGGCAATGGTGGTTATGCCCTAATTATATTCCTAAGCTTTATTTCAGTGCTCATTGAGGGTATCGCCTATTGTTGGAAAAAAGGTGATCTCGATTGGGTCAAGTCATTTCAGGTTTCCACAAAAAAATAAAACAAGGTAACGATAAATGAACCAAACGCTAGTCAGTTATTTATCTCAATACGAGTTCTATGATTCCCTAATTGGGCTTTTTGGAAAACATCAGGGAATACTAACTTTTTTCATTTATCTTCTTTTTGCCGCCATCATCGTTGGTCTTTGTGCAACGATTGGAGGACTAGGTACCTACGCTGAAAGAAAAATATCAGCTGATATTCAGCAGCGTATTGGGCCTAATCGGGTCGGTCCTTATGGAATTCTTCAGTTTTTGGCAGATGGCGTTAAGATGATTACCAAAGAAGACGTTATGCCTTTCACTGCCGACAAATTCTTATTCTATCTCGCCCCCATGCTTGCTTTAGTGGGAGTTTTTGCGACTCTTGCTGTTCTTCCATGGTCCAGTGGATTCATAATGGCGGATCTTAACGTTGGTATTTTTTATCTTATCGCTATTTCCTCACTTGTTGGTGTCAGCGTTTTCCTTGGGGGATACGCCTCCAACTCGAAGTGGTCAATGCTGGGTGGAATGAGGTGGGCTTCTCAGATTATTTCTTATGAAATTCCTGTAACTATTTCTGTTTTGTCTATAACTTTGCTTGCTGGTGGGATGAGTTTTGGTACGATTCTTTCTCAACAGGTCGGCACCCCAATTCACTGGTTTATTTTTCACAATCCCTTTGCTTTCATTGCTTTTTTTGTTTATTTCATTGGCGCACTGGCGGAAACAAATAGAGCTCCCTTTGATCTTCCTGAAGCAGAGTCAGAACTTGTTTCTGGATACCATACGGAATACACAGGAATGAGGTTTGGTTTTTTTGCATTGGCAGAATACATAGAGGTGTTTGTTGTGTGCGGTGTTGGTGCCGCCCTTTTTCTTGGAGGTGGAAATCTCCCATTTAATATCACCATCGATATTATTCCTCTTCAACTTGTCCAGGTTGGTATTTTCATGACCAAGGCACTGCTACTTTATTATGTGGTGATCTGGGTTCGCTGGACTTTTCCCCGTCTTCGGGTAGACCAGCTAATGTCCATTTGTTGGAAGTACTTAACACCTATTGCTATTTTTAATCTAGTTGGTAATGCTGTCTGGATGGTTTTATTTAATGGAAAGTCGGTTGCTGATCTTTTATTCGGTGGCCATTAATTAAGGATTAGAGATGTTTGTCCAAGTATTATTCCTTTTGTCTGCGACACTCACAATTGGGTGTGCAATTGCCGTCGCTGTGACTAAAAATATCATGCACTCTTGTATCTTCCTACTTGGTTCATTAATAGGAGTGGCGGGCCTCTACGCAACGCTTGGTGCTGACTTTGTAGCAGTTACACAGATTATGGTTTATGTCGGTGGAATTGTGATTCTTATGCTGTTTGCAGTCATGCTGACAGGAGGTAAGGATTTTATTTCAAGGGCCCATAATTTGCTTGGGCTTACTCCAACGATGGGCAACAAGTGGACCTATGGAGTTGGTTTGTTCGTTGGAGCGGTATTCCTACTTACAAATATAAAACTTTTTTCGAATATTATGAAGGCTTACCCCGCGAAGACATTTGGATCAGAGTTCCCATCAACGGTGTCTCAAATAGGCCATCTTTTGGTAAAAGAACACGTTCTGGCATTTGAAATATCATCAGTACTTTTATTGGGTGCTCTCGTTGGTGCAGCAATCATCGCTCGTCCAAGAAAGCAATAATCGGATCAAATATGATGGGACTAACTTCTTATTTAATTATTTCTATTATCCTCTTCATCGTTGGCCTTGTGGTCATGATTTCTAGGAAAAATATTGTCGCTATACTTTTGGGGATAGAGCTCATCCTCAATGCGTCGGCATTAAACTTTGTCGCCTACTCCAGATTTGTGACAAATAACCTTGATGGCCACATTTTTAGCCTCTTCATTATTGTGATTGCCGCAGCCGAAGCGGCTGTGGGTTTAGCAATTGTTATTCGCTTCTTCCAGATTAAAGAAACGATTCACATTGATGAAGCGACTCAACTAAGAAACTAAGGGTTACAAATGGAATACACCGTTGGAAGTATCGCACCGATTTTTTTAGCGCCAGTCTTGGCCTTCGTAATCAATGCTTTTCTTGGTAGAAAACTCCCTCGACAAGGGGATTGGTTGGCCACCTTTAGTATTTTTATATCTTTTATTTTCTCGGCTCGAATATTTGGTGATTTCGTTTTTGGAAAATTTTCAACTGACCACTTTGTCCACAAAACCTTTACATGGTTCGACCTTTCATATGGAACGAATATTTGGAAAGTCGATATGGGTGTTTATATAGACAACATGGCGGCTATCATGCTTTTGATGGTCTCAGGAGTTGCTTTTTTAATTCACCTTTTTTCAACCTGGTATATGGATCATGATGAAAAGCATGGAAGGTTCTTTGTTTTTCTTCCTCTCTTTACATCTGCCATGCTTGGTCTTGTCCTCTCGGATAATCTCTTTTCGCTATTTATCTTCTGGGAGGTAATGGGCTTTTGTTCTTATTCCCTCATAGGTATCTACAATAAAAAAGAAAAAGCTGGTGATGCATCTCTGAAGGCATTTATGACAACAAGGGTGGGGGACGTATTCCTTCTTTTGGGAATGGTTGCCATTTGGGTGGTTATAGGCTCTGTGTCCTATGTTGATATCTACGCAGCCATTGCCGAGGGGCGATTTGCCGGACAAACTGTTATTGGTATTTCTCTTGCCACTTTTGCTGGCCTTTGTATCTTCCTTGGTGGAATGGGCAAATCAGCTCAATTTCCTCTTCACGTATGGCTTCCTGATGCAATGATGGGGCCCACTCCTGGATCCGCACTCATTCACGCTGCTACGATGGTGGCTGCTGGTGTTTATCTTTCATTAAGGATGTATCCTCTCATGGTCCTCGGAGATCTCACATGGTTCATTGCTGTTATCGGCGCCATCACTGCTTTCATGGCAGCAACAATTGCCCTCGTTCAAACTGATATTAAAGCCGTTTTAGCCTTTTCCACAATTTCTCAGCTTGGTTATATGATGATCGGCGTAGGAGTTGGTTCTTACAACGCTGCCTTCATGCATTTAATTACCCATGCTATTTTCAAGGCTTGTCTTTTCTTATCTGCTGGATCGGTGATTCATTCTATTCATGAACAAGAAATGCCAAAGATGGGTGGTCTTAGAAAATATCTACCCTACACACACTTTGCCATGATGTGCTGTACGCTTGCGATTGCGGGTATTCCTTTTTTCTCAGGCTTTGTTTCTAAAGATAGAATTCTCGGTGATGCTCTTTATTATGGGTTCATGTCTGGGCAGAATCCACTCCTTGCGATAGTGCCAATTCTCGGGTTTGCAGGTGCCGGGCTTACGGCTTTTTATATGTTCCGAATGATGTTTTTGACTTTCTATGGAGAAAACCGCATGCACCATAATGATGGTCATGGTCATGGTCATGGTCATGAAATTCATCATGAACACTTGAATGTCCGACAAAATGTCCCCTTATTAATCTTATCTGTTTTTACACTTGGTTTTTGGTTTGCCGGAACATTAACTGGTCAAAGTTTTGGCAAAGTTTTTGGGGCCAAGACGGAGTGGTTTAAGATTCTCGTTGAGGCACCGAGGGTAGAAAAGTTTGTTGGTCATATGAGCGAAGAGTTTGGAAAGACTGATACTCGACCAATTGTGGAGTTACCTAAAGCAGTTTATGAGCATCAAACTGGCTACGCCGGACCAAATCCTGACGACCACAAAATTCACAGTGCTCATACTATCGGAGCGATTCTTTCCATCTTTATTGCCTTCACTGGTGTCTTTATAGCTTTCTTGATGTACATCAGGAAATCGATGAAGCCATTGGCGGACTCTTTCTCTGGCTATACTGAAACCCTCAAAAATAAATACTATTTTGATAATTTGTATGTAGACGTGATTATTAAAAAAGGGTTGATTGGCCTCAACCGGGCACTCTCATCATTTGACATGGGGATTTATGATCGCTTCGCCATAGACGGGTGGGCGAGAGTTAACCGAGTCCTTTTTAAAGCTTCTAAGTGGTTTGATAACGTGGTAGTCGATGCTATTGGGGTAGACGGCACCGGTGTTGCGGTTAATTTGTTTAATTTAGTTCTGAGAATTGTTCAGTCAGGAAAGATACAGTTTTACTTTATCGTCTTGATTATGGTTCTTGCATCCTATATCTGGACTCTAAATATTTAAGTTTTTCTTCATAGAGAGGTTCGTTGTGAACGGAATTTTAAATTGGATTTTATGGTTGCCGATCGTTGGAATGATAGCAGTTCTTGTGACGCCAAAAGCGAAAGAGCAGACTATCAGGCTATTAACACTCTTCACAACTACAGTAACCCTTCTTCTGTCGGTTTTACTGTATTTGAAGTTTGATACATCTACAGCGGACATGCAGTTCGTAACAAAGGTGCCCTGGATAGCCCAGTTTCATATCAATTACTTCATTGGCATAGATGGAATTACTATGCTCATGGCATTTTTGAATGCTCTTCTTTTCTTCATTTGTACCCTATCTAGCTGGACTATTGAAAAGAACGTAAAAGCTTACTTCGCTCTTCTTCTTATGCTCCAATCGACGGTTTTCGGGGTCTTCTTCTCTCTCGACTTCTTTCTCTTCTATGTCTACTGGGAAGTGATGCTTCTTCCGATGTTTTTTCTTATTGGTATTTGGGGCGGAGAAAACAGAGAGTACGCAGCCATTAAATTCTTTCTATATACGTTTTTCGGATCGATTTTCATGCTTGTCGGTATCATCGCTCTTTATTATGCCACAGGAAAAGGAGCTGACTCCTTTAACATTCTCGCCCTTCAGGGTGGAAAGTTTACTGAATTAACAGTGGATGTTTTTGGTAAAACGTTCTCTTTTGAGCACCTATTCTTTTGGTTCATGTTTCTAGGATTTGCCATAAAGGTTCCGGTTTTCCCATTCCACACCTGGTTGCCTCACGCTCACGTACAAGCACCAACGGCAGTGTCTGTCATTCTTGCAGGTGTTTTACTGAAAATGGGTACCTATGGTTTCTTGCGAATCGCCTTTCCAATTTTTCCAATGGCCGCAGTTGAATCTTCAACAATCATCGCCGTCCTCGGACTTATTTCTGTTATCTATGGTGCTTTCTGTGCTATGGCACAGGATGATGTGAAGAAGCTCGTCGCCTATTCTTCCGTTTCACACATGGGTTTTGTGATGCTGGGTCTTGCCGCAATGACAACCCAGGGTGTGAACGGAGCAGTCCTTCAAATGTTCAACCATGGTACTTCTACGGCCATGATGTTCTTACTCATCGGAATCCTCTATGAGCGATCACATCACCGCTGGATTGTTAAGCCCGATGGCTCTCGAGGATATGGTGGACTTTCAACAAAATTACCAAAGTATACAACTGTTTTTATCATCGGAATGTTTGCTTCGTTGGGACTTCCGGGTCTTTCCGGTTTTATTTCGGAGGCACTTATTTTTCTGGGGATCTACCAGAAGTTCACAACAATAACAGTGATCGCAGTGATAGGCTTATTAATTGGTGCAGCCTATCTTCTATGGATGTTTAAGAGAATGTTTTTTGGTGATGTTAATCCAGAGATTGAAGAGTACGAGGATATGAATGGAAGAGAGGTTTTCTACATGTTACCTCTTTGCTTTGCCGTCATTTTCTTCGGTATTTTCCCCAGCCCTCTTCTAAACGTGATGAAGGCTTCTGTAGGTCAGCTAGTTGATTTACTTGCTAAGTTCTAAGTGAGGTTTTTGTGATTGACCAATTGATTGGTTTTTTAAGCTACTACATTCCGGAAATTATGAGTATTGTTCTAATGACGACACTTCTGGTTTTTGAAGCAGCGGTAAAAGATGAGAACGCTCCAAGGATTAAAATTCATGTTTACACCCAGTTAGTATTGGGTGTTGTACTTTTAAACCTTTTTTTAAATCTCGGGGAAAAGCCTCTTCACATCTTTCACAACGCTGTAACGATTGACCCTTTCTCAACACTCGTTAAAATCATCATGACTATCGGTACTATGGGCGCCGTTTTTCTAAGTCACAACTCAAAAGACATCTACCGAAACTTAAAGTCTGAGTTTTCTATAATGGCTGTAGGGGTCCTTGTAGGCGGAATGCTTCTTGCCTCTGCTAATAACATGCTGACTCTCTATCTCGGGATCGAAACTCTTTCTATTCTTTCTTATGTGATGAGCTCATTTAAAAGGGACGAGGCGAGTTCAGCTGAAGCTGGTATGAAGTATGCCCTCTACGGTGGTCTTTCCGCCGGGGTTGCATTGTTTGGCATTTCTCATCTTTATGGTGTCTTTGGATCAATTCAATTCGTAGAAATGATAGATAAAGTACCGGCCCTTGAGGGAGTCAGTCTGGCGATCGTTCTTGTCTCCTTCCTTATGTTTTTTGTAGGAATTGGCTATAAGATATCCGCTTTTCCCTTTCATATGTGGACACCCGACGTCTATCAAGGATCACCCATCCCGGTCACATCCTTTTTTGCAATCGTTCCGAAAATGGCTGGGCTTGCAGCATTGATTCGGGTGACTTTCGTTTTCACCCAGGAGGGATCCGTGCTCACAATCCCTTGGGTGGGTCTTATCCTCGTTATATCCGCTTTGACAATGACTGTGGGTAACGTAACCGCCATTGGCCAGACTTCGGTGAAAAGACTTCTAGCCTATTCATCAATTGGCCATGTTGGAATGATGATCCTGGGTATCGTAGTGATGAACAACGAAGGTATTCAAGCTATTCTCTTTTATGGAATTGTATACCTCTTCATGACATTAATTGCGTTTTATATAACTTCACACCTTTCTGACATGTATGGTACGGATTCATACGACGTTTTTAGAGGTTTGATTTACAAGCATCCGGTCATGGCCATCATCATGGCGTCGGTGCTTTTTTCTCTTGCTGGCTTGCCACCATTTTCTGGTTTTATCGCTAAGTTCAATATATTTTCGGTAATCATTGCTAAAAAACACTATGGGATAGCCCTCATTGCAGCAATTAACTCAGTTATTGCTCTTTATTATTATATGAAGTTGGCGAAAACGATGATTTTTAGTGAGGGCGAAGGAGAAGAAAAAGTCCTTGGCTTTACTCCCCTTAATCAGACCGTCATCATCCTGCTTTTTGTACCTGTGCTATTTTTAGGTATATTTTGGGACTCGGCCATGGCCCTCGCCGGAAATGCCGCACTTTTTATAAAGTGAGTTTTCAGGGGAGGATCTTCCTCCCTTTTTGTTTTCCCCGCCCTCACAAAAAATCCTTTATAATTAATGAATGACTAAGTACCGACTTCGACGGCCAGACGGCCGGCTCTTAGGTCCATTTGATGAACGCCAACTCTTGGATTTGAAGAGATTAGGTCATATTCTAGGAGATGAGGAGGCGCAAGTATATCCAACTGGTAATTGGATTGAAATAGACAAAGCTCCATTCTATCAAGAATTGATTAAAGAGGATCATACGTCGATTTTGCCTCAGGAAAATCAGTCTAAAGATGGAACGTTTGTTTTTGACTTAACTAAAATTAAAAATCAGAAAAAAGAGAAAGAGATAGAGAGTTATCAAAATGAACAGATTCCTTCGAAAGAGCAGTTAAGCGAAACCATCATACTAACAAGTACAAACAATCTTAAAGTATCTGCCAAAGGTGATGGATCCCAGACAAATAAAATTATTGAGCAAATCAAAGATGAATTGGATCCTGAATTCAACTCTCATGAAAAAACGATAATAAATCCAGAAGCTCAAAAAGAAATTGAAAAAATCAGAAGGGCGCAAGCCGAAGAAGCCGCAAAGCGATTTGCCGAGGAAAAAGAAATCAAGCGACAGGAAGAAGAAGCTAAGCTGTTTGAGCTCGCATTGGCTGATCACACTTCAACTGATCTGACCAATGAGACTACTCAAGTGATTAATCTCCGAGAACCCCAAATCCTAGAAATGGCAATATCCGGAGAAAGTGAAATTGAAGAAGAAATGCGAGGGATTCAAGAAAAAAATTTAGAGATTGAGGAGGACAAGGATCAGTCGCTAGAGCAGCAGGAGGAGGAACTCAAGAAAAACAAGAAAAAGAGAACCATCATCTCCGTTGCCGCCATCATTGTAATTTGCGCAATCCTTTTTCCGGAAAAGAAAGAAAAGAAAAAAACCTTCAAGCATCTTGAACCCAAAATAATATTTCCAATTCCCTTTGATGTTTCGGACTATGAGAAAGCTCAGGCGGAATTCAATCGTGGAATTTCTGCATTCAATAGCGGCACATATCAAGGATTGATCAAGGCTGGCCTTGCTTTCAAGGCAAGTTATGAAAATAATCACGAAAGTAATTATGAAAATCTCGATAAAATAAAAGATGAAAAGGAGAAATCAGAGCTGGCCGTAAGATATAGCAAAAGCTTGGATGCTTTAGGGTTCATGTTTCGAAGTTATGGTGAACAACTGAAAAATAGTCGAACTAAGATGAGTGATATTCAAACCCTCTTTCAAATAATTCAATCGAAGCGTCCCTATTTGCTTAAAGACCCCAATGGAGTCATCGGTTTAAATCTTTTTTATGACGCCATTCAAAAGCCTGATACTTCTATTGATGTAATTGATAAATACCTAAAATTGAATTCAAAAAATGTAACCCAGGATCTTTTTGCGTTTTACGTTTTAAGTCTTCTGAAGCAGGGAAGAGTCGATCTCGCCAAGCAGTTTTACCAGGCGCTTCTCAAGGCCGGGATTAAAAATGCGTATGCCTACAGTGCGATTCTGGAGTATCAAGAACTCAACCAAGAGACCGAAAAATTTAAGCAATATCTGGAAGAGGCGCTGAAGAAGTTTCCCCGAAAGACTTCTTTTATTTTAATGAAAGCAGAAGATTTGGTTGAGGAGAATAAGTTCAAAGAGGCTGCAACTTATTTGAAAAAAGCAGAGGACCTTGGACTCGATAATAGTAATTTCAATCGAGGAAAGTATTACGAACTCTATGGCCTCATCATGGCGGCTCGAAATAAGACAAAAGAAGCCACCGATCTTCTTTCGAAGTCACTAGAGCTGAAGAATTCATATGCTCTTCGAATGAAGCTAGCTAGCCTTACCGATGGAAAAAATACAGATACATCCGCCCTTATCAATAAAAGCAAAGCCGTTAAGTTTCTTCTAGATGGCCAGAACTTTCTTAATGAGAAAAAATATAATCTCGCCTTGAGCTATGCCGCAAAAGCCACCGAGGCTTTTCCGGAGTATGTGCCAGCAGAAGTCTTCTTGTCGAAAGTTCAGTTACGCTTGGGTCTCGCGCAAGAGGGTATCAAAACATTAGAAAAAATTGCAGAAAAAAATAGTCGAAGCAAGTTCGTTAATTTAGCGCTTGTGGATGCTTACATAGATACTTACAAATTTAACGATGCCAAAAAAAGAATTCAGACAATTGCTTCTTTGAAGCTTCAGGACACTTGGGAATATGCATCCGCGAACGCCCGTTTGTTTTACAAGATGGGTGACCTACTCCAAGCGATGTCTTGGTTAAAAACCTCAATTAGCCTGAATCCAATTAATGATACAGATATTTTTCTTATGGCACAGATTCTTCTGAAAAAAGCGAATTTTGATAAGGCGCGAATCTATCTTAATAAGTGCATGGAAATCGACCCCATGAATGCAGATTATAGAATTGCCTACTCAAAACTCCTCTATGAAACAGAGGATGATCGTGCGGCCATAGGATATCTTCTGAGCCTAAAGGATGTTTTTGGTGCTAGCCCAAAGATCTTGTCAGAAATAGCGATTTTTTATTATCGCTCTGGCAAGGTTAAAGATTTTATAGACATAAAAAAACAACTTGAAAAAGAATTTTCTACCGACAAAAATTTCTATGAGTTCCTAATTAAGTCTGCCCAGATTGATGATCGTCAAAATGAAGTACCTTCTCTGGTCGAAAAATTGCTTGAGATCGAACCCGGAGAGCTTGAGTATATGATGATTGCCGGCCGATCACTGTTTGAATCTGGAAAGCTTGTCGACGCAGCAAAGTGGTTTAAACGAATCAGAGACAAGCTCCCGACTTATCCCAAGGTTCTTTTCTACATGGCGAAGATTGACCATCTTTCAGGTGACAGCGATAGTGCTTTAAAGAAAATCCAGGAGAACATAAAAGCCAATGGGGAGACAGACGATGATCTCGTTTTCATGGCAGAGATCCACCTCGAGAAAAACAACGATAATGAATCTGAAATTTTTTTTAAAAAGGCCCAGAAGATTAATCCCCGGTCCTACGAAGCAATTATTGGTCTAGCTGACTTAAGCATAAAAAAAAGCAATATTGATTTCGCCCTTGATTTGTATAAAAGTGCGATAAAACTTCGTCAAGATGAGCCAGCTGTTCACAAAAAAATAGGAGACGCATACAGGCAGCTTGGACAAGGTGCTCTGGCCATTGAGGCCTATAAATTGTATCTTGACATGGAGCCGAACAGCATTCACAAAAATAATATTGAATCTTATATAAACATGATGAAATAGGTGACTCATGCTAGACATAAAAAAAATTGAAACACAAGTCGATCACGTAAAAAAAATTCTCGAGTCCAGAAACTTTGATCAAAATGTCATCGATCAGGTTCTTTCACTGAATAAACGTCGTAAAGAATTAACAACTGCTTCGGAAACAAAAAAAGCCGAAATCAACAAACTCTCTCGTGAAATTGGGGAACTAAAAAAAAACAAGCAGGATGCCGATCTCCTCATGAGAAAAGTTAGCGATTTAAAGATTCAAATGGAACAAGCTGCCCTAGAACTGGAAGAGGTGCAAAAGGACCAAACTTCTATCCTTCTTAATATTCCCAATCTTCCTGATGCTTCTGTTCCTGTTGGCAGAAGTGAAGAGGAAAATATTGAAGTCAAAAGATGGGGAACGCCTCGCCAGTTTGATTTTAACCCAGTTGATCATGCTGACCTGGGGGAGAGACTCGGATTACTCGATTTTGAATCGGCGGCAAAAATAACAGGTGCTCGATTTGTAGTTTATAAAGGAGCAGTTGCTCGTCTTGAAAGAGCGCTCATCAACTTTATGCTGGATCATCAGGCATTAAAGGGATTTACGGAAATGATGACTCCGTTCATTGCCCATGAAAGATCTTTGATTGGCACAGGTAATCTTCCTAAATTTGAAGATCAGCTTTTTAAATTGAATTCTGAACAGCCCTGGTACCTCATTCCCACTTCCGAGGTGACGTTGACAAATCTTAAGAGGGAGCAAATCATTGAAGAATCAGATTTTCCATTTCTGTTTGCGGCCTATTCGCCATGTTTTAGATCAGAAGCCGGCTCTCATGGAAAAGATGTAAAGGGTCTAATTCGTATGCACCAATTCAATAAGGTTGAAATGGTTGCCATCTGCTCACCATCTCAATCAGAAGAAATTCACCAGAAAATGGTGTCCAGCGCCACGGAAATTTTGCAGAAACTGGGACTTCCTTACAGACAAATTATTCTCTGTACTGGCGACATGGGTTTCGCGTCGCAGAAGACCTATGACCTGGAAGTCTGGGTCCCAAGCCAGAATAAGTACCGTGAAATTTCCTCCATTTCAAACTGTGGCGAATTTCAATCAAGAAGGGCGAATATTCGATTCAGAAATAAAGAAGGCAGGGTGGAGTTCGCGCATACTCTCAACGGCTCAGGATTGGCCGTTGGTAGGACAGTCGTTGCGATACTCGAAAACTATCAACAGAAAGATGGCTCAGTGCAAATCCCAGAGGCCCTGATACCTTACATGGGTGGGCTTCGAGAGATTCGTAAATAGAATAAATAAATGACTCTATTCTTTGAGACATTATCCATACCCTTTATCCTTTGTTCTTTTATGGGTATTGGGAAATTTTTTTTTAAATTGGTTAAAGTTGAAAATTATGCTTTTGCATTGGATGCATTGGCCGGCGCTGCTTTTTATGCTTTTCTTATTTCGATAAGCGGGCACTTTTTAAGCCTCTTTGAGACATCCTGGGCAATAATCATATCAGGCTTTGTAATTTTTAATTACGGAGTTTACAAGAAGTGGTTCAGATTCTCCTGTGAACTACCGTGGCAAGTTTGGATGTATCTTTTTTTTGGTCTTCTTATTGCATTTTACCCCAGCGCCTATATTGACCCTCTGAATTATCATCTCTATGGAATTATTGAGTGGAGTAAACTGGATAAATTAGTTCATTTAAAATCATTTCCTCAGCTGATGCACAACTCTTTTGCCGACTACCTATACTTTCCATTTTCTTTTTTGTGGGGCAATAAAACAGTAAATGGCTTACTTTCCCTTCAGGTAACATCTCAACTGTTTACGGTTGTTTTTGGTGTTGGTTTTTTTTCTTTTTTGATGTTTGAGTTACTAAAAAACAAAATTGAAAAAACATGGATGCCTCTATTGATTCTGTCTGTACTAACGAGAGCGTCACTTCAGCATAAAGGATTAATCGCTAAAATTGACTGGATAGCGATGAGTTGGTTTATCGCTTCGATCTATGTTTTTTTTAAGTTTAACAATACTAAAGGAAGGCATAAATACATCGCAACTTTCTTTCTAAGCTTAAGTGTTGGCTCTAAGTTTTCCTATGCCGTACCGGCGATGTTGCTTTTTTTATATTTTTTTTCCTTTGAAAAAGAATTTAAAAAAAAAGATATCTTGTTTTTCCTAGCTGTTTTTTTTCTCTTTTTATTACCCTACTTTTGCAGAAATTTTATTTGGACAGGTAATCCCTTCTTTCCAATGGCACGAAAATTTTTCCCCTCATCCTTATTAGGCCCTTCATGGGAAGAGGGTTTTGGTTTTTACGATGTTGGTGTCAATCAACTAAGTCTTAACTTCTTCTTAAAAAAAATGGGTCGATTTTTTACTTATGAGCCCATCGCTTACTTTAGCCTCGTAATACCACTTTATTTTTCTAAGATATCAAATCTGATTAAAACCTCATGGTATGTCGTTTATGCCTTCCTCGTTGCGTTCATCTTCTTCTTCGGTGAGGCCTCTGAAATGAGGCACTTCGGCCCTCTTGCCGTTTTGATAAATGTTCTTGGTGTCATGGGATTGATTTTAATAATCTCAAATAACCCTTGGCTAAATAAAAGAAAGCATTTCTTGAGCACCACTTTTTTGTTGATTATTATTTTCAATATTTTTAAATTAGAGAATCAACTAAATCCAATTCCCTCGTCAATAAGGGCCGGGATTTGGTTACCACGCCACCAGTCTTTAATAGATGAACAAAGAGGCTTGTCTTCGCTAGACTTCCTCACTAAAAACTTAAGATATAATCAGCGTATTGCGATTATTGACGATACCCCGCTCTATTATTTGTCTTTTTCCAAAATTGTCAGATTATGGGATGATCCAGAGGTCGATTTTAAACTTAAAAGATGTTCGGATCTGGGATGTGTGACCAATGTGTTGAAAGAGGAAAACATTCAATATTTGCTTGAGTCAAATTTTCTCTTTGATCCCTATTACAATGCAAAGGTTTTGAATTTAATTCTTCGTGCGGTTGCGAAATACCCCCAGGTCATAGTCCAAGATCAAAATGGGGAAAGACTGATCTCGGTTCAGCGGCTCTCCGAGGTTTTTTGATCAAAATAATGGTTTAGGGGAGAGCTGCCCTAGGCGTTGAAGACTCAGTGTTTGGCCCTGTTGCTCCGCGCATGAGTGACGACCTTTTTCTTGAATACTTAAAGCAATTGTCTTTTGCGCTTAATATATCTATAATAATTACCTTAATGGAGGACTGGCCGAGTGGTTTAAGGCAACAGTTTTGAAAACTGTCGTGGGTTAACGCCTACCTGGGGTTCGAATCCCTAGTCCTCCGCCATCTTTTTAATGATTGATCTTTTTTAGTCCAATTTGCGGAGACGTGGGTGAGTGGCTTAAACCACACCCTTGCTAAGGGTGCGAAGGGTAATTCCTTCCATGAGTTCAAATCTCATCGTCTCCGCCACTTT
>JBEIFX010000018.1:0-48444 GCA_040382195.1 Halobacteriovoraceae bacterium | reverse complement strand
CTCTACCGAGAGTCCCACATACAAGTAGCTCTCTTTTCCTTCGGCTTTCGTGAAGGCCCTATAGTCATAAAAAAGTTGTTCGCTGAAAATTCCAATATCCAACTCTAACAATTTCATGGAATCCAAAAATTTAACGATTTTTTTGAGGTCTTTTTCAAGTTTCTTTTTTCTATAAAGTTCAAGCATCTTCAAAATAATCGTTTCACTCACATCAAGCTTAGTCGTGATGACAAAGTGGTACTGTAGCTTACTTCGTATTTCCTCCACGTTGTCTGAAGGAAAGTTGAAAAGAATAACAAATGGGAAATAGTCTTTAAGTTTTATGGCACCAAGAATGAGTTGAAAGACCTTTTCTAATGAATTAACCTCATCCACCAAAATGGCGATGACGGAGGGACGATCTTTTAGGACTTCTTCCTCAGCTTGGAGGATCATTTGCCTAAAATGAATGACCGTATTTTCTCTTTCCAATAAAGGGGTTCCTGACTCAAGAAGTCCAAAGTTATCCTGGTAGATGGTAATCGAATCTTTGGTCAAAGGCTTGCCCTTGGCTTGCTCATAAATCCAATTAAAAATTACCGTTTTTGAAGAGATTTCAAGATTTTTCACAGAGGGTGCGACTTGCTGAAAAGACGTATCAAAATCGAAATCATGGTCCTTATCACTCGCCAGAACAATCTTTTTAGGCTTTTTATAAAACTCTTGAATCCATTCGTAGACAAACTCCTTAATGGGCAGCTTTTCAATTGTATACTTAAAGTCCATCAACAACTTGGTTCTATCTTCTGGGCGAAGTTGATCATAGGAAAAAAGATAATCAAGTCGATAGGAGTAGTTAAAACTCGACTGAACTGTCTTGGACTTTTCTGTCGTAATCTTATGCATTAAAAGTCTCAAGGGGTGAGAAAAAAATGGTAAGTTGAGTTTGACTTCATCTCCTGACTTAAAAATACGATTCGTTTCAAAGGTATAGTGAGATACAGAAAGATTATTAATCCACACGATATCAGAAAAATGAGTTTGTTCCTGAAAAATCGCCTTTGAAACGTTTTCACTAAAATTGAGTTCCGGAGAAAGCAATGTACTGATGCAGAAGACTGCATCATCCTGATCAATGCTTTTAATAAAATAGATCACTGAACCCACTAGTGATAATTGATGAAGCTCTTTTTGTGCGTTTTCGGGGGTGAAGCACAAGATGGGAATTTTCTTATGAGGCCAATTAAGCCTGACCAAACCGATCAGTTTGTTGAGGACCGCAAAATGACCAGGAAAATCTAGGATCAAAAGAGATGGGGAGGAAATTAAAATTTTTTTAAGAGCAGCGGCAATGTTACCTTGATGATCATATTTTTCAACCTGAATAGATGAATGAATTTGGTCCTCGATCGAGTCGATATAAGCATCTTCTTTTCCGATGTATAAAATTTTTTTCATCGCCATACTTTACCTATGTTAGTATAAAACGATATCCAGAGGAATCTTTTATGAAGTCCGATACGCATTTTATGATTGTTGACGACTATGCTAACATCCGCGCTCTCATTCGAGGGCAGCTAAGTGATTTCGGTATTACTGAAAACATCACAGAATTCGACACCGCAGACGGCGCGATGAATTTTCTTCAATCTAATCCAAAAAAACCAGTGGAATTCATCATCTCCGACTGGAATATGCCGGGAACAAATGGTTTGGATTTTTTAAAATGGACGAGATCTCAAGCACACCTAAAAAACTTACCATTCCTGATTTTGACGACCCAAAATGAGCAGGCAAAAATCATGATGGCAATCCAGGCCGGGGTCAGTAACTTTCTTTTAAAACCCTGGGAAACGGAGGAGTTGGCGAGTAAAATTCAACTTTCCTGGAAAAAGCATCATCCCAAATAAATCAATAACTGCTCCACTTGACTGGTGTTGAAGCGCGTTTCATTTCTGCATTCACCAGTCTTATGCTGGACTTAAATCACTAAGATAATAATCCTTTATTTCCAGGATGAACGGGATCAGTCTTATAGAAATGTCACTCAAGCGTTCTCAGCGCCGGTGCAGCCTTTCTTTACCAGCTCATCTGCTGGACTTTATTGGTAAATTTGGAGATTAAACACCATCATCTGGGGGCAGTTAAGCTCTGACAGTTTTCATCAACTTTTCACTAAAGTTTATTTGCCTTTCTACCGACAAGATCAATATGAGTATTCTCATGTCTATTTTTTCATTTGTTTGCCTGATAACCCTTTCTATAAAAAATCTTCAGGCCAGAGAAAATCAAGAAATCTTCAAAAGAAATTGGAACTTCTCCCCTCTCATCGTTCGGTCCGAAGATAAAAGCAGAATTCATACTAAGATATTTAAAAGGCAAATGTGGATTGGGAAAATTCCCATGACAATTGCCGACACAAGTCTTGTTTTTTTAGAAAATCCTAAAAAAGACCAGGATCAATCGAAAAACGAAATATTCAACATCGCAGAAAATATAAAAAAAACCTTTGGTCAAAGAATGATCATTTCAGGAGATCGAAACAATTTGATTGTTGAGGGTCCATTTGAAAAAATCAACCGATACATCAAAATTACTCTTATTAAAAACCCAAGCTCCGTAAGTGTGATAAGCTCCTTTGTGAGACTTGGCTTTTATAAAAAAATTGACTCCGAAATAGCCGAACTTCACTTGGCTTTATCCAAATATGATGGAAAGTTACAAAAAGAGAAAAAAACATCTTGGTATAACGGCATTCAAATAATTAACGACGCCCATGCACAAGTCATGGGCCTTGATTTGTTTGAATTAATTGATGGACAAAACGTCAATACCGATCAATCAACTAACTTGTTCAGTTCCTCCAGCTCTGGTAATTCCTTCGAAGAAATAAATACCAATATAGGAGCGTTGAGTAACTCGCTTCAGGAAACCAATACTTCTATCGGTCAACTTACCAATCAGACAGAAATCGCAAATACAAATTGGGCGAACACCAATGTTGAAATGACCAGAGCAAATGATACTGCGGAGAGAATTGCCGACGAAGCAGTCACGGCAAATAGAAATTGGGTGAACACCAACGCCGAAATCACCAAGGCAAATGAGACCGCGGAAAAGTTTGCGGATGAAGCTGTAGCAGCAAATACAAATTGGGCCAACACTAATGAGGAAATCGGCCGTGCCAACGATACTGCCGAAAAATTTGCCGATGAGGCCAAGGCTGTTAACACCAATTGGGCAGAATCTAATAAAATTCTCGCAAAAACACTGAACCCTCAACATATGGCGAAGGTCGCATTTTACACTGCAGCTGGAGCAGCCTTGGGCGGGGTCGCTGTGAATCTTGCCGTTCAGGGCGTGAGTGAAGGTATTTCTTTCCTCCATGAACTCTTTACCGGCGAGAAACAGAAAAAGCTTGAATGGAGTGACTTTGAAAAAGCCATCGCAGCTTGGGATACTCAGCTTAATGATCTGGTGAAGATGGAACAGATTGTTGATAATCTTCTTGGTGCATTTGATTTTTTTGAAGGGAAAAAACTTGGAAATGATTATCTAAAGCAACTGACCATGGCCACTCGAGAGATGAAATTTGATAAGGAAGAATTCCTAGAGAAGTCACGAGATAAAAACCTTGATCAAGAATGTCGAAAAACTTATTTTTTCGCGGCAGAAGAGCTTGACCAAAAAATAAAAGAATATGAAAACATTATTGACTTCATGAAGAAAAACAATCTCTCTGGGATTGGCGACAGTGAAACATTTTTCTGTAGTCAAATCAAACAATTGCAAAAAAGAATTCTCGATGCAGAGACTCAGATGCAGGACTTGAGGTTAAAAATATTAGTTGCTGAAAACCAGTTCTATAAAAAGCAAAGAGAAGCCATCGACAAAAGAGATAAAGACTTAAATAAAAGCAATTCAAAACTATCAAAAACGCTGAAAGAAAAAAATAAGTACGAAGAGAAGATTGAAAAAAGAGTCAAGAAAGATCAGGTCTCAAACAGGAATCTTTGGCTTGCTAGTTGCATGAAAGGTCAAAATGAACAGGGCAAGGCAATTAAAGAGGAGTTTTCAAAAACTTTTTTTATTTTTTCGCATTTCAAGAGAAAAAGTCGGTGCAAAGAAGAGTTTGAAAAAGTTGCTCTTCGTGTTTATGGCATTGACGATAAAGAGGACGGCATAATTACTGCAGAGGAAGAATTAAGAAGGACACTTGACCTCAGGGCAAACACGAGTGTTGAAATGAAACAATCTAAGGAACAAATAAGCTGGCTTTCTAAAATACATATGGATGCCTATTGCTACCAGTTTTCCCATAAAAAGATCCCCCTTCCCAAGAAGTGTCGGGATTTTCCTGAGACTCTCTACTCCCTAAGCCTTTCAAGAGGCTACAACAAGGCAAGTGAAGCCTATAAAAACAAATGTGAAGCACGATATGTTTCCGGTTTGATGAACCTCGTAAAAGACGACCCCTAGCTTCACTCATTGCTACCTCTGGCACAATCACTAGAGACAAGGGATTGTAAAATTAATTTTCTTGGTCAACATCCTTCTTTCTCTAGAAACATATTTGATTAATAGAGTTCCGAACTTTTTCAATGCAATATTTTTCTGAGAATCTGACTTCTCAAGTTAAAGTTGATAAAAATGAAAAAAATGTGCAACTTGGTTATTTAAAAAAAAATTGCCTCGGCTTATGTTATGCCAGACTAACATCACGAACCTTTTTCATATAAATTTTCCCGATAACAGTTATCATATAAAATAAAAAATCCCCCCAACTAAAAAAATCTACGTTAACAATTGAGACTAAATTAAATTCAAGTGCCACCTCTGAAGTTGATAAGGTCATCTTGTACAAGGAGGTCCACATGGCATTTTGGAATAGAGAGTTTTTACCAACAAGATGGGGAGAAAGGACACTTTCACCTCTTTTAGATGTAGATGATTTATTTGAACGCTTCCGCAAGGAATTCTTTTCTCCCGATCAACTCAGAGGAATGGGAGAGGGATTCATGCCACGAATTGAAATGAAAGAAACAGATAAAAACATTCTCGTTTCTGCTGAGCTTCCAGGCATGAATGAAAAAGACATCAATGTAACACTCAGAGAAAACAATCTCATCTTAGAAGGTGAGAAAAAAACTGAAAAAAAGCGGGAAGAAAAAGGCTTCTATAGCTCTGAGTTTAGCTATGGTAGCTTCTATCGCTCAATACCACTTTACGCGGAAGTCGACTCTGATAGCGTAGAGGCCCGTTACAGGGATGGTGTTTTAGAGGTCACTTTAAGAAAACTCGAAGAAAGTAAACAGAACTCAAAAAGAATTGAGATCAGGCACTAGTTTTCATTTTTTTTCTTCTTTTTTTTTGAGACCGACCTCATCTTTTGGGAGAGGTCGGTCTCTTTTTTTTTACCATAAAAAAGTTGGTAGGTTTCAATGAAGAGGTAAAATGTTAGTTGGTATTTCTGAACAAGAAGCTCGTCAAAGGCTTGAACAATTTGGACCTAATGAGCTGAAGGATGGAACCGATAGAAGTTTTTTTAAGATAGTGCTCGATGCTCTTTGCGAGCCCATGCTTCTTATTCTGATTGGTATTGGCACAATTTACCTCATACTTGGGGAGATTGAAGAAGTTTTCAGCCTAATAACATTTCTCTTTCTCATTATTTCTATAACAGTTTTTCAAGAACATAAGACCGAAAAGACTTTAAGTCTTTTAAAGAGGCTCTCAAGTCCAAGGGCCATCGTCATTCGAGATGGAAAACAAAAGAAAATACCAGGAAGAGAAATTGTTCCTGGCGATCTTATTTACCTTTCAGAAGGAGATCGGGTTCCTGCTGATTTAGAGCTTATTGAGGGGGGACCTCTTTCTATTGATGAGTCCATACTCACGGGCGAATCCTATCCCGTTGAAAAAGGTCGGCTAATCAGTGGAAAGAATCAAATGTTATCAGGAACTCTCGTTATTCGCGGTCAGGCCTGGGGGAAGGTTTTTGGCACGGGTCATAACACCGAAATTGGCAAAATTGGAACAAGTTTAGAGAAAGCAAAAATTAATCCTACCCCTCTCCAAAGACAAGCAAAAAAAATGGTTAATAAACTAGGCTTAATTGCACTCATACTCACTCTTTTTATTATTTTCTATTATGGGATGACAAGCCAGCAGTGGCTGGAAGCCATTTTGGTCGGACTAACACTGGCAATGGCGATCATCCCAAATGAGCTTCCGGCAGTGTTACTCATTTTTCTTGCTGGTGGTGCCTGGAGAATATCGAAGAGGCAAGTTTTGACGAGAAGAGTTCCAGCGGTTGAGGCCCTTGGCGGTATCACTGCACTTTGTGTGGATAAGACAGGAACACTTACTCAAAACAGAATGATTATTGCTTCATTGTGGAGTGAAGGAAAAGAAATTGATCTTTTATCCACGAAGGTCGAAAAACTACCTGTCGCATTTTATGAGGTATTGGAATTTGGAATCCTTGCCAGTAACCCACATCCCTTCGATCCCATGGAAAAAGCTCTCCATTCTGCCGGATTAAGTTATCTGTACCAAACAGAACATTTGCATCCACAGTGGGTCATCACAAAAGAATATCCTCTAACAGACGAGCTTCTGGCGGTCTCCTATGCTTGGAGAGACAAACTCGAAAGCGGTCATAACATTGGGGCAAAAGGAGCTCCGGAGGCCATTATTGATTTATGTCATTTAAAAGGAAAGTCAGCTTCAGAAATAGAAACACAAGTTCGAGTTATGGCATCAAAAGGGCTAAGAGTAATAGGTGTGGCAAAAGCACATGCAGAGTCACTTCCACCGATTCAGCATGACTTGAACTTCCAATTTATGGGACTGGTTGGTCTTGCAGATCCAATCCGTTCTGATGCCAAAGATTCCGTTCTTGAGTGTCAACAGGCCGGTATTAAGGTCATGATGATCACCGGGGACCATCCTTTTACTGCTCAAAGCATCGCTCGCCAGATCGGTTTAGATAATTGCTCAGAGGTACTAACAGGTGCTGAAATAGATAAACTAAGCGACATGGATCTCATGGAGCAACTGAAGTTCGTGCGAATATTTTGTCGGATGCAGCCTCTCCAAAAGCATCGTATAGTTACCATACTCCAAAAATCCGGTGAAGTCGTTGCCATGACGGGAGATGGAGTCAATGATGCTCCTGCCTTAAAAAAGGCGGACATTGGAATAGCCATGGGTGAGCGGGGAACGGATGTAGCTCGCGAGGCAGCTTCAATCGTCTTGTTGGACGACAATTTTTCTTCCATCGTAGCTGCAACAAAAATTGGTCGAAGGACATATCACAACTTGGAGGAAGCCTTCTCTTATTTGCTTTCTATCCATATTCCGATCACAATTATTTCAATCATCCCTGTTATATTTAAATTTCCACTGATACTTTTGCCTGTTCATGTTGCGTTCTTGCATTTGATTATAGAACCTGTGTCAACCATCTTTTTCGAGGCGAAACCAGTAGAGGCTGAACTGATGAAGAAACCACCTCGAAAAATGAATGACCCTATCCTCAAAAAAGATAAAATTATAACAAGTCTTTTTAGGGGATTTTGGATAACGTTTGTTGTGATGAGTGTTTTTTTTATTTCATTTTGGAGAGAACATTCTGTAGACGATATAAGAGGTTTAACATTTACAGCTCTCATTTTTTCCAACTTGGCACTCATTTTTTCTTTTGAGGATAAGAAGGCAACAACTAGAAAACGTCTCACGCCTACTATGCTGACTTTGATGACAGTTATGTTAGTGTCTATTGTCCTCTATGTTCCCTTATTTAGAAAATTATTTCATCTTGAATTTCTTCATCCCGCCGATATAGTGGCGTGCATCTCGTCCGGGATAATTACGAAAATTGGACTTAAGTTGATCCCTAACTGGTTTTCGTGGATGGTATTGACTGCTTCCTCAAAACTGACGAATGATGAAAATAAAAAAACCTCTAGATGGCCTTGAGGCGAGAGCAGTCAAATCGCTATTTTTGATGTTCCTTCTGGTTTGCAAAATAGTTTCTTTCGTAGCCTTAGGCGATAAATACGATCCTGACTCCTATTGCAGAAAATAAATAACTCTACTGAGGATCAAATTTTTATCAGCTTTAACACCTACCACCAAGGTCAATTTAAAAAATTCTAATGCACTTTATCGCGTAACAAAAAAACAGACTTATTTTTAACTAAAGAATTTGAGCCCTTCCTGTTTTTTCAAAACACCTGATGCAATCTATGGAAAGTATTTTAACTAAAAAAAGGTTCAATTATGTCCAAGCAGCTACTATTTAAATCCGATGCTCAGATGAAGCTCCTTAATGGAGCAACTTTACTTACAGATGCAGTTCGTATCACTCTGGGACCGAAATCAAAAAGTGTATTAATCGGTAACAAGTGGGGAAGACCTATTGTCTGTAATGATGGCGTCACCATCGCCAAAGAAATGGAACTCAAAGACCCCGTTGAAAATATGGGTGTTCAGATGCTGAGAGAAGTGGCCGAACTCACAGGGGAATCAGTGGGAGACGGAACAAGTACTGCGACTATTCTTGCACATGCCATCTTCATGGAAGGACTTAAAAATATAACGGCGGGAGCAAGTGCCATTGATATTAAAAGAGGTCTTGATATTGGTCTAAAGGTAGCTGTGGATACTATCAAGGCCCTCTCCAAAAAGATCTCAACCAGACAGGAAAAAGAACAAGTGGCAACCATATCAGCTCACAATGATCAAAGTATTGGTAAGTTTGTGGCAGACGCGATTGAAAGGGTCGGCGGTGAAGGGATTGTGACGGTGGAGGAGGCCAGAGGAACTGAAACCACTGTTGAGGTCGTAGAGGGAATGCAGTTTGACCGGGGCTATCTCTCACCCTACTTCGTCACTGACTCCTCCAAGATGGAAGCAAGGCTTGATTCTCCATATGTGCTTATTCATGAAAAAAAAATCTCTAGTATCGAGCCATTGGTACCCCTTCTGGAGCAGCTGATTAAGAGCGGACGTCCTCTTCTTATTATAGCGGAAGAAGTCGAGGGAGAGGCACTCGCCATGATGGTGGTCAACAAAATCCGTTCAACACTATTATGTGCTGCCATAAAGGCTCCTGGGTTTGGTGATCCCCGAAAAGAAATATTAGATGACATCGCCACTCTCACCGGCGGGAAATTTATCAGCGAAGAATTGGGGCGAACACTTGATAACCTAAAACTTGATGACTTAGGGCAAGCGGATAGGGTCATCATAGGAAAAGATAGGACGACTATAGTAGGCGGACATGGAAATAAAAAAGCAATTAAAGAAAGAATCGATCAATTAAAATTCCAGATCGAGAAAAACAGCAATGAATACATGAAAGAAAAGTTAATTGAAAGGATGGGAAAACTTACAGGAGGGGTTGCTGTTGTTAGGGTGGGCGCCCTATCCGAAGCTGAGTTGAAAAGCAAAAGAGAAGCCTTAGATGATGCCATTTCGGCGACTAAGGCTGCCGTGGCCGAGGGTGTAGTTCCTGGTGCAGGTCTTACTTTATTAAGGGCGATTTTATCATTAGAGAAAGAAGAAATAAAAACGACCGGAGATGAAAAGACAGGTATTCAAATTTTAAAGCATGCTCTAGAAGCTCCCACGAGACAAATTGCTGAAAACAGCGGTGATGATAGTGGTGTCGTGGTGAATGAAATGAGAAAAGGTAAAGAAAACTATGGCTACGATGCCGCCAACCGCAAGTATGTAGACTTGGTTAAAACAGGGATCATTGATCCAACGAAAGTTGTACGGGTCGCTTTGGAAAATGCAGTTTCCGTCGCAGGCGTTCTTTTACTAACTCAAGCAACCTTAACTGAAGTGAAAGAAGAGGTAAAACATGAAGGAGAGATGGGTGGAATGAGTCAGATTTGACCTCTTGAAGCCTTAAGTCATGGATTGAATACTTCCTGATCGCCTTGGATGGTGAAACTCTCTGTGCTGTTTATCTAACCACTCTGTAGCGATCTTAACGACCTCATTAAGTTTTCCAGGTTCTTCAAAAAGATGAGTAGCACCATCTATCAAATGAAGATTTGCATTTCGAAGATTCGCTAACGCCACTTCGTTAAGGTTGATAACTTCGCTATCATGAATTCCGACGATGAGAAGCACTGGTACAGTTAGATCTCGAAGTGTTTTTTTTCCTGCAAGATCAGGTCTCCCTCCCCTGCTTATTACTGTAAATAACCTCGCATCATCACGAAACTTCGAAGCAGCAATCAGCGCTGCCCCAGCTCCGGTGCTTGCACCGAAATAGGCAACAGGTTGTTTGTGGTAATAAGATGATCTAAGCAACCACATTGTCGCCAGTGTGAGTCTGTCTGCTAAAAGAGGTATGTTAAAGCGATTTTTATAATCAAGATCTTCCTCTGGGGTCAAGAGGTCAAAAAGAAGTGTAGCGTGACCTCGACAATTAAGTTCGTTGGCAATCCAATTATTTCGAGGGCTCAAACGAGAACTCCCGCTGCCGTGAGAGAAAACAATCCAACTTCTGGCATTCACTTCACCTGAAATGTGTCCATGCAATTTTACTTCATTATGGTCAATAATAATTTCTTTTCTCACAGAAAATCCTCTTTTTAGATGATCAGTCATCATTTAAAAGTTTTCTTTACTTTCAAGAAATGTGATGTCCAAAAAGATTATCCCTACCATGAAGTATCTCCACTACTTGATCATCGGTGACCTGGGGAAAGAAGTTGTAAAACTGTCCAATGCTATACATGTTTTCTGGAAGATAGAGAGTAATGAACTCGTCTACCTGAGGCCGAAGAATTTCTGCTGCATCTGGTGATGAAACTGCAGTTGCCAGAACAAGCTTCTGAGGAGAAAAAGAACGTACCTCGTGAACGGCACATGAAGTTGTGTTCCCTGAGGCAATACCATCATCCACAACGATGACGATGCGATTGGTGAAATCTGGCGCCTCGAGACCATAGATTTCTTTTCTTTTTTTTAATTTATTAAGTTGCTCATCCGCCTTGGCGGCAATGTAAGAGCCAGTTATGGAGTAGCGTTCAACATAAGGAAGCAAATGAACATGACCTGAAAGTCCGACACAACCCAAGTTCAATTCTTGACTAAATGGTGAAGGGATTTTTTCAACAAGAACAGATGACAACTCACCTTTGAGTTCATCAGCTAGAATTTTTGCCATAATCATTCCTCCCCTAGGGATACCAGCGACGATGACGTTTTTATCTTTATACTGGTTCAATTTCTCAAGGAGTAGAAAGGCTGCCATATGTCGATTTTCAAACATCATAAATTCCTCCTTTCTAGCGCAGTAAATTTTATCACGGATGCCAGCACTCCCCAAAAAAGGTGACGGCAAAAAATAATTTATTAATCAACTGCCAACATTTCAAACCAGTAAACGATGATGAAAGAAAAAATGATTACAGCAAAGAAGAAAATTTTGATAAATATCTTTTCTTTTTTCGAAGTCATTGTTTACTTTCTACTTTCGATTCGGTTTGCCCCTCTTACTTTTCCTGGAATTGTCACCGCTGAACTTTCCGCCATGACCTCCCACTTTACTTTTTAGGTCTTTTTTCTCAACTTTCTTATTTATTGCTCTCACATAGCCTCCTGCAATCTGGCCTCAAAAGTAAGACAATTCACTTTCCCCTCTTTAAATCCCACAGATACATAATCCGCGGAACACTCAAAATCTTCATTAAATCTACATTCGCTGACCTTGCACGCACCAACACCTGCTATTCTAGCTGTTTCTTTTGTATGTTTTTCAGTTTTCATGAACGTGTCACAGCTCGGATTTGAAGAGTCACCCACTGTTATAGCTTTAGCATGACAATTACAATTCATATTGTAACCACAATTTTGCACATCACATTTCCTAACTTCCGCCATCTCTGGTGAAATTCTTTTTTTTAAAAGACCTTTAAACATAAAGCCCCCCTTTGGCATTAAATAGATCCTAGTAATTGTTAAAGACTTTTTTGACTTAAATTTCACCACAGATTTATTTGAGTCTAAGAGACGTGTTAAAGAAATCAGGGAAAGTCAGATAATGTCATCTATGGTCCACGAATTGCAGGTCTAAATAAGTTAACCTATTCAGGGGGAAATTTGATGAAAACGTTTGAAGGTAAAGTTGTCATTGTTACAGGTGCAAGCTCAGGAATAGGACAGGCAACAGCGTTTGCCTTCGCCCGAGAGGGAGCTAAAGTCATTTTAAGTGACATTCAGGAACGAGATGGTGTTGCTACTGTTAACGCTATCAAAAAGGAAAATGGCGAAGCCCACTTCATTAGTTGTGATGTTTCTTCCGAAGAACAGGTAAAAAGCTTAGTGGAAAAAACAATCGAAAAATATGGAAGACTTGATTGTGCTTACAACAATGCTGGTGTAGAAGGAGCGCCTAGCTCCACCATCGAATGCTCAACTGAAAACTGGGATAAGACCATCAACATTAATCTCAAAGGTGTTTGGTTATGTATGAAATATGAAATTCCGGCGATGCTCAGGAATGGTAAGGGGAGCATCGTAAATTGTTCTTCAATTGCAGGACTTGTTGGATTTGAAACCATTCCCGCTTACGTTGCAAGTAAGCACGGGGTCATCGGCCTTACCGAAACCGCGGCACTTGAATTTGCGAAAAATAATATTAGAGTTAATGCCGTTTGCCCTGGAGCAATTCATACACCGATGCTGGATCGTTTTACTCACGGTGAAGAAAAGACCATGGCAGAACAGGATCCGATGGGAAGAGTCGGCCGACCAGAGGAGATAGCAGATAGTGTTCTCTGGCTTTGCTCTGACAAGGCTTCTTATGTTACTGGACAGTCGATTGCAGTGGACGGTGGTTGGGTTGCCCATTGATATACTCTATCAGTTGATCTATGCTCCGGAATTCCTTCATCTTTGAATCTGAAATATTGACTCCGGTCACCTGATGAATTTTCACCATAATTCGATAAAAGTCGAAAGAATCAATCTCGATCTGATCTCTTAGTGGTTGAGAGGTCACCAAATGATCAAATTCGATCTCCGGCGCTATCTCGTGGAAGATCTTTTTTAGTATTGTTCTCACTTCCTCTGGATTCATCTTTATCCTCCAGTATTGACGGAGTTGAATATATCTTTTCTAGTTCAGCTAGAAATCGAGAGCCTAAAAGGCCGTCCGTCACTCGATGATCAGCACTCAATGTCACATCGATAACATAACCTGAGCGAATTAAACCATTTTCCTCTACTGCTGCTTTTTGTATTCGCCCAAGTCCAATTAAGGAGACTTGTGGAGGAAAGATTATGCCAAAGACTTCATGGCTTCCAAGATCACCCACATTGGTGACCGTTATGGTTCCCTCGGTTAGTTCTCTATTTTTAAGTTCTCCCTTCCGCGTTCGAAACAAAAGGTCCTGAAAAGAATCATTTAGTCTTTCCAAACTCAAAGACTCAGCATTCATGATTGCAGGAACGATGACTCCGCCATTTTTAACGGCGATTGCAATCCCTAAATTAATATGATCTTTAACTTCAAAGGCCCCATTAATGATATATCCATTCATCATGGGATATTTAATAATGGCTAGTACTATTCCTTTCATCAAGACTGCCGGCACCAAAAGCCTATGCTCTGCTGCTAAGTTTTTATTTTTCTCATCAATCCATGCCAAAAGAAGATCAAGTGAAATGCGAGTCTTTAAGTAGAAGTGAGGAATTTCTTTTTTTGAGCGCGACATCGCCTTTGCAATTGCCTCACGAAGATTGACTACAGAAGTTGGAATCGGTGATGACTGGATGCTTAGATCTTCATCGGCCTGGACGTCTTTGAGCTCAATCTGTCCCTCGGGGCCAGTTCCTCTGATTGAAGACAAATCAACTTGTCTTTGAATTGCTAATCTTCTAGCTGCTGGTGACACTTTAAAGCGTAATGCCTCAGGTTCTTTTTCTTCCCCTTTTACATCAAAAATGGCAATCGTGCTCCCAACAAGCAACTCTTCACCTTCCTTTCCAACGAGTTCAAGAACCACACCATCACGAAAGCTCTCGATTTCTACTGCCGATTTCGTTGTTTCAACCGTCGCGATGGTTTGACCTTTTTTAACTTCATCCCCTGCTTTAATTTTCCAAACCATTAATTTTCCCTTTTCCATATCTGCTCCAAGGGATGGCATTGGTACATTGTAATTCATGAAAGCATCTCCCTGATTTTGATCGAAATGTCATTCACCTGTGGAATAGCGAGCGTCTCCATATGTTTTGCATAGGGTATCGGTACTTCCTTACGGCATACCCTTTGTACAGGCGCATCTAAATCATAAAAACAGGATTCCATGATCCTGGCAGATATTTCACCCGACAAACTTCCAGACTTCCATCCTTCATCAACAATAAGCACCCGATGGGTTTTTTTTGTCGAATTAAAAATAGTTTCGTTATCCAAAGGCCTAAGACTTCTTAAATCAATCACTTCTATCCCATCAATTTCATCTGCAGCTTCAAGGCAACGATGAAGCATTCCTCCGTAAGTAATAACAGTAAGCCTGTTTCCGCTCTTCCTAACTTCAGCATGATAGGGATCTTTCATTTCCGGTTTCTCACTGACTTCTTCAATCCGATTCAAAAGAAGTGCATGCTCAAAAATCATGACAGGATCATTATCTTTAAGGGCAAAATGGAGAAATGAGCGTGCGTCGGCCACAGTGGCAGGAGCAAGAATTTTTAAACCAGGAATATGTGCGAACCAACCTTCAAATGAATTTGAATGTTGAGCAGCCACTTGTCTTCCGCCACCAGTTGTAGTGCGGATGACTAGCGGTACAGATACCTGCCCTCCAGACATGTGTCTATATGAAGCTGCAGAGTTAACAATTTGATCTAAGGCAAGTAGAGCAAAGTTGACGCTCATAATTTCCACAATGGGACGCATTCCTCCCATGGCCGCCCCAATACCAATTCCAGTGAAACCAACTTCTGAAAGTGGAGCATCCATGATTCTATCTGGGCCATAGTTCGTTAAAAAATCTTTTGTGACTCCATACGCTCCACCATACGCACCAACATCTTCACCAATTAGAAAAACCTTTGGATTAGCTTCAAGTTCGTTTTTAAGTCCTTCCCTCAAGGCTTCTCTGTAACTCATTTTCATAAAGATATTTCTCCAAATCTGCCGCAGGTTCCGTCTCGTCATTCTCTGCAAAGTTAACGGCTTCTTGCATCTCTTTTTCAATTTCTTTATCCAATTCTAGAAGTTTTTCCGGAATCATAATTTTTTTTTCTTTCATCACATTCTCTAAATGTTGAATAGGATCTTTCTCTTTCCAATTCTTAACTTCTTCTTTACTGCGGTATAGTTCTGGATCAAACATGGAATGCGGGCGAAATCGATAGGTTCTGAATTCTAACAAATAAGGCCGTCCCTCCCTTTCAATAAATTCCAACGCCTGTTTTGTCTTCTCTATAACCTCAAGCACATTCATTCCATCCACTGAATTTGAAGCGACATTGTGCGCCTGGGCCTTCTTTCTGATATCCAACTGTGCCTGAGATCGACTAAATGCTGTTCCCATGGCATAAAAATTATTCTCACAACAAAACAAAACTGGAATCTTCCAGAGTTCCGCCATATTTAGTGATTCATGAAAAACTCCTTCGGCGACGGCTCCTTCCCCAAAAAAGCTGACGGTTTGACGTCTCTCTTTCAATTTCTTTGAAGCGAGGGCGAGACCTACCGCTTGAGGAATACCAGCTGCAACAATGGCATTACCTCCGAAAAAACGTTCCGCCCTAGAAATCAGATGCATTGATCCGCCTCGCCCTTTTGAGCATCCACCTAATTTTCCGAACATTTCTGCCATGATTGATTTTGCTGATACTCCTTTCAATAAAGCATGACCGTGCTCCCTGTAAGTAGCCATTACATTGTCCCCAGGGCCCAATAGACTCATGACTCCTGTAACGACAGCCTCTTCACCTATATATAGGTGAAGAAATCCTCTTATTTTTTCCTGTGTATAAAGTTCTGCACAAAGCTCTTCCATTCTTCTCACTCTCTTCATATTGCGAAGAAGTTTAAAATAATCATCTGGCTCCACTATCTGCCTCCAGAGTTGAAAGGTCTCCTTCCGGCATGCCAAGCTCTCGTGTCCTGAGAAGACGTCTCATAATTTTGCCACTTCTTGTTTTAGGAAGATTTTCAATAAACTGAATCTCCCGAGGGGCAAGAGCAACACCAAGCCTCTTACGAGCATGTGCGAGTATTTGTAGTTTTTGTTCTTCCGTTGGAAGAAAATCTTTCTTTAAAACAACAAAAGCTTTTATTATTTGCCCAACCACGGGTTCTGGTATTCCAATAACAGCCGATTCTAGAACAGAGGGATGATCCATGAGAACATTTTCCACTTCAAAAGGGCCAATCAGGTGACCGGAAGTTTTGATGACATCGTCTTTTCTACCGACAAACCAGTAGTATCCTTCATCATCTTTTTTCGCCAAATCACCGGACATATACCATTCTCCAATAAAGCATTTAGCATAACGTTCCGGATTTTCCAGATAGCCGGCAAACATCGAAGGCCATCCTTTTCGAATCGCAATCTCCCCATCGATCAGAGAAACTTCTATTCCAGGCAAAGGTTTACCCATCGAGCCCAACTTAACTTCCATTCCGGGAACGTTGGCTATCATGATCCCCCCCGTTTCTGTTTGCCACCAATTATCGTGTAGGATGAGGTTTAAATTTCTCTTAACCCACTTGATGACTTCAGGATTTAGGGGCTCACCGACGCTGGATGCAAATCTGATATGCGAAAAATCATATTTTCTGGGAAGATCCTCGCCCGCCTTCATAAGCATTCTGATGGCGGTCGGTGCCGAGTACCAAACATCGACTTTAAAATAATTCAAAATCTCATACCATCTGTTGGCATTAAATTCGGCACCATCAATCAGCAAAGTGGCACCGTTACAAAGAGGAGAAATAATCCCATACGACGTCCCCGTGACCCAACCCGGGTCGGCAGTACACCAGAAAACATCACCTGGACGAAGATCTAGTGCGATCTTTCCTGACAATTTATGATAGACAACTGACTGATGGACGTGAGCAGCGCCCTTGGGCTCTCCGGTAGTGCCACTAGTGAAATGAAGAAGTGCTAAATCAAGTGGTCCTGTTTTCTCTAACACCGGGGATGGATCCGCTTTTTCCATCAGTTCAAAAAAATCAATCGCTCCTGGAATATCTTTGAGAGTACCATCATCATTAATGAGAATAATGTGCTTTAAAGTTGGAAGATAATGCCCTACAGGCAAAACCTTCTTTCTGAAAAGTGAGGCAAGAGAAAAAATCGCCTTTACTTTACCTTTGTTCATTCGGGCCATAACCGGTTCCGGTCCGAATGCTGCAAACAAGGGCGAAAAAACTGCACCTAATCGTAAACTACCAAGTGCGACAATATAAAGTTCAGGAATCCGCGGAGATAAAGAGCAAATCACGTCCCCCTTCTTTATCCCCAGGCCCTTTAGGGCATTAGCAAACCTATGAGTATCGTTTGTCAGTTGCTCGTAAGAAATGTCTTTGACTTGAGGTTGCTCCGGTGACCAGGAAGGTGGAATAAATCGAATTGCCGTTGTATTGCGTTCAGCATGTCTATCAAGTGCTTCATGGCAAATGTTTATGAAACCATTAAGCTTAAACAGGGCCTCAATTTGATCTTTCCATTGGTAGACCATTTCCATAACTCAGAAAATATAATTACTCTTATAGAAAGACAGCACGCTCACGATCAATCCCGACCATTTTTATAAAATCCATTTTTTAAGGACATGGCATGATTTAGAAATAAACGATGACTTGATGAACTCATTGAATTGCACCATGAAAATTACCGATGCCTTAGTTGATTTATTTCGAATTCATCATTAAGCCGATCTAAACAAAATGAGTGATTGCAAAAAGTCATTAGTTAACTGAGTTGTCAGATTTGAAGGTCTTGAAATAATTTTTAGATTTTTGGTTGCGGGAGCAGGATTTGAACCTACGACCTTCGGGTTATGAGTCAGGGAAGTCCGATTTCTAAGTTTTGGTTATTGTTAGTTTTTATCAACGATTCTCGAGGGTTAATCCAATTTTCGGTGCGGTCCATTTCGGTGAATTTCGGGCAGTTTCGAGGGGCCGTAGTCGATTTGTAGTCGAACTATTCGGACTTTCATCAAAGCAAAAACGGATTCCGATTTTTAGGTCGGAATCCGTTTTGATTTCTTTTGAAATTCTGTTCACAGGTTGGAATTCAACCTAGTCATTAGCGTACATCTCTAACCTTCTTCTAGAGATTTACTTTTAAATATCACAATAATAAAAAATATTTGAAGTGAAATAAAAGTATATATGTACATGTTGCTTACGTTCCAAATCCAAGGAAATCCATAGTGAATTTGATCCCATGTAAAGTGAATTATCGATAATCCAAATAAACTGACTCCTGCTTGAAATCCTAAACAATAGACCAGACTTGCCAAAAATAAGTTTATAAGATCCAAAGGAACATTGGTCACGTCCAAATGCCAAAGAGAAAAGAACAGCGAAGAAAATATGGAAGCTATCCAGAAGTTTGAAAGATACCACAATCCTGCAAGCATCATTCCTCTAAAAAGAAACTCTTCTGATATGCCGGTAAAGATATTAAACGGTAACTCAGTTAGAAATTGATTCAAGGATGCAGTACCAGAATTAAAAAAAAATGATCTTATCAATGGAGAAGCCGCCACATAAATAAGCAAAAGAATGAAAACCTTACGATTACCAATTCCAGTTAACCTAGAACGTCCAGAGAACGCCCAGTAAGAAATTGCCACCCCTATAATTGAATTTAATATCCTAAAAGACGTACTAAACGTTTCGTACTGTAAATAGTTATCAGTAGGATCGAGTGAAAGGCCATCGCGTAGGTATGCTTTCCAAAGCTTGTAAGCAAGTAAAGCAACTATGCTTACAAGCAAGATTATCCAAGCGTGTTTGCGCGACTTTAAATCTGGAACCAATGAGTCGTTCATTATTGAATTTTAACTCAAGGGTGGAATGACAACAACTCTATTATTCGATGCTATTTTACCTAATGAATCACACCTATCCTATGGCTATTAAAATTTTGCTTATCGAAACTATGTTAAAACATCTTATCTCGACAAATTAGCTACTTAACCCTCTTTTCATGTACTCCAAAATGGTGTATATTATTATAATGAATGTTGTCACCAACGTAACCCTAACCAAAAGCGCAGAAAAGGATGTTCGTAAACTTCCACGAAACATCCAAGAAGCCCTTTTGACCTGGATCACTCAGGTTTCAACTCAAGGCCTTGCTAGTACCCGAAAGATTCCCGGCTACCATGATGAGCCACTTGCAGGTGATCGCAAAGGCCAGAGGTCGGTACGACTCAATAGGGCCTACCGACCAATCTATATTCAAAACAAAGATGGAGAGATTGAGCTTGTGACAATTATTGAAGTCAACAAGCACAAATACTAGGAGGCAGTATGGCGAAGACTAAAAATGCTAAAAACTTTATGGAAAACCTTCTCGGTGAGCCAATGTCTTTTGCGATGCTCCTGCGTTCAATCCGCACTCGTGATGATCTTACTCAAAAGGAAATGGCAGATATTTTAGAAGTCACTGTTTCTCATATTAGTGACATTGAAAATGGCAGAAAGTTCGTCAGCGTGGAAAGAGCTTATGAGTTCGCACAAAAGCTAAAAGACTCTGAGAAATTTTTCGTCGCTGTTGCTCTTCAGGATCAAGTGAATCAAGCTGATCTGGATTTCAAAGTAGAGATTGCTTAAAAGATTTCAAACACTTAAATAAAAATAGAAATCTTGAAATATTGTGCGGCTTACCGCACAGTAAGGGCTATGAAAAGTCTCGAAGTCCTAAAGACCGAAGAATTTGATAGATGGCTTGTAAAGCAGCCTCCAAAAACAAGGGGAATAATCCTTGCACGATTAGATATGCTTACCCTTGGCCACTTTGGTGATCACAAGCGCTTTGAAGGCTTAATCGAACTTCGTTTGAAAAAATGGGACCCGTGTATATTCATTTATGTGGGGTGATGCAATCGTCATTGCCTTAAACGGAGGAAATAAAAATGGCCAGGATCGTGACATCAAAAAGGCAAAAAAAATCAGAAACGAAATTCTTGAAGGCTCACGCTCCATTCAAAAGTAGCGAACTTAAAGATGTTGAATTAGTTATTGATACGCTTCTTGATTGCATCAAGACCGGTGATATAGAAACTTTTCGTGAGGTTTTAGTGGCCCATCTTCTAACAGTAAATAAACTAAAACTCGCAAAGAAGGCAGGTATCGGTCGCAGAACGCTCTACGACTTAATAGATCCCAAAAAAGAATTTAATCCAGAACTCTCAACAATTTCTGCCTTGATGCAAGCATTAGCAGCCTAAATCAACTAGGTACCTTTTGGTCATGGACGTTGAAACTTTTTGTTCATAAGATCTTTGCATGTCACTAATTAAACGTCCCCCAACAATTAAAATGGCTCCCCCTGGCCATCATGTTGTGAAACGACATGCCAAGATCTCTGAGAATGGTATAAAATATTATGTGAAGGCCCATAATCGTAAGAATCGAGGAAAAAAATCAATATTGCTTCCAGAAAACCTTCTCTATCTATATTGGCATGGTGAGCATGACCATAGACCGATTGGAATAGTTAAAGGATTCAATGAGTATCCTGAATTAGATTCAGTCATTAGATTTTGGTTAAATTTTTGGAAGGAACAAGGCCTTTCATTTCCTGAAGATATGTCTCCTTTTATTATTAAAGTCATCATCGCCAAGGAGTCAAGCTTTCGACCTAATGTTAGAACAAGAGATTTAAAGAGTTCTGCAACTGGACTCATGCAGATTTTACAAAGCACTCTCTATCGACTTGAGGGCATACCAGATAATAGAAATAGAATTGAAGTACGTGATCATTATCTTAAATTAAAATTACCAGATCTAACTGACCCAATTATAAATATAGCAGCGGGAATTCGTTGGCTTTCGCATAAATATTATCTGCTGAAGACTGACAAGAAAATTAAAAATAAAGATCTGTATGCAACTATTAAATATTACCATCAATGGAATAAAGTGGGGGAAGAATATGCCAATGAAGTTTTCAAGCTTTATAATGACTCTCTCAATAATCAATCTTTCTCTGCTCCCTAATAAAGCTGAATCCCAAATCTGGACTGGTGTTGAAGAAATTAAAATCGATCATGAGACGAAGCTTCAGATGTTCAATAAAACCAATAGTGCATGTGAAATCGCTGGTCGTTCAGAGAGTATCGACTGCTTTCCAAGTACTAATTTGAATTTAATATATCGCTCCAAGATTTTTTCTTGGAATAAATTAATAAATCCTTGGGAAGGAAGTTTTTTTATCTACTTTGTAAAACTTGATAACGAATCGTATGTAAAAGATCTAAATGGTGATGGTTTAAATGAGATTGCCATCTACCCAGCCGTATGTGGAAATAGTCCTAAATCAGCTGCCTATATTTACACGGTAAAAAAGAACAAACTTCTACCTTATGGCACCGGTATTTATTATTGGGAAATTGGAACCCCTGTTGAGAGTCTTATACAAAATCCCAAATTCGAGCCAGACATTTAGTAAAATTCTTCCTAGCAGTAGCTTTTCAAGATCAAGTGAACCAAGCTGATCTGGATTTCAAAGTAGAGATTGCCTAATATCAAATAAGCATCAACTACGTATCAAATAGGTGTTAACTAGGGATCACATCAATCTTTTGACGCCCACAAAGTCTTTAGAATCAAAAAGAAATTTCGCGCGTTTTTTATGTCTTTTTGCCTCTCATGGGCGGCTTTTCAGAGGGAAAGTATGTCAATTTTCAGTCTGTCTTGAGATGTCTGGAGATTTTTGATGTTGTTGTTTTGACTGAGTACGATTTGATTCGGAGTTCTTCGTTAGAGTTTAAGTTTTTTGAATCATTCATTTTTTAAATTTATTTTTGTTTTCGTTAAAGTTGGCATGATCTTTGACTATAGATCGGCTTCAAACATCATTTAAGGAGGCCTCTATGTAACAAGATCCATTTCTTTTTAACTCATCAATAAAAGGAGAATGGATTGAATAATTTTATGCACTACCAACAAAGATCTTATCAAGGCCCTGCACCTCTGATAAATGATCCTCTCTTTGACAATTTACCCGAGCTTATTAAACCTCAACTAGTTGCCAGCACCTTAGATATTTCGATTAAGACCATCTATGACTGGAACTATCGAGGCAAGACGAGAAATGTACCAGAAGACCTATTTATTAAAATTAATAGGCTTCTCTATATCCGAAAGACTGCACTGAAACGTTGGATTAACTCCCAAAATCAAATTGCATTGAGGGAGGTTATTTAATGTCTATACGTAAAATAAAATTACACACTGGTGATGTTTATGAGGTTGATCTCTACTCAGATGGAAGAGGCTCCTCAAGAATTAGAAGACGCTTTAAAAAGAAAATTGATGCTCAGGCCTTCATTCAAAACTACCAAGCGGAGACTTTGCAGTTTAAAAGAACGGGACAAAGTTTAAATCTTCTTGAGGAAGTTAGGTTTGATGATGAGGCGAATTTTTGGCTAGAGTCTTCTCGTCATCACTTCTCCCCTGCTCACTTAAAGCGGGTAGAGGGAATTTTAAAAGAGATCTTTCCTCGCTTTGGACATTTGACCTTGGAGCATTTTACCGCTGCCTATTTGACCATGTTTCAAAAGGAGCTAAAGGCCCGAAGGCAATCAAACTCCACTGTGAATAGAAAGATTGAAGTGATTACGGCCATCCTAAACCACTCAATCCGAAACCGCAGGATACCTTATAATCCTGCGGTGGGATTTAAGAAACTCTCCGGCGCCAAAGAAGAAATTAGCTTTTGGGAACAAAAAGAAGCTCAAAGCTTTCTCTCTTTTATGGAGGCCAGGTACCCATTAAATTCTGCGAAGAGATGGATTTATGTCGCTTATCTCACTGCTCTCAATACCGGACTTCGGGCCGGAGAAATTTGGGGGCTTAAACCAATTGATTTGGTAGAAGGTGGAGATACTTTATTCATCAGACGCCAATTTAATCGGGTCACAAGAGATTTTGATCTCATTAAGGGGAAGAGAAATTCCAAGAGCAGGTCTTTATCAAGGCATGTTCCTTGTAATGAATATCTCCGAGATGAGATTTTGAATTTGATCAGTCAAAATCAAATTCAAAATGAGGAAACCCTCTTCATGACTCTTGCTCGCACTCCGGTAGATCATGATAAGTTTCAAAAAATCTTTAAGGCCGATCTCAAGGCCTGGGGTGGTAAGGTGATTCGCTTTCATGACATGAGACATACAGCGACCACACTCTTGATCGCCTCAGGTGTGGATTTAAAAACCGTTCAAAGCATCTGTGGGCATGAGGACATCAAAACAACGATGAATTATGTTCATTTGATTGGAGATCGGATCAAAGAAGTGGCCAAGACTTTTTCAATTAGACCCTAAGTATCAAACACCTAAGAAAGCTCTAACGGAAATATCTTCATCAACATCCGGCCAGTGAATGCCATAACCAGAAGGAGAAATTTCAAAGTTTTTGAGCTGATCAAGGGTCGCTGTTCTAAGGCGAGAGAACCAGGCCACTGGGATTGAAATGATTCTGCCATCGCTTAGATGTGCCGTGATCATATCTGTCGTCACAGAGAGTTTTAAAATTTTCAACATGTGTGAAAAGTATCAAATCTGAAAGGCCGTAGTCGAATTGTAGTCAATGTTTCTAATAAACAGGTTTAGATCACTGCTCTGTCGTCAGCTAAGGTCTTGAAATAATTTTTAGATTTTTGGTTGCGGGAGCAGGATTTGAACCTACGACCTTCGGGTTATGAGCCCGACGAGCTACCAGACTGCTCCATCCCGCGATTGATATGAAAAGCCTTGAAAATTAAGGTATTTATACTCCCCCCTCACCACCTTGTAAAGCATTTAAACCCGCAATCTTTTTAGTCCAGCATAAATAGCTAAATTTCCTGGGAAAGCTCCCGATAATATTCATGGATTCTTTAAAAAAGGATGGGATATGAATCGTGTGTTCCAAAATGAAAAGGAACTTCTTATGAAATTTAACACAGAGGGGTTATCCCCAACTCAGGCACGACTCATAAAAACAATCCACTCTCTCCTGGCCACTGTTATTACTTCTGAAGAAGAGGCCGAATACTTTGAGGCGAGTGCAGGACTACTAAAGAAAGCTGCCGAGCTGATAAAGCACTCCAATTTTCCTCTTGAAAATAAGAGTATGTCATATGCCGAACAGGCCTTAGAATTTGCAGTTGATTCCTTGAATGAAACAATCGAAGCTGATCAATTGTCTAATATCGACAATTAATCACTTTACGAGATTGTAAACGAAGGGAACGACCTCTATGGCAATCAAAACAACAATAATGATCTCTAACATCTGATTTCTAGACTCATTGACCTCGGAGTGAAGAAGCTTAGAAACTTCTGCAAGATTTCCCAACTTATCATTTATGCTCCTGAGCCAATCATCAAAGCGAAAGCGTTTGGAAGAAGCACGAAAGATCGTAGCAAGATAAAAGTCTCCTACCGTCTTAAAGGAGTTCTCCACATTCTCTACAATCTCAGAGATCTCCAGATAAATTTGGCTCGCCTCCTCAGCAAGCTGAGCATATTTATTAGAGAAGAGACCTTTCTTGCGGCCCACAACCTCATTGTAGAGGGTATTCAGTCTTTGATCCAGAAGATCATCGTAGTAGCGCATTTCTAAAAGCTGGTTGAGAGCAAACTCAATGACAAGAGGAACATCCATTGAACCGCTTGGCTCAATCACGAGCGCCGAGTTCCAGTCTACGATAACGAGATCATCTTTGGAGTACTGAAACTGATTCTCGAGAATATTTTTTTTCATTGCATCCGAAAGGACTTCCTTAGATTCAGCGAGAATCAATGCCGGAATGTCGAGCTTCTCCGGGAGCGTCGCTAGGGGAGCAGTCAACCCATCTAATTCCTGGATGAAGTAAGTGACATAGTCTTCATAAATAGGCCAATCTGACTGGAGCGGAATCGCTGACCTGATATCATTCTGAAATTCTTTAGCCTTTTCTCGAGCGAAGACATCAAGTTCTTCATCTTTTTCAATCCAGCTCGCCATCTTTACGAGGTCTAACCAGGAAGTGCCCTCGGGAATATTGATCTGGAAACTTAATGAAACTGTTCCGAAGTGCCAAACTTTTGCAATCACTTCTGCCGACACTCTCCAGTCAAGGAGCTTGATATCAAAGGTCCCAAGCTGCACTGAAACTGGTGAGCTCGAGATAATGAGTGACATGTTATGTTTACGATCAAGTTTAAAACGCTCTTTGAGTTTTTTATCCTCAAAGAGCGCTTCTACCTTGTCAAGGTCGATCTCAGAACCGATGTCGAAGACTCGATAAACGAGGATCTTCCCTTTCTTAACCTTTATTTCCATAACGTGTTCTATGAGGACGCTTTATTGTTTTGGCAAAGCGAGCAGCCTTATCTTGAGCTTCAGCATCAGCTCTTTTGATAGCTTCTTCTTCCGCTTCTCTCATTTTTAATTCTTTTATTGAAGCGACAGTTTCATAATAGCTTTCCTTACGGAAAGTTTGAAACTTCTTATCATCGGCAGGGCGAGCCGTCTTACCCACGATCTTTGCAATCTTGGCGACGTTAAGGGTTTTTTTGGCAGAAACGAATTTTCTTAAAGCTACTTTCTCACCATGCTCATTAAGACCTAAAGCCTTTAAAAGTTCCTTGCGAGTTGTGAACATATATTGCCCGACGGGGAGAGATTGAATATTTAGACCTTCGATTGCGACCCGCCGGAGTTTATCTACAGTAAGATCAATGGCATCACAGATTTTTCTAATTTCGCGGTTTTTACCTTCATTCAAACGGAACTCAAGCCATGTTTTATTTGGCAATTGCTCAATGACCCTGACAGACTTTGGCTTCATGAGACCATCTTCCGTCATCACCCCTCGTCGGATCTTCGCAAGAAGTGCTTCGTTCACGTGACCAAAAACTTTCACTTCGTAGACTTTTTCTACCTCGTACTTTGGATGCATAATCATATTCGCCAGATCACCATCGTTAGTAAGGATCAAAAGACCTTCAGAAAGATAGTCGAGACGCCCCACCGGAAAGATTCTCTGTTTGACACCGAAGATTAAATCCATCACCGTTGGACGCCCTTCCGGATCTGAAAGAGTCGTCATGTAGGCCCGTGGCTTATTTAAAACGACGTAGACCTTATCTACAGCCGCAGGCTCCAACGTCACGCCATCGACTTCAACTTGATCTGTGGAAGGATTGACTTTTGTTCCAAGCTCCGTGACCACCTGACCGTTCACGGTAACCCTCCCGTCAAGAATGTAGCCTTCGGCTTTCCTTCTGGAAGTGACTCCGCAATCAGCAATGAATTTTTGTAAACGAAGAGAAATGTCTTGGGACTTTTTCATTTAAACTCCTATCTGCCGTCACGGCAGTTAAATATGTTTGAGAGAAAGAGGACGACCTGATCAGGTTTTTTCGCCCTCAGTCTCTATGACCGGTACTGATACTTCGTTTAGGAAGGTGAGGTCAAGATCAAAGTCTTTACCCTTTAAAATGGCCTCATCAATAGATAAATCCAAGTTATCGATATTACTATCAACATTAAATTCCATATCCTCTAGGCTCAGCTTTTCACCCATGAGCTGTTCAAAAGCCTGATCAAGGGCCTTCTCAAGTTCCACGGCTTCTAACTGAAGGTCTGCAAATTCAGTCATAGCTTCAGGCTCTTCCATATGGCCCAGTTCTTTGGACCTCAGGGCTTCGAACTCTTCATCGATTTCAGGGGCATTAAAGATCACATCATTTTGATTCAGATCGATGACCTTGGCCTCAATCACATTCATCAATGTTTCAGAACTAATAGCCGCCAGATTCTGCCTGAGAGATTCCTCTCGATTCACAAAATCCTCTAGGATGTCAAAGGCGGATTTGCGAATGATTATATCACCATCAGACTTCTTCTTCTCTTCTGACTTCAAGATCATAGTGAAATTAGTATCGGCGGCAATCTGATTAATGCTATCAGAAAGTTTATCAAGCTCTTCGGTTTCGTCGGTACTAAACTTCTTAGAAACATCCGAGCGAAACACCACTGATTTAATATCTGCGATGGTTCCGATTGTATTCTTTGTTGCCATCTCTTCAAGCTCATATTCAGGCGGAAGGGACGAGAGGTCAGAGAGATTAAAAACTTCCAGGAACTCTTCGGTTGTTCCAAAAAGCGACGGACGCCCCAACTCCTCGGATCGGCCGGTAATCTTGACCAAACGCTTATCCATAAGAGCACGGATAATATGGGAAGAATCTACGCCCCGGATTTTTTCAACTTCAGTCTTAGACACTGGCTGTTTGTAAGCAATGATGGCCAGGACCTCGAGAGCGGTTGGTGTCAGGACAAGAGAATTAATTTTAAAGAGATTCTGCACAAACTTGGAGTATGTCGCCTTTGTACGAAATTGATACCCTTCAGCAACTTCCACTAATCGAATACCATGATGCTTTTGCTCATAACCCACTTGAAGCTTTTGTAGAGACTCGTGGATGACCCGCAGAGGGAGTTCATTATCTATTTGAGACTTTAACTTTTGGATTGAAATAGGCCTGTCTGACATAAAAATAATAGTTTCAATCGCTCCACTGAGAGTGTCCTGATTGAGACCTGTGCGGGCCTGCCAAAGCATATCTTCCTGTGCCTTCTCATCAAAGTGATTAAGGTCAAACGAGAAGTCTTCAGTTTCACTTTCAACGACAGTGATCTCTTCTCTGGCCACCTGTTCTATTGCTAGGTCCCACTGGTAGTTGATATCATTGTTCATAGAATCCATAACACTTCCTTATTGGATCGTAGCTTCAACAGGTGAGGGAATTGAAACTTTTTCGTTCAATTCACCTTCTGGATCGAAGCCATTAGCAGTTTCAGGATCGAAGGACTCTAAACTCTCCTTGACCTCGATGTAAATGGAGCCCTTATCCTCATTCTGAAAAATCTGTAATTTTTTCAGGCGAGCGAGCTCAAGAAGAGAGATAAACGTAATCACTTTATCAATAATACCTGTTTCATTTTCATCAAGTAGCTTATCAAACTGTGTCGTTTCTCCTTCTTTAAGCATGGCCTTCAAGCGGACAAGCTTTTCTTTAATGGAGAGGCGGTCACGCTTCACAACGGCGTACTTCTTCTTTTCACGACGGATAAGATCCATCATGGTCTCAGTTAATTGCTGAAGATCAATGGGAGTTAAGATGGAGTTTTCGATAGCTTTCCGATCCACTCTAGGCTTCACGAAAATTTCATGGCCTTTCTTCGGAAGTCCCCATAGACGCTGACCCAGACGCTGGAAACGCTCGAGCTCTTCGAGGCGTTTAATAAGATCACCGCGAGTTTGAATTTCAAGACCCATTTCCCCTGCTGTGACTTTAATAAGATTTTGATCCTGAGACTCATCGGCTACCGTCTGAGATTTGAGGAAGAGAAGAGTCGCCGACATGAAGAGGTATTCCCCCGCGACGTCAAAATTGAGGTCCTGCATTTTCTGAAGGTAATTCAGATACTGGAAAGTGATGGTGGTGAGATCCAGGTCTTGAATGCGCATTTCGTCTTTCTGCACCAGATGCAGAAGGAGTGCCAAAGGACCATCAAAACGATCTATTTTGACTAGGATTTCATTCTCGGTCATCCAATACCTCCGAAAAGTCCAAGGAAAGAAAACATCAGATAATTAGCAATGTTCTGGGCCGGCAAAAGCACATATCCCAGAGTGTGAATACCCATAAAACTAAGGCACATGACAACCATAAAAATGATCGGGGTATACTGGGCAAAACTCTCGTACTTATAAAGGGCATGACCTTTCAAGAAAGACGAAACCATCTTAGATCCATCCAAAGGAGGAATCGGAATAAGGTTAAAGAAGGCTAAAATGAAATTAATAAAGACCGAATACCGAAGCATTCGAAGAGCAATGTTATAATAGCCCCAGTCTGCCGAGACCTGGGTGGCAACGATTGCCAGAACAAGTGCAGAGATTGTTCCCAAAATGAGATTAGAAAGAGGCCCAGCGAAGCTAACCCAGAAAATTCCGCTTCTTAACTTTTTAAAATTTCTTATTTCCACCGGAACAGGACGGGCCCAGCCAATCATGGCAAAATTAGTAAAAGCAGCTAGAAGGGGAAAAAAAATGGTGCCCCAAGGATCATAGTGGGCGGCTGGATTCAGAGTTAATCTTCCCATATTTTTTGCAGTTGGATCTCCAAACTTATGGGCCATCCAGGCGTGAGCGGCTTCATGGGTAACAATGGCCAACAAAAAACCTGGCAAAGATTCTGCAATATTGAAAAGGGCCACGTTCAAATCATTCATCCACCTTTCATATCAAATTGGCAGTTATGACGCAATTAATAAGTTGAGTTTTAAGGTCTACTACGCAAAGCAAACCTATGAAAATTTCATTCAGATTTTGGACATTCCTGATCTTGTCGCTCATAATATTTTTATGGCCAGTAAAACCAAAAAAGCTCAAATTGTTCTTGCAGTTCTTGACGATCCTAGTCATAGCTTTCATTTTCTCCTTCTCCAGACTAATGAGCACCGCGGCTCCTTCTGGCAAAATGTCACAGGTAAGATCGAGGAAAATGAAACTATTGAGGAAGGCGGACTGCGAGAGGCCATAGAAGAAACTCAACTAAAAATTGAAGACATCGTTGATATTATTAACCTCGGTCTGGTTTACGAATTCATCGATCAGAAAAAGAGGAACGTTTATGAAGAGAGCTTTCTGATCGTTCTCGATAAAAAATGGAATGTAAAAATTGACCCTCATGAACATCAAGCCTTTAAATGGGTACCCTTAACCAAAATCAACCGTGAATCCGTCAAGCACCTGTCGAACTATGAAACTCTTGAAAAGTCCTCACAAATACTTCGCCAATGGGGAAGATCATGATTTGGCTTTTCACCTTAATCAGTCTGCCCACTTTTGCCCAACTAGACCTGACTCCCATTCAAAAACTTTACCAAGAACTTCCTGATCAAGAGGTTATCCGATCAACTGAAAAACCAGCATCTAAAGTGCGCCGAGGATTTGATCATCCCCAAAGAACTGTCTCCTTAGATGACATCATTAAAAGTGGAACACAGATCGGTGCTATTAGATCTGGAGCAATTCTTCGTAGAATCGAAACAAATGAAAGCCTCAAAGTCACAAAGCCCATTTATCTGAACTACTTTAGACTTCAAGATGAGTTTGGATTCAAGTACCTTCAGAATAAGGATGGCACTATCGTCTGGAAAGTTTCCAATGATTTCATTACTCCTATGAAAGATGACATTTCACTTTTTGAGGCACCTCTCAGTTACTCCCCCGCTCCAGATATTCCTAAAACGTACTATGACAAAGGGCTCTCCCTTCCTCCTGAATTCAGCTTTTACGCAGGTCTGACAAAGGGCGACTTCATGAAGGATTTATTTGAGGACAAATCTGGGGGAAGTGGCTTCAGTAATCAATATGGTTTTCATCTCTTTACGAATTGGAAGCTTCCCATAAAAGTAGGCGGGGTAGGTCACTGGGAAAAGACGACCTACAATCTCTCCAATGGAGGCCGGGTCAACTACTCCTCGTTTTCAGTAGGCCCTCAGGTCAAAACCCGAGATTTCCTTTTGGGTCCTTTTCCCTTTCGTCTCCAACTACAGTTTCGGGTCGGCCCTTTTGCCTCTGCCAGTGCCGAAACGTCCTTCGGCTCAGGGTCATTTAAATTTAATTCCACTGACCTTCTTGCCTCGCTGGAAAGCCCGATTAAGAATGATTGGGGAGAATTTGTGCTAGGAGTTTATTTTCAAAGCCAGTGGCTAGATTTGAAAGATCAAGAAGTCCTAGTAAACCTGAACTCTTCGAATGAAACAAATAAATCCTTCGGTCTCTCTCTTTCGCAGGTGTTTGAATGAAGCTCCTGTTCATTGTTTTCTTCTTTTATTCTTGTCAAGCCATGGCCCTTGAGGCGGTGGTAAAAGTTCTCGAGACCCCTCTATTTAGGTACCGGAGCTATGAATCCCCCGTCGTCCAGCACTTAAGAAAAGGTGACGTGATTAAAATTCATCCTTCTGTAGGCAACGATAGAAGTATCGATCAATACGCTCCGGAGCCTGAAAAAATGAAGCAATTAACGGCAAAACTTCGAAGCACACCAGAGTATAAAGCCGATCCTATATTCCGAGGCGAAGAGGAGAATACTTTTTATCTCGAAGATGAATTTATTGCCACTTTGGATCGTCAAGGCCAGCTGGCCTATGTCCTCTCGGATCACATCGACGTCTACTTCAACGATGCAAGAGAGCTGGTCAAAAGACCACTCAAAAAAGACCCCACAGATTATCGGTTGGAAGAACCTCTTCCAAGGAAATATCCTCTAACAGCGCCTTCAGGCTATAGAGGCCAGTTTCTCCTGGGTTTTACTCAGCCCTATTCCGAAAGCTACCCCTACAAAGAAAGTATTAAAACCAAAGGCTATGCTACCCCCGTGGACATGTCCTACACGGTTCTTAAGCAGGCCCCCGGTAACTACCAGGAACGACTTTTCTTAGGTGCCAGTTTCAACTTTCGTTATTATGAAAATACTTATTCTTTTTCCAACTCCCGACTCTCTAAAGAAAAAGGGGCGAGACTGGGCCTAGGGCCAGCAATCAGTTATGATGCCTACAAAGGGGTCAAGGATCGGATCAACCTTATGGGAGTGATACTAGTTAACCCTTTTGATCAACTTTATATCACGCAATCCTCTTCGACTCTCAAGGATGCAAGAAGCTACTCTGGTTTCTCAATCGCTCCACGACTGTCCATCCAGTACCATAGAAAAGGCATTATTGAGGATTTAGATATGGTCCTGGCCACCACCATGGAGGTTGGATCGGCAACAATTTTCCGGGCGAAAACTGCCGGGAAAGAGCCCTCTTGGTGGCAAAGCGCAGGGAATGATAAATTTACGTCAAGGACAACATTCACGCTGGGCGGGTACGTCGGCATTCAGTCGGCTTACTAAAACAATCGGGAATCATGAAAAAAAATTTTCCATTTTTTTTTCATCATGACTAAAGTTTTTACAGACCCATCCGAGAAGTTATTCAAATGAACTTACAGGAAGTGAGTTCACGAGAAAAAACCATGGAGGGTTTATGACAACTTCGAAGACTTCAAAAAATTCCAACAAAGTTAAAAACAACGTTAAAGACGTTCTGTTCCAAAAAATCGGGCATACCTGGTTTATCTTCTCTGAAGTCAATAACGAGGTTATCTACTCTGTCATGCCTCAGGGGATGGATCCAAAGTCAACTAAACTTGAGCTTTATGAAATCATCGAAGAGCACCTTTCAAAGGTTGCTTCACAGAAGCGTCGCTCTGTAGAAGTCGTTGCCTAGATAATATGGGCGCTCCAAAAATCATTTGGGAGAGCGATAAAATAGAAACTCCCCTCCATGAGAAGAAAAAAGTTGAGGCGCTTAAAGAGCGTCTCAACAAACTCATTGAGTCTGATCCGGTCATTCAAAGAAAAGCTGCCCTCATTTTAGAAGAATGGCTAAATAAGACTAACCGCTAAATTCATTCACCTTTGAAATAACGTAATCAATTTCCTCCTGCTTCATGTAAGCAAAGCACGGAAGATTAATGATTGATTTAGCAATCCATTCAGCATGACCATGAGAAATTTTACCGCCCAGGGTTTGGGTGGCCCCAGGTTGAGCACTCATCGCACCCGGATAAACAGTTCCAAAACCGATGTCGTGTTTCTTGAGGTATTCAATAAAAGCCGGCCTAGTCTCGGGAGACATGACCGCAACAGAAAGATAACCGTTCTCCCAAACGTCTGAAGAAGGAGCGATAAATTTCAGAGCTGGGTTTTTAATTTTTGCTCTGTACTCTTTACAAGCATGACGACGACTCTCAAGACGCTGATCAAGATGTTTGAGGGCTTCGACCATGAAGGCTGCCTCGTAAGCACCAAGGCGAGAATTCCAACCAATCATGCCATGGTCATAATGACCAGTGCGACCATGGTTTAAGAGGATTTTAGCAGTCTCGGCAATTTTCTGCTCACTGGAAAAAATGCCACCAGCGTCCCCACTCGCACCTAAAACTTTTGCAGGATAAAAACTAGTGGTAGCGACAAGGGCTTTTTTGAGAAGACTTTCTCCCTTGATCTTCACACCAATGGCCTGAGCACAGTCTTCGATAAGGAGAACACTTTTATCATGACAATACTTTCTGATTTCGATTGTCTCCGGACAAGCCCATCCATAAAGGTGAACCAGAAGAATAGCCTTGGGATTAAATTTTTCAATACCTTCCTTTACTGAAGACAAAGTGAGGTGAAGAGTCTCTTTTGAGACATCAATTGTGTATGGAATGGCGCCAACATTCACAACAGATTCAAAAGTCGCCCAAAAAGTCATGTCAGGAAGAAGAACACGATCATTCTTTTCGATACCAGCGGCCCGTAAAGCAATTTGAATTGCATCCGTTCCATTCGCACATCCCAGAGCATACGCTGTATGAGTGTAATCCTTGATAGCAGACTCAAATTGACCAACTACTGGGCCACCGACAAAGTGGCCGTTCTTGAGTAACTCAGCTGTTTTCGCTGTGACGGTATCGTAAAAATTTGGTTCATAGCGAAGAATGTCGATGAAAGGTACTTTCATTAAATCTCTCTCTGGTACTGATAGTTAAAGTTTTTTGAAGTTTACTTAAGTTTGAATCATCCGTCGAGGAAGGGCTTCCTTTCTAAAGCCCGACAAGGGTAGTCAAGCGCTCTTGTTTTTCTCATTAGTTGCTTCTCCCTTATGAAAAAAAAAACTTTTAACTAAGGAAAAAAATGCCTCAGTTTCTCTCAAGCCGAACCGAAAAGCTAGGACAAGAAAGCTTCATCATGGTGATGAGGTAAAAAAATCAAAGTGGCATGGTTGCCTAATGATGGAACTTGAACAATCCATCATCTGACTGGGAGGTTGGAATGAAATTAACCGGAGGGTAGTCTATGGGTTTCAGAATTAACACAAATGTTGCTTCACTTCAGGCGCAAACGTCGTTGAACAAAGTGAACAGAGAATCACAGGAGAGCTTCTCGAAGCTTTCTTCAGGTTCAAGGATCACCAAAGCTTCTGACGATGCGGCAGGATTGGGAATCTCGGAAAAATTGAAGGCCGAGATTAGATCAATCCACCAGGCAAACAGAAATGCGAATGACGGTATCTCTATGGTTCAAGTTGCGGAAGGTGGATTAAATGAAGCCTCTAACATTCTTGTACGTATGAGAGAATTGGCCGTCCAAGCTTCTTCTGATACTGTCGGGGAAACGGAAAGAGGAATGTCGAACTTGGAATATCAACAGCTCAAGTCAGAAATGGATCGTATCTCTCAGGTGACTGAGTTTAACGGTAAAAAACTTCTGAACGGTGCAGGTGATAAGTACGAATTCCAAGTAGGCACAGGAGGGGATGAGTTTGAGGACAGAATCTCTTTTGAGGCTGGCCAGATTAACTCAGGATCTGAATCACTCGGAATTGGTTCTCTGGACATCGGAAGCAAAGACGGTGCACATGAATCACTCACGACAGTAGACTCTGCGATTGAAAAAGTTTCAAGTCAGCGAGCTCTCTTAGGTTCTCTTCAGAACCGATTGACTTCGACGACGAACAACTTGCAGACATCTGCTGAAAACTTGAGTGCTGCCAACAGCCGAATCCGTGATGTCGATTTCGCTGAAGAGTCGTCTAAACAGGCCCGTAACCAGATCATTCAAGCAGCTGGTACTTCTGTTCTTGCTCAGGCAAACATGAGTTCTCAAAATGCTCTTAAACTGATCGGCTAACAGGTTAGAATCTGATTAACCAGGGCCCTCCTTAACGGGAGGGCCTTTTTTTTGTTTTACTGCAACGTGTTTTTTTGTTATTTCCCCTCTCTATGACTACAGAAACCAAGAAAAAATCTCTCGAAGATAATTTTTGCTATAGACCTAATTTCAAGTACACCCATGATAATCCCTATCATGATAAACTTGAAGTTTTTGACACCTTCGTCCTTAGGGACGAGGAAGCAGAAAGCAATGTTGGAAAGTGGAACCAACTGTTTAAGAATGAACACCCCATCGAGGTCGAGATCGGCACTGGTTACGGCGAATTCATGATGGAGTACTGTCAACAAAATCCAGGCATTAATTTCATCGGCCTTGATCATCGCTTCAAGCGAAGTTTTAGTGTGGCGAAGAAGCTCGATAAGCTCGAGCATAAAAACTTCCGCTACCTTCGTGCTCGTGGCGAGAGGTTAGAGTTCATGTTTGGTGATAATGAAGTGCAGTCGGTGTTTTATTTTTTTCCGGATCCCTGGCCTAAAACTCGCCATCACAAGAAGAGACTCTTCCAGAAACCTTTTTTGAACGCGTGCCACAAAATCCTGAAACCGGGGGGAACGCTTTTCGTCAAGACAGATCATGACGGGTATTACGAGTGGATGCTCAATCAGATCGAGAGCGATACTCGTTTTGAAATCCTTCTCACTTCCCGGGATCTTCGAAAGGAATTTCCAGAACATTTTTTGTCGCTATTTACAACAAAATTTGAAAAGATATTTTTATCTCAGGGAACACTCATAAAGTCCTTAGTCCTAAGAAAAATCTGAAGGAAAGAACTGTGGCCTATGAAGAGCTAAAAGACCGGATTAAAGAATCACCAGTCTCGCTGGTCATTGGTAACTACATAGCTCTCACTAAGCGAGGTACTAACCTCGAGGCTGTTTGCCCTTTTCATTCTGATACCAAGCCTTCTCTCAAGGTCAACGACGCTAAAGGCATGTACAAGTGCTTTGCATGTGGCGCCGGCGGTGACGCTATTAAATTTGTCAGAGAGTACAAGCATTTAGAATTCGTGGATGCTTTAAAAGAAGTCTGTGGTATCTTGGGCCTTCCCTTTGAAGATCAAAAAGAAAAGAAAAAAAATCCAAAAATTGAAATGGCTTTTCGAGTTCTCAACGCTTCAGTAAAGCTTTATAAAAAAGTCGCGGAACAAAAGCCTACTCCCTATCTGGAATTTCTGGAAAAGAGAAAACTCTCTCCAGAAACTGTGGAGCGATGGCAAATCGGCTACTCTCCAGGTAATAATTCCCTTTATCACTACCTTGACTCCCTTCCTGGCGCTGATGGAAATACGGCGAGAGCAGTGGCCAAAGAGATAGGAATTATTCGCTACCATGAGACTAAAAATAGTCATTATGACTTTTATCGTGATCGCGTGATGTTTCCCATTCATGATCACTCCGGACAGATCCGAGGCTACAGTTCTCGTGCTGTTCTCCCTGACCAAGTTCCAAAATATCTTAACTCAGGTGAATCATTTGCGTTCGATAAGGGCTCCATCCTCTTTGGCTTTTACTTTGGAAAAAACGCCATCCGTCAGGCTGATCGAGTGATCGTCGTGGAGGGAAATATGGACGTCATCATGATGCATCAGTTCGGATTCCAGGAGACAGTGGGAACCATGGGGACGGCCCTCTCCGATCATTCTGTTCGACTCCTTTCGAACATAACGAAGAATATTTATCTGGCCATGGACTCGGATGCGGCCGGAAAAAAGGCCATGGACCGCATCAACAAAGACTTTCTTAGTCACGGCCTTCTTCCACGTTTTTTGAGTTTTTCCCCCCATAAAGATCCTGACGAATTCCTCCTCGCCGAAGGACGCCTTGCTCTGATGGAGCGAATGGAAAAGGCGCCGATTTATTTAGATCAATTAATTCTGGAAAGGTTTCCTTCCCCCTTACCCGAAAACACTGACCTTAAACTTGGCATTCTGCATCACGTCTTTGAACTTGTTTCACCTTTGAAGGAACACCTTTCTGCCACGGAAAGAATTATCAACTCGGCCAAAAACCTGGGTTTAAGAAGTGATCCCCTCACTATCCTTGAGAGCTACCGGGAATTTCTAAGTCGTCAGAAAGATAAGATAACTTACAAAAATGAGCGCCCTCGATTAGACATCCAGGAAGAAAAGCTCGAGCAAGAACAGCTAGAGGCGCAAAATTTGCAAGAGACTCAGACAAGTCAAGTATCTCTACCCCTAACCAAGAGTCAGAGATTAGTACTCAAAGAGTTTCTTTGTCATCCTGAGTTCTTGACGCACTTAAAACTCGATGAATTTCTTGCCACTATTGGGCACGATGAGGTAAAAAGACTAATTCAATGGCTCGGTAAAATTTATTTGGAAATCGACGACGCTGAGTATGTTTCCATTGTTCAGGACGAACTTCAGTACAGTGGTTACTCAAAAGAAATCGTTGATATTGGAACAGAGGCTCTGTTTCATTATGGAAATAAATATAACGAGAAGGTTTTAAGGAGAATGATTAAAGACTATTTACTCATGCTCCGAATGGATCATTTGAAGCAACGAAGAAAAGACCTCGTTGAAAAACAAAAGACCTCCCCCTCCCAAGAAGAGGTTCAAAGTCTTTTGAATGAGATCTCGAAACTGGATAAAGAGATTCATCATCTCAAAAATACAGTGCCCTAATTTTTAGGAGATACTATGTCACTCGTTAATGCCTTTTTAAACTCGCGGGAATTCTCACGTCTCGTCATGAAAGGAAAAGACCAGTCTTTTCTGACACCGGAAGAAATCAATGACGCTGTTCCCGCAAACATCGTCGATCCTGCCTCCATTGATCAGATCATGGAAAAAATTGATGAAGCCAGGATTCAAGTTAAAACGCCTGAACTCGAAGAAGAAGAATCAGAGAAGGCCAGCACTGAAGTCGCTGAAGATCCTCTTACAGTAGATGAAGAAGCAGAGCTTCGCGCCTCTTCGAGTGATCCAGTTAAACTTTACCTTAAAAAAATGGGCTCTGTTGCCCTCCTGACTCGAGAAGGCGAAGTTAAAATTGCTAAAGAGATCGAGGAAGGCGAAAAGGAAATCGTTCTCTCATGCCTTAAATCCAAGCACGCACTCGAGGAAATCGTAAAACTTAAGAACAAAGTTGTTCAAGCTGAGGAACAGAACGAGTACGTCAAAGACCTCGTCCGAGGCCTTGATGATGAATCAACTGAAAAAGAAATTCACGATACTCGCGATAGAATTTTTGCAGTGGTAGAGCACGTGAAAGACCTTCTTTCTAAAATTGTGAATGAAGACGGAACTCTTAAGAAGCTCGATAAAGAAGAGCAGAAGATGATGGACAAGGTTGGAGAAGAACTTGTCGATCTCACCTTTAACCGTAAGATCATTAACTCATTCACAGAACCAGTTAAATCTTATTACCTACAGTTCCGAGAGCTTTACGAGCAACAGGAGCGCATCTACAAGTTCCTAGAAGTATCTGATGATGAGGCTTACAAAGGTCTTTATGATCGTTTATTGGAAGATGATTCATTCAAGCGTGAGCTTGCCCGTAATCTCTTTACGACAGATGCCAAAATCGAGCAAATGATCCGGACTCAAGAGGACATCTTAAGAAAGCTTCGTCGTCTCGCAATTGATGCGGGTATGGCCTTTGAGGATATCCAATCCGTTTACAACATTATTGTAACGGGAGAAGAGAAAGCGGATAAGGCCAAGTCTGAACTTGTTGAGGCCAACCTCCGACTTGTAGTTTCGATCTCTAAAAAATACACCAACCGAGGCCTTCAGTTCCTTGACCTTATTCAGGAAGGAAATATTGGTCTTATGAAAGCGGTAGATAAGTTCGAATACCGCCGAGGATATAAGTTCTCAACTTATGCAACTTGGTGGATCCGACAGGCCATTACCCGCGCCATTGCGGATCAAGGTCGTACAATTCGTATTCCGGTTCACATGATTGAAACTATCAATAAGCTCGCCCGAACTTCCCGTCAGCTCATTCAAGAACTTGGTCGTGAACCGACTCCTGAAGAGATTGCGGAGAAAATGGAGCTGTCCGTTGACAAGGTGAAGAAAGTCTTCAAAATCTCCAAGGAGCCAATTTCCCTTGAGACTCCTATTGGTGAGGAAGAAGACTCTTCACTGGGTGATTTCATCGAAGACAAGAAAATCATCTCTCCGGCAGATGCTGTAATGAGTGTGACTTTATCTGAACAAACAAGATCAGTCCTTTCAACTCTGACCCCGAGGGAAGAAAAAGTTCTTCGCATGCGGTTTGGTATAGGTGAAAAATCTGACCATACACTCGAAGAAGTTGGTCAGGACTTCTTTGTGACCAGGGAGCGTATCCGCCAGATTGAGGCTAAGGCTTTGCGGAAACTGCGTCACCCATCTCGCGCCAAACTTTTAAAGTCATATTTAGACAATTAATCTAAGGCCCTCGAAAGAGGGCCTTCTTCTTTCCACGTAATTTAACTGCAAATTTCATGAAAAGCCCCTATACTAGACTTTTGCAAAAAAGGCCGCCGTGGAATATACGAATAAATCATCTTCTGTTCAGGACTTACTTGACCATTATTTCCGTCCCGAGATTGTCTTCCAGGGACGAAAAATGGTTGAACAAGGCAGAGTCTCACTCTCCTTCATGAAAGGAAGTCTGGATGCCTATTTTGTGGTTTCAGGTATCGTTGCCGAAAATAACACTAACTATGAAACAAAATTAAGCTTTAAGAGAAGTGATGAAAATGAAAAACTATCAAGTCACTGTAGCTGCATCCTGCCCCAACCCTGTCACCATGCTGGCAGTCTTCTTTTAAAGTTTTCAGATCTTCAAACTAAAGAGGACCATACCCGCCCGGTTTCCCTCAACTTTCTTTCTCATGAAGGTGTGCATATTGATCGCTATGGTACCCTCATCAAGTCGGCGCCCCAGATCCAAGGGGCAAAAATGAACTCGACCTTCAGCTCTCTTCAATACACTCTGACAAACAGAAAGCTCGTTAATTTTCCGGCGCCGAGTAAGTGGCGAGGAAAGCTTAGGGTGAATCTTATTAAAGCTTCTGAGTTTGAGGAGTACAAAGACGTCATCTATATCGAAGAAAAGTACGCTTATAAATTTAGCTGGAAATCTGATGAGGAAGTTGTTGAAGAAGTCTCGATTTTTGATGTTCTTTATCTCTTTAACTGGAAAACCGGTGAGGCGCTGGATCAACCAAATGATCTGAGAGAACTCATCTCAAAACTTAAGCTTCATGATCAAATCGGCGATATCCAGGAATTTATCCGTCTTTTTCTACCCTTGAGAGAAAAAGGCGTGATTGATCTACTGATTGAAGGAGATCAATGGACTGATTTTCCGGTCGAGGAAATGGAATATCGCTTTTCTATTAATCCTTCTCAAAGAAAAAGTTTCCTGAACCTCGAGCTAGAACTCTTCACTAAAGATCAGAAACTTGTTCCAATGCCATCTCCTTTCCTTCTCTTCGTGAGTGAACAAGGCTGGGCGGGAAGCTTCCGTACTAAGAATGACGCCCTACTCTTTTTCAAAACACTTATTGAGGACTTTGATCGAGAAACTTTTATCCATAAAAAGTATCTCCATTCTGCGACAAAGAAAGGGATTATGAATGAGTGGATTGGTCTTTTGATGAAAGACGATGAACTGTCTTTTTTTGATCCGACCTTTAGAAAAGTCTTTATCTTAAATACCAAAATCTTCAAAAGAGTTTTTACGGCTTTTCTAGATAGCTTCAGCGAACTTGGCTTTAAGACATCATTCTATTTTAAAGAAGAGAGAAAAATCATTTTTCAGATCCCAAAAAACAATCTCCTGGAAGGTGTTGGAAACTTTTATCACCATCTTTCTGCTCTGAAGATTCCAATCTTTTATGATCAGGTCCAAGTGAGAACCTGGAAGAGCTCCATCCGCTTTGAACGCAACAAAGAAAAACTGGACTGGTTCCAGATGGATCTCATCGTCAATGATGATGATCTCGACATTATTAAAAATGCTGAGATGACAGATAACTTTATTCTTTCTCAAAAGGGACTTATCCTTTTATCTGACGAGCAAAAAGATCTTCTTCGCTTTATGAAGCGTTACACGAAATTTGAAGGAGAAAAGAAAGAGCAATCAAAAGGCTTGTCTCGCTTTGGCCTTTTCCTCCAGCGCTCACGTATCTTTGAGCTTTTTGAACTCAAACGCCTTGGCATCGAAGGGGCGCTCACTCCTGAAGAAGAAAAGTTTTGCGAGAAGATCATGACGATGCAAGACATGCCAGAATATGAAGTGGATCCTCGCTACAAAGATATCGCCCGTCCTTATCAGGTCGGTGGATATAACTGGCTGCGATTTTTGTATGAAAATAAATTTGGAGCTTGTCTCGCCGATGACATGGGTTTGGGTAAAACTCTTCAGACAATCATGCTTCTACAGACACTGAAGCAAGAGGTTAAAAAGATCCTCATTATTTGTCCCGTGAGTATCCTCCATAACTGGAAAAATGAAATTGAAAAATTCTCTGACCTTACCTACTCTATTTACTATGGCGATGAACGGGAATTTAAGACAGAAGCAAAAGTTATCCTGACATCTTACGGGCTTATGAAGAAGGAATCCTTCTCAACTCTTAGTGAGGACGAATTCGATATCCTTATCTTTGATGAAGTTCAACATCTTAAAAATGTTAGATCTCTTGGTGCGAATGCGGCCCGACAACTTAAAGCAAGGTTTAGGATTTGCCTTACAGGTACACCAGTCGAGAATGATCTATCCGAGTTCTATAACATTATGGATCTGTGCGTGCCTGGAGTCTGGGGTGATCTTGGGATCATTAGATCAACCTCAAAGAATAAAAATCGTCTCCTGGCCCGCAGAACAGTCAAGCCGTTCATCCTCAGGAGGACCAAGGATCAGGTGTTAAAAGAGCTACCAGAAAAAATTGAAAACCATGTCTACTTGGACTTCTCTGAGGGAGAGAGGTCTTTTTATCAGCAAAAGTTGAATGCTGTTAGATCAAGTATTCTCACCAGTGGTCAAAAGCGTTACGGAGAAGTGCTCAAATCACTTCTTGAAATGCGCCAGCTCTGCCTATGGCAAAAACATCCTCAGTTCGAGTCGACGAAAATTGATTTTCTCATGGAGAACCTCGAGCAACTGGTCACTGAGGGACATAAAACACTCGTTTTCTCTCAGTTCACAACCTATCTTGATTTCATTGAGAACAAAATTAAAGTCGCTGGCTGGAAGATGGCGAGGATTGATGGCTCCCAGACCATCAAGAAGCGATCCGAGCAAGTTGAGCTCTTTCAAAATGGAGACGCTCAAATTTTTCTCATTTCTCTCAAGGCCGGTGGCTTTGGACTTAACCTCACCGCTGCCAGTTACATTTTTCTCATGGATCCCTGGTGGAACCCGGCTGTCGAGCGCCAGGCCATCGACCGGGCCCATCGTATCGGACAAGAGAACAAACTAACTGTCTACCGACCGATTATCAAAGAAAGTGTGGAGGAGAAAGTACTTGTACTTCAGCAGAGTAAGCGAGAGCTTTTCAGAGACCTCATGGCCGAAGATGATGACAACTACTTCAGCGGAAAACTCAGTATGGAAGACTTTCAGCACCTCTTAAGTTAAAGGGTATTTTCTTCTATCGTTTCAAGTTGGGACGACTCCTGAAATGACAAAAAATCTCAAAAGGGTAAAAATGAGCAAAAGCAATGAGATCTTTTCAACTATTCCAGAACTTAATTATCAGGAGATTTTTTATGAAACCTCACCAGAGGTCTTCGAAAATATACTGAAGAACAGACGATCGGTGAGAGTTTATACGAACGAAAAGGTTCCTGAGCATGTCGTTGAAAAAGTTTTAGAATGGGGTCTCATGGCCCCCAATTCTTCAAACCTTCAACCCTGGGAGTTTTATTGGATCAAAGAAGAAACCAAAAAAGCTGAAGTCATCAATGCTTGCTTTTCTCAGCCGGCCGCAAGAACAGCTCAAGAGATTATCGTTTGTGTGGCGAGGATTGATCAGTGGAAAGCGAGAAGAAAAGAAATGCTAGAGCTTTTCAAAAAATCCGAAAATATTCACTCATCGGCAAAAGCCTACTATGAAAAACTCGTGCCGCTCGTCTACTCTCAAGGTCCTTGTGGTATTTTTGGAATCGTCAAAAAGATTTTGGCTACAGTGGCGGGAATGTTTCGACCTGTTCCCCGTGAACCCATGTCCCGCTCTGATATGCGTGTCTGGGCGGTGAAATCCACTGCACTTGCCTGCCAAAACATCATGATGGGATTCTCTGCTTTTGGTTTTGATACCTGTCCCATGGAAGGTCTCGATTCAAAAAGAATCAAAAAGACACTGGGACTAGGAAGAAATACTGAGATCGTGATGGCGATCAGTGTAGGGAAAAGAGATAAGAAGGGAGTCTACGGGCCTCGAATTCGAATGGAGAAAGAAACATTTATTAAGAGAGTTTAGCCGGTGAAGATCTTCCTCGCTGTCATTCTTTTTATCATCCTCAAGCTCGCTCAAGCCGCAGGGAATCCCTATGATATGGAAACTCTCCTGAATCAAAGAGATGTGATCTGGGGATTTGATTTTCTCACTTCTGATACGCTCTTATTTACTGAAAGAGGCGGAAAAATTTATTCTTATGAACTAACCACCAAAAGTCTCACTGAAGTCAAAGGCACTCCTAAGGTCTACAGCGAAGGACAGGGCGGGATGCTGGATTTAAGAGTTCACCAGAGGAATGGTTATATCTATCTCACCTACTCAGCTCCGTTAACTGGAGGCAAATCCGCGACGACGCTAGCGCGCTTTAAACTCAATAAGAATCTCATTAAAGATTTTAAAGTGATTTTTGAAGCGAATGCCAACGTGAATCCCTATCACTTCGGCTCACGCATTGAGTTTCTCAACGACAAGGTCTTCATCACTTCAGGAGAGCGCGGAGACAGACCGGCCTGCCAGAAACTTGATAACTACTTTGGAAAAGTCATCCGTATGAATGAAGATGGCTCGAATCCACAGATCTGGACTCTTGGCCACCGGAACCAGCAAGGCCTTACCTTAAAACCTGGTACAGAAGAACTCTGGGAATCAGAATTTGGTCCCCAGGGTGGAGATGAGATTAATCTCCTGAAGAAAGGGGCGAACTACGGTTGGGCGATTGTCACTTATGGAAAAGAATACGAGGGACCTAAGATTGGGGAGGGAACAAAGAAGAAGGGAATGGAAGAACCAGTAACCAATTGGGTTCCGTCCATCTCTCCATCGGCCATCACGTTTTGGAACGATGACCTTTGGCTTGCGACCTTATCCGGTGAACATCTTCGGCGCCTCAGTCTTGAAGGTCAAAAAGTAATAAAGCAGGAAGAATATTTCAAAGACCTCGGCTGGAGATTTAGAAACATTCGACCTGGGCCTGATGGAAATTTGTGGTTTTCTACTGACGAAGGAAGACTAGGGAAAGTAAAACTTAAGAAATAGTCTCTAGGACTCTTTGAATTTCAATGGCGGTTGAGCACTTAAAATGCCCTAAGGGGCAATTCTTGTGTCCATGAAGACCACAGGGTCTGCAGGAAAGAGAATTACCCACATCAACCACCTCAGAATCGTCCGCCAATGGAGTGTAACCAAACTGTGGAACGGTGGAGCAAAAGATTGCGGTGGTTTTTGCATTAACAGCGCTCGCGAGATGAAGGGGAGCCGAATCGTTAACGAAGACTCTTTTCGAACTTTTCATGAGGGCCGCGGAATCAAGAAGGTTGAGATCCCCACAAAGATTTAACGTATGAGGGTGATTCATGCGGATGCGGTCACATAGATCTTTGTCTCCGGGCGCTCCGATGAAATAAACGTTGCCTCGCTTCACCAACTCTTGTGTCAACTCTTTAAACTTTTCCTCACTCCAGGCCTTGGTGAACCAAACTGAAGCCGGAGCGATCACAAAATAATCACCACGAAGATAGGGGCCGACCTTCTGGAAGTTTTTTTCCTGGAGCGGAAGCTCCGGTTTGTAAGTTTTTGAGTTATCCACAATCTGGTAGTCTGGAATGAGTTCAAGGTTTCTCTGCACCTCGTGCCAGCCTCGAGGATCAGGAATCTGGTGATTGATCTTTCTCGTATAAAAAAAGCTTAAGGGGTTTTGTTTAAAGCCCACCTTCACCGGAGACTTCATCAGAGTGGCAACGAGACCTGAATTAAAATGCCGGTGAAGGTTGAAGACCATATCAAAGTCTAACTTCCTTAGCTCTCTGATAAGCTTAAAAAGATTTCTGGTCTTCCCACCCTTTTTATCCCAGACCCAGGTCTTCTCGATCGTTGGAAGCCCCTGGATCACCGATTCATTCCCCTTCCTGAGGAAGAAATGAATTCTACAATCTGGGTAATGCTCTTTGACTGCACGGGCAAAGTGGCTCGCGAGGATAGTATCCCCAATGAAGGCCGTCTGAATGATGAGAATTGTTTTAGACGAGGTGTGACTCATAAGCTAAACTTATTGTATTAAAACTATGCAGAAAATCACAGCGATTATTCCCACATTCAATGAGGAAGTTCACATCAAGGCCGCGATCGAATCGGTTCTTTGGTGTGACGAAATCATCGTGGTAGACTCCTTTTCGACTGATAAAACGGTTGAGATCGTTAAGTCCTTTCCTCAGGTTCGCCTTCTTCAGCATGAGTACGAGCATTCGGCAGCCCAAAAGAATTGGACCATCCCTCAGGCCTGTCACCCGTGGATCTTTTTACTGGATGCGGATGAGAGACCCACCCCGGAACTGGTCCAAGAAATTAAAGACATTCTTCGAGAAGGAACTTCTTACTCGGGCTTTTGGATTTATCGCCGAAACCACTTCATGGGGAAACGGATTAATTACTCGGGCTGGCAGTCGGATAAAGTCATACGGCTTTTTAAGAAAGATGAATGCCGGTACCAAAATAAGCACGTGCACGCCGAGATTGAATCGAAGGGGAAGATTAGTATCCTCAATGAAAAGCTCATCCACTACACCTACAAAGACGTGACTTCCTATTTAAAGAAGGCCGACCGCTATACCACCTGGGGTGCTATTGATCGCTACCAAAAGTTTGAAAAGTCCGGCCGTCGAATAGGTATCGCCTACCTTTTACTCCGGCCAATAGGACGATTCGTGAGGCACTACATCTGGCGCTTAGGCTTTTTAGATGGAACTCACGGGTTCGTAGTTTCGGCCCTTGCTGCGTACAATGTGTTCATTCGTGCGGTTAAAATCTGGAGACTCCAGAACGGGGAAAAAATAGAAGATCCCTTCAAGAAATAACCTCAGACTTCTATTTTTCTGGCATTAATCCACCCCAATAATTTTTTGGTAATTGACAATCTTCCGAAAAATAGGACTTACATTTTTTTCCCGCCAGCAGACGGATAAAAAAGGCTGCAACCATTTTTTTTGCTTTATTATATGGAGCGGGAATCATTTTCTTATCCGATTCAGATATGATGGCTTCTGTAGGATGATCACCCACTATACGTACAGTTTTTTGATTCTTTACTAAATTTAGATATTCTTTACGAACTTGATGGCACTCCTTTACTGTTCTTACTCGGCGGTAAAAAAAACTATAATAGATATCACCGTCTAAAAGATTAAAGCCCAATATCGAATTATCATCCTTCCTCCCACCGGAACAGTCCATACTGAAGGTTTTCTTGCTGAATTCAATATCTATAAAATAATCTAGTCTTTTGTGAATAACAGCAGAAGGTTGAGAGGCAAATGCCATCACCCAAAAAGTGAAAAGGAATATAAAACTCACTTGGAATTCCTTATCTTTTGAAGAATGTTATAATAATGATTAACTTTAACCATAATATTATTTGCTACTTTATTTTTTCCTATTTGAGATGATATTCCCTTGTATTCCATAACAGCTTCGTCCCAAGTCACTCTTCTCTTAAGTCTTCTTTCCCGATATTTTTTCTTATAATGAAGCCATCGAATTCCTGCTGCAATATTTGTAATGGGATCACGACTTTCTTCGACCGAAAGTTCAATGTGATGATCTTTCAACTCCCCTTTGAGATCCTGCAATATCTTTCTTGTATTTTCAGTAATCTGGATTAAACCGCGGGCATTCCCATCTTTACTCTTTTGATCTTTGGGAGTTTTAAAACCGGACTCTGTAGCAATCAAGGCCTTAACTAAATCCGGTGACAAGAGTTCTTCTGGATTTAAAACGTCATTCCAGAATTTTGTCCAGCCGGCGATTAAAAGATCATACTTATTTCCATCGGGGAATTTTAGTGAATGAGGAATTGGCATGGCATGAGGATCTGATGATAATAAGTCAAAATGATCTTGAGCTATTAAAATTAATTCATCTGCATGATAGAAATTTCCTTTGCTTTTTCTATTTTTACGACAGTGTCCATCATGATCAGTAACTTTACCGGATCGCAAGTTCTTTGGATGTCGTTTAACCCAATGTTCCCCAATTGGGCACAATCGCCAAGGATGAGACTTTTCTGTTCTATTTGTTGAATCAAAAAATGGAATTTTAAAGATCTGTGAAGCCGGAACGATTTTATCAATGACCTCATTCCATCGGAGAAGTTTTAAGTGAGGTTCACCGGTTTTTTCTCGAACAAGGGATTCGACATCTCTTATCTTTTTTTGATTTAGTTTCTTACGAGTTTTAAATGGAATAATTACTTCACTATTGGATTTTTTTTTACTCTTCTTCAAAAAATAGAATAAAATTTTATCATCTCTTCCAAAGAAGATTTCCAAGATTTCATTAATTACTTGTTTTTTGCTTTTTAACGTCATTGCCGATCCCGCCAGATGTAATTATCTATTTGAGTTTTAGGATCGTAAAATAATTTTCTTTACCCGATACTATTTCGACAAGAATGACATCTACTTAAGAAGCTTTCTTTAATTTCTCAAGACCTTCGATGATAAAACTTCTCATCAAGACTTGATAGGGAATTCCTTTCTTTTGAGCAATCACCTTCAATTCTTCAACAACTTCTGGGGGCAAAGAGACACTCGTTGGCATTTTTCGACCAACTCTTCGTGATTTTAAAACAGCTTCTTCATCAAAATCGATTTCATCGTACTCTGGAAGGGACTTAGCGTATCTCTTTTTCATAGAAACCTCTTTCTTTATTTTTTGCAACTCTGGAACTGATTGGTCTTATTTTGCCATCCCAGATGGTAAAACAAACAAATAAAATATCTCCGTTAACCGCTTTGCCAAGGATCCCGTAGCGTGCCTCATTGACTGGAGGCTGAAATTGTTCACCAATGGCGAGTAAATTTGAATCATGAAAAATCGATTCAACAATTTCATTCTCCACGCCCAACTCGTAGTGTACCACACTACCTGAATTTTTGTCAATTTGATGCCTAGAAGAGGTGACTCTCTTTCAGAACAAAAATTCTAAGATGTGCCGGT
>JBEIFX010000017.1:0-50446 GCA_040382195.1 Halobacteriovoraceae bacterium | reverse complement strand
TCGGCCGTAAAGATGACATCGTACTTTCCGTTATGGAGCTTTTCTTTGAGTTTATCCAGGGTGTTGACCTCGACTAGAAGCTGATGCTGACTTACTTTACAGAAATCAACCATAACATCATTAAACCACGTTTCGAGAAGGCCGTGGAGTATCCCCACTCGAATGATTTTGTTCAAATGACCGAAGAAAATGTCCTGAATCTTGTTTTCAAATTTCCCGAGCTCTTCCAGGAGAGCGTGACCTTTCTCCGTGAGGATCACTTTCTTGGAGGAGCGAATAATGAGTTGATCTCCAACCGATTCCTCAAGGAGCTTAATTTGCCTGGAGACGGCAGATTGAGCGATATTTAATTCTTGGGCAGCCTTTGAAAAATTAAGAAAGCGCGAGGTCACCAGAAAGGCCTTAAGGTAGCGGTAGTCGAGAGAGATCTCTTTCATTTTTTTGCCCAAGGTGGAAGCCGGGATTCATCTTTGAAAAACTTGCCCCTGTGTTGCCCATCGGCTGCATTTTGAACAATGAATCCTTCATCGTTTTGATTTGTTTCCAATAAATAGTCGAGAGTTAGCTCAGGTGTGTAAAAGGCAGTGAAGGGATCCATCAAGATTTTGAGGTCAAAATTAATAAGAGGGTAGTGAGTGAGAATTTCTAAGTCATCAGGATGTTTTTCTGAAAAACCTGTCTCATAGGTGAATCCCTCACAGCCTTTTCCGCCGATTTTGATCCGGAAAGAAAGTCCTTTTAAGGTGTAATCGTTTTCTTGAATCACCTGAATCTGGCGGACGGCGCTATCAGTCACAAAAATTTTTATATCTTTTACTGTTTGAGCTTTATCCATTAGGTCACTTTATCATTTTTTTTGAATATTGTCTTTAGACCTCACCAATCTTATTCTTATCAAAATTCCGGAGAATATGATGAAAGTACATTATGTGGTGGAAATAGAAAAACCCGAGCATCACCATGTGAGAGTGACCATGAAAATAGAAGGATTGGAAGATTCGAAGTTCCGTGTCTTTCTGCCCTCGTGGAGCCCGGGATCTTATCTCATGCGGGAGTATGCTCGACATATCCGATGGTTTGAGGCGTCTCAGGAAAATGGGGAGATCCACTTTCATTCTCAGGTAGCTAAAGGAGTCTGGGAAATTGACAGGGAAAAATCTGGAGTTAAAGCGAGGCACACTAATGTACAGATTCGCTATGAAGCTTACTGTAAGGATCTCACAGTTCGTACCTCACATGTTGACCTCTCTCATGCCTTTTTGCATGGGCCTTCCTATCTTATGGGTCTTTTGGGAAAAGAAATTAACCATCCCACTATTGAGTTTCGTTTTCCCTCCATGTGGTCTAAGCTCAGTACCGGATTAAAAGATATTTCCGAGACGAGGGAAACGTTCATTTACACTTCCCGGAACTATGACGAATTGATTGATGCTCCGATCGAAATTGGTTGCCATCACACAGACGGATTCCTGGCTCTCGGGAAACCTCATAACCTGGCCTTCTACGGGTACCAATACCCTCATAACAATAACTTAAAAAATGATTTTCAGAAAATCGTGGAGACCGTGGCAAGGCACTTTCACGACGAGCTACCATATGGGGAATATCTTTTTCTCACTCATTTTGTTCCAAAGCAATATGGCGGTCTGGAGCACTTGAACTCGACGGTGCTTCATTTTGACGGAAGAAAACTGGTCAATCGCAAGGACTATCTTGCTTATCTTTCTCTCGTCGCTCACGAGTATTTCCATCTTTGGAACGTTAAGCGCATTAGACCAATTGAGCTGGGACCCTTTGACTATCTTGCAGAAGGCTACACAACAATGCTGTGGTTAGCGGAGGGACTGACAAGTTTTATGGATGATCTTTTCGTGTATCGGGCCGGCCTTTCAACTCTTGAGGAATATCTGGACGTTGTAAAAGGAAATCTTGAGACGTACTTTAATACCCCTGGCCGCTATTATCATTCTCTAGAGCAAAGCTCTTTCAATGCCTGGATTAAGTTGTATCGCCCTGATGAGAACTCCAAAAACTCGTCTGTGAGTTACTACTTAAAAGGTGGTCTTGTCTTTACTGTGCTTCATTCACTTCTGATTGAGAAAGGAAAGTCTATCGATCATCTCCTGCTGGCCCTTTGGAGGGACTATAAAGAACATCCGGAAATTGGTGTTACCAGAACCGATATTTATCGCATGATCGAAGAAATCGGCGGAGAAGATATACTTGAAAATTTTTCTACGATGGTGGAGACAACTCAGGACATTGACTTTGAAAGCGCCTTTAAACGAATGGGGCTGGAATTGAAGTGGGGCGAAGGAACCCAGTCCTTCATTGGTGCGGACTTTGAATTTAGCGCAGAGAGAGTGCTAGTCAAAGTTATCCAGCTTGACTCTCCAGCATATAAAGGTGGATTAAACGCCGGTGACGAGATCATTTTCCTCAACGGCTTGCGTTTTCTCAAAGAGGATGCAGATAAAATCGGTACAACATTATTAGTTGATAGATCCTATGAGTTTATTGTCTCAAGGCTAGGCAAGCTTCAGCTCATTGAAATCACCCCTACAAGGGCCCCAAGGCAGTTGAAAGAGATTGTCATTAAGGAACGGGGTCTTGCGGAGAAAGTTTTTCATTTTTCAGAGACGCAATCGCCAATATAAATGAATCAATAGAGTGTAGAGTCCACTCTCCACTTAATTGGCTAGGGGGATGAAGCCAATACTTATCTTTAATTTGTATGGAAGAAAATTCCACAGACGAGGAGAAAAGGTTTGAATTCATCAAGGCTTTATATACTGCTTCTTTCAGACACCACAGCTCAATATTTCTTAAGCTTTCATCCATTGGATGAGCGATGCGTTCTATAACTGAGTCTTTGACATCACGATTTTGGCGCTCAATATCAATACCTAGCGAACGAAAAATATTCCTCTGTCCAACGACAGCGGCTCCGCAGCCATCTGTATGTGAAAGTGAAAGCGTTAACCTTGGATAGTTCTCTAAAAATGAGTAATCCTTTATTCTTAGCTGATTAATAGTGGGAGAGTCACCATTATTAACAAGGCATTCCAGCAGAGCGGATCTGGAGAGAATAAATCCTCTCCGACGGCCTTCGTGGACTCTTTCGCCTAAGGACAGTTTTACCAGTTCATCCCACTCCGGATCTAAAGCATCTGTTAAGTTTTGGGTTATTTTCCAGGTAATCATAGTTGAGTTAGTTTATCTTGAAACGAGTTCAATGATAAGTTATAAAAAGTGATAGAAAAAAGACGGTTTATACGGATAATAATTCTATTAAAATCATCTTCATAAAAAGGTGAAAAACTTCCAAAACCATAAAGATCGAATTTCTAGGAGACATCTATGACTAACCTTTTACGTCAACAAGCTAAGCTCGCGGTTTATGGAAGAAAACCCAGGAAGTGTAATGTCCCCGTCAATGATCAGGGAAAATTTTTAAAGGTTTCTCAGTATTATGGAGAGAACGTTTATAACTATCATCTTTCTAAATCTCTCTCCATTGAAGATAAAGATGCTTTAAAGCAAGTCATCGAGGGAAAAAGAACTATTAATAAAGACCTGGCCACGAAAGTGGCCAATTCTGTTCTCGAGTGGGCGATCTCAAAAGGGGCCACTCACTTTTGCCACTGGTTCCAGCCTCTCACCGGATCGACCGCTGAGAAGCACGATGCTTTCTTGAATTTTGATAACGATCGGGCCATTGAAACTCTTTCGGCCACTCAGCTAATGCAAGGAGAGCCGGACGCATCATCATTTCCCCATGGAGGCTCACGAGCGACTTTCGAGGCCAGGGGCTACACAACTTGGGATCTTACTTCTCCTTTGTTCATCCAAGAATCCGCCAACGGCAAGACCCTTGTTATCCCAACTGCCTTTGTGTCTTATCACGGAGACGCTCTTGATACGAAGACTCCACTTCTTCGATCTGACCTTCGAATCAATGAAATCATGACGAAGTTTTGTCAGCTTATTGGCATGAAAGACGTGAGCAAAGTCTACACTACTTGCGGAGCTGAACAGGAATATTTTCTCATTGATAAAGCTTTCTACTTTGGACGTCAGGACCTGGTGATGACTGGTCGTGCGCTCATGGGTTCTTTGACTTCTAGAAACCAGCAACTCGAGGATCACTATTTTGGGATGATTGAGGACCGCGTTCTAGCCTTCATGCAGGAAGTGGAAATCGAGCTCTACAAAATGGGCATCCCGGCAAAAACAAGGCACAATGAAGTGGCCCCTGGGCAGTTTGAATTGGCACCGATCTTTAAGGATGCTAACGTCGCCGCTGATAACAATCAGGTTGTCATGACAGTGCTTCGGAATGTGGCCCTTAAGCACGACTTCGTGTGTCTCCTGCATGAAAAGCCTTTTGCTGGTGTCAACGGTTCCGGTAAACATTTAAACTGGTCCATGTCCACCGATACGGGGGTAAATCTTTTAGAGCCAGGTCATAATCCACATGAAAACTACCGTTTTCTTGCGGTAGTTGCGACAGTCGTTGAGGCAGTTTACCGTCACGCTGATATCATCCGTATGGGAATTGCTTCTCATGGAAATGATCACCGCCTTGGAGCGAACGAGGCGCCACCTAGTATAATGTCAGTCTTTCTCGGAACGACTCTAACCAATATCCTTGATTCTATGATCTCCGGTGGAAAGTACGTTGCTTCCAACAAGACTCTTCTAGATTTAGGGGCGAGACAGCTAGCTGATTTATTTAAAGACAATACCGATCGAAATAGGACTTCTCCTTTTGCTTTTACAGGTAATAAGTTCGAGTTCAGGGCATGTGGTTCTTCGGCCTCAATTGGTTATCCTCTGTCGATCCTAAATGCAGCGATAGCTGACGTATTCGAGGAGACAAATAAAATTATCGAGGAAGAAGTAGCGAAGGGTAAATCAGAAGATGATGCTCTAGCCGCCGTAATCTTAAAATGGTACGGTAACGCCCAGCGAGTCGTCTTCAATGGTGACGGCTACTCTCAGGAGTGGGTGAAAGAAGCCGAAAGGCGGGGCCTTGGTAACATGAGAACAACGCCTGAAGCCATCTCTGTTTTGAAAGATGGAAAGAAGACCAGCTTCCTCGTTAAAAATGGTATTTTTAAGGAATCAGAAATTTCAACTCGTCATAATGTTATGCTCGAACGCTATGTTAAGTGTCGTGAAATTGAGCTCAAAACTCTTACCGGAATGGTCATGAAAAATGTTATTCCTGTGGCGGTTGAGTATAAAGCGCAACTGGCGGAGTCCATTAAAAAACAAAAAGAGGCAGGAGCGGATGCTTCTCTGGAGCTCGAGCTTTTAAAAGATCTGGCTACTTTGGCGAAGTCACTCTACGAGCAGGCGACAAATCTATCCGGCGCGATAGAGATCATCCATAAGCACGATGAAGAGACCGTGGCGAGAAAAATTGCAACAGAACTTATGCCTCAATCATTTAAGCTCGCTGAACTGTGCAATAAAATAGAAGAGATCGTTCCTGATGAAAAATGGCCTCTCCCAAAATTCTACGACATGCTTTTTATTCGTTAAGAGAAAGTGGCCCGCGTAAGCGGGCCTTTAATCATGCATCTAGATCTTAGAAAGATATCCACTCGAGCCCTTCAAGTTTCAAATTTTTTGGGAAGAACTTCTCTTATACCTTTGTACAAATGGTCACTTCAGACAAGTCTTAATTACACAACTAGAGATGGCTACGCCCTTTGCGGAGATCTTTACCTTCCTGAGAGATCAGGGAAAAAAGCCGCGATTCTTATTGTTCATGGAGGTGGATGGAGTGGAAGAAGCCGGGAAGATATGCGCTTTTACTCAGAACAAGTGGCATCTCAAGGGTTTGTGGTATTTAACATATCTTACCGACTGGCCCCTCAACATATCTTTCCAGGTTCGGTCTTAGATGTTCGAGATGCTTATTATTGGCTTTTACAGAAGTCTCATGAGTTAGACCTTGATCCATCAAAAATTGCAGGCTTCGGCTATTCAGCAGGAGCTCACTTACTAGCACTTAATGCCGCCTGGGCCTCAAAAGAGAAGAAAGAATTTGAGGATGTCCGATTCAATACTTTAGTGCTTGGGGGAGGAGTGTACGATTTTCTGGTCTACCCCTATTCACCCTACATCAGTAGGTACACCTCTTTTTACCGAGATGAGAATATTGAACTTTATCAGGAAGCTTCTCCTCTTCATCAGTTGGGTCACTCTCTTCCTCACTTTTTTCTCTATCACAGCGAGAGGGATGAACTAGTGGAGTGGGATCAGATGAAGCGCTTCTCACGAGAAATTTTAAAGAGTGGAGGTTCTGTCGAGACCTATACCGTATCAAATCTCAACCACGCCCATACCTTTGTCTTTGGATTGAAGGCCTTGGAAAAAGCCATTGAGACATTTAACTTTAGATTGGGCCAAGACAAAAGAACATGACCATAAATTTTTCTTTTTTAGGGCCTTGTGAGAATGAGATTAGATGGAATATCAATTTGTAGCTCAAGGTGTCGCAGATTTTAATCCTTGACTCTTTTCCGGATGGCCCTTATCTCTATTAATGACAGTCTCTTTATATAGGATAAAAATGGCAGACAAAAAATATCTAGTTATTGTGGAGTCACCCACAAAGGCGAAAACAATTCGTAAATTTCTTCCGAGTAATTATATTGTTGAAGCAAGCATGGGCCACATCCGTGATCTTCCTCAGTCGGCGTCGGATATTCCAGCTGCCCTTAAGAAGGAAGAGTGGGCAAAGTTGGGTGTAAATGTTGATGAAGACTTTGATCCTCTTTATATCGTTCCGAAAGATAAGAAGAAAATTATTACCGATCTAAAGGCCAAAATGAAAGGTGTTGATATCATCTATCTGGCGACCGACGAAGACCGCGAAGGGGAATCTATCTCGTGGCATCTGTTGGAACTTCTCAAGCCTAAGGTTCCGGTGAAGAGGATGGTCTTTCATGAAATCACCAAGTCGGCGATTCAGAAGGCCCTTAAAGACACCCGCGAAGTTGATGACAAGCTAGTTCGAGCGCAAGAAACTCGGCGGATTCTTGATCGTCTCTACGGTTACACTCTTTCTCCTTTAATCTGGAAAAAAATCGCTTATGGTCTGTCTGCTGGACGCGTTCAGTCAACCGGCCTTAAGATGATTGTTGAGCGGGAAAGAGAGCGCATGCGTTTTAAAAAATCTGTCTATTGGGATATCAAGGCCCAAGTCCATCCTGAAAAAGACAAAAAAGCGAATTTTGAAGCAAAGCTCTTTGGGGTTAAAGGTGGCCGTGTTGCCGGTGGTAAGGATTTTGATGGTTTGACAGGCAAGCTTATCGATGAGAAAAAAGTCATCCTTCTTGATGAGAAAAAATCCAAAGATCTCGCTAAAAACATAGAGAAAGCCCAGTGGAAAGTGACTTCGGTAGAAGAGAAAACGTTTAACTCAAAGCCGGCCATTCCATTTATTACCTCGACTCTCCAAATGGAGGCAAACCGTAAATTAGGGATGTCTTCAAAAGACACCATGAGGACCGCCCAACGCCTCTACGAGGAAGGTCTTATCACTTACATGAGAACAGATTCACCAAACTTATCTCAAGAAGCGATCAATGCTGCTCGGGAAATGGTTGTTAAGCTCTACGGTAAAAATTATTTAAATCCTGATGTCAGACAATACTCCGCTAAGCAAAAAGGTGCTCAAGAGGCCCACGAAGCAATTCGCCCCGCTGGTGCTGAATTCACGCACCCGGATAAAACAGGTCTCTCAGGTAGAGAGCTACAGCTTTATGAACTCATCTGGAAGAGGACCATGGCCACTCAGATGAAAGAGGCTGAAAAAGCTTCAATGACAATTAAAATTGAAGCCGCAGATGCTGAGTTTTCTGCTTCTGGTACTCGTATTCTGTTCCCAGGTTTTTTAAGAGTCTATGTGGAAGGATCGGATGATCCTGAAGCGGCCCTCGAGGATAAAGAAGTTATTCTTCCAGTTTTGAAGAAGGGTGATATCTTAAAACCTGCTAGCATTTCACCGGAGCGTCATGAGACAAAGCCACCTGCACGTTTCACAGAAGCTTCGATCGTGCAATCTCTTGAAAAGGAAGGGGTAGGGCGTCCATCGACTTATGCATCCATTATCGGTACCATTCTTGATCGAGGTTATGTCAGAAAAGAGGGCTCTGCACTTGTTCCAACTTTTACCGGCATGGCCGTGATTCAGCTCTTGGAAAATCACTTTGAACACCTCGTGGACTATTCCTTTACCTCTGAGATGGAAGAATCTCTTGATAAAATCGCTTATGGTCAGGAAGATTGGCTCAAGTACTTAACGAAATTTTATAAAGGTAAAGCTGGCCTTCTTAAGAAGGTAGAGGAGCAAGATAAAAAAATTAAGCCCGATGAATCCAGAACCATTCACATAACAAAAGATGGCAAGGGTATGGACATCAAAGTCGGTCGCTTTGGGCCATATGTTGTAGAAATGAAAGGAAAAGATGAAATTCATGCATCGATTCCTGAGGACATTGCCCCCGCTGACATCGATCCTGAGCAGATCAAAGATCTCATCAAGTCTCAAGCTGAAGGCCCTAAACCCATTGGTAAAGATCCAAAGACTAAGCAAAATATCTACTGCCTGGTCGGACGATATGGAGCTTACTTTCAATTGGGGGAAGTAACGGAAGATAACCCTAAGCCTAAACGGGCCTCTCTTCCCAAGGGGAAAGATCCTAAAACCGTTACCATTGACGATGCCATTGAATCGCTTTCTCTTCCCAGAGAGCTGGGGTTACATCCACAAACGAAGAAACCAATTCTGGCCAATAATGGTCGCTTTGGCCCCTATGTGATGCATGACGGGAATTTTCGCTCTTTAAAAAAAGAAGATGATCTTTTTTCAATTGATCTTAAGAGAGCAGTCGAACTTCTTTCTGAGGAAAAGGGCGCCAGTAAGCGGGGCGGAAAGGTACTTAAAGACTTCGGAGTAGTGGCAAAACTAAAGAAAAAGGCATCCATCCTGGATGGAAAGTACGGGCCTTACATTAAAGTCGGCACCAAGAACATAACTCTTCCCGAGGACAAAAGGGACCCCAAAGTAATTGAAAAGATGACTGAGGCTGAACTAGCAAGCATTGTTCTTGCCGCGGCGAAGAAATGACCAGAGAATTCAAAGTTCTGTGAGCTTTTCATTGACTTTGGGCGCTTAGATCGGTAAGTTTCCATAACTTAAATTGTTAGTATTAGCACATGATAAGGATAAGCTTATGAAAAAAGGCATTCACCCAGAGTACAGAGACGTGGTTTTTAAAGACGTTTCTTGCGATTTCGAAATTCTTACAAAATCAACAATCAAGACCACTGAAAAAACAAGTTTTCAAGGTAAAGAGTACCCTCTTTTCAAAGTTGATATCTCCTCTGGTTCTCACCCGTTCTACACTGGGACACAAAGGGTTATGGATACTGAAGGACGCGTTGATCGCTTTAAGAAAAAATACGGCAAAAAGTAATTTCTGTTTTTGGATATTAAAGCCCTCATTTGAGGGCTTTTTTTTTCCTTTTAATTTTGCTTTAGGGCCTCATGATAGGCCTTACAGGCAACAGAGAGTTTCCTCTTCTTAAGCTCAGCGCAGGCACGGATTCCTTCATCACTTGCCTTTTCACATCCGAGTGCCTTGAGCTCCATGTGACATTTTTTCTCCAGGTTTTCATCAAATTCCCGACGAACCTTTTCTTGAGCGAAGGAAGAAAAAGATAAAATCATAGCAAAAAGAGTAAGTGTGTTTTTCATAAGCATATTCTCCTTAGATTAGTATTTTGCAGCAAGATCCATAATGATCTTTCCCACGCCGTATGGGACAGAGTAGTTCCTACTGGAGGTGGAGTAGCGAGAGTGGGTGAAGCCAAGTTTGTGGAGCCATTCATGCATTAATGTTTTTGCGGTCTCATTAGCCGTGTAGCTGTTTAAATATCTGGTATTTAAGTTTATATACATGCTACTGGTACTAGTCCATCCAACGGTACTTGAGTACTCATAGTAGGTTTTCACTTTTAAATCCATCTGATTGTTTTCCGTGGGAAGAAGTTTTTCCGCTCCATTTAAAATTTTATAGTAGATTTGTGTGTTCGTGAGACCTCCGTTGTCTACAAAACGCTTCACTCCGTTATAGGTGAAATTAATGATCCTATCCTTAAACTCCTCCGAGTGGACGATCTGTCTGATCTTGTTATCTGCAGAGTAGATCTTTTCACGTTGTAAAGTTGTACCATTGTACACATAGATGTCGGTGCTAAACGTTTCGGCGAGAGTTGGGACTATTGCCTGGACCGATTGCACGAGAAACATTATTGCAATGACGGCCATCGAGATTTTTTTCATCATGAAAACTCCTTTTTCGAATCGTCTCTTGTCTTTAAGACATGAGAATTGAGAATCTCTTTAGTTGAAATTTGATTTTCTTTTTTTCGGTGGAGGGTGCAACTTTGGTCGGTCACATTTTTGGAGTAGAAAGTTAAATTTTGAGATAATTCAAGACTTTAAAAAACTAACCAAAAAGAATAGGTTATATGTTACGGCCTAATTAATATTCCGATGTTAAAAAATTATCTTTATCAAATAGGTTAACAGCACTGATGCTTATGGCGACGAGAATGCTGAAGGTTTTTGGCATGGGAAAAAACCAGGACCATAGAACCCATAATGGAGACTCCGTGACTTACCTGGTCCGAAGTATAACCTTCCACCAGAATCCCCATGAGAATAAAAATTAATCCGAGGATTGCGCCCCCAACAATCCAGGTAATGCCGTGTTTACGGTAGCCTGGGACAAAAGCAAGGGGTGAAGTAAAAAGAATAATTAAACCTACAATAATGTGGACCCAACTGGAATGGGTGTAAGTTGAAATGACTGGAAAAAACAGGGGAAGAAAGGCAACCACGATACAGTGGATGACACAAAGAGAAGAAAAAGTAATTCCTAGACGATCCCAAACTTTTTTCATCATGCGGATATACCTGAAGTGGAAGAAGTCGTCTATAATGACGGATAAAATGTTCACAACCTAGAGGAGATAACGTATGAAAATTGCATCACTTACTATGGGTCTCCTGCTTAGTTATTCGAGCTTGGCGGGAAGGATTGAGGTCGATGTCAATGGAATGAGCTGTGGAATGTGTATTGAGTCCATTACAAAGGAATTAAAGAACACAGAAAAGGCAGAGAATATTTCGGTAAGCCTTGAAGAAAAAAAAGCACGCTTTTCAGAAATTAAAGATCGAAAAATCTCAGATGCCGAAATTAAATTGGCCATTAAAAAAGCTGGTTACGAAGCGGCAAAAATTCGCAGAAAATAATGATCCAGATTCTCTGGGGTTCACAAACCGGAAATGCGAGAAATCTAGCTCAGGTCATTGGGGAATCTCTATCTCAAGATTTTAGGGTTGAAGTGACTGACATGGGGGAGATTGACCCAGAGAAGATTTTTGTCATGAAAAGCCTCATCATAGTCTCTAGCACCTATGGTGATGGAGAGGCCCCTGACAATGCCTCTGAATGGATGAGCTATCTTAAGTTTTCAGATGGAGTTGATCTCTCTCATCTCTATTATGCAGTGATTGGTCTGGGAGACACGTATTACCCGCATTTTTGTCAGGCAGGGAAAGATTTTGATCAGTACTTGTCTGAAAAGGGTGCCCATGCCCTGCTTCCTCGTCTGGATTGCGATCTTTACTATGAAGAGCAATATCCCGAATGGCTTCGTAATTTAAAATCAGTGCTGAAGTCTTTATTTACGGATTAAACTAGTCTCATGAAAATCGGCATCCTTTCGAGAAATCCCAAAATCTATTCCACTCATCGTCTGGTGAAGGCGGCCATATGTCGAGGTCACAAGGTTCGAGTGATTAATCCTCTTCGCTGTTACATGAACATCACTAGCTCCCATCCTATGGTTCACTACAGGGACGAAAGATTAGATGACTTTAATGTGATCATCCCGCGGATTGGAGCTTCAATTACTCACTATGGCTCAGCGGTTCTTCGACAGTTTGAAATGATGGGTGTTTATTCTCTGAACGAGTCGACTTCCATTACAAGGTCTCGAGACAAGTTAAGATGTCTTCAGATTCTCTCTCGCAGTGGGATAGGACTTCCTGTCACGAGTTATGCCCACTCAACGAAGATGACGGAAAAACTTATCAAGATGGTTGGAGGCGCTCCTTGCGTGATCAAGCTCCTGGAGGGAACACAAGGCAAGGGGGTTATTTTAGCAGACACCAACAAGGGCGCAGAATCCGTGATCGATGGATTTCGTCAAATGAAGGCGCACTTTCTTGTTCAAGAGTTCATCAAAGAAAGTAATGGCTGTGACATAAGGGCCTTTGTTATCGGAGATAACGTTGTTGCTAGCATGATGAGACGGGCAAAAGAAGGGGAGTTTCGGTCTAACCTTCACCGCGGCGGATCTGCGATTCCAGTTTCCATATCAGAAGACGAAGCGAAGGCTGCCGTAAATGCCGCTAAGGCCTTAGGACTTAATGTTGCAGGAGTAGATCTTTTACGCTCGACCCGCGGACCACTTGTCCTGGAAGTTAATTCTTCGCCCGGACTCCAGGGCATTGAAACTTCCACCGGTCTAGACATTGCCGGCCTCATCGTAGAGTACATTGAGCAGAATAGTTCAAAAAAAGATTATGCCGGTTAGGGGTGATATTCTTTCAATCGGAGTTGTCTCTCCTTAATTGGAAGAGAGAAGAATTCCTCAAGATTCATACTTTGCTGGGTCAGAAAAGAGTTGATCGAGCGATGAAAGTTTTTTAAGAGCGCGGGACCTCGATAAATATAGGATGTATAAACTTGCCCTGCCTTCCCACCCTGGGCCCAAAATTCAAAAAGATCTTGAGGGGAAAAAATTCCACCTGCGGCAATTATTTCAAGCTCGGTTTGTTCTTGTAGTAGAAGCGAGCGCACTTCCCTGGAGCGCTGGGCAAGTAGCTTCCCAGAAATTCCCCCCTCTCCTTTGTCGGCCATGATCGTGGTGTTGGTGGCTATGATTCCCGTTAGCTGGTATTCGACGGCCAATTTTTTAAGCTCAAGAATTTTCTCTCGACTGAGGTCGGGTGCAATTTTTAGAAAGAGATCTTTTTTTATCGACTTTGAGGTTAGTTCTGCAAACAATTCTGAAAGATATTCTTTTTCCTGCAGGGCCCGAAGTCCTGGCGTGTTCGGAGAGGATACATTAATAACAAAGTAATCAGCATAAGGGCCCATTTTTTCAAATATGGTGCTTAGCTCTTCAATGCTTTTTTGAGTTGAAGATTCTTTGTTTTTACCCATGTTAATTCCCAGCGGAACTTGACCTTGGTAATTTTTAATTCGTGGGAGGATGTCCTGGAGACCCCGATTTGGAAAACCCATCGCGTTACGAAGACTTTCTTCATCCTTATACCGAAAAATGCGAGGCCGGGGATTTCCTTCCTGTGCTCTAAGAGTCACCGTCCCGCATTCCAAAGCCCCAAAGCCCTGGGCCTCGAAAAAGGAAAGTGCCTCGGCGTTCTTATCGAGTCCTGCAGCAAGACCGATGGGAAAAGTCCATCGCACAGATCCAAGATGGAATGAAAACTTTTCTTCTCGGGGAATGCCCGAAATTTTTCCTAAAACCGGTGAAAGTTTTGCAAGATTGAGCGTCAGATGATGGGCCGTTTCAGGATCAAGAGAAAACATGAAAGATCTAAAGGCGGAGTAGAGCATGATGAAATTCTAGTAAGCTTTTCTTTGAAAGTCATTAAACCGTATGTGATAATCAAGTTCTAATTTGAGGTTTCCATGAGATTATTTTTATTTTGTCTGATTCTTTCGACTCATGTCTTAGGCCAAAATGATAACCAACCTCAAAAAGAAAGCAGCTTGGACATCCGTACGAACTTTTTAGTTTTTAGCATTACTGAGCTCAATCCTGAAAAAGTTATTTGGTTAGAAAGAACGGCGAATCTGGAATATTTTTTGCGAATGAAACAAAACAACCAGCTCAAAATCGTGAAAATTTCCAGTCGAGATGGGACAAAATTAGATCAGGAATTTGCCTCGAGGTTTTTAAAGTGCCAATATGAGTTACCCGAATCCTCGAAGGATTGCGAAGTAACGCTTCGCCTAAAGATGAAAAGTGAAGAGCAACATATTTGTAAAAAAGATGAGCAAAAGGCTCAGGAGATTAAAAGTCTTTTTAAAAGGCTCGATATGCTCTTCTAGTTGGGAAAAATCATTGCAACAGCCTTTCGGGAATAAGAAAATATTTAAACTGATTTGAAAATAGAGGTTTCATGAAATCCCACGTTCTCTTCCTGGCCATGGCGCTGATGAGTCATAGTGCCTTCGCTCAAAAAACAAGTTCCCCATTATCCACGAGTGATGATCCTTCGGTTCTTAGTAGTCTTATGACTGCAAAGCCCCGCTATACGCATGAGATGGTTTTGGGGAATATTTTGAAAGGTGCTCTGGAGAATATGCACTTTACCAGCAAAAAGATTAATAATGAACTTTCAAGAAAAGCCTTTCATGTTTACCTAGAACGTCTTGATTACGGTAAACAGTTCCTTCTTGAAAGTGACGTAAAAAAGCTTGAAAAATACCGCGACTCTTTCGATGATATGATGGTTTCAGGTGACCTAAGCATCCTCGATGTGAGCTCAGAATTAATGAACATGCGAATTGGGCAAATTGAGAAGTTTGTGGAAAAAATTCTGGCACAACCATTGAACTACGAGAAAAAAGAATTTCTTCAAACTGATCCCAAAAAGCGTACTTTCTTAAAAACGGAGAAAGACCTTTTTGCTCATTGGGAACGTATTCTCAAATTTGAGATCCTTAACAGGATCGTGGACAAGAAGGAAGAGCAGAGTGGACTTGCTACCGATGATAAAGGCAACAAGAAAAAGCCGATCTCAGATAAAAAGTTATCGGATGTTGAAATTGAGAAAGACTCTCGCGATAAAGTGCTCAAGTCCTACAAGAAGATTTTCTCACGCCTGGTTAATGAAAAGAGATCGGATAAACTTGATAAGTTCTACAACGCTGTGACAAAAGTATTTGATCCTCATACTAACTACCTCATTCCTGAGGACAAGGAAGACTTTGACATTGATATGTCTGGGAAACTTGAGGGTATCGGAGCTATTCTTCGTGAGGACAATTCTTATATCAAAGTTGAACGAATTGTCCCAGGTTCTGCTTCATGGAAAACAAAAGAGGTTGAGGCCGAGGATGTCATTCTAAAAGTAGGCCAAGGCAAGGAAGAACCTATAGATGTAGTAGACATGTCTCTCAGGGATGCGGTTAAGCTCATCAGAGGGAAAAAAGGCTCAGAAGTTCGTCTTACGATCAAAAAGCCAAACGGTCTAGTAAAGGTTGTTCCCATTATTAGGGACGTTGTTGAAATCGATGAGTCCTATGTAAAGGGAACTGTTCTCGAACTTAATTCCAGCAAGACCAATATTGGTTACATCACAATACCTAAATTCTATCGAGATTTTAATGACCGTTCTGGAAGAAACGTTACCGACGACACAAGGCGAGAGATTGAGCGCCTTAATAAGGAAGGTGTTGAGGGGCTAATCATAGATCTTCGCAACAATGGTGGTGGTGCACTGGAAGACGCTCGAATGATCTCCGGTCTTTTTATTGAAAAGGGACCAATTGTACAAGTCAAGGCCAATACTGGTAACCCGGATATCCTCGCCGATACTGACCCTAAGGTGGACTTTCAAAAACCAACCATTGTTCTCATTAACAGGTTTTCCGCCTCGGCTTCTGAAATTGTGGCGGCTGCTCTTCAGGACTATAACCGTGCAGTCATTGTTGGCGGAGAATTCTCTCATGGCAAGGGTACAGTTCAGGCGGTGGTGGATCTTGATGGATACGTCTCTCCTATGGCAAAGGCTTACTCACCATTAGGCGCTCTAAAGATCACGATTCAAAAATTCTATCGAGTTAATGGAAGCTCCACTCAATATGAAGGGGTCACTCCTGACATCATACTCCCGGATCAATTCTCTCATCTTGAGTCTGGTGAGAAATTTCTGGACTACTCTATTCCATGGTCGGACGTGAAGGCGGTAAAATATGACAAATGGAAACCAAAGTATGACGTAAAGTCTCTTCGAGCGACGTCTTTGGAGCGGGTGAAGAAGAGCCAGAAATTTAAGCATCTTATGGATTCTATTAAGTGGTACAAAGATCAGAAATCAAATACCAACCGTTCGCTTACATCTGTTGATTTTGAAAAAGAGAGAAAGACTATACGTGAAATGGCCGATGTTTTTAAAAAAGAAGAAGAAAACAAAGACATTCTAGTAAAAGACATCTCCTCCAGCCCCAAAGACAAGGCCCATCAGGAGAAGTTTGATGAGTTTTCAAAAACTCTCAGAAAAGATGCAGTAATTGAAGAATCTCTGATGATCATGAATGACATGCTTAAGGTCTCAAAGTTCTAATCCAGAAAATCATTCATTAAAGACTCCCTCGTTTAAAGGGGGTCTTTACCGATGAAAAAAGGAACTATCGTGAAGTCCCAGTTAACACTCGAACAAAAATATGATTTTTATGAACGTTCGGTTCAAAATCCCGAAGCAGAGGTCTCATTTATGCACGATGAGTTTAAGCGACTCTACGGTCATTCTCCCTATACGCTTAGGGAAGACTTCTGTGGAACTGGTGCGATTTCATGCACTTGGGTCAAGCAAGACAAAGACTGCCAAGCTTGGGGAGTTGACCTAGATCTTGAGCCTATCAACATGGGAAAAATCAGGCACTATGCCAAATTGCCTCTTAAGGAGCAGAAACGAATTCACTACTTGAATGAAAATGTTCTCAGGACTTCTGCTCCAAAGGTTGATATCGTATGTGCTTTTAATTTTTCCTACTGGATCTTTAAGTCACGGAAGGACCTCTTGCGCTATTTTAAGGCCGTGAGAAAGTCCATGAACAAACAGGGGATATTCTATTTAGATATTTTTGCTGGCCCCGAGAGCCAGAAACTTGTGACGGATGCAAGGAAACTCAAAGGACTGACTTATTTCTGGGAATGTCAGCACTTTAACCCCTTTACACATGAATGTACTTTTGCCATTCATTTCAAAGATGCCAAAGGAAAGAAGCACGAGAATGTTTTTACCTACCACTGGCGAATGTGGATGATGCCAGAGCTTAGGGATATCCTTCAAGAGGCTGGTTTTTCAAAAACTGTCGTTTATTGGGAAGAAGATGATGATAAGGGCAATGGTAGCGGGGAATTCAGACCTGCTGAAGATGTCGAAAACTGTGATGCCTGGGTTTCTTACATCGCTGCTCTCACTTAGCTTTTTATAATCTCCTTAAGGACTTTTCATCCCTTTTTTTGCTAGAATAGCTCAAGTTTGACTTATCAGGCGGATGCGAACGTGAACTCTCTAAAGAGATATTTTGAATCAGAATTTGATTCTCTTCGATCGGAATGGCAAAAATCCCTGCTCGAGGAGCTTAAACTTTCAGATCTTGGCAATAAAGATTCAAAAAAAATCTTAGGGGGATTGACCTGGCCTATTTTATCTTTGGAAAGACAACAAGAGGTCTGTCTTTCCCCTAGGCTTTCTTGGAAAAAAGCTTCAACGACCTATGCATTTTTACCCGAAAATAATTTAGAGTATCTTATCGCTGACGATCTCTCTGGTGGGGTGCGAAATTTTTTCTTTCTCGAGAGTGCACTAAATGAAGAAAAATGGCAGAAGATAGAGCGTGTTCTAAGCTCTTCATCTTTTTTGGACGAAATAGATGTATTCTTTCTCGGGGAGAAAACTTATTCCAGTACATCTGTTAAAATTGTTGGCCCACTCTTAAGCGGTCAAGAGACCCACGATAAGGGTGGTAGCTCAATTCAGGAACTGGCCCTTCTCTGTAAAAAAATGATTCTTTCAAATGAATGTCATCCCACAATCGCAGTCTTCGTTGATTCGAATTTTTTTCACAACATCGCCAAGATTAGAGCAGCAAGACTTTTGGCTGAAAAGATTTTGCAGGAGAAAGGTGGAACGGGAAATCTCAACTTGGTCGCTCTTACCAGTTACCGAAACTGGACTCTCTTTGAGCGCTACTCCAATATGCTTCGAAATGAGGCTTCAGTTGCTTCGGCCTATATTGGTGGAGCTGACCATATTCAGTCCTCTGGGTATAACATACTTTTTGAACTTGAAACTGATGATGTTGAAAAAGAGCATTTTGAACGCTCTCAAAGAATGGCGCGGAATACGACTCACATATTGGCTTTGGAGAGTATGCTTGGGGTTGTTGAAGATGCTGCTTTTGGCAGCTATCATTTAGAAAATCTTACAGCTGTTCTTTGCGAGGAGTCCTGGAAACTCATGCAAAGAATTTTGAAAGGTGAAGATCTTTCAGCAGAGATTTCTCAAATTCAAAACGAGCGTCTGGAGCGAATCAAAACAAGAAAGTCTATTATCTCAGGAATCAATGACTTTCCAGATAGCAAAGAGTCTCTTGATATTTCGATGAAGAGATCTTTTCTTTTCCGAGATAGTAGAATTTTTGAAGAACTGAGGCTTAAAGTAGGAAAATTGAATAAGCCTGAGGTCTACATCGCTATTTTCGGAGACTATGGTGGCCTCAATTCCCGTATGAATTTTGTCCGAAACTATTTTGAACTATTAGGACTTAAAGTTTATGATCCAGGTCATTCGCAGACTGATCTTGATCTATTTAAGAAGGACTTGGAATTACGAAAGGAAGACATCATTATTGTTTGCTCTAGGGATGATCAATATCCTATTCTTATCGAGCATCTTGTGAGTCTTCGACGGCCATATAAATTCGTTGCCGGAAAGATAGAGGTTCCAGGCTTTAAGAATCTGTTTTTGGGGCAGAATATTTATGATGTCCTCTGTGATCTTGTAAAGGCTTTCTCAGGAGAGGACTCTAAATGAAAAATTTTTCTGAGATCCCTTGGGCCCTTCCAAAAATGAAGTCTTCAGAGCCTAAACCAGTCATGATCTTTCCTGAAGGAATTGAGCTTAAAACCTCTTACCGACCAAGTGATGTGAAGTTTTCTAATCTCGCAAAAACCCTTCCAGGTAAACTTCCCTTTTTACGTGGGCCCTATGCTTCAATGTATACCTCCAGACCTTGGACCATCAGACAATATGCGGGCTTTTCTACCGCAGAGGACTCTAATCGCTTTTATCGGGATAATCTCTCTAAAGGCCAGAAGGGATTATCGATTGCCTTTGATCTTGCCACTCACCGTGGCTACGACTCGGATCATCCTCGGGTTCTTGGTGACGTCGGAATGGCAGGAGTGGCGATTGATTCGATTCTTGATATGAGAATTCTTTTTCAGGGAATTCCATTGGAAGAAATGTCTGTCTCCATGACGATGAATGGAGCGGTTATTCCTGTACTTGCTCTCTTTATTGTCGCCGCAGAGGAGCAAGGAGTGGCGCCCGATAAGCTTACTGGAACGATTCAAAATGATATTCTTAAAGAGTTCATGGTGCGAAACACCTATATCTATCCACCTGAACCTTCGATGAGAATTATTGGCGATATTTTTAGTTATACATCAAAACATATGCCAAAGTTTAATTCTATATCAATATCCGGCTATCATATGCAGGAAGCTGGTGCCACTGCGGATTTAGAGTTGGCCTACACTCTGGCCGATGGACTGGAGTATATACGGACGGGTATAAAAGCGGGTCTTGATATCGATCGGTTTGTCCCTAGGCTCTCTTTCTTTTGGGCCGTTGGCATGAACTATTTCATGGAAGTGGCGAAAATGCGGGCCGCCAGGGTTGTGTGGAGTAAGATCGTTTCAGAATTTAATCCGAAAAAAGAAAAATCTCTCGCCTTAAGAACTCATTGTCAAACTTCTGGATGGAGCCTTACCGGGCAAGATGTCTTTAATAATGTCCTTAGAACTGGTATTGAGGCTCTGGCCGCAACTCACGGGCACACTCAAAGTCTTCACACTAATTCTTTAGACGAAGCCTTGGCGCTTCCTTCAGAGTTTTCCGCCCGTATCGCTAGAAACACTCAAATCTTTATTCAAACAGAAACCGATACTTGTGATGTCATCGATCCTTGGGGAGGCAGTCATTTTGTTGAATCTCTCACTCAGGATTTGGCACTGAAGGCTTGGGGCCATATTGAAGAAGTCGAAGCCCTAGGTGGAATGTCAGAGGCGATCGCTAAGGGTATTCCAAAAATGAGAATCGAGGAGGCAGCCGCTCGAACACAAGGTCGTATTGACTCGGGTGTTCAACCTATTGTTGGCGTAAATCTCTACAAAAGAGCCAAAGATGATGTGCCTCATATCCTTCAGGTCGATAATCGGGAAGTGCGCGAGGCCCAAATTAAACGCTTAAAAAAATTAAAGGCCGAAAGAAACGGGGATATGGTTAAAAGAAAACTCAATGCTATGACGGAAACTGCCAGGTCTGGAGCAGGAAACCTCCTTGCCTTAGCAGTCGAGGCGGCCCGTGCCCATGCCACCGTGGGAGAAATGAGTTATGCTCTGGAAAAAGTCTTCGGACGTCACCAGGCTGAAATTCGCACCATAAAAGGTGTATACTTAAAGGAAATGATAGAGGGGAAGGTCGACGTGACAGAGCTAAAATCACTTCTTGAGAAGTTTCAAAAAATTGAAGGTCGTCGCCCTCGAGTGCTTGTCGCCAAGATGGGACAAGACGGACATGATCGAGGTCAAAAAGTAATTTCAACTGCCTTTGCCGATCTCGGCTTTGATGTCGACGTAGGGCCTTTGTTTCAAACTCCTGAAGAGACCGCCAAGCAAGCCGTAGAAAACGATGTTCACATTATTGGAGTCTCCTCTCTAGCAGCTGGACATCTGACTCTCGTTCCGGCCCTCAAGGAGGAGCTTAAAAAGCTCAATCGTGATGATATTCTTGTCACCTTAGGTGGAGTGATTCCTCCTCAGGATTACGATAAGCTCTACAATTTAGGAGTGGCGGGTATCTTTGGCCCGGGAACTGTTATTGCTGATGCCGCTACGGCTATTTTGAAAAAACTTAATGAAAGTCTAGGGCATGAATGAGAAAAGCTTTACTTTTTGAGGACTACATCGATGGTTTTAAAAGAAAGGATCGGACGATCCTGGCCCGTGCAATCACCCTCGTCGAGTCATCAAACGCTGATCATCAAAAACTCGCTCAAAAACTTTTAAAGTCTCTTCTTCCTAAAACCGGAAGTTCTAAGAGAATTGGAATCTCGGGTACTCCGGGAGTAGGCAAGTCGACTTTTATTGAAGCCTTTGGAAAGTTACTCACATCTAAGAATAAAACGGTGGCAGTCCTGGCGGTGGATCCAACATCAAAAGTAAGTGGTGGTTCAATCTTAGGTGATAAGACACGTATGAATGAATTGGCAATTGATTCACTTGCCTTCATCCGGCCTAGTCCCTCCGGCGAAACTCTTGGAGGCGTGGCCAGAAGAACAAGAGAGGTTCTTCTTCTTTGTGAAGCTTTTGGTTTTGATTACGTTTTGGTCGAAACCGTTGGTGTTGGACAATCAGAAACCACGGTTTCACAGATGGTTGACCTCTTCGTCATGCTCCTTCAATCTGGGGCGGGAGATGATTTACAGGGGATTAAACGTGGTATCTTGGAACTCGTCGACATGGTGATCGTCACTAAAGATGATGGAGATCAAGAGAAGATTATTGAGAAAGCCAAGCAAGATTACCATGAAGCCCTTAAAATTTTAAGGCACGATGGATGGATACCACCTGTCATTTCTTGTTCATCTATAACCAAGAAGGGACTTCCAGAAATTGAGGAAACCATCGATAGTTACTTTAAAAATAAAAAAAATCTCATCGTAGAAAAACGTGAAAAGCAAGGTCTTGATTGGATGTGGCAACTGATTCGAGATGAATTGAATATTCATTTCCTAAGCAAAGTAGGCGAAAAGAAACTTAATGAAGTTCAAAAGGCTCTTCTTAAAAAAGAGCTGACTCCAGTGGAGGCTTCTAGAAAACTCCTTGATGATTATGTGAGATCTTAACTCAGATTAGTGACTGCGCATCTTCCACAAAAGCTGAGAAAGATAAGGCCTCTTGGTCTCACCTGTTGCCACCATCAGAAGCTTAGTGATCTTCAAGTTTTCAGCATCAGTAAAGAGTAGAATGAGAAGTTCCTGAATGTAGTTGGTATTGAGAGTGATGTAGTTATCAGTTCCAACACCGAGTTTGAGCCCCTTTTTTTCCCACCATGAGAAGGGGTGATCCTTATAATCAGCAAAGCTGTTGGTTAGTTTGTTATTGGATGATGGAAGAGCAATCAAGCTCACTCCTTTGTTAATCATTCTATTTAGAACATCATGCTGGTAGTGCTCAACTTCTCGAGCGGTATGAAACTTAACCTTTACGAATTCCCTTTTTTCTCTCTCATTTAAAAGGATGCCTTGGAAGAGTTTTTCCCTTGTTCCGGCATGCTCACTCCAGTCCATATCCATCAGTTCTTTCCAGTCACTAGAGCCCTCGGCGACCTTCTGGCCACGCTCATTGTCGAGGATGAGCCTCCTGTAGAGGGAGTGGAAGTAGAAGTTTGGGTTTATCCCAAGGGAGAGACCATGTTCAAGAGTATCAATATGCCAGATGTTTAGAGCATTATCGACGGCCTGAACACCTTTTTTTAATGTATGCCATGTCTCACCATGGTGGGATCGGATAGAAAAACCTTTAAAGTGCAATTTCCTAAATCCTTGTTGCATTTCTGCAAAGTGACCTTTTCGGTATAGATCTTTTTCAGAACCGACAGTATCGACTTCACAAAGGTAGGGGGTTAAAAAAGGATACTTTTCTAGCATATCGAGGATAGCTTCGACCTGCTGAAGAAAATGCTCCTTCTTTGTCTTATACTTTGAAGCATCGAAAAAATTAGTTTCTTTTCGGAAACAAGGGGAGAAAACAAAATCAAAGTTTGGGACTTTCTTCTTAAAGGCCATAAAGCCGTCATAGAGCCCCAAGACGACATCTTCTTCAGTTAGATTCTCTAGTCCAGGTATTTGCTCATCAGAATTTTGAGTCGCTCTGGAAAGGGTGAACTTGAGACGAATCATCCCGACGTTGTACTTGTGATAAAGTTCAGATGCCATGTGATAAGCAGCTGCCGCATGCATTTCCTTCGTCGTAAGGATGAGCTTAGGTAAAAGCAGGATCTTAAGGTAGCGATCAAAAAACTCATCCTCTTTCAAACGAATGAGATTATCGACGTCTGAAACAGTTTGAATTTTCTCAGCTGTTCCCTCTCCGTAGACCTTATTAATAATATCAAAATAGATTTGCCTCTTATTTCCTGTCAGAAGCTTCATCAAATAAGGATGTATGAATTCGGCGCTCAATGAACCCGTGAGATGAATATGTTCTTCGATATAGGGCTTAGGGAAGCGTTTGAAAAACTGAAAGAGAGCATGGGAAACGGGATGATTTAAAAGAGTCTTAATGTCGACTTCATCTGTATGAAAATCGTTCATGAGGCGTCTGAATTCCTGAATCGATTTTTTGACTAAGGGAAGATCATCTTTGGCATCCCCCATAACAGCGAGTTCCAGAGTATCCGCAAGAGCAATCCCGTTAGTCTCGGAGATGATTTTTATGAGATGCTCAGTGAGAAGTTCGATTTTATTTTTATTGCCCATTACCTTACGCTATGACCTTCCAAGGATTTTCGCAAGAGGGAGTTATCCTGATTATCAGCGTCAGTTTTTGCAAAAGAATTTATTCTCTTTGAAGGGGGTGAAGAAATGATAACTCCAGCTTTCATGAATTGAGGAGAGATTCCTTTATCTAAATCTCAAAAATGACTTTTCAAAAAGACTGTGCTGCGGCCCTAGGGGTTGAGGAGAGAAGAAGCTGAAAACGCTCCCGATCCAGATTGTCCTGACCTTGAATAAAGAGTCTTAATTCATTCAACGAATCGTTTCCCCAGAAAAGCTCATCATGGTAGATGAAACTTGGAACACCAAAAACACCTTTACCAATTGCCTCCTGAATGTTGTTTTTTAGAGCAAGCCTGGCTTCCTTAGAGAAGCTTTTTTCATACAAATCTTCTGCTGGCAGTTCTGCCTCCCTAAGTGCTGTTTGAAGGTCATCTGGTTCTCCTAAATCGATTCTCTTTTGCCAGCCGGATTTCCAGATCGTCTCAATGACACGCTCCTGATAAATGCCAGCTACTTCTACTAGGGAGAGTCTCAGGGCATAAATGGAGTTGAAGGGATGAGTCTTAGGAGTCGTGAATTCGATCTTGTTGTTATCTGCATATCGGAGCATTTGTTTTAACAAGAATTCTCTTTTTGGTTGAACTTCTCCCGGTCCCTTGATGCCCCAGTGATTCAATATGGGGCCCAAGGCTGTAGGTATATAATTAATTTTTAAGTCGAGATCCTGGGCCATTTGCGGGAGTTTCAACCAGGCAAAATAAGAAAATGGGGATAGGTAATCAAAGTAAAAATTTAACTCTTTCATAGAGTTGCATCCTATGTAAGAGTCGGACGATTTGTCCACTCAACAATCTTCTTGCAAAATATGAGGAGTAAGCTAGAATAATGCAGCGAATTATTCTGATACTAATCTTGCCGTTGGACGTTTGTTGTTTGTTGGACGTTAGTTGAAGAGCAGGATTGATATCCTCTAAGAGACTCAGTCTCGTTGGGTACATTCACATGAGAAATTTTTTATCCCGCTCGGTCACTTTCGTGATCCTCTCTCTCTTTGTCATTTCCTGCGGAAACGCCCCTTCTAATGTATTAACTGAAATCAAAGTTGAGACTCAAACCATTAATGATGATGTTTGGATGTCTTTTGCAGCTGATCTCAATTTGGGGTCTATGTCTTTTGCTGCCATTTCGATTCCAATTCTTCATCCAAAAGGGCAGACACCTGTGGGGCAGCTAGATCTTGTGAGCGCGCCTGGTGGAATAAATCAGATTAAGATTTCTTTGAATGTTTCAGAGCTTGCAGATGTCCAAATGGAAAGAGCGACACTACCTAATGGAAATCTGGTTCCACTTATTGCTAACAACCAGATGATTGCCATTAACACTGGAAAAGGTTCGAGAGTCTATCTCGCACTTTCAGAGAAAGTAACCGCAATCGGAGTGGCCGTCCCTATTCCGTCCTTTGATAGTATCGGCAGTAAACTACCTGGACTAAATTTCTTTCCCATCGTAAGAAGCGGTGACGTGATTGGTACAGCTGGTATTTTCACTGGAGCGACTGCTGGTCAAAATGGTATTGCTGTTATCGCTGATGTCTCTCAAGTTGTGAGTCTTGGGAAGCTCCTTCAAACAAGTGCTCCAACTCTAATGCTTCAGGCCCAAACTATTCAGGATTCTCTGAAACTTGATTACAGCTCTCAGTCTGGATCACTGGCACAAAAAAGGAGGCTAGATCAGATCATCTTTGATTTTAACAAAAAGCGTACAATCCTAAGGATGAGAAAATAAAAAGATCATCTAGGAAGATAAAAAATCCCCCCAAGGGGTTAGTCCTTTGAGGGGATTTTTTATGGGAAGAAAAAGAGTTCAGAATTTTTTTGGACCTCGAGATTTCGCTGACGTCTTCTTACGACGTTTTTCTGCGGCTTCAATTTTTTCTACTTTTTTTACAGATGGTTTTAAATAGTATTCTCTGGCCCGGTATTCCTTCACAATGCCATAAGCATCACAGAGTCTTTTGAATTTTTTGAGGGCCCGTTCCACAGCGAAGCCATCGGTAATGTCGATTCGAATATTCTCACCTGGTTTTTTATCTTGGCCCATGGATCCTCTTTATTTATTTACATTCAACTTATCCGGTAAAGTATCATATGCTTAAAAAAAGGCCAGAGGGTCTGCGTTGAGAAAGTCTTTCTTAACACTTAGAGCTTTAACCCGGCAACAAAGGGATAGTGATCCGAAGGCAGGATATTTTTTTGTTCGATTCTTTTTGGAATCGGAAGAGGAGAGTCGAGGAGATTTTTATAGCGAGGAAAATAGCAGTCACAAGGATCAATCAATTGACGGAAACGTTCTGAAATAAAAAGATAATCAATTTGTTGCAGAAAGCGATTTCCTCCTCGATTGAAGTAAATATAGCTAAAGCGTTCTTCTTCAGGAATTGCGGCCAAGAAGGCAATATCTTTGAGGTCAGTTAATCTATAAATCTGTTGGAACTCCTCTTCCGTGCTAACTTCCCCGGCGTGTCCATTAAAGTCTCCTCCTAAGAGAATAGGAACTTCACGATACTCTGACTCAATCTGAAGGTAGATATCTAGTAGTCCTTTAACTTCCAGCATTCTCTTTGTCCTACCTTCGAAGTCTGATCGCCTAAGGTCGAGTTTTGATTTTATATGAACCAGAAGAAAAATAATTTGTGGCTTACCATTGAGAGAAAGATCTAGACGCAAGACATCTCGGGAAAACCGAAAGGCAGGATAGGGGAGTTCGTAATGTGTGTGGCTTTTAAGGGATGAAGTTAGCTCAATACCTCTTTTAACAAGATAGCCCAGATCAATTCCTCGGTCAGAATTTGATGGCAGACTTAAGGCTTCATACTCATTTTTGAGTAAAAACCGTGAAAAGTTTGAAAGTGATTCTAGTCCTCCCACTTCAGTTACCATGACGACGTCCGGTTCAGCTTGTAGGATCATTTGAGCAAGAATCTGACATTTTTCTTTGGATTTATTTGAAAAAAGAGAAGAACTCATCAACTGCCACTTAATCTCCGATAATTCCTGAACAGAATGATCAACATGGTCATGTTTGTCCATAAATAGAAAAAGATCCTGAGCATTAAGCACCATGACTTTAAAATTTCTTGTCATAACATTACGTTATCACTCATTAGACAAAAGCTACAACGGAGTAAATTAATCAATAAATATAAGCTTGGCAGTGATTCGTTATCTACTTAGAATTTTGTATCAATTATTTTTTAATGGAGGACTTACATGCAGTATGTGAGCTATTTAATTCTTGTTGTATTAATGGTTGGATGCGCTTCTCGAAAGGCTGGATGGGAAAAGGAAACAACATCAGTTGCGTTGAGTTCTGCAGAATATTCCAAGCTTCTTTCTTCTGCTAAAGAGCAGTGGAAAGCAAGAGTGGAAACCGATAAACTTCAAAATGCTTTGCAAACTTTTGAACAGCTTCATGCCGCTGACCCAAGTGATCTTGAGGCCCTGATCTATCTTACCCGTGGTTTCTATTTTCTGGCAGATTCTCATCTTGATGATATTGAGAAGAAGAAACAGATTTATGAAAAAGCTGCCGCTTATGGTGAGAAGGCAATGGCGACAAACTTGGCTTTTAAAAAGAAAGTTTCATCTGGAAAATCAGTCGAAGAGGCTCTTGACGTTCTGACGAAGAGTGAAGTTCCGGCAATTTATTGGACAGCCGCCAGTCTTGGTAAGTGGGCCAAGGCCACAGGTATTGCAGCAGCACTTAAGTACAAAACAAGAATTAAGGCACTAATTGAGAGAGTTGAACAGTTGGATCCGAACTTTTTCTTCGGAGCTGCCCAAAGGTATTGGGGAGGTTTTTATGCCGTAGCGCCCTCTTTTGCCGGAGGGGACCTAAAGAAGAGTAAGGTCAATTTTGATCGCTCGATCTCAATAGCTCCCGAATATATCGGTACGAAAGTCCTTATGGCCGAGGTCTACTGGACTAAAGCTCAGGACAAAAAAGAGTTTGAGAGAACTTTGAAGGAAGTTTTAAACTCTTCTTATGATAAACATCCTGAAATTGGGCCTGAAAATAGTTGGGAAAAGAAGAAGGCACAAAAGCTTTTAGATAAGGTTAACGAGCTCTTTTAAAGGACACCAAATGAAGTTTATCATTTTTTTTAGTCTTCTTTTGACTTCGACCTCATTCGCAAAAGAACTTTCTATCAAGTTTGGGACCATCGCTCCCGCCGGAACTCCCTGGGCCGATTCCCTAGAGGAAATTAAAGTCCGTGTTGGAAAAGAGTCTAATAACCAGATTAAGATTAAGACTTTTCTTGGTGGTCAGCTCGGTGGAGAGTTAGAGATCATGCAGAAGATTCGCAGAGGTAACATCGAAGGCGGAGGGCTTACTTGTGCGGCCATGGCTAGCATCATTCCTGAGCTTGATCTACTAGAAGTTCCGTACCTTTTTGAGAGCTCAGAGGAAGCAGATTTCATACTTGATAATTATCTTCTTGAGCCCTTTAAGAAGCTCTTTGAAAAAAAGGGTTTTGTCATGCTCACCTGGGCGGAAAACGGCTGGAGAAGTATTGGGCACAAATCTAAGCTGGTCAAAACCCCTGTAGATTTAAAAGCGGTAAAAATCCGCTCGCAAGAATCTAAAGTTCATTTAGCTTTCTGGAAAAAACTCCAAGCTTCCCCGGTGGCGATTGCGACTCCTGAAGTTTTGCCCGCCCTTCAAACTGGAGTGGTAGAGGCATTTGACAACACCCCTCTTTTCACTTTAGCGGCAGAGTGGCAGACGGCTATTAAGTTTTACTCGATTACCAACCACATTTATCAACCGGCGGCGGTGATTTACTCGAAAAAATTCTGGGACAAGCTCGATGAAAATCAGAAGAAGATCTTGATGGGGCCGGGGAATGGTCTTGCTAAGGAAATCCGCTCCAATGTAAGGAAATTAGGTGATAGTCTGATCCAGGTTCTAAAAGAATCCGGTGTGACGACTTATAATCTCTCTTTGTCGGAGAAGGATGCTTTTAAGAAATCTTCTTCTGGAATAGCGGAAGAGGCGATCAAAAATATTGGCGGAGATTCTGCTAAGATTTTTGCTCTCATTCAAGAAGGCAAGAGAGCTTTTAAGGAAAAAAAATGATCGCTAGAATTCTGGATTATCTTACTAAGGTGGAGAGGCTCTTTGCCTCTCTCCTTATTTTTGTTCTCACTACCTTTGTCGTAGTCGACGTCGGTGCGCGAGAGATTATGAAGACCGGTATCCCTTGGGCCCAGAAAGGAGCAGTCTACATGATGATTTGGGCCGGTTTCCTAGGAGCGATTCTCGTCACTCAAAAGTTCGAGCACTTGCGTCCGGAAGTTGCTGACAAGCTCTGGAAAAGTAAACTCCGTGTCCCTTATCTGAGATTTCATAATCTACTAGTTTTTTCCTTCTCTGTTGCAATGGCCTATTACTCCTTCGGCTACGTCATGGAATCCAAGGAGTTCGGAGATAGGAATGTCATCATCGATATGCCAATGTGGTTTCTTCAGGTAATAATCCCCTATACCTTTTCTTCAATGAGTCTTCGATACTTTTATTTTATTTTCTTTCCCTGTGAGAAAGATCCTCAGGCGGTTCACTAATGTCCACTGGATTAATGATTCTTATGGCACTCATTGTGTCTTTATTGTTCGGCCTTCCTTTGTTTGTCATTATGGGTTCTATTGCAGCAATCTGTTATTTGACGATTTCCGGTGAATCAATGGCCGTGATTATTGGAGATATCTTTTATGCCGCTGATAAAGAAATTCTTCTGGCAATCCCGCTATTCATTCTGGCCGGGCAGATCATGACAAAGGGAACTATCTCAGGTCGCCTGATCAACTTTGCGAAGTCTCTTACTGCGGGTGTGCCCGGAGGGCTTGGTCTCGCGGCAATTTTATCATGTGCTGTCTTTGCCGCCATCTCTGGCTCATCACCTGTAACTCTGATTGCTATTGGCACACTGATGTACCCTGCTTTAGTGGAGGCTGGATATTCTAAAAAACTAGCCGCCGGTGCCCTCTCAACTGGAGGAACTTTAGGAATCATTATCCCGCCCAGCATACCCATGATCATCTTTGCCATCATGGCGGGTGTGAGTGTTGTTGATCTCTTCAAAGCTGGTATTGGACCAGGTATTTTGTTAGTCTTTCTTCTTTGTGGTTACATGATATATGCCAGGCCTAAAATTCATACCACTAGATTTAGTGGCCAAGATTTTCTGACCAATTTACGCAAGGGATTCTTTTCTCTCCTTATGCCAATCATTATTTTGGGAGGGATCTATTCTGGTTTTTTCACTGCGACGGAATCTGCTGCTGTGGCGGTAGTCTATGCCATCATCGTTGAATTTTTTCTTCATCGTGAAATAACTCTGAAAAAATTTGTCATGGTTTTCTCTGAAACAGCAGAAATGCTCGGCATGCTTTTTTTGATTCTTATTCTAGCTGTAAGTTTAAACAAATTCATGACATTAGAGCAGCTTCCACAACAAATGGTAGACTGGATGTCAGGTCTCATTTCGTCCAAGCTCGGATTTCTTATAGCAGTGAACATACTTCTTCTCTTTGTTGGCTGTATTATGGATGTAATGAGTGCAATCCTAGTACTGGCCCCAATCCTTACTCCCATGGCCGTTCACTATGGAATCAATCCCATACATTTTGGAATTATCATGATTGTGAACCTTGAGATCGGTTATCTCACTCCGCCGATAGGAATTAATCTTTTTGTTGCTTCAGGTATTTTTAAATTGCCTCTAATGGACGTTATCAAGTCTGTATTGCCCTTCCTACTAGTGATGATCCTGGGTCTAGCGATTATTTCTGCATTCCCTGCGATCAGTCTTTCATTTGTTTAGTTTTTTGAGATGAGTCAGTCTCACCTCAAAAAACTACATAAAAAAATTGAAGGGGAGTCCAAAGACAAAGCCGGCCCCCAGAAGGATGGCAGCTCCCACTAGAATCGTTCCAACAGTTTTATTGATGAGATTTCCCATAAAAGTTCTCCTGTCCTAAAGTTTAATAGCGAGGGACACTGGGGTCAATTTCTAATGACCAGGCATCGATTCCCCCTCGAAGAGAGAGTGCGTCGTGGCCATGATATTTCAGGAATTGAGCTGCATTTAGACTCCGAACACCATGATGACAATAAATAATCACCTGACCCTCATTTCGAGGAATTTCTTCGAACCTTGATTCCAGCTCTTGAAGCGGAATATGGATCCCTCCTAAGTGACATAATTCTCTTTCATCATCTCGACGGACATCGAGAAGAAGAAAGGATTTATTTTCCTTCATCCATTTTTCTATTTTTTTATTTTCAATTTCCACTACTGCCTCCTGGAGTCACCACACTTTGGGGTTTGATACTTTCTACAATCCAAGTATTTCCACCGATCACTGAGCCCTTACCGATAATCGTTTCTCCTCCTAGAATAGTCGCATTAGCATAGATCACCACATCGTCCTCAATGGTGGGATGCCGTTTCACAGTTTGGAGCTTTTTTTTCACCGATAGGGCGCCAAGGGTCACTCCTTGGTAAATTTTTACATTTTTTCCTATGATAGCAGTTTCACCAATGACCACTCCTGTCCCGTGGTCGATAAAAAAGCTTTCTGAAATCTTGGCTCCAGGGTGTATGTCGATACCTGTTTTTTCATGGGCGTACTCTGTCATAAGACGGGGAACAAGGGGAATTTCTAATTCATGAAGAGCGTGAGCAATGCGATAAATGCAAACAGCATAAAAGCCTGGATAGGTGATAATAATTTCTTCCCTACTGTAGGCCGCTGGATCACCGGCAAGGGCGGCTTGGGCATCTAGTTCAAGAAGCTGGATGAGTTTCGGAAGTCTATCAAAGAAAATCTCTGCATTGGCCGACGATTTTGATTCAATGTTTTGATTGAGAAAAGAAACTGCCTCGAAATATTGTATGAAGCGTTGCTTTAGATTTTTCAAGCTCTCTTCAATCTCACTTATGCTTCTGACTTTTAGGCAACCTCTCTCAGGAAATAGCAGAAGGAGAAGTTCATCAAGAGACTGTCTTACTTCTATCACATTCAGCTGAAGTGTCGCATTTTGAATCCGTTCCTGGTGTAAAAACTGAGCGAGTTTAGAAGACATGATTTGCCTTTTGGAGTATAAATGGATCAACTAAAAGTATAATAACACATAGGAAAATTTCAATGGATCTTCGGAGTAAACTTAAATCTACTGGTCTTTTGCAAGTCATTGGGAATACCCCCCTTATGAAAGTCCAGAGTTTAAGTGCTATCACTGGTTCTGAGATCTTCATGAAGTGCGAAAATTTAAACCCTGGCGGGACCATAAAAGATCGCCCAGCGCTAAACATGGTGGTAGAGGCCATCGTTCGGGGTGACCTAAGAGCTGGAATGACTATCGTTGAAGGCACTGCCGGTAATACCGGTATAGGACTCGCCATGGTGGGAAGTGCCCTTGGGTACAAAGTCATTGTTGTCATGCCAAAAGGTATGGCGCCGGAAAAACATAAGGTCTTAAAACTTTATGGGGCGGAAATCGTGGAGACGGAAGCTGTACAATTCACCGATGATCGCCACTTTTTTAAAGTTGGGAAAAAAATCGGCCAGAGTTCACCTGATTACTGGTGGGCCAATCAGTTTGATAATCCTGATAACTATCTGTCTCATTATAACACGACGGCCCCCGAACTCTTTGGACAAATGGAAGGGCGGATTGATGCAGTTAGTGTGGCAGCTGGATCAGGGGGAACTGCTGCTGGAGTTTCGAAATACTTTAAGGAAAAAAACTCTAAAATAAATATTATAATACCAGATCCCGTTGGTTCTGGAATCTCGAACTTTTTTAATAAGGGAAGCTTTGACTCTGATGGTTCCTATACGATGACTGAAGGTGTTGGGATTACTAGATTTGTTGAAAATTTCAAGTTTATCTTTCAGGATCGCTCTTACACCATTGATGATCAAAAGCTTACTTATTTAGCTATGTTTGTTCGCGAAAAAGAAGGCCTTATCATGGGCATGAGCTCTATGCTCAATCTTGCTGGCGCTTTTGAAACTGCCTTAAAAATGGGTCCAGGTAAAAGGATTTGTACCTTCATGTGTGACGGTGGCGAGAGGGCGATTTCTAAGATGTATAATCCTGAATTTCTGATCGAAAAAGGTATTGATGGCTCTCTTCTCCCAGAAAAAGAGATCGTTCAAATTTTCAAAAGACTCTAAACTCTTATAAACGAACTTTTGGTCGGTAGAAGGATTTCATTTCATCGTTTGAAATAAGTTTTCCCTCGGAATCATCGTTTGGATCGAACTGAGGTAGTGAAATTTGTTTCTTATGACAGTAGTCCGTATAAAACGCTTCTCTCGTTGGGTGATTATCTCCCACTGCATGAATGATTTTTCCTGTTATCGCTTTATGGATAATTGCCTTCGTGACTCCTAAACAATCATCAATATGGATAAGGTTCACAGGCCACTTTCTTCCGGGAAGGTTTTTTCGTCCACTAAGATATTTTCCCGGGTGACGGTCTTCACCTAAAAGTCCTCCAAAGCGAATGATTGTCCACTTTTCAAATGACGATTGAACCCACTTTTCTTCATTTAGGAGAAGTTTGCCACTGGGTGAGTCTGGAAATGGAAAAACAGAAGTGGAACTAATAAATATAACCCAGGAATTTTTATTCCATGGCCACTTTTGAAACCATTGCAGCTGGCCTTCAAAGGGAGGAATGTTGAGTATAACGATGTCAGCATCATTTATTTGATTTGGTACCAAAGACTCGTCCAAAAGATCGACCTGAAATCCTTTACTTTCAAGAAGCTTTTTTTTATCCAAGGTTCTGGTGGTCCCACAAATTTCATGATCCTCTGATTGGAGTTCCTCGGCGAGCTTTGAACCATACCACCCAAGGCCAGTAACACTAATTTTCATATTGAGCGAGTGCGCAAGTCTTCATATGAGGCCAACTTGGTATTTTAAGGTAATCCAGCTCGACATTTTAAAGGAGAATATACAAGCTATTTTAATCATGATTTATTTAAACAGAGAGTTCACATTGTTGCCAAGAGGCCCATACTTGACGATTCTTGTTTTTTTGTCGGAGGACTGAATGAAATTTTTATTTTTTATCCTAATTGTTTTTTCGAGTATCGCCTCGGGTGTCGACAAATATGGGTATCTGACACCAGAAGATCAAAAGTACTACAAAAATGACAACTTGGAAGGTAATAATCAGCGAGAACGCATTGATAGCTTAGTCATCGAAATAAATAAACTTCATGGCCAGATTTCATCTCTAAAAAGTGAAGTTCAGCAGCTTAAATCTGAAATTGATAAAATGAAGAAGGAAAAATGAAACTATACTTTGAAACCTCAATTTCGCGATCATTCCAAGAAGTGAGAGATCGTTTTAATAAAGATCTATTCATTTTCCTTGCCCCTCAAATCATTCCTTTCGAACTTAAAAGATTTGATGGTTGTAAAAAAGGTGATGAAGTTCATATTCTCCTCGGCCCGGATGCCTTGAAGCAGGAATGGATAAGTCTTATCACTTTTGAGGAAACAAATGAAAACGGCTGGTCATTTATTGATGAGGGTAAAAAGCTTCCTTGGCCTTTAAAAACTTGGAAACATCATCACCGAGTTGATAAAGTTTCTGAGACTGAATGTAAAATTATAGATGACATCCAGTACGAATGCACTTCCGGGGTACTCGATCCCTTAATAAAGCCATTCTTATGGACTATGTTTTTTATCAGACCAGGTCGCTACAAAAAATATTTCAAGGAATAGGATGAGGCTACTTTTAATAATAATAGCATTCATTTCTTCGAACTCATTTGGTACGACGATCCTCTTTTTAGGAGACTCTCTTACGGAGGGATATCAGCTTTCCAAAGAGGAGGCCTATCCGGCCATTGTGGAAAGAGTGCTTACGAAAAAGAAAAAGAAAGTAAAGATCATAAATGGCGGAGTTAGCGGAGCCACCTCTGCTAGTGGCCCCCAAAGACTGGACTGGTATCTTAAAGCAAAGCCAGATATTTTAGTTCTTGCCTTGGGTGCCAACGATGGTCTTCGTGGACTTAAAGTTCAAGAAACTAAAAAAAATCTCTCCCTCGTTATAGAAAAGTCAAAAGAGCGAGGAGTAACAGTTATTTTGGCGGGAATGAAAATGCCCACTAACATGGGAGAATCATATCGGATACAGTTTGAGAAGATCTATCCAGAGATTGCTCAAAGATACGGAATAAAACTTATTCCTTTTTTGTTGGAGGGTGTAGGTGGAAAGTCTCAATATAATTTATCTGATGGAATTCATCCGAACTCCAAAGGTCATGAAATTATCGCTCAGATTGTCTTGAATGCTTTGGAGCCACTACTATGAGTGTTCCAGCAATCATTATGAATAACGTAAAAAAAAGCTACGGATCAGGAGAAACGAGGGTTGAAGTTTTAAAACAAATCAGCCTTGAGATCCCTGTAGGCGATTCGGTGGCCCTTATCGGAAGGTCAGGATCAGGAAAGTCAACGCTACTATCACTTCTCGCGGGACTGGATCGCCCCGATGCTGGTGATATTTTTGTAGAAGGAGAAAATATTGCCTTAATGACTGAAAAAGAACTCACTCAGTTTAGGGCCTCAAAGATGGGAATTGTATTTCAACAATTTCATCTTGTTTCAACACTTACGGCAATTGAAAATGTTATGCTACCTCTAGAGATTCTAAAAATACCAGATGCTTTTCACAAGGCCAACAATCTTCTCCAGAGTGTTGGCCTCTCTCATCGGAGGGATCATCTTCCGAGTCAACTAAGTGGGGGAGAAAGTCAGCGTGTGGCGATCGCTCGTGCATTAGCGACCAATCCAGGTATCTTGTTTGCAGATGAACCGAGTGGAAATCTCGATGAGGATACTGGCTCTACCGTCATGGATCTTCTCTTTCAGATGGTCGAAAAAACCAAGACGACACTGATATTGGTTACCCATGACCAAGAGCTGGCCCAGCGCTGTAGACGAATTGTTCATCTTGAACATGGAAGATTCGTTTGAAGTTAAGATTTTTTCTCTCAAAAGAGTTGAAGAAATATCCACTCTTTTTTTTAATATTTTTCTTTACGACTCTTCTAGGTACTTTAGGGCTCATAGGTATCAGCTTAATTTCTGGGAGAATTCAAGAAAAGCTACAGGAGAGTGCTAATGAATTACTGACTTCGGACATCTCTGTCTCGGCCAGAAGAGAGTTTACTGTTATTGAACAAAAGATACTCTTTGACGTCTTGAGTGTTTATCCCAATGATCATTACCACGTTATTGATCTCTACTCTATGGTTTCACACCATAGAAAAAAGTCCAGCCGATTGGTGGAGATTAGGTCTACTCAGGCCGGATTTCCTTTTTATGGGGAAATTATTCTGAGAGATGGAGAATTCAATAATCAAGAACTCTATATTTCTCAGGACCTCGCCGACCAATGGGAGATTGATGTTGGAGAGATTCTAAAAGTGGGAGATGTTACCATGAAAATTTCTGGCATAGTTGTCAGAGACTCTTCTTTGGGACTGCGAGGTTTTTCTCTGGCGCCTCGTATTTACTTTCCTCTGGAAAAACTTTCTGCCACGGGACTTACTAAACCTGGAGCTACCGGAAGTTTTGCCTATCACTTTAAATTAAAGACTTTCGATCCCAATAATATCAAAGACATTAAAAGCCTGCTTCTCCAAAGAATTAAAGACTCGGCCATAAAGATCACTCTGCCGACAGATGCTTCTGAACAAACAGGGAGAGTGTTCAACATCATAACTAACTTTATGGCGCTCTCTGCTCTTATCGGTTTGATTCTTTCGCTTGTAGGAGTTTTCTATCTCTACCAATCTCATCTTCATGCAAGACTTCGAGATCTCTGTGTATTAAATCTCTACGGACTCAGTAAAAATACTATCGCTCTGGGTATCCTTTTCCAGTACTCTATAGTTTTTTTCATCGTCATAGCTTTTGAGTTAATAGGTATCGTCCCACTTTATCAGGCGCTAGCACCAACTCTATCTGAAAATTTAGGTTTTGAGCTGGGGAAAGCCATATCTTTTTGGAGGATATTAAAGGACTTACCATTTCTTTACCTGCTTTCACTTTTGATTCTGCTCCCTTTAATTTTAGGTCTCCTTCGAACAGAGATGGGTGTACAGATTAAAGCTCAGAAAATTTCTCTTGGGAGATTTCGTTTTTATGATTTTTTTCCATTTGCATTTTTTCTTTGGATTTTTTCAAATTATCTTGCACGATCTTTTCGTACGGGTTCCATCTTCTTCTTCTCAATCTTTGTTGTTTTTATTCTTTCAATAGCGCTGGTCAAGATTGGACAGTGGTCAATAAAGAAATTAGTAAACGGTAAAGGCTTGAGTCTTCCTTTCATTGAATTCGGTATTGCTCTCAGAGGACTGATGCGTTCTGGTCACAAACTGACTCTAAGCTTTCTCTCCCTTGCTATGGGGGCAGCCCTTATTTCGCTTATCCTCCAGCTTGATGTGATGATTCTAAATGAATTCTTGTCAGACAATAAAAAACCATCACTTTTTCTTTTTGATATTCAAGAAGAGCAACTTGGGCCATTAGTCTTTCTAGCACGAGAAAATGAAACACCACTCGAATTTATCACGCCAATGATCCGAGCGCGCTTAGAGAAGGTCAATGGTCAGAAGTTTATTAAAAAGAAGCAGGACTACGACTTCCGCTCAAGTGAAGAAGACGAGGCGGACAGGTTTCGAAGTCATGCACTTAATCTTACTTACCGAAACTACCTTACAAAGGCAGAAAAGATAGTTGAAGGCGCATCATTTCCCCAAAAGGGAAGTAGCGATCGGCTTCCCTATGTTTCAATTGAAAAACGCTGGGCGAGCAGAATGGATGTTTCAATTGGAGACCGTTTAACCTTTGATGTGCAGGGAGTTGAAATTGAAGGTCTTGTTCGTAACATTAAGGAGGTGAAATGGACTTCTTTTTACCCTAATTTTTTTGTCACCATCGAGCCTGGAGTATTAGATGGTGCTCCGAAAACGTTTCTTGCAACTATATTATCGGTTCCGAAAGAAAAGAAGCTCTCTCTTCAGCGTGCCTCGGTGGATAAGTTTCCTAATGTCTCTTTTATTGATGTGGAGGAACTTATCATAAAACTTACCAATTTATTCACTAAGTCCAGAAAGGCCATTGAACTCATGTCTTGGCTTTCCCTGACCATTGGTCTAATTATTTTGTATGGCCTGTCCCATGATCAGGTCTATCGTCGCTATTATGACCTAGCTCTTCTGAAAAGCCTGGGTCTCTCCCCTTGGCGACTTCGAATAAATCTTCTTTGCGAGTTTGGTGTAGTTTTCTTTACCGCCGTGAGTTTTGGACTCTTGATAGGTTGGAGTATGGCCCAGATTATTGGTTTTGAGGTTTTTAAATTATCATGGAGTATTGATTGGGAAAGAATACTTTATCCTTTCCTTCTCTTAATGCTTCTTTGTTTATCGACAATATTGATTGCCTCATGGCGCGCTGTCCAGAGTAGACCTCGGGAACTTTTATCGGATATTTAATGTCCTTTTCTCTTTCCTTCTTTGGGAGTTGTTATTAAGATTTCTTACATGCTTGATATCGACTTCGGCCCCCAAGGCCTTATGACTTTTTTTGCTCAATACGCCTATCAACCAACCTATGTTTATGGTTTCATTACTCTGTTTATGTTTGCCAGCTCCTTTGGTTTTCCTATTCCGGAAGAATTAGTCCTCATTAGTGCTGGACTTGTGGCCTATATGGCCCAGCATCCGGACAAGTTTGTGCCTCCTTTTCCTGGTGCCGAGGGGGTCGATGTCGTGACTCTTTGCATTGTTTGTTTTCTGGCCGTTTTTATAAGCGATTTTGTCGTCTTTTTAATTGGGAAATTTTTTGGAGCGAGGATTGTAAAGACTAGATTTTTTCAGCGACAGGTTGCCGGTAAAGGCTTCGATAGGATCAATTCCTGGTTCCAAAAATATGGTGGTTGGGCCTGTGGTATTTTTCGCTTCACCCCTGGACTTCGCTTTCCAGGTCATTTGAGTTGTGGTCTTTTGGGGATTCCCGCCTGGAAGTTTGTTTCAATTGATGGTTTCGCTGCTCTGATTTCTGTGCCCACTCAGGTTTATTTTGTATCAGAATATGGAGAAGTCATCCTTCAGAAGCTCTCAGAGTTCAAAAAGTACGTCACTATTGTGGTCCTGATTATCTTCGCTGTCTGGCTGATCCGAAAAATTTATCTTAAAAATGTCCGTCAAAACGCCTAAATCAAAGAAATATTTCGCAAGCCTCTTCAAGCTTTTGAGCAAGTTCCTTCCTAAATTGAGATAAATCGGAGTATTTAAAATGAACTATCTTTTTGAGTCGCTTGTCTTCAATATCAAAGTCAGGAAATCCCCAATCAATAATAGCAACAATTTCAATTTCTCCATGATCCGTAGTTAATTCCTCTACATTTACCAGGAGCTCATATAGAACCATTGGACTTAAAGAACGAGGAACAGACTTGGCCAGTTCAATGATTCCATCTTTTGCATTTCGGTTTGTCAGCTTGAGAGCATCAATCATTGATCCTTCAGTGGATCTCGCGCCCCAAAGGTGAGGGCCTAGTTTTTCAGTTGTCAGATTTTTATGAGTTGTAGTTTCAAGATAGCGATAATAGAAATTATCCATAGTTGTAAAGAGATACGAATAAAGTTTTGACTCATCACCATAGGTGGAGCGGATTTTTTCTCGCCAGTCCTGGATCTGTTTGTCACTCATAAATATTCTCCGTTATGATCTAGGAATGAAAGTTCTTTATCCGCGTTCTGATTTTATTATTGTAGAGGACTTTTTTGGCCCCGTGCAAGCCGCAAAATGGATAAGTCTCATCCTTGAGCTGGGAGGGGATCCTGTTCGAGGCTTTCATCATCCAGATCTTCGACCAAATCGCTTTCATAAAGCACCTAAGTATCCAGTGAAAAAGTTCATGTGCCTGGGCCTTTATTGGAATCCTCTGGACTACAGCTACTATGAGGAGATTCCAATGACAGGGGAAAAGCCTCTTTCCATACCACAGGAACTTAATTCCCTTTCCCTAGAGATCTTAGAAAATTTTTATCCAGTCGAGAAGTATCTTCCTCAGAGCGTTATGGTTAATTTTTATACCGAAAATTCTTCAATGGGAATGCACATAGATAAAGATGAGCCCAATAAAACAGCTCCCATTATAGGAATAAATTTCGGATCAACCTGCCGATTTTTCTTTGAGGATGAAGATGGAGAAATCAGAGATACCAAGATACCTGGAAACAGTATCTATATCTTTGGCGGAAGTGCCAGACTTATGCGACATGGGGTAGGATCAATATATGCTAAAACTTTGGCAAGTGGATCGGAGAAATTTCTTCAGAATAAAGAACGATTAAATTTAACCATTCGACAGGTCTTGAAGTCCTAACTGGCAAGTGTAATTGGATTGGAGTTTCGAGAGGGTCATTTCAAAAATTTCAACAAGCTCAGGATGATTTTTTTCCTGGCAGAGATCTGTGAAGATATTAACTAGCTTTTTTTTCTCAAGATCAATCTCAAGATGAACCTCAAGAATCGCTTCTCGATACTGCTCTTCACTCCATGGAAGTTTGTTGATCTCGCGATTTTTAAGTTTATAAATTGGTTCTTGAAGATCTGGATAAAGCTCTAGGAGCTTGAGAGTTACATAGTTAAGCTGGCCATTGGTAATGTCCTGAAACGCTGGTCGTCCACTTTGGTTAAAACCATCAACGATATCATCGGCCATTTGAAAAATGAGACCGATACGTTCTCCAAGAAGTGCCAGAGTATCAAGATTTGCATAACCGGCAATTTTAGCTGGAGTCGTGCAACAATAGCGGATGAGGCTTCCCGTTTTTTTGATGCAAATGAGTTCTAGATCTTCTTGTTTTACGTGATCTTTTGATTTTAGATCGTACTGAAGCCATTCACCGTCGGCAAGATCTTGAATGCTCCTCGTAAGGTCAATCAGAAGTTCATTTCGATTAAGAAGGGCCAGTTCTCCCATAATACTAGAGAGAACAAAATCGCCGGCCAAAATCGCGGTTGTATTGTTACGGAGGGCATTAAGAGTAGAGTGATTTCTTCTTTTATCTGAGTCATCAATGACGTCATCGTGAATGAGACTTGCAAGGTGAGTGAGTTCCACGGCACGAGCATAGGTTTTAAGATCCTCAAAGGAAAGATTAAAAACCTTGCCAATCAAGAACATTAATCCAGGTCTAAATTTTTTTCCGCCGGCCTTAACGAGCTCGTCAATTTCTTTAGAAAGATCACTGATTGTTGAGCGAGTCATCTCTAAATCTAGTTCATCAATTTGTGCCTTGAGTTCGTCAATTTTCATTAGCATTTCTCATTCATCATTTGAACGAATATTAGGTTAAGTTAAGGACTTAGGCAAGAAAAGAGGTCTAAGTCTTGTACAAATACAAAAGTAAACGAATCCTTTAAATTGGCCTCTTTTGGCTACATAATGAATAACCAATCTCGAGGAGGATCCTATGAAGTATTTAGTCACATTATTGCTGCTTCTAAATTCAGCAATTGGGGCAGATTTTTATGCAATCACAGATAAGACAATTAAGGGGGAAGAATTTCAGTTTTCTAGCATGAAGGGAAAAGTTCTTTTAATAGTTAATATCGCGTCACAATGCGGTTTCACTGGGCAGCTCGAAGACCTCGAAACTCTTTACAAAAAATATAAAGATAAAAACTTTGTCGTTTTAGGAGTCCCTACAAATGACTTCGGAGGTCAGACACCCCAGGATGATAAGGCAATGCTCGAGTTCTGCCAAAAAAATTACAATGTTACTTTTCCCATTCTTACAAAAAAAACGATCAAGGGCAAAGAGAAGCGCTCCCTTTATAAGTTCCTCTCCGAAGAGAGTCCAAAAGATTTTCAGGGAGAGGTTAAGTGGAACTTTGAAAAGTTTCTTGTGGATAAGAACGGAAAAGTCATAGATCGTTTCAGCTCTTTTACGGGACCAAATAGTACTGATGTGATAAAGAAAATTGAATCTGCCATTAAATAAATCAACTATCATCGTAGGGGCCGGAGGTGGAGGAATTGTCTCTGCACTCCTAAGTGCCAAGCGGGGGGATAAGGTAACCCTCCTAGAATCCCATTCTGCTTTGGGAGGATGTGCCTCCTGGTTTCGTCGTGGTCAGTTTATTTTTGACGCTGGGGCCACAACCATCTCAGGAGTCGGTGAGAGTGAACCTTTGGGAGAACTCTTCAATCTTATAGGAAAGGTTCCTGCTCTTCACCCCTCTGATCCAGGGATTGTTTTTCACCTCTCGAGTGGTCAGGTCGTCCGTTTTTATCGTGATTTTGATAAATGGATGGATGAACTTTACAGAAACTTTCCTCATTTAAATCACAGACCATTCTGGGAAAAAATTTTTTTGATCAACAAAAAAAGCTGGGCACTTTTACGGGATGTCCGAACATTTCCCTTTAGAAGTATTTCTGACCTCCTCCCGGTTTTTAAGCATCCGGAGTATTTTTCACTGGTCTCTTATCTTTTTCTTTCTACCGAACATGTTCTTAAGTCTTTTGGTCTTGATCATCCATCATATCTTGAATTAATAAATGGGATTCTTCTCATTTCCGCTCAAGCAAACTCCGATAAAATTCCTTTCATCGTGGGGGCTATGGCCCTTTCTTATCCGGCTCAAACCTATGCTCCCGTTGGGGGAATGAAAGGTCTTATGGATTTTTTTGAACAAGAACTTAACGACTTAGGGGTTTTAGTTCGCAAAAAATCCAAGGTATGCTTTTTTGAGAAAGGGCTCGTAGGACTAGAAAGCGGAGAAATAATAGCTGGAGACCAGATCATCCTAAATCTTCCTATCTGGAATCTCCAAGAAATAAGCAAGGGTGATCTTAAGAAAACTTTTGAGTTTGAAGCAAAGAAGCGGCCTGAAGCTTGGGGAGCTTTCACTGTTTATTTTGGTACGGCCGGAGATCATACGGAGCTATATCATCAAGTTCACCTGAACCATCCTCTAGTTAAAAATTACTTTCTTTCTTTTTCTGTTCCAGGTGACGAGAAAAGGGCACCCCCAGGCCTTCAAGCGGTGACTATATCGACTCATGTGTTTGTTTCTGAAGAAATCAACAGAGAAGTGCTTCTTTCTGTAATAATGGATGATGTTAAGAGGCGCTTTAATTTGAAGGAATTTAAGTTTGTGACTACAGGTACTCCAAAAACTTTTGAGCGATATACGGGAAGAAAAAATGGTTTTGTGGGAGGACTGCCTTTTCTTTATGGGATGAATCCTCAATCAATTCTCTCACCTTTAACGCAAGTAGAGGGTATTTACCGCGTAGGAGATACTGTCTTTCCAGGTCAAGGTCTTTGCGGTGTAGCCGCCGGCGCCTTAGGTCTTCATCATCGATTAGTTTGAAACTTTAACATCAATTGGCCGAGAGATTTTTAAGTTGAGATCTCTCTGAGGAAATGCCATTTCTACTTTGTGATGTTTGAATCGTTCATCTATTTTGAAGCGCAAAGAGCTGCGAACTTCTCCCAGAGATGTGACCTCTCTTAAGTCGCACCAGAAAAGGAGTTGAAACTCAAGGTTTGAGTCGCTGAAGTTATCAAAAAGCACAAGAGGAAGAGGATGTTGTAAAACTCCCTCTGTGTTTAAAAGAATATCCATGCAAATATTTTCAACCAACTTTACATTCGATCCATAGGCCACACCAAAGTTTACTGATGTTCTTACGACTGGTGCTTCATAGGACCAGTTAAGGACACTTTTTTCCAGAAAAAAACTGTTAGGAACAACAAATATTTTGCCCTCAGGATTTGTTACCTGCGTGCTTCGAGTTCCAATTGAAGTGACTGACCCACTTATGCCATCAAGTTCTACGATGTCACCAACTTTGATGGGCTTTTCCACAAGCAAAATAATACCAGAGATGAAGTTGTTGACGATATTTTGTGACCCAAAACCCACTCCGATAGCAAGTGCACCTCCGAAAACAGTAAAGACTGTCAGAGGAATTCCCGCAATTGCAAGGGAGAGTGTCACAAATCCCGCTAAGCTGCCATAAAAGGCGAAAGTTCGATAAGTTGTCTGAGAGCTTAGGTCATCGACGAAAGGGGTAATCAGCCTTCGATCAATAGCCTTAGACAGTATCCGCGAAAGGCGAGTTGCAAAAAGTAGCATGGTGAGGGCCATGGTCATGTTACCAAGGCTTAACTTTATCCCCGCGATTGTAAGGAGTTTGTGATTCCAGATTAGGGCGACAGGGCCAAGAAGATCATTCACTGTTTCCAGCATATTTCCCTCAAGAAATTTCAAGTGCTTAAAGTCATATAAATTTGTCATGCCCCATGGACTTCGTCTAGTGTTTGATATATAAAACTCTGCTATGACCAAAAGCTTTTTTGCTCATTTTTCAACGATCACGATGGCCCATATTCTCTTTCTTATGGGAACCTGGCAGATCAGTCAGTCACAGTATTTAAGACAAAAAATTTCAAGTCTTGGACCTGGAGTCTTAAAACTACAAATTGCCTCTCGAGTCGTTAGTTCCTCTTCAAAAATAAAACCAGCAAAGACTTTAGCGCCAAATAATCGAAGACCAATCAAACCTTTGGAGCCTTCAGCGATTAAGGACACTGCGGCCACCGCGACGGGGTCTGAGTTTGGTTCTACTGCTCAGGGGAGAAATGATCTTCTTTCAGTTTATAAGGCTGAGCTTAGGGCCATGATTGATAGAAATAAGTCCTACCCAACCCTCAGTCGACGCCTCGGCCAATCAGGAACTGTAGTTGTTGCCTTTACGTTACTTGAAGATGGACATATCATTGATGTCAGGATTGATTCTCCGTCTCGCTACGATCGCCTCAACGAGTCTGCTCTTGATGCAGTAAAAAAAGTCGAACGCTTTAAACCGATTCCCAAAGAGATAGGTGAAGCGAAGATGGATATCAAGATTCCTGTGAAATTTGTGACTATTTAAGAATTGATAAAAGGATATGTATGCGTCTTATTGACTTCATCAATGCTGGTGGATCGATCACGTGGATTCTCGTGTCGATGAATGTGATTGGCCTATCACTTATTTTATGGAGACTCTTTATTTTTCGAGACTTCAAAAAGAGGATAGATTCAGAAACTAAGGCCCTTGCTCTTGATCTTAAAAAAAGATTTGAGTCTATTAATCTCCTAGGACAAATAGATCTGGTTAAAGACGGTATTACACAAAGAGTGCATGAACTTGAATTTGGGATGACCAGCATTAAAGTGATCGCCACCACTGCTCCTCTTTTAGGACTTCTTGGTACGGTGATAGGGATTTACCAGGCTTTCCAAGTCATATCTTCTAAAGGTCTTACAGACCCAGGACAGTTTGCCTCTGGAATTTCCTATGCTCTCATCACAACGATTGTGGGTCTGATTGTTGCGATCCCTCACTATATCGCTCACAACTATCTCTCAGGCGAACTCGATGACCTAGAGATCAATATTGAAAAGCATATTGGCCCGATGCTTAAAGCAGAGTAAAATTTATGGGACGCCGAAGCCGCAGAGAATCTCTTACAATGGATCTCACCCCATTGATCGATATGGTCTTTCTTCTTCTCATTTTCTTCCTTGTCACCTCGACCTTTAAGAAAGATGAGCTGGCGTTGCTCCTGAAACTTCCGAAAACAGAGCAGGGGGCCGGGGCCGAAAAAAAAATCGACCAGCTGACTATTGAACTCTCGGACACAGCAGTGGCCATTAATGGCAAAAAATCATCAATCGAAGATCTCCCAGCCACTTTTGAGAAGGCGCAGAAAGAAACCCTAGTGAACCTGAGGGTAGATGGGGACGTGAAGTACACTCGTTTGGTGAAGGTCTTAGATCTTCTTCAGGCCAACAAACTTGAAAATATTTCTCTCATCACTGATAAAGAAAAATAAACTGGCAAATTTTTCGAAAGTAGGGGGTATCTTTTACAGTGAATGACTCATTCCATTGTAATGATGATAAGTTCCTCATATGAAAACCTTTATTTTTGGTCTCTCCGTTCTATTCGTTGTTTCTAGCGCCTTTGCTGATCCGCAGATCCTCTGCTCTCTGAGGCATGCGGATGCGGTTATCAAGGTCGCCTCCAAGCATTCGAACCATGATAAAAACCGTCATTGTACAGTTTCCTGTATGCTGTCTCTGCGGTGTAATACAAAAGAAGTATTAATCGTGGGTTATTTAAAGGAATTCAAAGATGCTCTCGGCTATGGAAATGCCGATAGAGAGGACATTGTCGCCGACAAGTATGGCATAGAGCTCGTGACAACAAGGCGAGCGATGAATGACCAAGAGTGCTTGGACCAGTGTGATCTTCGTTACTAAAACCTCGTAAAAAAATCATGGACAAATCTTTCCGACCCTAGGGATTTCGTGTACAGTCCGTTAAACAAACGTTTGAAACAACTGTCCATGGAAACCACATGCTTAAATCTATGATTTTAATAGTCTTTTTAGGGACTTCTCCATCTTCTTTTTCATCTATTCACTCCCTGTCTGAATCTTCATTGGAAGAGATAAGTTCAAAGGGATCTCCTCAGATGGATCAAATTGAAGCGGCTTTTCTTAATATCTCTTTCAGGGAAGGTGAGACGGCCCAAAAGTTTGCTCCAGAGATCTTTGGTAAGAGTTCCATAGCAGAAACCAACGAAAGGGCCATTGTTGAGTTTCAACCTGTTTTTACTCCTGTGAAACAGGCACAGCTCGGAGTTCGGAAGATTTTTAAAGAGGGAATTGAGACAGCTGCCTATTTTGTCACAGACCAGCGTTCAGCAGAAAATCCATTCATTGGAAAGCTCAATAATGTCACGACAACAACTCTCGCTTTCACCGCCCAAATTGACCTCTGGAAGAACCTATTGGGAAGAGTATCCCGTGCCGAACTGGAATCGGCTCAGCTAGATAAGAAAAAAGCAGAAATTGAAAAAGAGATTCAATTTAAAACATTTCGTATATCTTTAAGACGTTTATACTGGTCTCTGGTGGCCAATCAGGAGTCATCAGTAATCTCACAGCAGCTACTCGAGACGGCTAAAAAGCAGCTTGATGAATCCAAACAGAGACAAAAAAATGCCGTAGGCGAAGCCGATGAAGTCGCACGCTATGAGGCCCAATTAGCGAGCCGCGAAGGAACTCTTCTTTATTTGAAATATCAAAAAGAGGTACTCTTAAAACAGCTCAGGAACCTTCTCCCAGAGCTGACGAACAAAGAGATTCAGCTTGAAAAGTACGATCTCGATAAAACTTTCTCCGAAGTCCTCTCTTGTACTGCAATTATCTCGGGTTTACCCGGAACCCCATACCAAAATACAAAGTATGACGAAGTCATCTTTCTATTAAAAGAGATTAGGGCCAGTAATTCTCTGGTAAATTCAAGGTATGCTTCAGCTGACGTTAAGCTTTTCGGAACCGTGAAATCAACCGGTGTAGGTTCTCAAGTGGTCAAAGACAAATATACACGGGGAAGTTATGCTAGTTCCATCGACGATCAGAATGAACAGAATCGCACAGGTTATGAAGTTGGTGTGAACTTCACTCTTCCTGTTGGAGACGTGAAAGAGGACACTCAAAGAGTCAAAGAACTTTATGACGAAAAAAGACTCCTGGCCTCCATTCAGTCAACCGACACCCAGGTGATTACCACTCATCAGCAACTATCTGTTTCAATCAAGCTTCTTTTGGAAGTCATACGAACTCAGAAAAAGAGTTCAGAAGAACTCCGCAAAAGGCTTCTTTTGATGCGCAGAAAATACGAGCAGGCGAGGGTCGGAGTAGATGAACTGGTTTTCGACCAGGACGCTCTTCTTAATTCACAGCTGATGACTATCGATACACAGCTCCAGATTTTAAACACTCTTTTCGATTACCTTGTCATTTACACAGAAACTCCTTGCGCCTTTAATAGGATTTAACTAATGAAAAATCTTTCTTACTTTTTTATTGCGAATCCCAAACTCACCTTCGTTGTAACTATTTTTTTAATTTTCTTCGGTCTAGTAGGAATCCGCAAGATGAACGCTGAATCCTACCCTGCGGTGGATTTTGCGACTGCTATTATCGAAACCGAGTACTTCGGCGCAACTCCCGAGGATATTGAGATTAAAATCACTAAGAAGATCGAAGACGAGATCAGAACTGTGTCAGGCCTTAAGGATGTTCGTTCCATTTCCCAGGCAGGTCGAAGTAAGATCGTCGTCAGAGTTGATATGGATAATCCGAAAGTCGTGGTTAAAGACGTGATGTCGGATCTTCAGAAAGTTATCGACAGAGCGAAAGATCTTCCTAGCGATCTACGGGAAAAGCCAAAATTTACCGAAATTAAATCAGAAGAGTTTGCGGCGCTGGAAATTGCGGTCATCGGATCCAACGTTAACCGTCAAAGAGACATTATCGCAGACGCTCTCAAGGAAGACCTTGAGGATAATAAAAACGTTAAAGCGGTTATCCTTGATGGTTACCGGAAGAGAGAGTTTGAGATCGAACTTTTTCGAAAAAAGCTCGACGCTTTTCATATTGGAGTAGACGAAGTTCTGAGAAAAATCGGGGCGCGAAACACGAACACTCCTGGTGGAGAGCTGGAGGATAATAACAACCAGAAGTTAGTGAAGGTTGATGGAAAGATTAAAAGCGCCGAAGAACTTTCTATGACCCCCATCCGATCTACTTTTTCCGGACAGGTTATTTATCTGAAAGATGTGGCCGTGGTTAAAGATGGTCAGGAAAAGCCTCGTACACTTACTCGTTACAAAGGAGAGCCGGCGACCCTACTGACTATCCAGAAAAAGAGTGGAGCTGACACGTTAGAGCTTGTTCAGGCGGTAAAACCCATTCTCGAACGCTATGAAGAAAAGTATCTAGGGGAGGCGAAATTTACGGTCTACAATGACGAAGGTGTCAGGGTGGGAGCAAAGCTTAATACTCTTTTCTCAAATGCCATCTTTGGTCTCCTTGTCGTCGTGTCCGTTCTTCTTTTTTTCATGCATGGACGCATTGGTCTCATGGTTTCTCTCTCTCTTCCCATTTCTCTTCTCGCCACTCTAGGTATTATGCCCTCTTTTGGTTTAACTCTTAATTCAATAACCATTCTCTCGCTGATCATCGCAATGGGTATGCTCGTTGATAACAGTATCGTTATTGCTGAGGAGTACATCCGGCGTCGACAGCTAGGGCTCAGGTCACTTGAAGCAGCCGTGGAAACGGTTCAGACTCTTTGGATACCTATTTCTGCCACGGCCTTCACCACCATCGCTGCTTTTCTTCCTATGCTCGTCACCACAGGAATTATGGGGCGATTTATTTACGCCATTCCTATTGTCGTTTCGGCAGCCTTGATCTTTTGTCTACTGGAATGCTTCCTTCTTCTTCCGATGCGTTTGCACCTCGTGGCAAAAAGAATAGATTTTGCTGGAAGCAAAGAAAATAAAGGGCCATGGTTCGATCGATTTGCGAAGAAATTCGAAAAGTTTATGGCATGGACAATTGATCATCGCTACTGGACAGCCCTCTTTATCTTTGGGGTGATTATATTCTCCTTTATAGTGATCGGAGTGTTTAATAAATTCATTCTTTTTCCGGCAGAGCAAACAGAGATTTATCTTGCTCGTCTGGAAATGCCCCCGACTACAAAAGTAGATAAAACCTATAACGTGACCCAGCGACTTGAGGCGCGAATTAAGGAGATCTTAGGTGATGAGATTCTTAAGCATTCTGTTTCATACGCCGGAACTTCAATGGCGATGCCTACGGACATCAAAGGTCAGTCGGGTGATAATGTTGGACTGGTTAAAATTTTTGCGACAGATTATGCGAAGGACAACATCCACTTTTCGCAGGTTCTGGAAAAACTTCGAACGATTAAGGAACCTGAGGCATCGAGGCTCACCTTTGAGGAGCTAGTCAACGGTCCGCCAGTAGGTGCTCCCGTCACTGTAACTTTTCGATCCAACAATGGCGAAAGCCTTGACTCTCTCATAGGTAATGTGATGAGTGAGCTTAAGAACGTGAATGGTGTATTCGATGTTAAAGTCGATGAGGTTTATGGGCCAGATGAAGTTAAAGTCATCCTAGATTATGAGAAGGTTGATCGTTTAGGACTATCAACGGCAACAGTTGGCAACACCGTAAGGACGGCCCTCACTGGAACCTTTATTTCTGACGTCACCTTGAATAACAAAGAAGCCGAACTTAAAGTAAAGTTCTCCGACATCTCGAAAAAAAATGAAGAAGATCTTGGTAATGTAAAAATCATGGATGCTCGAGGGAATCTTGTTCCGCTGTCCTTGATCGCGAGTTTCCAAACGACCCGAGGAACTCCTCAAGTTAAGCGCCTGGACTTTAAGCGGGCGAAGACCATTACCGCAAATGTCGACACTGAGATTATTACCAGCGTGGAGGCCAATAGACTGGTCGCTGAAAAATTTAAAAGTCTTGCATTAAAGCATCCTGAAGTCTCAGTTGTTTTTGGAGGCGAGCAGGAAAGTACCAAGGAGTCTCTTACCTCACTTGCCAACGCCATGATTCTCGCCCTCATCGGGATCTATGCCATTATGGTCTACATTTTCCGTTCTTATCTAGCTCCGGGGCTTATCATGACCACCATTCCCCTTGGACTCCTTGGAGTTTCCGTA
>JBEIFX010000016.1:0-50621 GCA_040382195.1 Halobacteriovoraceae bacterium | reverse complement strand
TCAAACAAAGAAAAAAAACAAATCCGCGGCACCTTCGCCCGCTATGTAGCGCCGACCGTTGTTGATGAGATGCTCAAGGACCCAGATAAATTACACGTCGGCGGGACGAAAATGGACATCACATGCCTCTTTTCAGATGTACGAGATTTTACAAAAATCTCTGAAGGTCTTTCCGCTACAGAGCTAGCTCATTCGCTTAATATTTATATGGGAGCAATGACCGACATCGTCTTTGACACAAAGGGGACTCTGGATAAGTACATTGGCGACGCTATCGTCGCCCTTTGGGGTGCTCCTCTCAGCATTGGAAATCATGCCCAGTATGCCGTCGAAGCTGCGATCAAAATGATAAACTCTCTTCCTTCGATTAATGAAGAGTTTAGGAAGCTCGGAAGGCCAACTTTTAATGTAGGAATTGGATTAAACTCCGGTGAATGCTCGGTGGGAAATATGGGGTCCAGTCGGATCTTTTCTTATACGGCACTTGGAGATAATATGAACCTGGGAGCGCGGCTTGAGTCTTTGTGTAAGTACTACGGCGCCCAGATTCTTATCTCAGACATGACTCTGGATCGATTAGATCTTGCTCAGATTAAGACCAGGCCTTTAGATAAAGTTGTGGTGAAAGGGAAAACACAAGCAGTAGGTATTCATGAGGTACTCCACGCCCACCATTGGCTGACAAAAAACTCGGAAGCTTTTGAAAAATATCTCAACGGCTACAAGTTATTTCTTATGAAAGACTTCAACGCTGCCCTAGAAATATTTAATGAACTTCTCAAAGAGCAAGATTCCGACAAACCATCAAAGAGACTCAGAGATCTTTGCAAGAATTTTCTTGAGAAACCCGAAAGTGTAACCGCCGATTTTGAAGTGACGGTGATGACGGAAAAGTAGTTTTACTTAAATTTGTCAGGATTATCTTTTCGATAATCCTCATCAAAACACCAATGTTTCCAGGATAGTTTCCTGGAGATCCCTCCCTTTTCTCCGTCTGAAAGATTAGTTTGAGAGAAAACTATTATCTCGAACTTTCTTAAAGTTGTCCCTTGAACCAATCTAACGTTTGATTTATTCCATTGACGACAAAGATACGCCCCATAATACCGAGCATAGTCAGTTCGATCTGACATATTTAAATAAAACTTTCTCCAGTGCTCGTTAGGGATATAGTTATAAAATGCCTGGTCTTTAATACTAAATATGTCGCGGTCGCCGGTCAGAAGCTCAATTTCGGAGCCGTTACTTAAAACTGCGGGGATTTCAACCCAAATATTATCTCGCTTTGGGTAGGGAGCGAACATATTCCACTCCTGATAAAGATGAAGCCAACGAGTGACATCCTGAAAAAAAGGGGCCTGTACATTATACTTTTTGATGGTCGTTAAATTCCACATTACGAGGGTGGTCAACATAAAGGCACCTGCCGCTTCTGACAGCCACTTAAGCGTTTCTACTTCTTTTAACGGTTCACGATAGGTCAGAAACTGAGTAACTCTACCCATTAGAGGTCTATGATGAGAAACCCAATAGTAGAGCTTATCACCGGCCCACCGAAAAGGCTTCGTGTCGAAAACCAAAAGTAGTGGCCATCCAATCGGAGAATGCCTCAAGAGCTCTAGGAAGGCGCTAAAATGAAAAAATCTTTTCTCCATTCCATTTACCACAACCCATGAGTGATGTTTTTCCATATCACCGTGGATAGATTTATTTCCTTGGGCCGGGAGGACATCGACGCTATCAAAAAGGAAGAATTCACGCAGAATCCGAACCCCCTTCTGACAAAAACCACAATCGGCGTCATAATAAATCTTTAGCCGATCATGGCCAAGAGTACGGAACTTTTGAGAGAGCCTGTCCCAAAAAGGAGCAGGAAGAAAAAGACACCACAACACCTCACAGATAAAAGTAAATAGACCAATATTCATCGTAAGGAAAATGCCAAAATGAAAGCCGATAAAAAGGAAGACAAGCATAGTGCGAACAACCCACCACCTTTTACCAAATAAGAAACTGAAGATGAGAATAAGAGGCCCCAGCCATTCAAGATAAATACTGATCACCGTTATGAGCTTTCCGATGAACTCAAAATCTCTCAGCCAAATCCCAAGGGGGGTAGCAAAGATATCGAGCCGTGAGGAGTAGAAAAATGCGGTGTAATCACTTCTCCAGACATCGGAATCTTTAAGAATGTAGCTAACAAAATAAATGGCAAAGACTTGAAAGAAAAAAGCCAAACCCCAAAATGAAAACACCGGTTTCTTCTCTTGGTTGTCTTTCGTGAGGGCCGAATCAATAGAAAAAGTCCTTCCTAAGGGTAAAAACATCGAAAGGAAGAGAATCGATCTTAGAACATCGTCCCCTCCATTATTCACCAGCCAGTTCCTATTATGAACTGAAACAGTCATGAGGTAAGCGCCAACTATCGCCCAACGGGATTTGTAACCAAAAACGAGCATTAAACCGAACAAGAGGTGAAGCATGAACATACCGACTATGAATCCGTAGCTTCCGTTTGCGAGGTGCAACGAAAAAGACCACGGCATAGACATTTCTGATACAAACGTTGCCCTTGGGATAAGACCCATGTCCGTATAGAAGCTCCCTAAATCCTCCCAGCGGTAAATCACATCGGCAACCACAAGAAGACCGATGAGGATTCGGTAAAGTCCGATCGATCGGTGATCAAAGCTGAACGTTCTCTTGATGAGTTCCAGAATCTGCATGGAGGTCCTTAGCTCGGAGTTATACTTTCATTTTATTGTAATGGAATTCATGACTTTTTCGATAGATTCGTCTAATCTTCACGAATGATAATTATCATATTAACGCTCCGCAAGGCTTACTAGTCATGCTCTATAAAATTCGTGATGAAATTACCAAAGATTATGATGTCGTCATCGTAGGCTCGGGCCTAGCTGGAATGACAGCTGCCAACATCCTCGGAAGGAATGGACACTCAGTCCTGCTTCTTGAGTCCCACAACAAGCTTGGGGGATTTGCCACTTGGTTTTTTAGAAACGACAGAAACCATGTCTTCGACATTTCTCTCCACGGATTTCCAGTTGGAATGATAAAGACTTGCAAGAAGTACTGGAGTAAAGAGATCGCGGACTCTATCGTTCAGCTCAAAGACGTAAGGTTCGTGAATCCTCAATTCAACGTGCAAACAGATTTCACCAAAGAACATTACACCCAAGTTATGGTCGAACAATTTGGTGTTTCACGCGAAACGGTAGACGGATTTTTTGATTTTCTGGGGTCAATGAACTTCTACGACAACTCCAAGATGACCAACCGTGACCTCTATGAGAAATTTTTTCCGGGTAGGAATGATGTCATCAGGTTTCTCATGGAGCCTATTACCTACGCCAACGGTTCAACACTTGATGATCCGGCCATTACCTACGGGATCGTGTTTTCTAACTTTATGAGTAAGGGTGTCTACACATTTAAAGGCGGTACGGATCAACTCATCAACAAAATGAAGGAAGAGCTTTTAAAGAATAACGTCGACATAAAACTTCAGGCGAAGGTCGAAAAGATTGGCGTCACCCAGGGCCGTGTCACTCATGTGATGACGAATGGAAAATGTGTTAAGACCAAGGTTGTTCTGTCAAACGGGAATATCAAATCAACCATCTTGAATCTCGTTGGAGAAGAGCATTTTTCGAAAGAATACATTGAGAAAACCAAGGACATTCGTCTAAATTCCTCTAGCTGCCAAGTTTACATGGGACTTAAAGAGGGGGAAACCATTCCACATATTGGTGATCTGATTTTTACTTCAAGCCATCCGAGTTATGATCCAGTGAAGCTTCTCGATCTTAAGGTCACGTCGAGAACTTTTTCGGTCTACTACCCGAAAGACACTAGGCCCCATGTAGAAAACGCCCGAGTTGCTATCGTCTCATCGACCAACTGTCACTACGACGATTGGAAAAAGCTTTCCCCCGAGGAATATGAGGCGGAGAAAAACTTCATGATCGAAGAAACGATCAAGGGATTAGAAGTTTTCATACCAGATATCCGGGACAAACTCGAGATCGTTGAGGCTGCAACTCCCCTAACAGTTGAGCGCTACACACTTCATCCAAAGGGCTCATCCTTCGGAACAAAGTTTGAAGGTCTGGACGTCTCCATGAATCTCCATAAAAACATTAACGGGCTTTTCCATGCAGGTTCTGTCGGAATCATCATGTCGGGCTGGCTGGGCGCTGCGAACTACGGAGCGATTCAGGCAAATGCCATCGAAAGCTACCTCATCACAGGGAAAAAACATGTATCAATTTACTAACCAGCACGTTATCGTCACAGGTGGTACCCGCGGAATCGGCGCGGGCCTAACGGAAGCATTTCTGAAGGCCGGAGCTACGGTCATCGCCACCTATTCAGGAAATGATCAAGCGGCCAGTGCGTTTAAGGAGAAGAACTCTATTTATGGTAACCGACTTATTCTAAAAAAATTTAATGTCGCAAGCTCTCAGGAAGTAGAGACCTTCTTCAAAGACTTTGAGGCCCAATTTCCATCTCTTGAAGTTCTTATTAATAATGCCGGGATCCGACGAGATAACATCGTTGCGAGCATGTCTGAGAATGAGTGGGATTCCGTTATTGATACTAATCTCAAGGGCACCTACAACATGACCCATTTTGCGGTCCTTCAGATGATGAAGAACCGCTTTGGGAGGATCGTCAACATGTCTTCGGTCGGTGGGAAACTCGGACTCCAAGGTCAGGCGAACTACGCAGCTTCGAAGGCCGGACAGATTGCCCTTTCTCTTTCAGTCTCTAAGGAGGTCGCAAAAAGAAACATCACCATCAACAACGTTTGTCCCGGGTTTATTGAAACAGAGCTCATCGCTGATCTTCCTGAAGACCAGGTAAAGGAATACAAGTCCCAAGTTCCCATGAAGAGATTCGGAAAAGTGGAAGAGGTTGCACACGCGGTTCTTTTCTTCGCATCAAAGGAAGCTTCTTACATCACCGGAGCTACACTCGATATCGCAGGAGGCCTAAATGCTTGAGACTATTCTTTTAAATATCCCTCAACGAGAGCCCTTTCTCTTCATAGAAAATATTGTTGAAAGAACAACTGACAAAATAACTACCTCTAAGAAGCTAACTGGTGAAGAAGACTTTTTCCGTGGTCATTTTCCTGGTCGTCCGGTTTTTCCAGGAGTTCTAATGTGTGAAGCTGTTTTTCAGACGGGAGCTCTTCTTATGGCGCTGAAGGGGGAAGCTGCTGGAAACTCAAAGACTGCTCTGGTTACAAGAATTCAAAATACTAAGTTCAAAAATATGGCAAAACCGGGAGATCTTCTTCATATTACTGTTGATTTTGTAGAAATGCTGGCAAATGCTGCCTTCATGAAAGGGAAAATTACCTGCGAGGGGAAAACGATCATGACCATTGAATTTGCAGCAACGCTGGTAGAGAACGGAGAAGTTTGATGAATTTTCTAAATATCACAGGGAAGACGTTTTATGTTGCAGGAGTTGCAAATAAGAAGTCTGTGGCGTATTTTTCGGCAAAAACTCTAATTGAAAATGGTGCGAAGTGCATCTTTTCTGTTCAGGCAGAATCTCATGTCGAGGTTGTGAAGAAGCTATTTCCCGGATCAGAGGTCTTTATTTTTGATGTCAAAAGCGACCGGAACCTTGGAGATAAGTTTAAAGTCAAAATCGATGGTTTTCTTCATTCTCTTGCTTTCGCTAACTTCTCGGAAGGCCCAAAACCCTTTCTTGAGACCAAACGTGAAGACTATCTTGAAGCGGCCCAGATTAGTTCTTTTTCGCTGGTTGAAATGTCGAATCAGCTCAAAAATCATTTCAATAAAGAGGCAAGTATCGTCACAATTTCTATTTCAAATACCAAAGCTACCTCTTACGGCTACCTCGGGCCCATCAAAGCAATGCTTGATGCGACGGTACCCTTTCTGGCAAAATCCTTCTCCGAATTCTCAAAAATAAGAGTTAATGCTGTGGGAGCGGGACCTCTTAAAACCTCTGCCTCAGCTGGAATTCCCGACTACATTGATAACTACCTCTATGCTGAAGAACTCACTCTAAGGAAAAGCTCCCTAGGAACTCAAGAAGTCGCCAATACAGTATGCTTTCTACTTTCACCAAAAAGTTCTGGAATAAATGCTTCAACATTAATTGTGGATGCAGGCATGAGTTCAAACTACTTTGACCAAAATATCATAAAGTCTTTTGCAAATAGGTCTTCTACTTAATGGACTCTCTTTGTGAGAAGGTTTTCTTTAAGCCTTCTTCAATCGAAATAAGAGGAACATAGCCGAAATCTCTCCGTGCATTTTCATGAGAAAAGTAATGAGACTTACCAAGATTAAGAGCAACGAATCTGGTCATCGGAGGTTCAGGTTTATTGATTCCGAGAAAATAAAAAATCTTCTCAAAAAGCCAGCCTAGACCATAAGCAAGATTCACATCAATTGACTTCGAAATAGGTGGAATTTTTGACTGAATTAAAACCTGACCGATAAAGTTCCAAAGATTAACTGGTCGTTCCTGGCCAACGAAATAGGCCTTTCCGCATACTGGAGACCCAGGTTTTAAATGTTCAAAGGCAAGAACATGCGCCAGGGCAGCATTTTCAACAAAGATAATATCCACCAAGTTCTCACCGTCACCAACCACTCTAAGTTTTCCTTGCCTACCCCTCTGGATGAGTCGAGGAAAAAGATGAGGATCCCCAGGACCCCAAATGAGATGAGGTCTAATGGCACAGGTTAAAAAATCCTTCCCGTCATTCATTTCAAGAACGAGCTTCTCTGCCATGGTTTTCGTTTCAGTATAGGCATTAAGGAAATTAGTTGCATAAGGTTGTTCTTCACCAACACCTAAAAGATCTTTTTTGTTGAAAACAACGGAGGGTGTTGAAGTATAGATCAACTTTTTAATGCTCTTTTTACGGGCAACCTCCAAAAGTAGTTTCGTACCTGTGAAATTAACATCAAAGAAATCGGAGTACTTTCCCCAGACTCCAGGAAGTGCCGCCACATGAAATATCGCCTCAAATCCCTGCGACAGCGCCCTTTCAATGTCATTTATATTTCTAAGATCTCCTCTGATCGTCGGAACGCCCAAATCCTCAAGTTCTGGGTAGAGATGGCGTGAAAAATTGGTCACAATGTAAGAAGGATTCTTTAAAAGTTCTTTTATTATGTGGCTTCCCAAGAAACCACCACCACCAGTTACTAGAATTCGCATAAGTTCATGATAAAGCTTCATTCCTTTTTCGTCCACAAAGAGGAAAGAAAATGAGTGATAAAAGATAGAGTTCATATCTTGGACAAATGAATATCTTATGGAGGGGGTATTTATTTCTCAATGTCTAATTCATTCCAAAAAAAAGGTAAAGTATCGAAAGCAAATGAACCAATGAGTAAACCTATGAATAGGCCCGGAAATCCGAACCAAAGGGCTCCCCCTATCACACACATGAAGGCAACGGTGGGAGGAATTTTACTTTCTCCGAAAGTCGCCAACCATGGCCTTAAAATGTTGTCGATGACACCCGCAATACTTCCAAGCACCAGAAGAACCAGACCCGGGACTGAATTCCCTTTAAAAAAGGCGAGAAAAGAAAAGAAAAACGCCACCGGAGCAGCTCCAATTACGGGAATAAACGAAAAAATAAGCGTAATAAAGAATACTGATAGAAAATCACCAAAACCCAGAAAAGAAACACCAAGAGAAACTAAAAGAGACTGTATTCCTCCTGTGATAATGTTTGAAAGATAAACTTGTCTTGAATCCATAATAAGAACATGAACAAGATAATCCATTTTTTCATCAGAAAGACCGAGAAGATTCTGAAAAAAAAAACGAACCCGCTGGCCATGATAAAGAAATGAAAAAGTGCAAAGTATCATAATGAGAAAGAGAATAAAAACGGCAGGAAGGCTTGTTAAGAAATCGCGAAAAAAATTTAAAACAAAAGTCGCTCCAACGGAAATGTATTCGTCAATCTTCTTTTCATTAAAAAAACTAAGGTGATGTTCAGATAAAAACTTGTGCACAAACTGAGAAAAATCATGCCTCATGCCAGAAAAGATCTCCTTCATCCCCTCACTCTGGAGTCTACCGGATAATGAGAGTTTTTCAAGTTTCGCTGTGACTGTAATTGTTCCCTGGATGAGAAAAAATAGAATCGGTAAACTGACAACTAAGGCAAACAGTGCCGTTAACGTTGCAGCCGCTTGCTTCCTTCTCAATCCTTTCGCCATCAAGAAGTGAAGTGGTGACTGAAGCGTGAGAGCAATAGTTGAAGAAAAGATAATAGGGATAATAAATGGTGTCATTAAAAGGAGAAGACCCAAGGACAGAAGGAGAATATACAAAACTTTAATTCTCACTCTTCTTTCCATGACATTTCCCCCCACACCCTAAAACATGTCAAGAAGGAAAACGTTTCAAAAGTCACGTTGCATTAACAGTTTTGCACATTTGATTTTGTGCCCAGCTAGAAAGGGAAATTCGATCAATCTTTATGTTGTGTCTTACGTCGACTGGAAAAGATTTATGTAGAAAAAAATTTTTTATGTCTCGAGTAAAAACATGTGATTCCTTTAGATCAATCAACTCCTTTAAAAAAGTGTCGGTCATGTTAGTACTTTTATCAAAGCGCTCAATTACAAGTCCAGGAAAGATTCCATCACTGGATACAAGCTTTACCAATGCAGTTCTCTTGATCTCAGGATGTTGATTGAAAATAGATTCAACCTGAATTGAGTAGTATGCCCTATTTTTTGTTTCAACACGGTGGACTTTCCTTCCAAAAAACCAGAGATTTCCGTCAAGGTCCAATAAACCAAGATCACCCATTCGATGCCAGATTTTTCCATCAACAAAAATCTTTGTCTTCGAAGTTTCATCAGGCATCTCAAAATAAGAGGAAGTAACAGAGGGACCTTGAACGGCAATTTCTCCAATCATACCAGGTCCAAATTCATGAACGTCCGAAATAGAATAATCAGTAACTTCAATGATTTTGACTTGCATTCCCGGTACAGGCCTTCCAATGCAAGTACCCTTTCCTGCCAACATTTTAGGAAGATGTTTACTCAGGATTTCTGATCCAGAAATAAAAGTTACTGGAAGACATTCCGTAGCGCCATATGGGGTGTAAGTATCTCCATCGACAAGAACATTTTTAAATAATTCATGAATCTCTGCTCTCACAGGAGCTCCAAACATTACTACCTGCTTAACAGTTGAAAGTTTTATCTTTTTTTCAAAACAGTACCTACCCACTCTCTCCCAAATTGCAGGGGAACCAGCGATAAAGGTTATGTGATTATCTTGAATGTTTTTCACCAACTTTACCGGATCACAATCTGCAGGTTTAGTTGGATCCATTTCAGGAATAACAGAGGTCATACCCATGGCAAGTGTAAAGAGTGCAAAAAGAGGAAATCCTGGTAAATCAATCTTATTCTGATCTAATGAAAAAATCTTCTGGAGAATTTCTGTTTGAGCATTAAGAATACCATGAGTATATACAACACCTTTTGGAATTCCAGTACCTCCTGAGGTAAAAAGTATTGCCGAATAGTCTTCTGGACCTACCTCATGAATCTTGAAATCTGTCGGCGAATCTTCTAGATATTTATAAAGATAGTGAGTCCGGCCGCCTACTCGCTGCAGAGAAATTTTTACTCTTATAGAAGTGAAAAAACTGGGTCTAATCCTACGAAACCAGTGAACCATTCCAACAGAAATCAAGGCATGGGGCCTTACCTGTTTCACTGAGGTAAGAAGGTTTTTAAGTCCCATTCCAGGATCTATAAGAACAGGGACAGCTCCAATCTTAAAGAGTGCAAAGGTAATCAGAGAAAAATCCAGACAAGGCTTTACAAACAAGAGAGTGCGCATCCCCGGTTCGATTCCTAGTGTTACCAGCCTATTCGCTATTTGATTAGAACGTTCCTCGAATTTTTTAAAGGAATAGAAGCTACCATCTTTTGCGAGAATAACTGACTTTTTTTCAGGAAACTGTTGAGAAATGCCCCTGATGCGATAAGCGATATTCATCGATCTCCCTTATTTATTTATAAATTCCGAGATCTTTAAAGACACGTCTTCTAGTTCATCTTCAAGAACATAGTGGCCTGCACGAGAATACCAGTGAGCGGTTGCCTCAGGATAAATTTCCATCCATCGCTCAAAAAAGTGCTGATTAAAACAAAAATCTTTTCCACCCCAAAGGATCATCTTAGGATGTGTTACAGATTTGAGCTTCGATTCGATGTCGATGAGCGTTCTATAGGATTTGTGGTGCTTTTCCAAAGGAATATCCTGAACGAATCTTGCAACAGCGATTCGAGTATCCCAGGAATCATATGGGAGCAGATATCCTTTTTTAATTAGGCTCGGCAATTTCTTCTCAGTGGTCATAAAGGTCGCAGGCCAGGCAAAAAGATTAAGCCTCCGAGTTAGCCACTCCCCCACCTTACCCTGACGAAGAAGATTAATCCTCTGGGGAATATGAGTTGAAGGATATGCCGCTGTATTCAGGATCACGATGCGATCAAAAAGTTCAGGGTATCGTGTAACGAGACCAAACCCAATGGCTCCGCCCCAGTCATGAACAATTAAAATAATTTTCTTTAAGTCTAGAAACTTTATTAATTGATAAGCATTTTGAATGTGAGACTCTAAAGAATAATCATAAATTTGTGGCTTATCAGAAAAGCCGCAACCAATGTGATCGGGAACAATCGTTCTAAACTTCTTAGAAAAAATTTGTATAAGATTTCGATAGTAAAATGACCAAGTCGGATTACCATGGAGCATAAGGATGGGCTGTCCGGATCCTTCATCCACATAATGAAGGCTATTTCCCAAAAGACGAAGAAAGTGAGATCGGAAGGGGTAATGTGATTCAAGGCCTAATGATTTAATTTTCTCTCTCATCGCAGTCACATCCACTCCAATCCAAGCATCGTGCTCGTAAGACCGCTTCCGATTCCAAGTAAGGCCACACGATCATTAGGTTTAAAAAATCCGGACTCCTTTGCCTTCATCAGGGTCAAAGGCAGGGCGGCGGACCCAGTATTTCCGAATTGTTCGAATGTCTGAAAATCACGGTCCGTAGGCAGCCCTAAGTTTGTCAACATCGCCAAGCGATGTGCTGAACCAACTTGATGTGGAATAATTTTATCCACAGACTCAGTCTTCCAACCAAGAACCTCTAAAGTCTTAATCCAGTTAAGTGAAGAGAGCTTGACTCCTGCCTTCAAAATTGCCTCTGAATCAGTTTTCATCATAAGACTCTTGGTGGATCCATCCCCCTGGCAAAGTTCAACCGCTGAGGAATCAGTCATGGTTGCTCCTCCAAGAACTTTTGGCGCGTGGGGGGCCAAAGAGGAATGAGTCAAAAGAACCGCAACAGCCGCCGAGCCTATGGTAAGAGAGGCCATATAGGGTTTAAGTTTCTTGCGATCCATAGTAGCATCAAAAAGGAGATGATGAAGAGTCTCTTCAATGAGAGGACCGGCATTTTCGCCGGAGACAATTAAAGCTGTCTTAATCGCCCCTGCCTCAATCATCTGGCCTGCCATTAGAATACTTGAAAGGACCCCGAGGCAGGCATTGGACAAATCTGAGATCATGCAATTTGGCGAAAGACCTAGATTTCGATGAACCTGGGCGGCGGTTGCCGGCTCTAAGAAGTCGCGGCAAACAGAAGCGTGAAGAATCAATTCTACTTTTTCACGGGGAAAGTGTTCTAGAACTTTTTCCGCAGCTTCTGAGGCGATGCTGCTAGGTCTAGTGCCTACGCTCCAAAATCCTCGACGCTTGATTCCTGTTTGAAGCTCTAGTCTTCCCATTGGAAGTCTTGCTCTTTCATAAAGGGGTTGTAGCCTCAATTCCATTTCATTAGAAGTCATAAATATTTCTGGCTCTACATAATCCATAGAGTGAATTCTTACATCTTGAAATCTCATTCAGTCACCATAAGCCCATGAAGGTTCGCCATCGAAATCCCCGAAAGCATTGCTCCAACGATCCCCAGAAAACCTTGATCTGTACCAATGATGAAAAGATTTTTTACAGGCGTGGTTCCATCACGAGTTTTATCGATGGAACCATACACTGTGCCATTCAAATGCCAGGTGAAACGCTCAATCGTCAAGGGCGAGAAAACATCTGTAAAGAGTAATTCACCACTATCTGAAGCGAACTTCTCTAAAAGATTTCTTGCACTGACAGCTACATTCTCTTTCATTTTTTCATATGGAAGTTGTCCTAATTCACGCCAACTGGAATAATTAGACATATAAGTTATTCTGACGACGCCTTCACCCTCACAAGCTTCTGACTCGTAGTTGTCAGGAAAGCAAATTACTGCGGATGAATCATCAAAGTGCCCATTAGCAGGCCGATAGTTGTATTTATCAGAATTGTTATAAAAAATGATTGTTGGTCTATCAGGAACTACAATCTTTTTATCAAAGACAAAAATCGTTTCCATGAAAGTCATTGAACCCACTCTTGGGTAAATATTCAATCTGGGAGAAATGTTCGCCGTTTCTGGATAACCGATAGATGAAAAGATTACTGGTGCTAGATACTCCTCTCCATTAGCTATTACACCGTAAGCTTGCCCTCGGTCATTAATAAGGATCTGTGTAACGGCTGTTTTGAATCGAACTTCTCCCCCCAATTCAGAAAGCTTCTTCATTAAAAGAGAAAGGATGGTTCGAACACCTCCTTCAGGACGAGAGAAACCTTCAAAATAAAGTGATTTAAACATAATTACGAACTGAGAAAAGTCCATATCATCTTCCCAGGCAGAACCATAAATAAGAAGTGGGCAAATGATCATCTCAATAAGAAGATCGTCTTTGATGAGTTCTTTCAGGATCGCTCTTGAAGAAGAATAGCCCAAAGACAGGTCGAGTTCATTGAAGGACTTAATTTTATCGGTCAACAAAAGAAAATTATCAATTTCCTTTGGAAATTTTTCCCGCACTTCATTTAAAAGTAGCTCGAAGTCATTAGAGAATTTTAGCTCCATCTCAGGGAAAGTAATCTTAGAATGAGTTTGTGGCCGGAGCCTAAAGTCATCGTAGGAGAGGCGAAGCTGCTTTAATAGCTTAGAAAAGGGCTTTCCCCTCTCGCCCTTTTTTATGTAATTGGTAAGAGCATGTAGGCCAACATCAAACTGCCGCAACCCACCCTTTTGGAAATTTCTTCGCTGGTAATAAGAATTAAGTCCTCCTGGAATTGAATGCTTCTCAAGGATCACGACTTTCTTATCAAACATGGCCAAACGGATGCCGGCGGCAAGCCCCGACATCCCGGCACCGATGACAATAGCATCGTACTTCATCGAAATTAAACTTTTGCAAATTTTGGGGAAAGATAGGCGACACAAGACTCGAGGGAGGCAAGTCTTGGGTAATCTTCTTGCGGAACCTCAACTTTATGGCGCTTTCTGAGTTCCATAACAATGTCGAGAAAATCCATCGAATCGAGATCGAGTTGTTCGCGGAGAGATTTTTTATCATCAAGATTTGAGACGTCCTCGTCTGGAGCGATGTCTGAAATTATGTCAATCACAATCTGTCTCACGTCTGCCATAAGAAACTCCTTAAGCGATATACTTTTTTACAATGAGGGCCGAGTTAATTCCAAGCATTCCAAAGGAATTGTTAAGAATGTAATTCACGTTCCCTAAGAATTTAGGTTCATTAATCACAAGATTTTTGATGGCACATTCCGGATCTAGGTCGGTGCAATTCATTCCTGGATGAACCATACCATCCATAAAACTTGGGATATTTCCAGCAAGCTCCAACGACCCAGCAGCACCCATGCAGTGACCTATATGACCCTTGGTGAAATTTATATATGTTTTAGACGAATCTTCGAAGGCCTTGCGCACGGCCTGAGATTCATTGACGTCCCCGGTACCTGTTCCAGTAGCATGCATATTCACAATATCAATGTCAGAAATACTAATCCCTGCACGGCCAACAGCTTTATGCATACATTGAATTTGGCGCTCTCCATTTGGATTAACAAAATCAGTTGCATCCGAATTTATAGCGTAGCCAACTATTTCTGCGTAAATGTTTGCTCCCCTCTTCTTTGCATCGGAAAGCCGCTCAAGAATATAAATACATCCACCCTCTGAAATAGCGATGCCATTGCGATTTTTATCAAGAGGTCGTGAAGCCTTAGCTGGGTCAGAATGTTGAGCAAGAGCCCCCTGGGCCGCAAAGGCGGCAAAAATTCCAAAGGTTTGTGACGATTCAGAAATTCCACCAGCTAAAGCAATATCCACTTCACCTAAAAGAAGCTGTTGAACACCCTGAATGATTCCAACATTACCACCAGCACAAGCCGAACCAAGAGTATAGTGAGGACCTGTGATATTTAAATTAAGAGTCACTTCACCAGCGGAAGAATTAGCAACAGTTCGAGGATTATGATGGGGAGACCAGAGTCTCCAATCAAGATTATTCTGGTGCATCTGGTAAATTTCTTCTTCAGTTTCAACGTTTCCGTGCTCAGTTATTCCAAGGAAAACTCCAACCATTGATTTATCAACGCTATTCCAATCAAGTCCTGAATCTAGGATGGCCTCATTGGCACAATAAATGGAAATGGACCCCGCTCTCGTTCCTCTGCGTCTCAATTTCTTTGATTGATATTTAAATTCATCAAAATCACACATGCCGGAAGCTTGCAGGCCCATATAACGAATTTCATGATGCTTAACTCCCGAGCGGCATTCCAAGAGTGATTTTCTAAATTCGGATAAATTATTCCCGTTAGGTGCAGTCAGACCTATGCCGGTCATCACAATGCGCTTCGAGTCATTCATGAACAAAATTCCTAAACCAGATTGAACGTAAAAGTCAGAGAAAATTAGCTTATCGTTCTGGTTTTGTATAGAGAACAATTAAGGATTATGTCCCTTGATTTCCATTCGCCCTTAGGTCATCATATGGCTACTTAAAAAAGATGCTAAGCAAGTAAAGACTTAAGGAGTTCCTTATGGAAAGTCTCATCGTGATATCGAAAGTAAAAAAATTTATCAAAGAAAAAGCTGATATGAATACTTCATTAGGATTTTTTGAACCTTTGAATACTGACATCACAAAGGCCTGTCGTGACGCAATTGCCCATGCACAAAAACTTGGACGTAAAACAGTCATGGGAAAAGACTTTAATCTCTATGTTGAGAATGCCAATTTTGAAGAGGCCCTCGTTGTAGCTTCTAAAATTAAAAAGCTCATCAAGGATGAGGCTGGTCTCTCTACTTCTTCTCAGGCGATTGATCAACTCACCAATCGAGTTCATGTTGCTTGCATGAAAGCAATTGAAAACGCCAAGGGTGATAAACGGAAAACGGTCATGGACCGTGACTTTATCGCTCCGACTTCACTCACTTAATTCAGTAACAAACTCTCCTTTTTCCCCCTCAAATAAGCGGGTAAAAAGGAGAGATCCAGTATAACTCAAGATACAAATACCAACTGTCATCAATACTGGGAAATCTACTGGATAAATAAAATGGGCCAAAATCCACGCCATAATACTCATGAGCATGGCAAATATCGCGTTCGCAGATGACCCGCGCTTTTCCCAAAGTGCAGCAACAGTTAGGACGAGAATTGTAGGACCTCCAAGGCTTGAGGCGATCTCTACAAGACCAGTGATCGTCTGAGATGAGTAGGCTATAGAGTAAGCAATGATACCCGCGCCCAATGTACAGAGCCTTGCCGTCAAAAGTTTCCTTTTTTCGGAAATTTTAGGAAAGGAAGAGTAAATAAAATTGTGTGATAAAAGGGCCGAGCTCGCCAATAGAGTCGTATCAACGGTTGAGAGGATAGCAGAAACCAAGGCCCCAACAAAGATAATATAGAAAAAATAATTCAAATGTGTCTTTGCAAGGACTGGCATTAGAGTCTCTGATTCCTCAAGCCCTGGAATGTGGTTGATCCCTAGAAGACCTATGATCACAGGTATAGATCCTACAAGAAAGTAAATTGCAGCCGCCCTTAATGCAGATTGATGAGCTATTCTTTTTGAGCGACTGGCAACAACTCTACTTACTAGCTCCTGGGACATTACAGATCCTAAAATAGGAACGAGCCAGATTTCCAATCGACTCATAATTCCAAGACCTGCCATCTCACCTCCTCCAAAAGTTAATTTGTCTTTTGGGATCATTGCAAAAGCAGCTTCCAGGCCACCCATTCGCAGGATGACCGCTGTAACAAGAAAAATGAGACCAAAGATAATCGCAATTCCTTGTATTAGGTCGGCGTAGGCGTCAGCGAGCATGCCACCGCTCATCGTATAAATGATGACAACGGAGGCGGCGACAGTAATTGCCATCACTGGACCAAAATCTGTTGTTGCCTGAATAATCTGCCCCAATGCCCGAACTTGAGCGGCTGCCCATATAATTGAACTTGGAATCATAATAAAGGCAGCAAGCTTCTCCGCTGTTGGTGAATAGCGCCTCCTAAAGAGGTCCGGTATGGTGGTGATTTGTTTTTCCCAAAGTGCTTTCGCAAAAAAAGTCCTACAATAACTAGACAAATAGCATAACCAATAGGATCAGCATGAGCGCCGGAGAGGCCGTTGCGGTACACGGCCCCGGCAGTTCCTATGCAAGTTTCTGCCCCAAACCATGTGGCAAATATTGAAAAAGTAGCAAGGCCTGGGCCAAGTGAGCGACCAGCTAGAAAATAATCATCATCGGACGTAATTTTTCGAGAAAAATAAAAACCAATCCCGATCATGAAAATTACATAAATGCAAATCCCAATCAGTTCCAAATTCATTAAAGTATTGCTCCTTCTCATTTTGCTATGATTAGAATATTTCTTGTGTTTAATTTTATGTAAAGCTTTTTTCCTTTGAGAAAACTCTACTTCTTTTTATAATGAAGGTATGAAAAAAATTCTTGTTTTTTGCTCTTTGATGGCAACCCATTTTGCGTTTGCTAACCACGAATTAACACTGTATTTTATCCCTTCACCCTTTGGCATCGACTGGGCAACTCCATCTACTCTGGTCTGGACTGCTGCAAAAAACAAGCTCAGCTTCAAGTCACATTTCATGGGTCATGTTTGGGTCGAAATAAAATGTGGAGAACTTCACGAACTTACCGGAATGATAAATCATAAACCTGATTATCTCTTTCAACTCTTGATAGAAAGACGAGGGTTGGGAATTCTTTATCACAGCTTTGAGGGTAAGCTAGAAAGAAAAGAAGATGTATTAAGTGAAATGCAAGGACTTTTTAAAGAGGGGCGGATTAACTTTGTCACTTTCAAACTTAACCCCTTTCAATGCCAGAGGGCCTCTACTTACCTCCAAGAGTACCGAAAATTCAAAGTTGGAAGATTTTACGGTCTAGCTCATCGCCCTCGCTTCGGTGAAGGGTCAGGTTGCTCTGCATTTGGAGTGAGCTTTGCTGAAGTTCTCAACTTAATCGATCCTCACATGAAAGAGTCTTGGTCCCGATCAATAAATATCCCCCTTGACCTTGCAGGCGCTCCATTAACAAACGAAGGAGTGGGGATCTATAAAATAGTCTTCCAGGGTGATACTTGGGCAAAAGAAGATAAAAACCACAAAAAGCTTTTTTTCTGGGATACGGATAGAATGTTTCAATGGGTGAAGCGAAAAATTTTAGAAAAGCATTCTGACGTCTCAATAAAAAAAATCAATCACTCTGAAGGCATAATTATTGATAAATCTTACTATCCAAGTCCATCTGGACCTATTTGGCTTCAACGCCTCAAACCTGAGAACCGGAAAGAGACTTTAATTGGCCCCTAAGGCAAGGCCTGTTCCCCGAGGATCTGAAACTCCATGCCAACCCCCTTTCACTTTCCTGATTGCCTGAATAGAACATCCAAGTTTGCCATGCACAATATTGTGTCCCCTGTTCTTGAGTTCCTTTTCGACTTTTGGGTCTAAAAAAGGTGACTCAATCTTCAGTAAATCTGGATGCCACTGCTGATGAATTCTGGTAGCGGCAACGGCTTCATAAAGAGGCATTTCAAATTCAATAGCATTAAGGATCGTCTGGGCCACGCAAGTAATAATTCTTGTTCCTGAAGGGGATCCGAGGGCCATAACGGGCCCATCCTCTTTTGTTAAGATCGTTGGTGACATTGAAGAAAGTGGTCTTTTCCGGGGAGCAATAAGATTAAACTCTCCTCCTACTGCACCAAAGAGATTTTTCGCACCAACCTTCTGAGCAAAATCATCCATCTCATTGTTTAAAATAATTCCTGTTCCTCTAGCGATGACCCCAGAACCAAACCAGCCATTTATTGTTTGTGTTGAGGCGACTAAATTTCCCTCGCTATCGGAAATTGTAAAGTGTGTGGTATCGGGAGACTCATAAGGGAGATCTATTTTCTTAAGCTCATCGGCCTTAGAAGCCGTTTTGCCAGCAATACTTTTTGAAAGCTTCGAGATATATCGATCACTTATAAGTTTATCAACAGGCACTTTATGAAAATCTGGGTCACCCAAATAATTTGCTCGATCAACGAATGCTCTTTGCATAGCATTGGCGATAAGGTGTGTTGCCTCTAAAGATTGAGGACCCATTTCTTTTAAATTATAGGGCTCAAGCATCTTCAAGATTTGAATAACATGAACTCCTCCGGAGCTCGGGGGAGGCATAGAATGAATTTGAAGACCTTTATAAAATGCGGTTACTGGTGCTCTTTCAATGACTTTATAACTACGTAGATCTCTTTGAGTCAAAAGGCCTCTTTTTGAGCTCACAGTTTGAATAATGGCCTTGGCAACTGGACCTTTGTAGAATCCATCTTCCCCTTTTTCAGCAATCAACTCTAGAGTTTTGGCAAGATTTATCTGATAAATCTTGGTACCGATGTTTGGAACCTTTCTATCACTAGTAAAGAAAATCTCTTTCGCCTCTTCATCCTGGAGCAGCAGATCACGTCGATCAGATAAAGCAGAGAAAAGTTCAGGATAAAGTGATAATCCATCTCTAGCTAGGCTAATCGCTGGTCTAATTGTTTGTGCCCAGGGAAGTATTCCAAATCTTTGGTGGATCTCGAAAAGCCCCTTCACAAGACCTGGCGTTGCCACAGATAAGACTCCCTCCTGGGAAAGTAGAGGTTGAGTAGCACCTCGATCTGTTAAAAACATATTTTTTGAGGCTTTTAATGGTGCCATCTCACGAAAGTCAAAAGCGTAGGTTTTATTTTCTTTTTTTGAATAATACAGAAGAAATCCTCCTCCACCGATTCCAGTTGAATGAGGTCTTTCCACAGATATAACAAAAGATGCCGCAACGAAAGCATCAATGATGTTTCCTCCAATTGAAAACATCGAGAGAGCTGCTTGAGTAGTTGCATTTCCCTGAGATGCCACCATGACGCTTTTTGAAAAAGCATCATGAAGTGATCTTTCTTCAGGCACGATGGGCGCCGTGATCTTGACCTGATGTGAACAAGAAACGAAAAAAAACATCATTAGCAAGGTAAGCATTTACGTCTCCGGTCTTTTAAAGGATACTTTTTTTCAGTCTAGGAGAATTTAAATGGAACTTAAAGACAAAAAGTGCGATCCAAGTTCAGGTCAAGTCTCCCCTCTAACGTTGGAAGAAAAGCTTCGTCTCCTTAAGGCCTTGGGAGGTGAATGGAAACTATGCCATGAGGGCAAAAGGATTGAAAAAAATTTTGTTTTTAGAAATTTTAAAGAAGCACTCATATTCACTAACGAGGTCGGCAGGATTTCCGAGGAAGAAAAACACCATCCCGAGATTCATCTTGGCTGGGGCTACTGTATAATAGAAATATGGACTCATTCAAAAAACGATTTGTTAGAAAACGACTTCATCTTGGCGGCAAAAATCACTGAGGCTTATCAACGACATCTTTGACCAGTTCGTTTTTAAGATCTTTTAAAAATCTTTTTTGCTTTAAAGACTTACCTGAAAGATAGGACTGGGAGGGATCGATATAAAAATATTTTAAAGCACCACGGCCGATGAGCATTCGGTACTTCATAGACTCTCGATTTGAAAGAGTCAGCTCAATCCTTCTTTTTAGACCACCAAGTACTATCGTTGTCCTGATCACAAAACGCTCTTCTTTGTGGCCTCCTGAATCTGAAACAACCCGACGATCTACCAATAAAGCTCGACAACTAACGACAACGCTCAAATCGTGCTGGAGTGGTTGAACCTTGAAGAGCACGAAGGATTTTTTCCCCTTACTTTCAAGTTTCATATCAAAAGCATGTAAACTTGAGGTTTTTGCCCCGGTATCAACTTTCCCTTTGATGGCCACTAGACCTAAATCTGGAAGGGAAACCCATTCTCTCCACCCAATTATTTTAGAATCAGTTTTTAATTCTTTATCCATTATAACGATTATAACAAAGATGATTTTTTCTGTTAACAATTCTTGCAATGCTTGCCTCTAATGCTACAATAAAAGAAATGACAAGATGTCACATTTATCAAAGGTTTCATTTCATGAAGAACTTTTCGGTTATATTTACAGCTGTATTATCAACTTTACTGATCTCTGCCTGCTCAATGCACAAAAATAAGCCAAGAAAACTTTCAGACACTATCACAACAGGAAAACCAGAATTTCAAGACGATATCTTCATGGAGATGGCAAAGAGTGAAGAGTACACTCATGAAATGGCCGAAGCAGATGCTGATGATCAGAAGATCAAACAAGAAGTAGGTGCAAGTGAATTAGATGATGATATTAAAGAAGAAAGTTCTGCAATTCAAAGAAGCAACTTCCTTCTTTTAAAACGTACAAAAAGAATGCAATTTTGGGTTGACTACTTTACCAAGAAGAACCATGAACGCTTTCAACGTTTTATAAACAATGGAGAAGAGTATAGATCTATCATAGAACAGGTCTTCGAATCTCATGGTCTTCCAAAAGAACTTTATTTCGTTGGCCTAATTGAATCAGGGTACTACCTGGGAGCACGATCACATGCATCAGCAGTCGGTCCATGGCAATTTATCAAAGGCACAGGAAAAAGATACGGCTTAAAAGTGACTCCGGAAATTGATGAAAGACAAGACCTCTTTAAAGCTTCAAACGCTGCGGCCATGTATTTTAAAGACCTTCATAATGTTTTCTCGAGCTGGGAACTTGCACTTTCAGCGTATAACGCTGGAGAATACGGGATTATCAGAAGAATTATGAAACACGGGACTCGGGACTTCTACGAACTCTCAAAAAACAAGCACCTTCCTTCTGAAACGATTAACTACGTTCCTAAAGTTTTGGCAGCAATGCATGTGGTTCAAAACGCTGAAAAGTATGGATTTGTTCTCCCCAAGAAATCTCATCGCCTTTTTGATCTCACAGAACTAAGGCCTATCAGAAAAAATGTTCCTCTCTCTGCTATCGCTAAAAGACTCAACGTTAGTGCTTCTTTACTTCGAAAACTTAATCCAGAACTCAAAAAAGATGCTACGCCAAAATTTCTCTCTGGAAACTACTATCTTAGAGTTCCAAAGTCCGCCTACAGTTATTCCTTATCCGGACAAGAGGACTTGAGAAATGTTTCAAAGCTAACAAAACCAGAATCTAGGAAGGAAATTAGTCGAAGGACTGCTAATAACGGAGACAAATTTGAGGCCCAAGACAGTAATCGACCTCTACTACACAGAGTAAGGAAGGGGGAAACTTTTCTCTCAATTTCTAGGAAGTATAACATTTCTCCCAGGACTCTCGCCTCCTATAATGGCTTCAACACTTGGAATATCAAGATTAGTCGTGGACAAAAAATTAAACTTATTGAACCGGATGAAATTCGGTCTATGGCAAGAACTGAAGCTCCACAAATAAAAGCAACAAATCGCCCTATCGTTTATCAGATCAAGAAGGGTGACAATCTTACTGAAATTGCAAGGCTGTTTGATATTAAGATTTCAAAAATCAAAAAAGTTAATAATCTTTCGAAGAGTAAGGTTCAAATTGGACAAAAGATCGTACTCCCTGACACCCGCAAAGGTATCTATATTGTTCAAAAGGGTGATCATTTGACTAAGGTTGCCAAAAATCTTAAACAGCCAATGGAAACACTGGTAAAACTAAATTCTCTTAATCGAGGGGCCATTTATCCAGGCCAGAAGATTATTGTGAATATGGATTAAACCTAGGAGCATCTATCTGAAAGCTTGCTTTTAGTGGTAGATGATCTGAAGACGTCGAAATTAAAACTTCCGCCTTCATCATCTTAAGTCCCGATTTATACCAGATATAGTCTAATCTCCTATCCGGTTTATCTGCTGGATAGGTAAAAAACATAACCTCGTCCTTCGCATAAATTTCATCAGGAATTACTTCAAAAAGTCGTGATTTTAGCATGATTTCATAACTCGAATCGTTTTCATAATCGTCATTGTTAAAAAATTTTGATTTCTTAGTCGCACTTTTGGGGACCATATTAAAATCGCCTGCTACAACATCGATACCTTCTGCAAGAACCTTTTTAACAAGTCCTTCAATTTGTTTACGGCGATCAATTTTGTCAAAAGCTTCAAGATGCAAATTAATCAATTTAAACTTTTTATCACCTACCTTAATAGTAACTTTTTGAAGGTAGCGATGAAGGTAAAACAAGTTATACCACCAAGGCTGTGAGGAGGGCTTAGGAAGCAAAGTTACTTCTTGAAGTAAGATAGGATATTTACTAATTATGGCCCCTCCAGACTTCATTCGGCCAAAGTTGTTGCTTAAAGGCCAGTAAGGAAAGGGAATGTAATTTGACTCCCAGGATGGGGCCTCGGCTACAAAAGAGAATCCTGCTTTCTGAGCAATAAACTGTGCCTGATTTAGGTAATGTGAGCGAGACGAAGAGAAATCAACCTCCTGGAGACAGACAATATCGACGTCCCAGGATTTTATTTCAGAGGCGATTTGCTGCAAAGCTTTGTTATAAAAATCTTTATCCCGGTGCTGGTATCCAGATCCTTCTGAGCCATTTCCATATAAAAAACTAACATTATAAGTCAGAATCTTTATCACCGAAGGGGTCATTTCCGATCCTGATGTTTCTTCTACTCTTAAAGTGAATATATCTCCTGACTCAATCCTTTCAGATATACTCCAAGGATATGACGCCCAAATTAAAAAAATGGAGAAAGAAAATAAAATGAAAAAAAGAATTCCTAAAATCATTTTCAAATCCTTTCTCCTCCAATGAAAAGAGCCTCTAGCTGACCGGGAAAGGTCACCCCTTCAAAGGGAGAATGTTTCACTTTCGTCCTAAGCATTTCTCTAGAAATAGTAAGATTTTTTTTCATATTAATAACTGTAAAATTGGCCCTAAAGCCAGGGGCAACAAAACCAACTCCATTACCCATTTTTTGAAACTCAACAGATAGCTTTGACCATGAGGAAATAAATTTATTAAAAAAAATACCTGGATTTTCAGAAGCCATTTTAGCGACAGTTTGAGGATTTACTCCTTGAATTAAAATTAGCCAAGTCACAAAAGAAGCGTAAGTATCGAGTCCGGTTAGGCCTGAGGCACCCCTTTGTTTTTCTTCTTCCGTATGAGGAGCATGGTCGGTAGCTAGAAAATCAATTTCTCCGTTCTTGACAGCCTCAAGGAGTGCAATCCTGTCCTCAGTAAATCTTATAGGAGGGTTCATTTGGAACTTACCTTGATCAAGTGACTTGAGGTTTTCCTGGTCAAAATAGAGATGCTGAGGAGTAACCTCTATTTGAACTTCAACCCCCCTTTGTCGAGCTTCCCTTATAAAAAAAAGGCCTTCTTTAGAACTAAAATGGCAGAGTTTCCCCTTTAAATTAAATTTTTCGATCATCATGAGGGCATCTTTGGTCGCAATAACTTCGGCCTTCACAGGTCTTCGTTCATGATGCAATAAAAGGTGCTCAGAATTCTTCAATGTGACTGGATCCTCACAATGAAAACTCACATTCTGGCCTCGATATTCTCGAAGTGTACTTTCAAGGGTGGGAAGATCTTTAAAATAGAGGTCCCCAATCGAGGGCCCCATATAGACTTTATAGGGTACCGGAAATGAAAGAGGATGTGTTCCAGGACCAACCCCGGCATAGGCCCATAGCTCTCCCTCCGCCTTCTCGATAAGTTTAAATTTTTCTTTATAACTTAAGTCATCAACCGGAGGAATCGGATTATTAGGCATATCACCCGCATGGCAAAGTCCACCATTTCTTAGAGCTGACCGCGCCGAAACAAAATCTTCTTTATAATTATTTTTTCCAGAGACATCCTCTCTAGCGTGAATATGGACATCCCCCATACCAGCAAAAAGAAGGCAATCATCGTTAAAATAGAAATCAACAGAAGCCCCAGAGGATGAAGGTTTCAAAACGTCTAAAATCAGACCGGTGCTTTCATCAAATACAATCTTATTTCTTTTTATCTCAATAGAAGAAACACAAACCGCCTCTAATGTTTTCAAATATGCTCCCTATGAATAGTTGTCGGAGACCCTTGATCAGAAGGCATGGTAATAATTTCATCAATAACGACATGCCGTGGTTGCTCGAGCATAAAGAGAATCATTCTGGCAACGTCATCTGCAGAAAGTGGAGTCATTCCTTCATACACTGAATCGGCCAGATCTTGATCACCCTTGAATCTTACTTTGCTGAATTCAGTCTTCACCATTCCTGGTGAAATTTGCATGACTCGGATATTTTTACCACAAGTCTCTTCCCGCAAAACCCTAGTGAAGGCCTTAACAGCATGTTTAGTGGCGCAGTAGACAGCTCCTCCTTGGTAGGTGTGATGACCAGCAATTGAACAGAGATTAACTATATCTCCAGATCCTTGATAAAGCATCCAGGGAAGAACATAACGGACCATTCGAAAATTTGCGGTGATGTTAGTGCTAATCATGAGTTCCCAATCCATCAGATCACTGTCCACCGCCTTCTGACGTCCCAACGCTAGACCTGCATTGTTAATTAAAATATCGACTTCCTGATTTGTAGCACGAGAAAGATTTTCCAAAAGGTCTTTTGAATTAACATCTAAAGGCAAGAGATGAACTTTGGTAGTCGGAAATTTATCCTTTATTCGTGAAAACAACTCTTCAAGACGGTCTTGCCTTCTCGCTAAAAGATAGAGCTCGGCCCCCTTTTCAGCAAGAGCAAAAGCCACAGAACGACCAATTCCGGAAGATGCTCCAGTTATGAGTGTCTTTTTTCCAGAAAGATTCAACATATCAATACCTCTAGTCTATTTTATGCAATTTAAATGCTTTTCGTCATCTAGCAAACAGTTTAAGAATTTTGGAAAAAATACAAAGTCTTGAGAATTTTGAATTTAAAAAATATAAATCAAGATGTAATTGGGGCCAGAAATTATTCTGACCCCAAAATGATTTAGGCGTTTAATTTTCTTAGAACGTAATGAAGGATTCCAGAATTTTTAAAGTACTCTAGCTCGTTCGCCGTATCAATACGAGACTGAAGTTTAATTTTAAGCAACTCTCCGTTCTTACGTTTAACTTCTGCCACTAGTTCTTCTTTAGGCTTCATCTCAGAAAGCCCTAGGATAGTTATCTCTTCAGTACCGTCCAAACCAAGACTCTTTCGGTTCTCATTTTGCGTGAATTGAAGAGGAAGAACACCCATGCCAATAAGATTTGAGCGGTGGATTCGCTCAAAGCTCTCAGTGATGACTGCCTTTATTCCTAATAACCGGGTTCCTTTAGCGGCCCAGTCACGAGAGGATCCAGTTCCATATTCTTTACCAGCAATAACAACAAGAGGTGTTCCTTCTTTCTGATACTTCATAGAAGCATCGTAAATGGTAATCTCCTCAGCCGAAGGAACAAATGTCGTAAATCCACCTTCTTTACTAGATTTTAACATCTCGTTCTTTAAACGAATATTGGCAAAAGTTCCTCTGGTCATGACTTCATCATGACCACGACGTGCACCGTATTGGTTAAAATCAGCTGGTTTTACACCTCGACCCACCAAATAGGCTCCAGCAGGGGTATCGGGTTTAAAGGAACCGGCCGGAGAAATGTGGTCAGTGGTAATTGAGTCACCAAAGAGACCAAGAACCCTGGCAGAAATGATATCTTTTATCTGCTCAGGTGCTTTCTTCATGCCCTTAAAGTAAGGGGGATTGTTAATGTAGGTTGATTCTGTATCCCAAGCGAAAGTTTCTCCCTCAGGTGCTGAAACTCTTTGCCAGAACTCATCCCCTTTAAAAACATCTGAATAACGAGACTTGAACATTGCCGGAGAAATGGCTTTTGCAATAGTCTCTTGAATTTCTTGGTTAGAGGGCCAGATATCCTTTAGGTATACGTTGTTGCCCTTCGAATCTTTTCCAATTGGATCTTTCGTAAGATCTAGCTTGACGTTACCGGCAATGGCATACGCTACAACTAATGGAGGGGAAGCCAAATAATTCGCCTTCACATCTGGAGAAACACGCCCCTCAAAGTTACGATTCCCTGAAAGAACTGCTGCCGCCGTTAGATTTCCATCCTTTATTGCTTTTGAAAATTCTGGCTTAAGGGGACCTGAGTTACCAATACAGGTGGTACACCCATAACCAACAAGATTGAAGCCTAGTCTGTTAAGCTCAGGTTGAAGACCAGCAGCTTCTAAATAATCAGTAACCACTTTTGAGCCAGGAGCAAGAGATGTTTTTACCCAAGGTTTGGTCTTGAGACCGAGAGCATTTGCCTTCTTCGCCACTAGCCCAGCTGCAACTAGCACAGAGGGATTTGACGTGTTAGTACAAGACGTGATTGCAGCAATCATGACGTCGCCATGAGTAATAGTGAAATTAGAACCTTCTATCGCTTGTGTTCTAGTAGCATCGTCGGTCTTCACTTTAAAGCCTGTTTCCGAAACTAGGTCTTTTTTAAAGCCGTCAGCAATTGCTGAAAGTGCAATTCTGTCTTGAGGTCTTTTGGGCCCAGCAAGCGAAGGCTCAACAGATGAAAGATCAAGCTCTAGTGTGTCACTGAAGACGGGATCTTTTGAGTCTAAACGCCATAATCCTTGTTCCTTGGCATAAGCCTCAACAAGCTGAACTCGTTCTTCATCTCGCCCAGTAAAGCGAAGATACTCAATGGTCTTCTCGTCGATTGGGAAGAATCCACAAGTAGCACCATATTCTGGTGCCATGTTCGCAATCGTAGCACGATCAGCAAGAGTTAAATCTTTAAGACCTGGTCCAAAGAATTCAACAAATTTATCAACCACACCCTTTTTTCGAAGCATGTTGGTCACAGTTAAAACCACATCTGTTGCCGTGACGCCTTCTTTGGTTTTACCGGTTAGTTTAAAGCCAATGACTTCAGGAATAACCATCGTCACGGCTTGTCCTAGCATCGCCGCTTCGGCCTCAATTCCACCAACACCCCAACCTAAAACCGAGAGTCCATTAACCATAGTTGTATGTGAGTCTGTGCCCACACAGGTATCGCAATAGGCAAGGTTAATACCATCTTCTTCTTTTATCCAAACTGTTTGTGCGAGATATTCTACGTTAACTTGATGACAAATTCCTGTACCCGGTGGAACGACTCGGAAATTTTTAAAGGCTTTTTGCCCCCACTTAAGGAATCTGTAGCGCTCTCCGTTTCTTTCATATTCAAGTTGCATATTTTTAGCAAGGGCATCGGGGGATGCAGAAAAGTCAACGATGACAGAGTGATCTATTACCAGATCAACGGGAACGAGTGGATTAATTTTCTGAGGATTTCCCCCAACAGCTTTCATAGCGTCCCTCATCGCTGCAAGATCCACGACAGCAGGCACGCCGGTAAAATCTTGCATGAGCACTCTTGCAGGATAATAGTTAATTTCTCGGCTAGACTTCTTATCTTTCGTCCATTGCCCCATGGCCTTTATATCCTCAGAAAAAACAGTAAATCCATCCTCATTTCTGAGAAGATTTTCCAAAAGTACTTTCAATGAATAGGGAAGATTCTCAACATTCCCAACGCCATTGTTCTGCGCCACCTTGAGTGAAAAATAATCGTAAGATTTATTACCCACTTTTAAAGTTCGGCGGGTCTTGAAAGAATCAACTCTTTTATCTGACACGAGATTACTCCTGTTTAAGAAAAAAAATAATGAGCTATTCTAACAGTTATGACCCAAGAGTGACTACGGTAAATCGTCGATTGAAAACAGATGAAAAAAAAGTGTCATCTGGAGTTACTAGGATAGTAGAATTTTTTTGGATCTATGACGCATGATGAAATCAAACGGATGACTTCCTTTTTTAGCGAATGAAAGAACCAACTCTTTGCTGTTTTTCTATCTTCTAATCTTTTTGAAGATAAGTTCAAACATTCCATGGGCCAAAGATTAGTTTTTAAAAAGCTCTCTTAAACTGAAAAGTTCGTAGTACTAAATCACTCCATTCAAAATGAGCTTGTCCCTTTAGGTTCCCTAAGGGACGAGAATCAGGTAAATAGTCTAAATAGACTCTCCAGAAATAATCCTTCAAGTCCTTAAAAAAAAAGCATCCGCTAAGATTAATAAAAAGGCTTAGGATTTGAGCGCTTTTAACCGATAAGATTAATATGGGAATCTCATCAGTTCAGAGAATTACTAGAGAAAAACATTTAGATCATATGGTTAAGATTGTCCCTTTCATCGTTTTCTGTTACGGAGTCCATAGTTACATTCTCATGAGTCTAAATGGTGGACCGGTTTCGGTGACAGGAATACTCGTTTTGGGTTCTCTTCTGGCCATGATGATTTCCGGACTTCTTGTTTATGATATCAAGCACACTGTCGAACTCGAACAGGAATGTATCTGGATTTCATTTCTAGGCCTTCGAAAAAAAATTCTCTACAACAATATTCTCAAAATCGAAGTTGTTTCTCCTCAGGAGACATTTTCCACTCTGAAAATCGTCACTCCTTCCGGCTCCTATCATCTTTTTTTTATTGATGAGGCAGATAAAGTAAAAAATTGGATTTCTGAAAAGCAAATTAATGAAAAGAAAGAAGCAGCCTAAACTGCCTCTTTATAAAATTCTATATATTCAATGCTCTATTCTCGGTTGCAGCAAGGCATGCCTCTTTAAACCCTTCGGAGTAAGTAGGATGAGCATGAGAAATGCGCCCAATGTCCTCGGCACTCGCCTTAAACTCCATAGCAACAACTGCCTCTGCAATCATATCGGCCGTACGCGGTCCAATCATGTGTACCCCTAAGATCTCATCCGTTCTCTTGTCGGCCAGAACTTTAATCAATCCATTTTTTTCATTCGAAGCAACAGCTCTACCGAGTGCGAGGAAAGGAAATTTTCCTATTTTATATTCAATACCTTTTAGTTTAAGTTCTTGTTCTGTATACCCAACTCCTGAGACTTCCGGCCAAGTGTAAACGACCCCTGGAATTAATAAATAATTAATATGAGGCTTCTGACCGGCGATCACTTCTGCTACATAAACCCCCTCCTCTTCAGCTTTATGAGCAAGCATAGCGCCTCTGATAACATCGCCAATGGCATAGATGTGGGGCTGTGATGTTTGGAGAAGGTCATTCACAGGAATACGTCCCCTATCGTCAAGAGTGAGGCCAATATTCTCTAGGCCAAGACCTTCAGTGTAAGGTCTTCTTCCGACGGCAACTAAACAGTAATCGCCCTTAAGCTCTAAATCCTCGTTACTGTTTTTATTTTTTGCCCTAACTTTGACCTCACTACTATTTCTGATGACAGAGGTGACTCCGTAGCCTAAGTGAAAAGTAACCCCGTCTTTGGAAAGAACTTTTTGAAGCTCTTTACCCATGTCAAGATCCATGGAAGCGATACAGGAATCTGCGTACTCAATTACTGAAACTTTAGATCCAAGACGATTAAATACAGAGCCTAGCTCTAGTCCAATAACTCCACCGCCTATCACGATAAGGTGCTTAGGAGCTTCGACCAATTTAAGGGCCTCAGTGGATGTGATAATTCTTTCCTTATCGATCATGACCCCTGGCAAGGATGAAGGTTTTGAACCAGTGGCTATAATTGCTTTTTTAAAAGGAATTTCTTGAGTTCCATTTGGACCATTCACAACAACCGTATGGATGTCTTTAAATGAGGCATGACCTTGAAAAACAGTGATCTTATTTTTTTTCATAAGAAAAGAAACGCCTCCAGTAATCCCCTCGACTACCTTCGCGACTCTTTCTGACATCTTTTTTACATTTAATTTAACCTCTCCTAATTCTATTCCGTGGAGAGAATGGGAATGAATAGTCTCATGATAACGCTCTGAAGAGTCTAACCATGCTTTTGAAGGAATACAGCCCACATTTAAACAAGTTCCACCGAGAGTCTGATATTTCTCTATGATCGCTACCTTCATTTTAAGTTGAGCGGCCCTAATAGCTGCGATATATCCTCCTGGGCCAGAACCTAATACCAAAAGATCAAACTGCTCCATAACTTTTTCCTTCGATTAAAGATCTAAAAGTAAGCGCGACGGATCCTCAATCATCTCTTTTACTGTTTTGAGAAAAGAAACTGAATCTCGACCATCAATAATTCGGTGATCATATGAAAGAGCAAGGTACATCACTGGTCGAACCACGACCTGACCGCTGATCGCTACTGGTCTTTCAACTATGTTATGAAGACCGAGTATAGCTGATTGGGGTGCATTAAGAATGGGAGTGGATAACATTGAACCGAAGATTCCACCATTGGTGATGGTGAACGTTCCTCCCTGCATTTCTTCAAGGGTAATTTTTCCGTCCCGAGCTTTTGTCGCAAGCTCGATAATTTTTGACTCAATAGCTGCCATTCCCATCGACTCAGCATTCCTGATCACAGGAACGACAAGTCCGCGAGGAGTAGATACAGCAACTCCAACGTCGCAGTAGTTGTGGTAGATAATATCGTTGCCCTCAATCATACCGTTAACCGCGGGAAACTGTTTAAGAGCGGCACAAGCTGATTTAGTAAAAAAGCTCATAAATCCCAGTCCTACTCCATACTTTTCTTTAAAAGCATCCTTGTACTTTTTTCTTATGTCCATAACTCCTGACATATCCACTTCGTTAAAAGTCGTAAGCATCGCCGTGGTGTTTTTAGCTGTAACCAAACGTGAAGCAATTGTTTTTCTTAGTCCAGACATCTTTTCACGACGAACTTCACGAGAAAAAGATGAGGCGATTGTTTCGAGAGCAAGAGATTTAAGTTCTGATTCGACAGGTTTTGCAATTGGTTTAACTGCTGCGGAAAGGGCGTCAGCCTTGGTAATTCTGCCTTCTCGCCCGCTGCCGGAAACGGAAGAAGCATCTATGGCCTTTTCAGCAAGGATTTTAGCTGCCGCTGGAGAGGGGAAATTCTTTGAATCAACAGTGCCAGAAGTAGAAATTGTATTAACGGAAGGTGTCGACGAAGGCAATGATACAGTATCTGGAGCAGAAGCAGTTTCGTCAACTTCGGCGACTTTAAATCCGATAGCAACAGTCTCTCCTTCATTGACAAGAATTTTAAGTTTCCCGGCCTTGGGTGCAGATATTTCTAGCGTCGCTTTGTCAGATTCAATTGAGCAAATGGCTTCATCAAGCTTAACAAAATCGCCATCTTTTTTTAACCAGTTTGCGATAGTAACTTCTGAAATAGACTCACCAACACTTGGAACTTTTACGTCAACCATAACTTATCCTTTTAGCGATTATACTGACTCGATTTTTTCTGAAAAGGCAGCATTGAGAATCTTAGTTTGTTCCTGGACATGAACACTTGCATAACCCGTGGCAGGGGAAGCAGAAGATTTTCTTGCGATTAACTTAAAGTCATTAAATTGGATGTAACGACGAAGAAAGGTAAAAGCCCCCATATTCTTGGGTTCTTCTTGTACCCAAACCTTTTCTGCATTTTTGTATTTTTCAATAAGTTTCCAGCTCTGTTCTTCGGGCATTGGGTAGAGCTGTTCGAGACGAACAATAGCAACGTCTCTACGTTTTTCTTTTACCTGCTTTGCTTTTAAATCAAAATAAATCTTTCCAGTACACATTATTAATCTCTTCACTTCCTTAGCATTCACTGATGAATCATCGATAATTTCCTGAAAAGAACCTTCTGTTAGATCTTTAATAGAGGAAATACACTCAGGGTGCCTAAGAAGTGATTTTGGTGTGAAAACAACCAACGGTTTTCTGAAGTCCCATTTAACTTGCCTTCTCAGGATGTGGAAGATGTTCGCAGGTGTTGTGAGATTAGCAACAACCATGTTCCACTCAGCAGCAAGTTGAAGAAATCTTTCTGGGCGAGCATTAGAATGCTCAGGTCCCTGGCCTTCGTAGCCATGAGGAAGCATCATCACGACACCGGACTGCCGCTGCCACTTTGATTCACCAGAAGAAATAAACTGATCGATAATTGTTTGAGCACCGTTAGCAAAATCTCCGAACTGAGCTTCCCAAATGTTAAGTGAACTAGGAGACCCTAGAGAGTAACCATACTCAAATCCAAGGACAGCATATTCCGAAAGAAGGGAGTTATAAATTTTATACTTCCCCTGGTTATCTGTGAAGGAGTTAAGGAAAAGGTAACGAGTGTTAGAGTTTTCATCAACAACCCCTGCATGCCTGTGAGAGAAAGTCCCTCTAATACAATCTTGACCAGACATACGGACGCTGATGCCCTCTTGAAGAAGAGAACCGTAGGCCATTAGTTCGCCGAGTGCCCAATCTAACTGATCGTCCGCCCAGCGTTTAGAGCGCTCCTCGATGAGTTTATCGATTTTCTGTATGGGTTTAAAATCTTTAGGAAGAGTCGTAAGAGCTTTCAGTGTTTTTTCAAGGACATCTTTATTTACTGCCGTATTTGGTGAGTAATCGAAGTCTTTGGGGATAGATCGACGAAAGGATTTCCATTGTTCTTCCGGTTTTTGATAAAGATATGGCAGAGGTTTTTGTTTCACCATATTAAAGCGATCTTGAAGAAGATTCTTGAACTGCTCCTCCAATTGAAGTGCCAACTGTGCCTCAATCTGTTTACCTTCAATTAGCTTATCCTTATAAATTTCCCTAGGGTTGGGATGTTTAGAGATTAGACCGTAAAATTTTGGCTGAGTGAATCTTGGCTCATCAGATTCATTGTGGCCGTGCTTCCTATAACAAACCATGTCAACAAAAATGTCTTTGTGAAATTTAGCGCGAAACTCTGAAGCAAGTTCTACTGCATAAACGACTGATTCCGCGTCATCACCATTGACATGAATTATCGGTGTCTCTAGGACTCTGGCCACTGAGGTTGAATATATTGAGGATCGGGCATCATCAAAATCAGTCGTGAAACCGATTTGATTGTTGATAACAAAATGAACAGCTCCTCCAACGTTGTAACCCTTAAGACCTGACATCTGAACCGTTTCGTAAACGATCCCCTGACCGGCAACTGCGGCGTCACCATGAATGATAATCGGAAGAAGTTTTTTTGGGTCCTCGTTATAAAGTGAATCACCCTGGGCCCTTGTGTAACCCAGAACAACAGCATCTACAGCCTCTAAATGAGACGGATTCGGCATGAGCTTTAAATAAACTTTATGACCTGCGGGAGTCGTAATTTGTGAAGCATATCCCATGTGATATTTAACGTCACCATCTCCCATCGTCAAATCTGGAGTTGCCTGTCCTTCGAATTCATTGAATATATACTCATAGGTTTTACCCATGATATTAGCCAAAACATTTAAGCGACCACGGTGTGCCATGCCGATGACAACTTCCTCGACACCATTAGCGGCAGAAGCATTAATTATGGCATCCAATGCTGGGATGGTATTTTCTCCCCCCTCGATTGAAAATCGCTTCTGACCTACATATTTGGTATGAAGAAAGTTTTCAAATGCAACAGCTTCATTGAGTTTACTCAGAATTCGCTTTTTTTTATCAATTCCAAAGTTCTTCTGGGCAACTGTTAACTCAAACTTTTTTTGGAACCACTCACGCACTTCTGAATCATTTATATGCATGAACTCTACGCCTATATTACCGCAATAGATATTTTTTAGATGAGACAATATGTCTTTGAGCTTCGGCCTCTTAAGGCCTAGCATTTCTCCGATAACAAAAGGCTCCTCCAAATCAGAGGTAGTTAGTCCATGGTCATCGAGATCAAGCCTAGGGAGACGGTTAACTCTTTCCCGAATTGGGTTCGTAGTGGAAATAAGATGGGCCCTTGAACGATAGGCCTCAATGAGACGATAAACTTTAAATTCCTTGGAAAAATTGGTTGATGGAACTCCACCTACCTCCTCTGAGGACGGACGAGATAGCGCAAATTCCACTCCCTTAAAAAACTGTTGCCAGGAATGATCCACTGCTTGGGGATTATTTTTAAAATCGTTATAAAGTCCATCAATGAAGGAGTTATCAGATGACGACACATAAGAGAAATCCTGCGAAACGGTCATAGTTGGACTCTTGGAAAAAGTGAAGGTTAATGTTAGCGATTATTATAGGCGATTCAGGATGGGAGTGAAAATCTTAAAACCAAGAAATTTGATGGGTTAACTTTTTAAGGGCGATGCGACAATGGTTTTCAATTGACCATCGCCGTCAAGTTAAAGCAAGGTATTAATATGAGAAAATCTATTTTCATTTTGATTACTTGTTTGTTTAGTCTCAGTCTCTTTGGTTCTATCTCCACTGCACCAAAAAGAAGCAACGGACTTTTGAGATTTCTTGCTGAGAAAAAAGGAATACGAAATTTTGCCCTTTTCTCCGTGATGAGTAACCGGTGCGCAAGATACATGCCGCCAGGCGAAAGGTTTTTTTGTCAGGAAGCTATTGCCCAAATGATTAACGAGCTCGACTACGATGTTCTTTTTCTAGATGACAAGGCCCGCACTCGTCCCAACCTGCGTGGTGATAAGTGGACCCCAAGCTCCTTCGTCTTTGTTGCCTTCAAACAAAACCTTCTCAAACTTCTCTCTTCCAGCAAAACAACTGTTTATTTGAATGATTTGAATCAACAGCTCAACGACTACGCCCGGGGGGATATTGCCCAAATGAACATTTGGGACATTACCCTTTCACATTACAAGACTGAATTCCTATCGGCAATGGTGGTTGCGACCTTGTTTCAAGACACCTCTATCATGAAGCTTCATATTGGTTATCTTGATCGAATGCCTGCCCCCAGATCAACGAGATTTAAATCAAACAAAGAGTTACTTTCAAGGACATTAGACTCTGTAAATCTTATTCTTGATAGTTCGGAAGAACATTATCGGGAACTGTTTTATCCAAAAGAGATTCAAAAAGATCTGAATCGCAATATTTACCATTTCTATGTTCCACTCTACCTTTCCATGTTAATTAATCGGGCCGGAATTCCTAAAAAACAGGCGTTTTCGGCTGTTCTTATGCTGACACTTTCCTACGAATTCGTCACTGCTGCTGATGACTTTCGATACCTCTTCCAAGACCCCACTCGGATTAGCGACGTCCAAAAGATTAAAGACATTTTCGGTGGCTACTGTGGTTCTAGTATCGGAGTGAAGGGAGTAAACTTTTTCAGATCGTTTGAAGTCATTCAAAGTGCATTTCAAAGATCCACGGAAGATGGAGTTTTCCTTTTGCTACAGGATTAGGAAAACTGATGTAGGAATTTTTTTACCTCTTGGATCACAGAGGTTGGTATTTCATGTCCCCCTTCAAAAATATGAAGCTTTCCCGAAAAATTTAAACTTAGTAATTTCTTCTCCAAATCTTTTGCCCCCTCTAACCCAAGGATCGGATCTGCTTTACCGTGTGACTGATAAAACGGGATTGCTCTAATTGACTTTGGGAATTTTTCTTCAGCAAGTAAAGCGCCTGAAAGTAACACAAGTCCATCGATTTTTAGGTCTTCTTTGACGGCCAGATGAGAAGCGCACATCGCTCCCTGGGAAAATCCACCCAAAATAATAATTCTATGTTTTTTTGAAAGCTCCAGAATAAATCCTTTAAGAAGATGCAGAGTATCATTGAGATCAGGGGGAATGCTTTTTTTCATCTCTCTGCTTCGACCTTCTCGAATCGAGCGCTCCAGCTCAAGGATATCAATTGAAAACCATGCTCGCCCCTCATAGTGACCCATATTGAGAGATTGAATTCCATTGGGAAAATACCAATTAAACTTTTCATCATGCCACATTTCCCAAAGTGGAAAGAGGTCCAGCATGTTTGCTCCATAACCATGAAAAAAAATGATGGCAACGCTCGGATCATCACCGAGCACCTGCAAACACTCAATTCCTTGAATATCAGTCCGACTTGTTTTCATGTGCATGTCATCCTAGGTAGATTCATGAGCAATTTTTTCATGTTTTCTGTAAGATTTGCAAAAGGCTTTCATCTAGGCCATTTCTTTTTTAAAATGGAGCTAACCCCCCGAATTCCCTAAAGTACTTTGTATGATAAGGACTCCAAAAAAACTCTAATATAGATTGGCGTAAATCTTCTCGCTCAAACTCCGAAAAGACCTTAAACTACTGAAAAATTGCCATTTTAAGGAGCATCGGATGACCGATGATGAAGAAGATAAGCCCACAGTTGTTCTTGACTTAAACGCGCTTAAAAAGCAGAAATTAAAAGAAGAGGAGGACCTTTCTCTCCTCAATCAGGAGCTAGAATTCTCCGTAGGTTCTTACTCGGGGCCTGTAAGTAAAGATCCAAGAGCTGCACCCGTATCCAATCAAAAAAACCTTGCTCCGTCCTTACCTGTCATTCTTTTTGATTTTCAATCTGATTTTTTTCAAAAAGAGTTAAAAAATCTTCCAGCTAAATTTGACTATCACTTAGTTAAAGATCTTCCTGGGCTGAATAAATTTTTGGCCCAAAAAAAGTTTCAGGTAATCATTTTTAACTACGATGTGTCGCCAAAAGCAGTGAACCAGCTCACCTCCCAGATAAAACAAAAATTTTCTCATGCGAAAACATTAATTGTTGCCAAGAGCATTTCAGCTGAAAAGGCAAAGATTCACGCAAAAACTCCCTCTGGAGCAGACGGTTACTACCAGCTTCCCTTTAAGGAAGAGGGATTTTGCAATGAAGTTCAGAAAATTTACCTATTACATAAACAAGAAAAATAAAGGCCTCCGGGTCAAAACGAAGGCCTTCAAAAATCTGGGAGGTGAAATCATGGCTGATTTCGGCCCTCATCATCTTTGAACTGATCGCTACCCGTCAATAGTCCATAATTGTTTTTTTCCCATTCCTCTTTTCATTCAAAATGTTAGAAAAGAGCAGTTGACCTTTACTGACTTAGTCAGGAAATATAACCTTATGGAATATCAGAGGCTTTTCTCTAAATATTTTTTATTTTCTCTTTGCACACTTTCTGTTTGGGCCCAAACTCCAAATTGGGATAAAGGTTTTGAGGTTAGAACCCCAAGAGAAAATTTATATAACCTACCGGTCGAAAGTTTTGAATCCACGATTATAAATGGAAGACGCCACGCTCTGTTCTATCCTGTCACTGTGACCAATCTTCGAATCCCCTACTATCCGTTAATGACATTTTTTGAAAAAGAATCAAATGATCCTGTTAAAAGGCTGCTATTTGAACTAACGCGGACAATTTCTCCCTTTAAAAACATGAATGAGGTCTTTAAGTGGCTCGGTCTCCACGAATTTCCTACCGAAGTCCAGCAAGAAACTCCCAACCCTCTCCCTGCTTTAACGAAAGAAGAGAAGACACTTCCAATGGGAGCAACTCTTATGCATGACCGATCAGGGACCGGAATAACTTTTGCCTGCGCAACCTGTCATTCAGCCGATCTTTTTGGGGTTAAGGTACTCGGGCTCACAAATCGCTTTCCCCGTGCCAACGATTTCTTCAGAAAAGGGGCCCAGCTTGCACCCTATGTTAATTCCTTCATCTTCAAAGAAATGCTTGATACTACTGAAAATGAGCGGCTGATGGTAATTAAAGCTAAAAAGCACTTAAAATTTGTTGGTGCAAAAACTCCAGTTTCTATCGGTTTAGATACTTCCCTTGCGCAAGTTGCCCTTTCTTTGGCCAAACGTGAGCAAGATGAATACGCCTCCATGACCACCTATTCTCAGAAAAACCCGAGACCTAACATACTTGAGACAATGGTCGCTGACTCCAAGCCGGCCGTCTGGTGGAACCTTAAGTACAAGAACAGATGGCTCTCAGATGGCTCTATTGTTTCAGGAAACCCTGTCCATACAAATTTTTTATGGAATGAAATAGGAAGAGGTGCGGACCTAAAAGAATTAGAAAAGTGGCTGGAAAAGAATAAAGAAACAATCAATGATCTAACTGCGGCTGTGTTTGCCAGCAAGCCTCCTCGTTATGAAAAATTCTTTGGCGTTGATTCTGTCGACCTAGAAAAAGCTAAGCGAGGTCAGAAACATTTTATACAGTCATGCCAAAGTTGTCATGGATCCTATAAAAAAGGATGGGACCTGGAAAATGCAGCAGATCTAACTAAAACTGAGCTTATTCAAAATGTGAAGGTTACGTACCATTCACAAACTCCCGTCATAGACGTTGGCACTGATCCCGGCAGGTATCTTGGGATGAAGGGATTTGCAAATGATCTGAACAGGCTCAGAATATCAAAATCTATAAACGCAGTGGTTCAACCTCAAAAAGGGTATGTTCCACCTCCATTAGATGGAGTCTGGTCTCGCTGGCCGTATTTTCATAACAACTCTGCACCAAATTTATGCACAGTCCTTACTCCTGGACCTAAGAGACCAGTCACATATTGGGCCGGCCCTGCTAATGATAAAAAATTAGATTTTGATGACACCTGTGTAGGTTACCCTTTGGACACCAGAGCTCCAACCCAGTGGAAAAAAAATCCGGAATTTTTATTCGATACCCGGAAAAAGGGTTTATCAAATCAAGGACATGATGACCGTATTTTCATAAAAGATGGGGTTGAAATTTTTAACACTGAAAATAAGTTAGAGTTAATTGAATTTCTTAAAACTCTTTAAGGGATCTTTTTCACTTTAATTTATTTTTTAGTCAATCAAAGTGAACATCAAGAAAAATGTTAAGAGATGCAGGAAGAAGCTCCATTCCATAGGAATCAAAAATGGTGAAGAGGGCCCCACATTCCAAATTGAAGACTTTCTAGTTGGTTTGAGATAAATGAAATGAATGATTACTCTCCCTCTCGATTGAAATGACCCTTTAACGTCTTAAAAAGTACCTCAAGTGTCATCTTCCAAGTGCCCTTACTCATGTTCATCTTGACCCGCCGGAAGGTCAGTTTAAATCTTCTTTGATATTAAAGAGGTAGCTACTCACCAAAAATATAGAAAAAAAAAGGACTTCAGAAACCATTAAAAAAAACGCGGATCAAAAATAATTTGTCAAATTGGGAAGGATTAACAAAAAGGATCGAAAAACTAAGGCCACAGCGAATTCTCAAAAGACTATCAAAACAGTAAAAAAATCATCTCAACTATGAATAAATCATCGGATCATACCTAAGCCTAAAATTGAACACTGAAAAAAACCGAAACCACTACGCACAGCACAAAAAAAGATGCATCAAGAGGTTAAAATAATTGAGTCAAATGTCTTGCTTCCCAAAAAGAGATTCGCTAAATTTAATACATTAAATCAAGGATTAAGCATCATCTGATAACAAATCATCGGGATGAACTAAAAAAGGAGAAAGTCATGTCCAAGTATCTACTAATCGCTGCTGCTCTCGTTGTTCTGGCCGTTGCTTGTAACAAAAAAGAAGAAGCTGCTGCTCCAGCTGAAGGAACAACTGTTGAGCAAACTGCTCCAGCAGAAGCTGCTCCAGCAGAAGCTGCTCCAGCAGAAGCTGCTCCAGTAGAAGCTGCTCCAGCAGAAGCTGCTCCAGCAGAAGCTGCTCCAGCTGCTGAGTAATCTTTTTAAAGATTCTTGCATCTAAAAGGCCCACTTCGGTGGGCTTTTTTTTGCAATTTTAAATTTGCATCCGAAACTGTTCATGAAATCCAGTAACAACAACCTAGAAAGTCATAAAAAAATTCACCATAATTCCAATTTTCCTGGTCCATATTCTAATTTTAAACAAATGCCTTTAAGACAAGTTTTTTTATTCTGCTAATACCTTACGTCTTGCCAGAGATCGCAGATCGATTGTGACTTATGAAGGCATAGCCTATGCTGCTTAGTTGGACGATAACTATTAAAAGATGTTTGACCATCTTCACAACTGGCCTATGTAAACACATTACTTGCATGAAGAGGTGTAATAGTTCAAGAGAGTATTACTTCCAGGGAGCACCAATCAACTTGATAAAAAGTAGAGACCACTTAAAAGTTGAAACTCTATTTGATACAGGGATCACTTTATTTTTTTTCTTTATCAGAACAGTAAGAAACAAATTTAAAAAGTGTATTTGGGTTTACAAAATATAGCTCAAGGGAGATCGAAATAAGAGTTAAAGATAGCCACTCAGTTGTCATTCAAAGGTTAAGTACGAGCTTTCAATGAATGATCGTTGCCAAAAAGTTGTACACATTTTTTGACACTGTTTAAAATCTAAACACTATGAGTAAATAGTTTCCTCAAAATAAATCCTTTTTAACTGGCACAAGGAGTGCAGGACAAAAGAACTGAAGATTTTCAAATAGGATAAAGAGAATGAAAAATATCATTTACCCCATTCTAATTATCATGATTTCGTTAAATATCTATGCTTACGAAACTCCCTCAGATGGGCCTGATTTTCGATATGAAAGACAATCTCACCCCATTTTAGATAAATCCAGAGAAAAATCACTTAAAGATCTTGATCAATACTTTGAAGAACAGGAACTTTCACGAATATTTATCAATCAAACCATTAGTGAGAAAAAAACCAGTCTTGAAAGCTTGGATAGGATATACAGTGGTGACTTAGGTCAAACAGTTATCTTTGTTAAAACTGGTATAAGTCCAAGTCTTTCAAAAATGATGAATGAAGTTATAAAAGTCGAAGATGGCTTTCTTGCTCATTTCATGGATCATTCGGGTTTAGTCATTGCAATTTTTATTAAGTCTGCTCATTGGAGAAACGTTTCAGACATTTTCTCTGATTTGAAGTTTAAATATCAAAAAGTCACGCACAGTAAAAATATATTTGAATTTATTGGTTCATCCTATGCTGATGATGATTGTCATAGCTGCAAGGTTGAGACCCGAAACGAAGCGATAATTGATATAAAAGAAATTGAAGAAAAAGTTCTACCTGGCGCATCCCCCATGCAATATCTTAATGGTTGCACAACAAAAGCACTCAAAGGAGTTTGGGAGGGATCTGGTGGAGTTGTCGCAGGAGGTCTTAAGACTGTTGGTGAATTTATTTCAAGTCCGGTGGAAAGTGGTAAAAAGTTCTGGGAAAGTGCAACTAAGACCTGGGATTTGGCCAGGAAGTTTTTTTCTGATTTTCAGAATGAAGCCAGGAAACTCTATGCCTCTTTCGATTCTTTAGATCCACTGACTAAAACCGAACTTGCATGTGAGGTTCTGGGAACTGTTGGGGGTGGCATACTTCTAACTTACCTAACAGCTGGAGTAATGAGTACATCGGCTTCGACCATGGTGCTTCTAAGAATTCAAGTCACAATCAATAGGGTCTTAAGTTCCAAAAAATTTTCTTCTATCAAAAAATTACTCAACAAGAACGCTGCCAAACTTGTGATACTGGAAAATGTCGAACAGGATCTTTTTAAAATTCCACGTGGAAGCCCAGAAGAGGCGTTAATTAAAAATAATCTTGCTTTAAAAAATCTTGATGAATTAAAGATAGCTCCAGCTTCAAGTTTTAAAAAGACGGGTCTTGAGGAAAGAGAGATTAACCAACTCTTCCGTAAAGTTAGTGATAATCCTGTAGCATCTCTTTCTAGGGTAGATGACTACAGCGTTAATACTCCTGGGATGGGGTATTGTTTTGGCCGTGCGACAACCGCCCACATCAAGGCCCTTGGGAGTGGACTAAACAAACAATCTGTTCGTAAAGTTTGGGCCCTAGGAGATCTAAAAACTGGCGACATAAACTGGCGCTATCATGTAACCACAATAGTACGGGACACAAATGGAAAATGGCATGCAATAGACCCTATCTTTGGCCGATCAATGTCGGTCGAAGACTGGTACAAAGAAATGAAAAAATTTGACTCAAAAGGTGATATGCGAATCTTTGACACTCCCGCACAACGTTTCGGGCCAACCAGTCCGAGTAAATACTCCCCACAGGTACTTAAAGATAGTTCATACGAAAACTACTTCACAGATTTGATGAAAAGTTTCAGGGAAGAAGCAACAATCATCAAGAGGAATACAGAAACGGGAATAGCCTTCTAAACTAGCAAGGGAAGAAACACTAAGCTATTGAAAAGAAGAACAAGTGGATTCAAAAAACAGTTTGATCAATTTCTATAAAAAATAAAGATTTCCCCAAAAATACCGATCAGATAGGCATGGCAAGATACTTATTTGTCCTCGTTATAATGATGTGTTTTGAGTCAAAATCTCAAGATTTTGAAGTTATCCCCGTACGTAAAGGGCTTAATACATCTAATCTAGATAAGGATATAAAAATTATTAAGGCCTCAAAAGTGAAAAAAATAACTTATCTTTCACCACGAAAGAGAGATGAAATTCTAAAAAAATACTTATTACAAGAAGTAGATAAACTAGATGATTCTGAAAAAGACTTACTCTACAAAAGTATCATCAATTATGATGATAAAACACTCGTTGAAAAATATCATTTTTTAAAAGAGATCAACCTAACAAAGTTAAGAAATGACTTACTTTAACATACTCATTTCAGTTGTAATTTCGTATGCATTTGCTCAATTTGACGAAAATAAAATTTTATTTCTCGATTTGAACAATAATCCCCAAGAGATTGAGGTTGCAAAAAGAGCTGCTCAAAATACAGGCAAAAAACTGATTGTATATCCACAACGTCAAAACCAGTCAAAAAATCCAGAAATTGAACAATTGTTTAAAGAACATTCTTTCAGTTCGGTTGTCATATCAGGCCACAATGGAGGATCCAGCTATTCAGGTCACCACGGAGAATTGGAGATTACTGACTTGATTCAAATCATTCAAAAAAGTTCTTCTGCAAACAAAATTCAATCCCTCTACTTACTTGGCTGCAATAGTGCCAATAAATCTAAAATTTTTTTTTGGAAAGAAAGTCTTCCAGAGCTTAAGTTTATTGCAGGCTATGATGGGACAGCCCCCTTTGGTCATAATAAAAAGGGGCTCCAGTATTTTGAAGATGCATTAATGAAAGAAGCTAAAATAACTTCCACAAATGAGTTTGAGGAATTTAAAAACCTCATAACTAACTTAAAATCTGTAAATAACTTTCCTTCTTCTGTCTTTGCCAGTTGTAATCTAAACAATGAAGAATATCTCTTTTTACCTGAAAGAGCTCCGATGGAGAGATTTTCTCAATTCAATATTTCAGAATGTATTTTAAAAGTATCCGAGTTCAAGGAAAAGTATCTGGAAAAAATAACACTATTTTGGTCAGGAGAACTCGAGCCAACAAAACTCAACCCCTCATCTGGTCTTTTGAAAGATGCCTATGTCTTTCTTCGCCAAAATGAGCATTGTTTAACAAATGACGAGGGTCTTTATGGCTCATACAACGGGGACAACTTACTTTTTCTGAGGTTTAATAAATCTTTTAATGAAAACTTTTTGGAATACTACAAGGAAGAGTTCAAGATTTATCTCAAAGAGCTCGATGAAATAATCAACGGCCCTGAGGAGTATGCAAAAAAGGTCCTTGAGGAGCAAAAAAAGTCTCATAAAGAATTGAGTGACATCCTTAAAAATCCTCAAAAGTACAAAAAAACCATCGACGAGGTCATGAAAAAAATCACGCAAGAAGAAAAGGATTTTCTTGCTGCCGACCCCGCTTTTGCTAATTGTATTGAAAATCCTAATGCCGACTGCTCGAGATTTGGAAATCGACTCATAAAGTTTGAAAGTATGAAAATTAGAAGTCAGGCATTAAAAGACTATGAAAGTTTTATTTCTTCAAGATTGAATAGTACTGAAGAACTTGGCACTAAATCACTGATCTTACAAACGTCAAGATCAGAAGAGATTAAGCTTTTGAGAAGCCTTGTAGCAAAAGCAGTCAGTGAACCGGAAAAAATGACTCGTAAAGAGCTCCTCATGATCTCACATCTTAATCATCAAGTGCCAGCTAACTCTTTTTCAGGGAAAGCGAGCAGAATAAATCTCTATATGTATGGATATGACTCTCTAGATGGTGAAATTTATCCATTTTCCTGGCATGAAAGGCTGCCTGGTCGAAAAGTAGATCCCCCAAAAAGTGAAGCATATAAAGTTGAAGCATATTTTGAGAGTCGCTTTCCAAAGGAGCTAAAAGTTTTAGCTAAGATTTTAGATGAATCTGTTTAAAATAAAAAAATGAAATCAATAAACTATTTATTTAAAGATTTATATTTCTCTAAAGATGATTGCCAGGTCTTACCATCAATAAGAAGAGATGTTGGAGTAATACTCCCTCTTGCTACGTTAACCTCAATTTCATACAAATGATTCTGTTGTTGAAAAATTCTTTCTACAACAGGTGCATCAAACTCTGGTAAATAAAAACGATTCAATTCCAAAACCGAATCTTTATCAACAAGCGCTACGCACTCTGGTGCTGGTTCAGGAATCCACTTAACAATTGGGTAGGGACTTAAGGGATTTTTTTTAAAACAAAGATAGTTATCAAAAGCACTTGGAGTATTATAAGATTCGAAATTCCAATCGACAGTGAAGAGAAGATACCTACCTCGTAAAAGGTCTTTAGGGTCATGGCCTAAAATTTTAAGTCGAAAATGAGAGACTTCTGCACCTATATATCCACTTTTAAACTGTGCAAATAAAAGTACCCCGGCAAGTACAACTATGGGCCATATCAAGACAAGACAAAATCGCTTCATGTCTAGGACCTCCATTTTTTAATAAATGCATCAGATTTACTGTACCAAATTTTCACCCCAACGATAAATAAAATGCCAGATAAGATAAGTCCAAACCCTGTTCCTAAAAATCCACCTAGGGTTTGTGAGTATAAAATGAAAAGACGTAAAAAAACAATAAAAGTTGCTTGCTTAAAAAGTAAGCTATTCTGATATTGAAAGGCGTTTGCCGCAACGAGGGCCCATATTAACATGAACCCAAGTGCGCCAAAGAGAGCGGAGTTAAAACTTAAAACAAGTGAAAGAAATGGACTTAAAGTGCAGTATAAAATCAGAGCACTCTGAAAAAAATTAAGACGAATTGAAAGAACCTTTAATAATCCAAAAAAAAACGAAACTCCAATACAAGTTAGTAACAAAGCAGGCTGGGCAGCAGTTCGAAAAGGCTCTGGAGTGCTATGCCAAGTCACTTGACCTATGCTTCCAACTATTATTAAAAAAACCCACCCTAGAGAACTAAAGATTTTGGAAAAATTTGGAAGTTTTTTTTTAAGACTTAGAAATAATCCAAGAAAAATAAAAAAAAGAGGCAAAAGAATACAGGCGGCAAAAATTGGATAAAATGTCAGGACATTAGACCATTTAAAAATCCAAACTGTAAATACTGTCAAAACAAGAAGTACCCAATGAAGTGGAGCGAGGATGCCAGACGAGAAGAAAACCAAAGGACCGATCGCCAATGCCCAAACGAGAAGCAAATTAGAAATAGGGCCACGAAGTTGAAAAACTTGATCTATAAGTCCAATCCCGGAAATCACCAATCCTGAATAAACGAGCATAAGTGAATCAAGTGTCCAGCTTGAAGAAGAAAGTTTAAATTTTTGTTTAAAAATAAAAAAAGAAACTAATAAACACAGAAAAAACAATAATAAAATTTTTATTGAGGCTGGTATAACTTGCCAATTAGAAGCGACAATTGCAACAATTCCAAGGGCAATAGAGATGGCACCAAAACCTGTCAAAAAAATTATCCCGTAGGATCGAGTGCTTTCTTTTTCAAAAAGAGAAATCTTTTCAGCTGTGGTTTCATCGATGACTCCAGCGGCACGCCACTGATCAAGCTTTTTATTGATTTTCATATAACTATCCTAAAATAAAGTTAATCAGAAAGATATACGATGATCTACTGTCTTATTATCACACGTAAAAACGGAATGTACTCGTTTGATGCTATTGAAATGACTCATTTTAAAAAAGTAAAGATTTTTGAACTCTGGGCCATAGAACACCTGGGCAAGTTAACAAGTGCAAACTTAACGAGGCGGTACAAGTGGTATACCCTTCGTTCTATTTATCTGAATGCTCATTTTTAGTTTTTGGCAGAGTTTGGTTAACTAACTAAGGTAGATCACTGTAGAAATCGCTTCCTCTAAATCCTAAAAAACCAATGATGTCAAAACCTCTAAAATTCATGTGAATCTGGAGAAACATTAGTATCGGCACATGGCGCAGAGTTCCTAGGGTGAAAATAATAAATTAATTTAAGGAAAAAATCGGAGATTAATCTAAAAATTAATTTTCGAAAATTGAGGTAATGTAAATTCAACATTCGGGAATAACATTGAAACTTCTAAGAAAAGCAAAAAGGTTAAAGGATTGTTATTAAGTTAGAACACCTTAGTAAAAAATTAAAAAACAAATAAGAGAAAATTTTTAGGCAGACGATCGAATCTCGCTAAACTTTTTTTAACAAAGGAAGGTCAGTCCTTTAAAATACTGAAAAGGCATACTGGTTACTGTCTTTTCTTTAATGTGTTCCTTCACTTTTCGCTCAATCTGATGCTGAATTAGTTTAATGACAGAAGGATCGCCTTCTAAGTTAAGCTCAATGACTTTGGGATTTAACACCCTAACCTCGCCTGTGATCTCATTTTTACGAGTAATATCGTAAATTGATGAAGCAACTTCAGATGTAAAATTGCCTTGATAAGTTACCTTCCTGCAAATCATATGGAACCTACTTTTATCTAGTAATGAGTCTAACAAGTTGAATGATTGAATTAGGAAACAACCCAAACTGGAGCGTCACGAAGGCCGACAAGAAAGCCGCAATCGATGCCCCCTTCGAAACTCCAGCAACTGCTGTCTCATTATTGGATTCTTTCATGAACATATAAACAATCACCCTTAGGTAGTAATAAACTGAAACAACACTCGTTAGAACGGCAATCACCACCAGAGGAATCTCTCCTCCGACAACTGTTGAATTAAAAAGTCCATACTTTCCAATGAAGCCTGAGGTGAGAGGAATGCCGGCCATTGATAAAAGGAAAAGAGATAAAAGCGCCCCAAGAACTGGAGAATTTGTCCCAAATCCCGCTAATTGATCAAGAGTTATATCCTTCTGGTTTCTACCTTCTATAAGGGAGATAAGTGAAAACGCCCCTAGGTTAGTAAGTGCATAGAAGAAGAGATAAAGAACAACAGGCTGAAGGGACCAATCAGAAACCTTCAATCCATAAATCCCCATCAGGAGATACCCTGTATGGGCGATGGTGGAGAAAGCTAACATACGCTTGATTTCATTTTGAGAGATCGCTACGAAATTTCCGTAGATCATGCTAGCAGCGCTGAGAACCCAAATAATTGATTTAAAATGGGATAGTTCTGGAACGGTCGGAACAGCAATCATGTGGTGGTAGATGTTGGCAAAGGCCATGAAAGCAGTGATTTTCACGCTTGAACTCATGAAAGCAGTAACATTTGTTACAGCCCCCTGATAAACATCAGGTACCCAGCTATGGAAAGGGAATGCACCCACTTTAAAAAGCATGGCACTCAAAATGAGAGCGAGTCCAATAAAATAAATCATCGGAGCTTGCTGAGTTTCTATAAAAGCCATAATTTGAGCTAAGTCAAAAGTCCCTGTTGCACCAAAGACAAGAGAAGAACCGTAAAGGAAGAGAGCTGAAGCAAGTCCACCAAGGATAAAATATTTTAGACCGGCTTCCGAAGAAAATTGACTATTCCTTCTCATCGCAACAAGTACATACACCGCCAAAGACATAATTTCCAAGGCGATGAACATAAATAAGAGGTGATTTGTACTCATCATCAAAATCATCCCAGCAGTGCCAAAAAGAATGAGAGAATAAATCTCAGATAATAACCCCTCTTTCTGATCCTGACCGTAAGTTAAGAGGACAGTTATAGATGAAAGGAGTAACGAAATGAGGGTTAAAAAATTAGTCAGCGAATTAAACTCCAGAACTTTTCCAAGCTGTAGAGTTTCAGAATTCATCAGAAGACTTCCGGTCTGATAAATGGCAAGCCCAAGGGTGATAAGAGAAGCAACGAAAGCGAAAAAATGGCCTTTTTCTTTATGAGTTCCAAGTAATAAGGCAATCACGGCCCCAAAAGAAAGAATCAAAAGAGGCATGATAAATTTAACTTCTGATGGGCCTAAGACGGCCAGGGGAAAGAGACTAATGAGATCCATATTGACCTACTTTAACTGTTAATTCATTTGCATAAGATTCTAGAGTGGCATCTGATTTTCCAAAAAAAGTTTTAGGAAAGAAACCGATACCAAAAACAAATACTGTCAAAATAATCATCGCCAGAATCTCCCGACCATTAAGATCATGCAAATCTGTAAGATCGGAACGTGTCCTTGGACCTAGCATGACCAATTGATAGGCCTTGAGAGCATAGATAGCGCCGAAGATAACCCCGGTTCCAGCAAATAATACAAGAACCGGTTGAGATAAAAATGAACCCATTAGGATAGGAAATTCTCCCACGAATCCATTTGAACCTGGCATGGCGATTGAAGAGAGAGTCATGATCATAAAGGCAATCGCCATAATAGGAACTACTTTTGCAAGCCCACCAAAATCATCAAGGTTTCTCGTGTGGAGTCTTTCATAAAGGAATCCAACAATAAGGAAGAGGCCCCCTGCGGAAATGCCGTGGTTGATCATTTGGTAGAGGGAGCCGGCAAGGGCGATTTTTTGGAAGGAAAAAAGACCAACCATGATAAAGCCCATGTGTGAAACCGATGAGTAAGCAACAAGCTTTTTAAAGTCTGTTTGAGCAAAGGCACAGAAAGCACCATAGATAATGCCAATCACACCCAGTGTGATGAAAAGTTCAGAGAAATACATCGCTGCCTGGGGAAAGAAAGGAATGGCAATCCTCATGAGACCATAGGTTCCTAACTTAAGTAGGACTGCCGCAAGGAAAACCGAACCTACTGTAGGGGCCTGCACGTGGGCATCGGGAAGCCAAGTATGAAATGGGACCATCGGAACTTTAATAACAAAGGCGAGAGCAAAGGCCAAGAAAAGTAAGGCCTGTGGAGAGCTGAGAGCACTCATAAGACTACTTCCATCAAAGGCAAAATTCATTTTAGAAACGTGAGCGAAGGCAGCTGAAGGCTGAGTCCCATAGTCGCTGGTGGCATTAATAAGAAAGAAAATGGCAATGAGCATGAGTAATGAGCCCACCATTGTGTAAAGGAAAAACTTAATGGTCGCATAGACTCTGTCCTTGCCACCCCAAATACCAATCATGAAGAACATTGGGATAAGAACAACTTCCCAGAAAAAATAAAACAAAAATAAATCAGCAGCGAGAAAAGTTCCATACATGCCACTTTGAAGACCCATCAACAATGTAACAAAAAACTTTTCTTTCTTGAGGTCACCGTGGGGCCAGGTTCCAAGGATTGCAACAGGTGCCATGAAAGCAGTCAGCATCACAAGAGGGAGACTGATTCCATCTATTCCTACAATGTAATTAATGCCCCACTCTGGGAGCCACTGTATAAAATGAGTCAATTGTAGAGGAGCAACCGTGCTATCAAAAATTCCATAAAGAAAGATAGCAAGAGCTGCACTCACGAGAGTTTGAATAAGCGTTAAAGTTCTTAAATGTTTTTCAAACTTATGAGGAATAAGTAAGGCCAGAGTGGCAAACAATAAGGGAGTAAAGATAATCCACGAGAGGATGTGTGAATGAGTTTCCATATTTTCCTTTAAACCAAAACTTTAAAAATAAAGAGGATGATGATCAGAAGCCCACCCAACATAAGGACTCCATAATTCTGGATATCTCCACTTTGAATGATCCGTAATCCAGATCCAACCCTTCTAATTCCACGACCTAGACCGTTGACTGTCCCATCAACAAAGACTCTATCAATCACATTGGATGAAAAAGAGGACAATTTCTTAAGAGGATTCACCACGATGATTCCATAGAATTCATCAACATAGTATTTGTGCTCAAGAATTTTATGTAACTCCGCCATACCGATGAGATCCTTTAGGAAAAGGGCTTTGGTAAATAGCTTTACTCCTAAAAAATAAAAGAAAATAGCAAAGACACTTGAGCCGCCCATGACAAGTCCCTCATGGAGAGGAATTTTAATTCCAACCAAAGGTAAATGCTTAGTCATAACAACTGGATCGAGCCACGTTGAAAGAACATGGGGCATATGACCCATAAAATCTCCCAGCAAGTGTGGAACACCTAAAAAACCACCTAATGCAGCAAGACCTGAGAGAACATAGAGTGGGAAAGTCATCAAAAAGGGAGACTCATGAAGGTGGTGCTTCACCTCATGGGAAAGGCGCTCGTTTCCATAAAAAGTAAGACTCATCATTCGGCCTGTATA
>JBEIFX010000015.1:0-71214 GCA_040382195.1 Halobacteriovoraceae bacterium | reverse complement strand
CTTCCGACGTCGCAGCTTTGTGGAAAGTTGGTCGAAAATTTTAGAGAAACTTAAAGCCATTGATTTCCTGAAGGAAAGAATTTGACGTACCGTTTCTAGTCTGGACAAGTCTCCTTTTGGCACCAGTGAAGTGTTAGGAAAATGTCTTAGTGATTTTTTTAGCTCGGAGTAAAATGTTGGGATAACGACAAGGAGTCTTTACGATGAGAAAACTGATCGCTGTCTCTCTACTTTGTGCTGTTTCATCCGTCCATGCTGCCCAGGCGCTAAAATTTGGTGATATTAACTACTTTTTAAAAGAGGGACAATTCAACGTCGCTGCCGACGTGAGTTCCACTTACTACAAAGAAATGGTGAAGGGAAATGATACCCTCGAATCAAGGGGCTATCTTTTTGAGACGAGATACGGGTACGGGATCACCAATGAGCTCAATGCCTTTGTTGGTGTTAACTACGCTTATGATCTTGAAGTTGAAAATAAGACAACGACTTCTAATGCCTCTTACGCTCAAGATGGTTTTGCCAATCCTGTTTTTGGAGTGAACTACCGCTGGCTCAATCAAAGAGACTCTCGCTATAACGTGGACTTTGGTGCGATTGCCCAAGTTAACTTTGAAAAGGCCGAAAGAGGTAATTCAACTGGGCAAGTGAGTGAGGACGGAAATTTTGCTAGTCCACGGAATTCCCTGGAGCTTAATGCACGCATGGGACGAAAGTGGAATGAGGCCAATGAATGGCAACTCGCAGCTGGTTTTGTTTACAATGCCTCCGGCGAGGGGACGCTGAAACAGACCAATGGTTTTTCTGATGTGGAGATGGATCTAGACTCATCAACGGACCTCTTCGTTCGGGCCACGTATCAGTACCGTCCAGTTAATGAATTTATGATGTCACTATCGGCCCAGGCTACTTCTTATGGAGAATTGGAGGGTGAAAGCTCTGCCTTTGATGTTTCGGAAGAAAGCTACGTGGATCTGGATTTTGTCTACCGTGCGAGGTACCTCATTTTGGATAACTTCATTGCTAATTTTCACTACGGTATGTCCAGGAACGGTATTTACGATAGAACATCGTCCCAAGGCCCAATCAGTCAGACAAGCGAAGTTAAGAGACGTGAAAACTTTTTTGGTATTGGAGTCGATTTCTTATTTTGATTTTGGAGGGGGATTGCTTTTTATCAGTCCCCATTTTTTCCTGCTCAATCTTCTTTGCAACATCTGTTAGGACGCACTCGCTAGGATAAGAGGAAAGTAAAATGAGGACGAAGTGAACCGTCGTAAATTTGCCCTAAGCTGGGGCCGTAAAATCTTCTTCGGTGTCTCCTGGCCTTTGTCCTTGGCACTGACTTTGATTTATTTACGAAGCTTTATCATACCCGAGACAATCTCCGATTGGATTTACTTTATCATCACTTTCATCGGAGCCACTGGGCTTTTAAACGGCGCTTTGTACTTTCTTCTTTATTGTCCCGTGGCGTTGATTTTTCCCACTTATTATATGTTGAGGATTTGGTCCCTTCTTTTAGTGCTGGCCCTAAGTCTTTTAATTGTGGCCGATGCAATTTCGTTTTCGAGTTATCATCTTCACATTTATAGCTACCTTTCAGAGCTCTACCTAAGTGAAGGCTTTCACCATTTGATTGGTTCCCTCCCAAACTTTTTGATTCTTATTGCTGGATTTTTGGTGATCGTCGGACTTATCTGGATCCTCGGGGAGATGATTTGGCGCAAAATGAAGGGGCGCTTCAGTAATCCTATTCGCAACTGGTACCTCGCCTTGATCGTTCTTTGTCTTGGAATCGGAAGGTTTATTTTTCACTATGGTGAGATTCATCCAAAGTTTGCCCAACTTTTTCCTTTGAATTTTAATTTTGCCAGAGTTGAGCGCGCGTATCATGACAATCGAAAGTTCCACTACCCACGCGGCGATCTTGAGTGTACCGGGAAAGAAAATCAGAACGTGATTCTGATTGTTGTTAAAGAGCTCGAAAAAAATAAATTAACCAGTGAAGAAATGCCCGGCTTTCTTCACTTGAAATACCACGGATTGAGTTTCAATAATCACCTCGCTGGAAATGAGGCGGATGCAGGAGCCTTTACTCTTTTCTATTCTGTTCCGGCTTCTTATAAGAATTCTGTGGGAGCTATCGCTCCGGCGATTTATGGAGAGCTTCGTCGCAGAAATTATCACCTTAGTGAAATAAATCATCTCTATGGGTCTATAAAAAAACTTTCCAACGAACAATACAAAGAAGAGTTTCGTCAGTGGATGAATCACCGTGTGGTGGAAAGTGCCAAGCCGTATTTTCTCTCGCTGATGCTCGAAAGCTCTTCAGCTGACGCAGATCGGGAACTTTTAGATATTGTTGCTGCTCTTCAGAGGAAAGACATTCTTAAGAATACCCACTTGATCATGACTGGAGCTTCGGCGGCATCTGATAATGTCCCTTTTCTCTGGATCAGTCCGGAGAGAAAAAGTGCTGAGTTTCAGCATCCCACATCCCATTATGACCTCATGCCTACTTTAATGCAGAAACTTTGGGCATGTAAAAAAGCCTTTAATGTAGCAAGCATCGGACGCCCTCTCGATGAAGCTGAGCGGGACTGGGTTTTTATCTCTCATGAGAATTCTTTTAAGATCCGAAATTATAAAGAAAACTCACTTCTTCTTGTTGATGAGGGAGTCGTGAAAGAAGAGGGGAAAGAAAGAGGTCGTTCGCTTATCTTTAGTGCTCTTCGAGAAATGACGAAATTCTACCGGCCCGAATAATTAAGTAAGACGAGAGTTTCAAAATGTCTGGTCTGCGGAAACATGTCAAAAATCTGAATCTTTTTTATTTCGTATTTGGGAGCGAGTTGTAAGAGGTCTTTTTCCAGACTTAGGATATTGCAACTCGAGTAGATGATGCTCTCTATATTTGAGTTTAAAATGATAGGTAAGGCTTCTCCAAGGCCTCGTCTGGGTGGATTCACGAGAAGGACATCAGGAGCGAAATCATCAATTTCTTTTTTTACCACTCCTGCATCAGCAGTTTTGAAATGAAGATGAGAAAGACCGAGTTCTCTAGCTGACATCTGAGCGACTTTTACTGCCTCAGTGTTGATCTCAATCCCAAGACTTCGACCGACATAGGGAGAGGCAAAGAAGCTAAAAGTACCCTGTCCACAAAAGAGCTCTAAGAAAGAGTCTACCTTGAGTTCTTTTATCCATTCGGCAGCAGTCTCGTAGAGTTTTTCAGCGACTTTCTGGTTGGTCTGTACGAAGGCCTGAGGCCCCATATGAAAGTTCATTTCTTTAAGAGTATGTTTGATGTCTTTCTTTGCTGTAATAAAGATCTCCTCCTTGCCTTCGAGGAGAGCATGAGGAACTGGCTGGATGTTCACGGACAGGCATTTGAGTGAAGGAATTTTTTCCAAGAGATCATCGGCTTGTTTACGAATACGATCTAAGGCCTCCTTAGATCGCAAGATAAAGCGAAGATAGGATTCTTGAGACGTTTCAGAAAAAAAGATGACGATACCCTTAAGTTCTCCTTTGCGTTGAGAGATTTCGTACGGGGAAAGATAGGTCTTTGTGATAAACTCTTTCACATGAGGAAGCATGCTATTGATTTCCGGAACGTGAAGAGGACACTGAAGAAGCTCTCGTCCCTGGTCGAGATTCTTCTCACCCCAAAGTCCAATAAGGGGGTTTTCCTTAGATCCAGTGACAACAAATTTCGCCTTATTTCTAAAGAGCGTGCCTTTAGATGTGATAGTTGGAAGAAGTGAGGGAAGCTCTAGGGCCCCAAGAGAATTAATGAGAGTTTCTTCTTTCGATCGAATCTGAGCAGAATAATCGAGTGTGATCAGATCACAGGACTTACAAGTGCCCTCATTAAAATAACGACAAAAAGTTTTCATGCTATGATAATAGCTCTTTTAGGTCATTATGGCAGTAGCGAGACAAAAATCACTTTATCTTAAGCTCGTTTTCCTGAGCGTGCTCTTCCTTTCCCTTCTGCCTTTATATATGTATCTCTCCCATGACGTTCAGGAATTAAAAACATCTTACCCCCAGACCATTTTATCCAAAGATTCAGTTAGCTACGCGATAACACCAAAAAAGCCTAAAAATTGGACGGAGCTTGGAGAAATGTCTCAACCTGTTAAGTGGGCGATCATCCTCTCGGAAGACTGGAGCTTTTATCAGCATGAGGGATTGGATTTTGAACAAATGAAAATCGCTCTGAGCGATATGGTGGAAGAACAAAAGTTTAGGGGAGCAAGTACCATTACTCAGCAAATGGTGAAAAATGTTTACCTAAATGGTCGTCGAACACTTTGGCGCAAACTTCATGAAATTATTTTGGCGCAAAAGGTGGAGAGAGCTCTTGAAAAAAATCGGATTCTCGAGATTTATCTTAACGTTATCGAATTCGGTCCGGGAATCTATGGAATAAAAAACGCCAGTGACCATTACTTTCAAAAATCTCCCAAGAAGCTTACACCCCGAGAGGGAGCTTTCCTTGCCATGCTCCTTCCTGGCCCCAAGCGCTATTATAGTTCATTTCAAAAAAAGAAACTCACTCCATTTGCCCGGGACAGAATCCAGGCGATCCTGGTCAAAATGCGTATGGGAAAAATCATATCTCCTCTTCAGTATGAACAAGAAAGGCTTGCGCGTATGAGCTGGGAGAAGGGTGACTAGCTTTTTGAAAAAGAAACATGCCGGAGGCATTCGTAGGCCACAGTGGTTGCGACATTGGAAAGATTTAAAGATCTGATTTCTTCCGAGAACATAGGAAGACGATAAATCTGGGAGAAAAATTCCTGTTCGACTTCGTAGGGAATTCCTCTCGTTTCACCACCAAAGATGAGGTAGCAGTCTTTCTGATAAGGGGCCTCAAAATGCACTTTCCCACCATTGTTCTCAAAGAAGATGAGTTTTTCTTTGGTAGGTTTTTCCCTCAAAAGAAAGTCTTCCCAGGAGTCAAACTCTCGAAGTTCAACATGCTTCCAGTAATCAAGACCAGCTCGGCGTACAGCTTTCTCATCAATCTCAAAGCCATAAGGTTTTATCAATATAAGTTCGAGATTAAGCGCCACGCAAGTGCGCCCGATACTTCCGGTGTTACCGGGTATTTCGGGCGCAAAAAGAACAATTTTAAAATTGCTATTTGGCATTTACGAGAAGATGGGTAAGGGTCCTGATGATGAGACCTGAAGCCCCATGAGCTGAGCAGTAAGGAAGATGCGATTGAGCATCAACGACGCCGGCAATATCAAGGTGCGCCCACTTGATGTCATTCTTAATAAACTCTTCGAGAAATGCAGCACCGATGGCGGTTCCCGCTCGCATGGGTGTGCCGATATTTTTGATGTCAGCCACTTTTGACTTAATATCTTGCCTCCATTCTTGAATGATTGGAAGCTGCCACATGTACTCATCACGGGCCTTGGCGGCTTTTAAGATTTCATCTACCCACTTTTGATCATTCCCAAGAACAGCACAAACCTGATTTCCAAGGGCCACCAGACAGGCGCCAGTTAAAGTCGCTGCATCGATGATGTAATGAGGATTCTGGTCACAGGCATAATCAAGAGCATCACCAAGGATTAGACGTCCTTCTGCATCGGTATTTAAGATTTCTATGGTCTTTCCGTTTCTCGCAGTTACGATGGCGTCCGGAACAGTAGCATGCTCATTGATGGCGTTGTCCGTAATAGCGAGGATACAGGTGATTTTTACTGAAGCTTTTTCAAGCACGGCTGCGCGAAAAGCCCCATAGACCGTTGCCGAGCCACCCATATCGTTTTTCATACCGGCCATGCTGGTTCCAGGCTTAATGCAGTAACCACCGGTATCGAAGGTGATTCCTTTTCCTACGAGAGCAATGTGTTTAGTTTTTGAGGTCAAGCGACTAGGTTCATAGGTCAAATGAACAAGTCGAGGTTCATAAGCAGATCCTGCGTTCACAGAAAGAAACATCCCCATCTTTTCTTTTTGAATCTGGGCCTTGTTAAGAATTTTAACTTTTACCCCTTTCAGGTTTTTCTTCACGTCCGCTTCGATGCGTCTGGCGTACTCCTCAGAGTGGAGGACGTTGGGTGCTTCATTGACAAAGTCTTTGGCCACATTGATGGACTCACCAATGTGCTTGGTGGATTCAAGGGCCTTCTGGATGCGAACGAGGTTTTTCTTCTCCAGATGTCCTAGAATGATAGTAAGTTCTCTCTCTTCTGATTTCTTGGATTTGTAGATCTCAAAAGAGTAATGGGAGAGATAGACCGCTTCCGCAATAACCTGAGCTGTCTCAACTTCACCAATTCCGATATTAAGGCCAGCTGTATCGAAGGCAACTGAACCGTATTTTCCTGCCTTGGCATTTTTGAACATCTTTGCAGCTATTTTGCGCATATCTTCAGTTTTTAATTTGTTTTTTTCTCCTAACCCCACTACCCAGACTGTTTCTCCTGTTGCTCCTGTAAATGAAAGAGTTTCATCTTTTGCGCCTTTAAAATTTTTTGCGGCTTTCAAGTTATTAAATTCTTCTTTGAGGCCTTTATCGCTCCAGTGATCGATAGAAACTGTTGGCCCCTGACTCTTGCCTTTTGCAGGACTTTTAACCCCTGTGGTTTTCTGGTAGGCACTAAGAATTTTTAAATCTGCCGACAGGAAAAGATCCCCGACAGTGTCGAGTTTAATTTGCATGGAATGCTCCTTTTATAGTGAACTTATTCTGCCACTTCTTGATGGAAAGGTGAATCCGGAGTACCTTCTTATTTATGATAAAAATCGATCGGAAGCACTTACTATGAAACTCCTGCTGCAACGTTACCTAGCGGCCCAGTTCATTTTGCCGTTGATCGTGAGCACCATTTTCTTCATCAGCTTCATGTTGACCTTTGAACTTTTTAAGCTCACAGAATTACTTGTGACTCGGGATATCTCACTGTGGTTTATTTTTAAACTCATCGGTAACATCGCTCTGACTTTCGTACCTCTTTCACTTCCTATTGCAGTATTTTTCTCAACTATTTACTGCATGAACCGTCTCTCTATTGACTCAGAATATATTGCAATGCGCGCAGGGGGACTGACGAAATTGCGTATTATGATTCCTTTTCTTCTGGTCGCGGGCCTTCTCACCTTCAGTGTATATCAGCTCAACCAAACCCTTATTCCTCGCTCCAACAAGGAGTTTCGTCAAAAGATCAACTACCTCACCTCGAGTGGTCTTCTTGCCGGCATAAAAGAAGGACAGTTTTTCACCATCATCCCTAATCTGACGTTATTTGCTGGAGAGGCAACAAAATATGGTCGAAATCTTTCCAATGTCTTTCTTCACTTAAAAGAAGGCGAAAACTCCCATCGGATTATCTTCGCCAAGCGAGGGGAACTTTTATTTGAAAAGTCTTCGGAAAAGCTCACGGAGAAGTTAACTCTTACTCTTTTTGATGGAAATATTGTGGGCCAGTCAGATGGAAATGAGATTGAAAAGATACTTTTTGAAAAGTACGTTTTTCCTATCAGTCAGAAGCAGTTCGAAGATCAGTTCAGCGTCAAAGAAACAATGCTTTCCTCAGATGAGCTCCAGGGTGTTCTCAAAATGACTGAAGAAGAAGCGCGAAAGGTTTACAATTTTAACAAAAAAGAATTTTTTAACGCAAAATATGAGTTCTGGAATAGAAAGAATGGAGCACTTATATGTCTGATCTTCTGCTTTTTAGGTTTCACTTTAGGAATCACTGGCACAAGAGGAAAGAATAAGAACTCTGGGGCCCTGGGACTGCTTTGTCTTATTCTTTACTACGGTCTTTATTTTTCTCTGGTAAGTCTTGCTAAAAAAGAAACAATCCCGATTCCTCTGGCAGTTTTTCTTCCGGTATTTGTGGTTACGATGATTGGGTTAAGATTTTATCGCAAGCTGGATTGGCAGTCTTAAATCCTCTTAACTTAACGACTTGAGTGGTGTTAGTTCAAGTTTCAATCTGGGAAAATTGGTGTTCTTAAACGCGTTGAGAAAGATAAAGACATAACGGGTGAATTTTAAGTCCAACGAAATGAGAGCGGTTCAGTTAGGGACTTTCTCAAGTTCGTCTTCTTCCATTTTCATGCGCTTAATGTATTCCTCCGAGGTGTAGAGGATATCATCCTTAGCTTTTGGGAAAAGAGGAATCTGGAACTTTTTATTACTCTCTTCCGGAAAGATAAGACTTTTAACGCCAGACTTCGTGGGTGCTTCGATCATGTAGTTGTTATAAAAAATTTTGGTGACGTTCACATTACCAAGGAAAATACGAATTTCATTCCCCTGAATGAAAAGATCATTACCCTTACTGATAATAACACTCTCAATGGGGTTATTATCTATCTTGTAACTCACCCAGGTGTTACCATCAACCGCTCGAATGTAGAGGTTCTGCATATCAGGGTTCATCTTTTCTTTCATAGCGGTGGGAAAGATAGCTTCATTGTCATTTTCCGGTGCATCCATCTTCACGGAAAAAAGCCGCCCTTTCACTTTTTTAAACTCGACCTGTGGGAAATTTCTGGGAAAAGTTTTCAGCGGCTTGTCCTCAGTTTTCACTACTGTCGCCGGACCTTGGGGGCCTGGTACCGGCGCAGTTTCTAAAGTTCCAGGAGCCTCTACTTTTTTGACTTCCGGAACGTGCTGCTTTAGCAAAGCTGAACTGGATTCAATGCGAGGTCCTAGGTTTTTGGTCTTTTGGTCACTGACTTCGCTTTCCACGATGGAGGAAATGAGCTGATAACCTCCAACAAAGATGAGGATGATAGTCCCGAAAATGATGATGGGGAGAAAAGATTTAGTATTTTCAATGAAAGAGTCACTGTTTTCTATGACATCATTAGGACTCAGGGATTCTTCATTTGCCTCGGGTCTAACACCTAACAGGGCTGGCGTTTGAGTTACCATGAGCTTCGTGTGGTTGAGGGCCGGAAAAGGTTTCCCGAGAACGTTAAGATAGGTGTATTCCATCTTGTTGATGGCCTCGTCGAGAGGAAGCCCTAGAACTTTTACATAACTTGTAACAAATCCCTTAATGTAAGCGGCACTTGGCAGATGATCATAATCATTAGACTCAAGGGACTTCAGAATGTTTACTGAAATCTTTGTTTTTTGAGAAAGTTTATCCAAGGTGTAGTTTTTATCGATCCGCTTTTGCTTAAGATATTCTCCCAGAAGACCCACGCCCTTAAGACTGGTCGTCTTTTCATTCGATTCTTGCTTTTCCATTTTGCCATCCTTGGTCATTTAGAAATCATGAGACTCAAGCACATTCCTTGATGCGTGAGATTGAGCTTTGGATTTTTTCTCGATTTCATTAAGATCTAAAACTTTATTTCTTGCTTTCACAGCAAAGACGCTTTTCGAGAAGCGGGTATCGACTTCATCAAACTTTAACCTTGCCTCCAGAAATTTTCCAAGTTCCATAAAGGTAACGGCTTGGTAATAATGGGGTGCCGGTGTTTCATAACATGTTCCCATGGCCGAATCCTTAAAATGCCTAAGAGCAGACTTAAACTGACGATTGTTGTAACGAATAATTCCTAACTGAAAGTGAGAAGGGCAATAGCTTTCATCTTCTTGAATTGATTTTTTAAAATACTTTTCTGCGGTGACTGTGTCCCTCTTAATCTGAAGCTCAAGAATCCCTAAGTTGTAGAGGGTTCTTGCCTGCTTATCATAGGTGAGGTCTCGAAGAACTTGTTTGTAGAGCTTTTCCGCCTCTGAATAATTTGCGTCATGGTAATAGATGGTCGCAAGATTTACTTTAGCATCTGAGTTTTTGCTTTCTAGTTTCAGCACTCGATTCAGGGTTTTGATGGCGAGGTCTCTTTCTCCCTTAAAATAATAGGCCATTCCCATATTGTTAAGGATCTCAGGATTGTCAGGAGTAAGCTCATTGGCAAGAAGTAAGTTCTTTAGAGCGTCTGTGTATTGTTTTTCCATCAAATTCTGAGTCCCGGCCCCGAAGTGAAGATTGGCCTGCCTGGCCTTAAGTTCAGCTTTCTTTGAAGAGCAAGAGACGACCATCAAGGCCATAGGCACTAAAAGGAAAAATAGTTTCAAACGATTGAATAGGGTCATAGCGCCTCCTGTCAGAATGAGCTTTCCTTCATTCTATGGAAGAGGAACATTTTTGTAAAACTTAATTAGAGCCTTTTCTATCGAGAATGAGGAGGCTTTCAAAATGAAATGTTGAAGGGAAAAAGTCAAAGACATAGGCTTTCTTTATGTCATAATCCGTGAGCGCCTGGACATCTCTGGCCAGGGTATGAGGATCGCAACTGACATAGATAATTTGTTCAGGTCTTAGGTGTTGGGCCCATTGGTTGAGATTCTTAAGTCCGGAGCGAGGTGGATCAATCAAAAGATGTGACACCTGGAGGGAGCGGATTTTTAGTTCATGAAGAACCCGGGAAAGGGCCGAGTCTAGGTAAAGATCCTGACTGAAAAAGTCGGCCCCCGGAAGTTTGCCATACAGATCAACGCACAACCTCCTGGAATAATGTAAATTTTCAGAAAGATTCCCATTTCCTCCAAAGAGATCAAGAACTCCTTGCATGGATTTGAGCTCTTTCATTAATGCAGATTTTAATAACTGGTTCATAGATTCGTTCACTTGAGTAAATCCCCCTTCTGCGTAGGGGCGGTTCCAGGAGGTCTTGAGTTGATTGTCATGAGCATAGATTTCCACATGTCCCTCTGCTGGGATTTTCGGAGCTTCTTTCAGCCACTGATCTTGATGATATAAACGCGCCATCTCTTTCGTGACCTGATCCTTACCGATCCGACATTGAGGTATGGGATGGATCGCCTGAGTTAAAGGGTCGCGCATTCCTATTAGCTTAGATTTAAGGCTATAGTGAAGTTGGATGCGGTTACGGTAAGACAGACGCTCAGGAGCGCCTACGACTTGGACTGTCGGTAGTTCCATTTTGCGCATCAGGTATTCAAAACTTTGTTTTTTAATTTTTAGCTCTTCTTCGTAGCTAATGTGCAAAAAATGACAAGAGGGGCACTGGCCATAGTGCAGGCAGCTGGGTGGAACTCTTTGAGCAGAGGACTTATGGAGAATTTTTACACGAGCAAATGACACGCCTTTTTTTTCACTGATAATTTCGGCTTCACCTTCATCTCCCACAGCCGTTTTAGCAATGAAAGTGATCTTTTCTGTAACTTTACTTACCCCTTGACCAAGGCTGTCGACGCTGGTGACAACAAAGGGAATGATGCGATTTTTTACCATGAACAAATCCTAGGACATATGTAAAAATGGGCGTAAAATTAGCCCATGAGTTATCTTATGGGAAGAATTCCGTTGATGCTTGAAATATTCATCAACGGCTTTTTCGTCCTTGTCTACAGTTTAAGAAAGTCAAACCAGGCATCTGAACTTTTACAGAGGTTGCCTCTAGACCTTATTTTAAGACATTCCCTTTGGGTGGTCCCGCTAATTCTTTTTGTTAGCCTAGTCGCCAATTTCATGAAGAGTGAAGGTCTAGAGGATTTTTTTCGGCGTTACATTTTTTCTGTCATCATCTTTATCCCCATTATTATTACCTGGGGTGACATTGAGTTTGTTTATTGGCTTTCGGCGGTCCACCTTTTCTCAACGATTATTTCCTTTTATGAGAAGGAGGAAACAAAACCGGTGAATTACGTTGGTACCAGCAGTTTTTTGTTTCAGCTTAAACTAGCTCCGGCCCAGGTTGTTCTCATCTCCTTCGGTGGATGGATTCTTCTTGGCTCTCTTATTTTAATGCTCCCAGTCTCGGCGGTTCCTGGAAAGATGATTAGTTTTGTGGATGCCTTTTTCATGTCCACTTCGTCAACCTGTGTTACGGGTTTGGCGACTCTTTCTCTTCCTGATGATTTTTCCATGTTCGGCCAAATGGTCCTTCTTCTGCTCCTCCAGGTGGGTGGTCTTGGTATCATGACACTGTCAAGTTCCATGGCCATCATCATGGGAAAAAACCTTCAGATGCGGGAGCAGGTCATCATGCAAGACGTATTGGACACGTCGGGATCCCAGGAACTTTTGAATTTGATTGTTGATATTATTCGTTACACATTTATTGTCGAATTTATAGGGGCGATGATTTTAACTGTAGGGTTTTACCAAGAAGGATTCGAAATTGGTCAGGCCCTTTACTTTGGTTTTTTTCATTCGATCTCTGCTTTTTGTAATGCCGGCCTGGCCCTTTTTAACAATAATCTGGAGGATTTCAAGTTCCAGCCCCTCATTCACCTGACAGTGGCCGGTCTGATTATTTTAGGAGGACTTGGTTTTTCAGTGATGAAAGACCTGACTTCTACTTTCCGTGCGAGGCGCCCTTTTAAAAGTCTCAGTGTCCATACAAAAATCGTTCTTTCGGTCAACGGCTTCCTTCTTGCCTTTGGAACGATTTACTTATTTTTTGGAGAGTTTCTTCATGCCTTTCAAGACTTGAGCATGTGGGAGCGGCTTCAGGTTTCTTTTTTTCAATCTGTTACTCCCAGGACCGCGGGTTTTAACACCATAAACCTCAACTCTCTTCATCCCCATAGCATTTATATGATTGTTTTGATGATGTTTATCGGAGCATCCCCCGGGTCTACCGGAGGTGGGGTCAAGACAACAACCTTTGCCATTCTTCTTCAGTCGGTCACAGCGACTCTAAAGGGAAAGTCACAAGTGGAATTCTTTGAAAGAAAAATTCCCCCGGCCACGGTGGTAAAGGCGATAGCTATCTTCATCATTTCTCTTATCATCACGAGCTCCGGTATCCTGGTAATGATGCGAATTGAGCCGGATAAAAGCTTTCTTTCCATTTTCTTCGAGGTCGTCAGTGCCTTTGGCACCGTCGGTCTGTCGCTAGGAATAACTCCCTTTCTTTCGGTTTTGGGAAAGCTCACCATTATTATAATGATGTTTATCGGACGAGTAGGGCCTTTGACCCTCGTCCTCGCGATTGGCTCCAGGGCCGTGATGCCAAGAAAAGTTGAATACCCGGAAGGGAAAGTATTAATAGGATAAGATTATGATTGTAGCAGTCATTGGGTTAGGTACATTCGGGGCCAAAACAGCAGTTAGGCTCTTCGAGAAAGGATCTGAGGTTTTGGCGATTGATTCGAATCCGGAACTTGTCGACAGAATAAAAGACAAGGTGTCTCATGCTGTCTGCATTGATGTCACTCAAGAGAAATCTCTTCGGGCGGTGAACATCTCAGATGTTGATTCAGCGATTGTAGCGATCGGGGATAACATCGAGATGAGTATTATGGCCGTCGCCATGTTAAGAAAACTCGGAGTTGGAAGAGTCATTGCCCGTGCCACCACTCAGCTTCATGAGCATGTGTTACGGGAGATTGGAGCTTCCGAGATCATTAAAGTCGAGGAGGAGATGGGGGAAATTGTGGCCAGTAAAATTGCGGCACCCCATGTTCTTCAGCGGTATAACTTTGCCGCCGGTTATTCAATCGTCGAGCTAAGACTAGGAAAATCTTTTGAAGGCAAGACTCTCGTGGAGTCTCAGATCCGTCAGAATTATTCACTTAATATTGTTGCTCTTCAAAAGCGTGTTCCGTACATTACAGAAGAAGGTAAAGCCGCTTATCGGGTGGTGATAAATGACTCCCCTCTTCCCATGGACGTGATTGAGTCTGATGATGTCGTCGTTTTAGTGGGAAGTGAGAAAAACCTTGACCGGCTTTTTCAGGATTTAGAGGAAGCTTAACTTTTTTGGAGTATATATGCAGTTGTCTTTGAAAAGACGTGTTGCCTTTAGTTTTATTATCGCCAACGTTGTTGTTCTGGCGATGGGATTCACTGTTTTCTTTTTTCTAGATTCATTGAATGGTCAGATCACCAACATTACGGTGAATTCGAATAAAATCTCGCTCCTGACCGATGAGGTGAGGATTTCAGCGGTATCAATTCTTAAGATGCAAAAGAAAATTCTCACGTCGAAGCCTTCCTCCGAAGACTTGAAGCGACTGGAAAATTTATGTGAAGGTTTTCAATCTCAACTTCAACGTCTTGATGCTTTTTATACCGAGGTAGAGGCAAAAAAAATTATTTCCAAGATGCAAGGGTACGTTGACTCACTTAAGACCATTGTGAATAAGTCCTCTCTCTTTTATCGTGACGGAGAAGGTATTTCAACGATTAATGAACTCACAGATAAAATCCTTGAAGCTTTTTCTGAATTTCAGGATATTCAGTATTTTCAGAATGAACAGCGAGATAAACAGGTGAAGTCGATAATTGGTGAGACTCGGCGGAATATGTTGATTACACTTATAATTACTTTCCTTGGAACGATTCTCCTCTCGTTGATTGTTCCCGGTAAAATCGCTATGCCCTTTAAAAAAATTAATGATGCTGTCCGAGAACTTCAAGAAGTGAATTTTGACGTCAGTATTTATTATGATCAGGATGATGAAATTGGAGAGCTTGCTAAAGAATTAAACAAAATGATCATAAGTATGAAGCGTTTTGAGCAGCTTCGGACCGACAGGATTTCTGTTGAACACAGAAAATTTGATACTCTGGCAAATATGGTTAAAAAAAATATCATGATTGCTAATGCCAAAGGGGAGCTCATCTACATGAACAACCCTATGTATGCCACTTTGGAGATGCAGTCTGACGATGTCCTCAATAAAAATATTAATGACACCTTAATTCCCGATTCTATCGTTGAGACTTTTGAGCTCGCTATAAAGCGGCGCTCAAAAATTGAGAATGCCGAGATCACCATCCCCAAGAGGAAGAAAGTGATTGATCCCGCGACAGGCGAATATGTCTTCGAGAATACAGAAGAAGTCTTCCATGGCTATGCTAACGTCTTCCCAATTCGCGGAAAAGAGTCGAATCTGGATAACTACATGATGATTATCTCTAAAGAGGTCTTTGTCTAAAATTCCGCAATTAAAGAGTCGATAGATTATCTTTTCTAAGGTATATTTGACCCCGCACATTAAATTTGAGGTCTGATTTACATATGGATACGAATCTTATTCGAAACTTCTCCATCATTGCTCACATTGATCACGGTAAATCGACTCTTGCTGATCGGATTATTGAGATGACCAAGTCCATTACTGATCGAGAAAAAACGGACCGTCTTCTAGATAATATGGACCTTGAAAAAGAACGCGGAATCACAATTAAGGCCCAGACAGTTCGTCTTCAATATAAGGCCCAGGACGGAAAAACCTACTTTTTCAATCTCATCGATACTCCCGGACATGTGGATTTTACCTATGAAGTTTCTCGCTCACTCGCTTCTTGTGAAGGCGCCCTTCTTATTGTAGACGCCTCACAGGGTATTGAAGCTCAGACTCTCGCCAATGTTTACATGGCCTTGGAAAATAATCTTGAAATTGTTCCCGTCATTAACAAAATTGATCTTCCTCATGCTGATCCAGAGAAAGTGAAAAAAGAAATTGAAGACGTGATTGGGCTTGATGCTTCAGAAGCTCCCTTAGTCTCCGGAAAATCTGGTCTTGGAGTAGATGTTCTTCTTGAGGAGATTGTGAAAAGAATCCCTCCTCCCACTGGAAAAGTCACAAACCCACTTCAGGCCCTGATCTTTGACTCCTGGTTTGATCCCTATCGTGGTGTCGTGGTCCTCGCTCGTATTATGGAAGGAAATCTTAAAGTGAAAGATAAAATTCACTTTAAATTCTCCAGTCAGGATTATGAAGTTATTAAGCTAGCTGTTCATCAGCCTTTTTATCATGAGGTGACGGAACTTGGTGCCGGAGAAGTAGGAATGATTGTCTGCGGAATCAAGACTGTCCGAGATGTGAAGGTGGGAGATACGATCGTACACGCAGATAAAAAAGACAGCACTCCATCACTTGCGGGTTACAAAGAAATAAAGCCCATGGTTTTTTGTGGGATCTTTCCAGTAGACTCTGAAGAATATGAAATCTTGAAAGAAGCTTTGGAAAAGCTTGCGCTAAATGATTCCTCCTTCACTTACGAACCAGAAGTTTCCCAGGCTTTGGGGTTTGGCTTCCGATGTGGATTCCTTGGGCTTCTTCATATGGATATTATTCAAACCAGACTAGAGAGAGAATTTAATCTTGCTCTCATCTCTACCGCTCCATCCTGCAGCTATGAAGTCTTGACTTCGGCCGGAGAAAAAATCGTTGTTGATAATCCGGCTAAGCTTCCGGACCCCAGTATTATTGAAACGATCTTCGAGCCTACAGTTAAGCTTTCCATTCATCTTCCTAACGATTATGTGGGTAAGATTATTAAGCTCTGTGAAGATCGTCGGGGCCAGCAACAGGCGATTAACTACATCACCGAAGAACGAGTTCAGCTCGTTTATATTCTTCCTTTATCAGAAATGATGTTCGATTTTTACGATCAACTGAAGTCTCTATCCAAAGGTTATGCCTCCATGGACTATGAACTAAATCAGTACATGGAGTCGGATATGGTCAAGCTAGATGTGCTGTTGAATGGGGACAAGGTGGACGCTCTTTCAGTTATTACCCACAGAAGTACGGCACAACAAAAAGGGAAGGACCTTACTCATCGCCTTCTTAAGGTGATTGATCGACAGCAATTTGATATCGCCATTCAGGCTGCCATCGGATCCAAAGTTGTCGCTCGAGAAACCGTGAAGGCGCTCCGCAAAAACGTTCTGGCCAAGTGTTATGGAGGAGATGTTTCTCGTAAGCGTAAGCTTTTAGAAAAACAGAAAGAAGGTAAGAAGCGTATGAAAATGGTCGGAAACGTCGAAATTCCTCAAGAAGCCTTCTTGGCAGTTTTGAAAACTGAAGAGTAGAATAACCAGCATGTTAGATATCATTCATGGCCATTTAGACAAAATTTTAAGCCTCTACACGGAAGGCCAGTTTTTGCTCGAAATAAAAGAAGCGAAGGAAAAATACTTTTCAATTACGGGTAAACTCGACGAAGACAAGGATGAATTTGAAGCCTGGATGAATTCTTTCAATGACTGGTACATCTTCCATTATTGTCAAAAAGATGGATCAAAGGTTATCGAAGAGTACATTAGAAATAACAAAATCGATGAAGAGTTATCGCAATCTTTTTTGAACGTGAATCATTCTCTCTTTGAATTTAATAAGAGTAGCTTCAGAAAACAACTCATCCTTAAAGATATTCTCCATGATGAGAAAATTATTCTAAAAAAAGATCATCCCACCATCAGCCTAGTGGAGGGGGATGTTTTCACCGGTAGAGTCATCAAGTATCGAGGAGAATCTTATCTCCTGCGTGGTGTCTGCATTCTTCCTCAGGGCGTGAAATCAATTTTGAAGAAGCAGTCGAAAAGAGTTCGCAAAATCAACAGTTTTGAAGAAGAACTTCGTTTCTTGCTTGAACTTGAGTCCTTGAAGACCAAGGCGATGCATTATTCGCATATTGACCCTACGAAGATCTTCATTTTTAACTAAAACTATTTTTCCTTTGTTTTAGTCACGAGGTAGGGGATCGCTCCGAAGAGATTTACTACGAGAGTCAGCATGAAATAAAGATTAAAAAGCGATGCACCCTGGAGTATTCCCGACATCTCGAAGAGTTTTTGAAAAATAGCATGGCCTACACCAAGTCCTGATGGCGCAATTGGGAGAGCGAGGGCCATAAGACCAATCGGAATGAAGGCAAGGGCCTGTATAAAAGTCATCTGACCTTCAACAAATGGATGAATGAGGAACCAAAAGTTTAGAACTCCGAAGAGCTGAACTACAACAGACAGTCCTATGGCCTTAAGCATTTTTGATCTGATCAGCACCAGCTCGTCCCATAAGGAGATGACTTTCTGGACCATTTCCCCTGGAAGGATGGTTTGGAGTTTCAGTATAAAATAGCGGATAAAACTGTGAAAAAAGAAGAATGCACCAAAAGCGAACAGGACTAATCCCATTATGAGATAATTAAGTTGGAGAAGAGGTTCCATCGAGGGGGCATTCTCAATGATCTTTCCCCCGAAAATGAGGGAGCTCATTCCGACTAAGAGGATGAGACCGGAAAGACCCATAACCCGATCAATGAGAATGGAAGCGAACACGAATTTCTTGGAAAAAGTAGCATCAAACCTCTGGACGTAAATCATTTTCACGAGATCCCCTGTAACACTTCCAGGAAGGACGGAGCTGAAAAAGTTTCCAATCCAGTTGATCCGAATGAGTCCACTGATAGGCAGGCTGACTTGAGAGCGGGCCCTAAGAATAGTTTCCCAACGATAAGAGATGAGGACGAGATTGGTTAGGGAAAAGATGATGGCCAAGGTCACTGGAAGCGGGTGATTCTGAAGCTCATAGAATAGTTTAAAATCAAGTTTTCCTGATGTTATGAGCCAGAAGATGAGAAACCCAGTAAGAGTGATTTTGAAAGTGTTTATAAAAATTGTTTTCATGATAGTTTGATGATCTTATAACTGGAAAAGATATTGGTAAATTTCAAAATGAGGAAATCATGAAGATTGGAGTCATACAGCTAAGGTCGGTCCTAGACCCGAGCTTGAATTTAAGTACCATCAAGACTTTTTTAGAGGTAGCACGAAAAGAGCAGGCTTTTGCTGTCTTTCTTCCCGAAGCCTTCTACTCCATGTCTGATGGAACAAAAGCGACTCCCTTCCTTATCGAAGGAAGGAATGAGCATTACGAAGCTATCCGAAGTCTTGCTCGAGAATCCGGAATGTACATCCTGGGTGGATCTGCTGCAACTCTCGTGAATGGAAAAGTCATGAACCGTGCATACAACTTTTCTCCCCAAGGAGAGGAGCTGATGACTTATGATAAGATGAATCTTTTCGCCGTGGATCTCTCCAAGCACCCGAGCAGCATGGTGATTGACGAAGCCCGAGTTTACACTGCAGGGAAGGAATCAAAACTGCTTCAACTTGGTCCGTTTAACATTGGTTTATCCATCTGTTTTGATCTTCGTTTTCCGGAGCTCTTTCGGAATTATTCCTTTAGTGGAGCCAACGTACTTTCCATTTCTTCCGCCTTTACAGTACCTACAGGGAAAGCCCATTGGCACACACTTCTGCGTGCTCGTGCCATCGAGAACCAAAGCTATGTCATCGCGTCTGCTCAGTGGGGTCAACACAATGAGCGCTTAAGCACATTCGGTCACTCTCTAGTGGTTGATCCCTGGGGAGAAATCTTGGTTGATGCTGGTGAAGGAGAAAAAATAATTTTTAGTGAATTGAGTACAGAAAAAATCGAAGCCGTAAGAGCGAGACTTAATGTTTTGAGAAACCCCAAAGCGTGAGATCACATATAGGGATTTGTACCGCTCTCATGGTCTGTGACGTCCACAACTTCCGTAATTTCAGGAAAATTTTGTTTCACGAGTTGCTCGATGCCGCCCTTGAGTGTCGCTTTGGAACTAGAGCAACCCTGGCACCCACCGTAAAATTTTACAAAGAGAACATTGTTATCGACATCAATAACCTCAACATTTCCTCCATGCTGTGAGAGGGCCGGGCGAATTTGTTGATCGAAGAGCTTTTCAATTTGCTTAATCATGCAATAAGTCTAGCACAGCTTACATTCTTCTTTGACTATTAAAATCCTGAAGGAGGGCCTGCAGTTGTTTAGGACCATTATTGGAGTAAGAGAAAGGTGGAACCCAAGTCAAACTTTCAATAACACCTTCTGAAGTAATTTTGTAAATAAGGCCCTCTTCAGGTTTTCCGGCAAAAAACCAACTGGCATTATTGGTATCAAATTCGTTTGGTTGCATCTGAACAAGACTAAGTTTTCTCATATCAGGATCCTCAATCTTTAGTCGCCGATGAAACTTGATTTTGGCACTGGAGACTCGCTGATCCCGAAGAGTAATAGTCAGCTCTGAGCCATCCTGAAGAATATAAATGAATTGATTTCGAGATGCAGCAGAAGGGGTACCAAAAGCTTGGGCCACTTCTTCAGTGCTCATTCCCAGTTTCAAAGATTCCAGACCTAGAGGATGGTTCAATTTGGTTTGGGCAAGATGAAAGGCACCAACAAGCAAGGAGAGCGTTAAAATAAAGTAGTATCCATGCTTCATAGGCTTGCCCTTTATCCTTACTTCCATCATTGGAGTCTATAATTAAACTCAAGTTTGCTCTTTTTGGCCATATAGATTGGCCTTGATTTAAATAAAAGAAGCACTAGGTCAACGAAAAATAGCACTAAGTCGAACTAGGTCTTGAGGTTTAAATAGAATATCTTTAACTCCTTTCTCCTTCAATTGCTCACTGTCCATGAGGGGCTCGCCCGTTAAAATATAAAAAGGAATTTTCAGATCATGGTCTTCAAGCCAATTAAAAAGATCCAATCCATTTTGCAGTGGCATTTGGAAGTCACATACGATGGCATCAGTCATATGGTCTTTTAAATAACTGATGGCTTCTGAAACCGTCGTCAATGAAATGACTTCATGGCCATCAATTTGCAACTCTAGTCCCAATATAAAACCAATATCTGCTTCGTCGTCGACGATGAGAATTTTCACTGGCCACCACCTTTTTCAATAAAGATAAATTCACCTCAGCGTTTAAGTCGACTCTTTACCAAGACCACACTACGTAGGAATTCTTACTGAATGATGTATCAAGATCTCCTTATTCTGACTGCTCCTCCAGCTTCTGGTAAGACCTTCTGGATTACAAATTTTACAAAAGTTCTAGAATCTCAGCCACTTGTGATTTCCCCCTTAAGGGCCCTGGCCAATGAATGTCTAGATCATTGGGGGAGCAGCGTGATGGTCAAAACGCCGGAAGAATGGACGAAAAGAAAAGTTTTTTCGGAGGTCGTGATTATTGATGAATTTCACCTCTGGTTTTATTGGGGTAGTACTTTCCGGCCTCTTCTCTGGGAAGTTTTTTACGAGCTGGTTCTTAGCACAAAATTAGTCGTGCTCCTCTCCGCCACTCTTTCTTCAAAAATGATGGACCAATTGGGTGAGATGAGAGTTCACTTCAATCGAATAACCTGGATAGATTTCGGAAATCAAAGATTAAAATTTCTACCTCGGAACTATATCGTAGCTAAGGAAAAAAAATGGCTTTTAAAGCAACTCATCTACAACGCTGACAGCGAGAAATCGACTTTGGTTTTTTGTGAATTTAGAAATCAGGTTAGTGAGCTGGAGCGATGGCTTTCGTCATTAGGTTTTAAATGTATCTCTTGCGTCGGAGGAGAAGCAGAACTTATGAAAGAAAAGTTAAGTTTTCTTCCGACTCCTGATTTTATCATTTCCACAACTGTGCTTAGTCACGGAGTCAATCTTCCACTTATCAAGCGAATTTTTTTTCTCTACCGAGTGGAGAATCCCGACTTCTGGCTTCAAATGATTGCCAGGGGAGGGAGACGAGGAGAAGCCTATGACGTTTTTGCTCTGGAAAAGCCATTCGGAATTCACTACCGATGGTTGAAAAATTTATTTTTTATTTTTTACCTGACGGTCAGGGAGAAATTCTCCTTCGATGCTTTACTTCGCACCTTGAGTCGTATCAAAATGAGGCATGACTTTTGAAGGCATAGTTATCAATCGGGTTCCCTACAAAGAACGTGATCTTATCGTTAAGCTCCTCCTGCGACAGGGCCTGATTGGTAGTTTCTACGTTTATGGAGGTCAGGGAGGAGGAAAGTTCCACAAACCCACCATCTTTGAACTTGGTTCAATGATTCGCATTCTGACTAAAGATCAAAAGAAAAATTTAAGTGAGAGTTCTGAGTTGATGATCTCCGCGGAACATCAGCGGGTATGGGAACCTCAGTCTGTGAGGCATGACATTCGTGCTTATTACCTTATCTGTCTCTATTTTGAACTTGTGCAAAAGTTTTCACTGCCTTTCCATCCCTGGACTTCCGGGACAGAAAATCAGGAGCATGAAGGTGTTTTTGCCGTCCTCAGTAATGCCCTTTTCTATCTTGAGGATGCCCTCAAAAAGGGACTCTTTCGGCCTGAACAGCAATTGTCCCTCTTCCTGATCAAACTTCTTTATCATCTTGGGATCATGCCCGATACAGATCACTGCTCGTATTGTCAGAAGGAACTTCTGGAGCTTCATTCGGTTATTTTTCTTCCATCGCAAGGGCAGTTTGCTTGTTATGAATGTGCCAGTGGTGAAAATGAAAAAGGCTTTTTAATGAGAATGAAACTAGGCTTCCAGACACGATACCAGGACTATACAAATTATATCGGGGCAAGCTTTAATGAGTGCGATAAACTCTTATTGTATTTTTGTCATCAGTACCAACTAAGACCGATGGAGCTTAAGACTTACTCACTCCTTTTTAAGTGAGTAGGCAAAATCAAGAAGTGTTTTAAAAGAAGGAAAATCAGCAGAGCTTGTCTGGCGTACGAGAACTCCCTGAATACCGGCATCTCTTCCAGCTTCAGCATCAATAATTTTATCTCCCACCATGTAGGAGTCCTTAGAGTCAATGTGGTGCTTAGCCATGAGGTCTCTGATCATTTTTCCTGATGGCTTTCTGCAATCGCAATGATCGCTGGGTGCATGAGGGCAAACAGCAAAGTCCTTGAAGGGAGAGAGTTTCAATTCACGCAGATCGTTCTGCAGTTGACGGTGGATAACGTAGACTGATTCAAGAGAAAAATATCCTCTTCCTACTCCAGATTGGTTTGTGACTACAAAAAGTTCATGGCCCAGGGCCTGAAAGAGCTGAAGAGCTTTCAGGGTATCAGGAAAGTAGACGATGTCCTCGACTTGAGAGAGGTAGTTTTTATCTTGGATGAGTGTTCCATCCCGATCTAAGAAGATAGCTTTCCGCGTTTTAATTTACTTAACCTCCGTTAAAGCTTAAAATGAGTCATGCAAAAAGTTCTTAAATTAATGTTCCCATATCTTCGTCCTTTTTGGAAGGAGGCCCTCTTCGCCGCCCTTTTGGCCTTTCCTCTTTCGGCCATAAAGGCCTATGAGGCTTTCCTGGTGAAGGATATTTTCGATAAAGGCTTTTCTCCTGATTCAACCTCCGGTGATGCCCAAAAATTAGCACTTATTTTGATCGGTTTGGGTTTATTGAACTATCCCTTGCGCTATTTCCATTACTTTGGTCTTCGACAGGTGGTGGACAAGTCAACGCGACTTATACGCTCTCGAATCTATAGAAAGTTTCAAGTTCTTCCTGCGGGATTTTATTCCCAATCAAAGCAGGGAACTTTGATTTCCACAGTGATGAATGACACAGCCGTTTTTTCAGAAGCATTTAAAAACTCCCTGGAAGTGATCCGGGAACCCGTGACCGCACTTTCCCGTTTAGGTGTCGCTTTTTATAATGATTGGCAACTCACCCTCATCATACTGGCTACAGCACCACTTTTTATGATCACGCTCCACTATTCAGGCAAGCGTATCAGGAAATATGTAGGACGGGCCCAAGAGGACCAGGCCGACATGACTCATGTCGTGAGCGAGACCTTAGGTGGTCAGAAAATTGTCAAGGCTTTTGGTCTACAGGAATATGTGATTGATCGTTTTGAAAAGTTCCAGGAAAAACTTCTCGATCACAAACGAAAAAGTAATTCCGCGGAAGAACTCTCGCACCCTCTCGTAGAACTTATTGGGTCTTTTGCTTTTGCCGGAGTTATAGTCTTTGCACATCATCGAATCACCACTGGGCAACTGACTACCGGAGGTTTCATTTCTTTCGTGGCTGCTTTAGCGATGTTCATGGATCCTATTCGTCGTTTCAGTAAGGCCAATGCTAAATTGAATCAGGCGCAGGCGGCAGCCTCAAGAATCTTTTCTCTTCTTGACGTGAAAGAAGAGCCCCAAATACATTTGAAGGAACTTCCGACATTCTCGGAGTCGATTGAATTTAGAAATATTACCTTTTCTTACGGCGAAGGAACTGTTTTAAAGAACTTTAACCTCACCATTAAGAAAGGAGAGAAAGTCGGATTAGTTGGTCTCTCAGGATCCGGAAAATCTACTCTCGTGAGCCTCCTCTTGAGACTCTATGACGTGAGTGAGGGAGAAGTTCTTATTGATGGCGTAAATGTGAATCAATATTCACTAAGTTCGGTGAGACGAGCTTTTGGACTTGTGAGCCAGGATATTTTTCTTTTTAATGATACCGTTAGAGAGAATTTGACCACCGGTGATCAGCACTCTGATGAGGAAATCAAAAAAGCCCTGGAAATTTCTTATGCCTGGGAATTCGTCAAAGATTTGCCGAAAGGTCTTAACACACCTATTGGCGATCGTGGTCTTCGCTTGTCGGGAGGTCAGAGTCAACGCTTAACGATTGCTCGTGCCTTTTTGAAAAATCGTGAAGTTCTACTTTTTGATGAGGCGACTTCCGCTCTTGATAATGAATCAGAAAAGATCGTACAGGCGGCCCTTGAGCGTGTTGCTGGACACAAAACTGTAATCGCAGTTGCCCACCGACTTTCGACTCTCAAGGATTTTGACCGCATTATCGTGATGAAGGACGGTAAGAAAATTGAAGAAGGTAATCACATGAGCTTGATGCAGCAGGATGGAGAGTACAGAAAACTCTATGAACTTTCGGTCCGTCAGTAGATAGCTTGAGTAAAATGCTCTGCCTCGAGTTTAGCACCCTCCCTTAATCATTTCCTTCCAATAAAGAACTCGGGTTTTTTCTTACTAGACTCTTTTTTATTGTGATAAATTTTCTGAGTCTCATTCACCACTAGGAGAGCATTGTGTCAGAAGAGAATCTTAAGTCGATGGCCGATTTGGTCGCCCACGCAAAACATCGCGGTTTTATTTTTCAAAGTTCAGAAATTTATGGGGGACTTGGCTCTTGCTGGGACATGGGACCTCTCGGTGTCGAATTAAAAAACAATCTTAAGAATACCTGGTGGAGGGCCATGACTTATCGTGAAGACATCGACGGTCTTGATGCCTCCATCCTCATGCATCCTCTGGCGTGGAAGGCTTCAGGCCACGTGGATAATTTCACGGATCCCATGGTTGATTGTAAATCCTGTAAGAGCCGTTTTCGTGCTGACAATATTGATCTCAAGGCTCCATGTCCTGTATGTAAAGCAAAAGACTCCTACACTGAGCCAAGAAACTTTAACCTTATGTTTAAGACTCAAATGGGCCCAGTGGAAGATTCCTCAGCACTCGTTTATCTTCGTCCGGAAACGGCTCAAGGAATTTTCGTTAATTTTCCGAACGTTCAGCAGACGATGAGAAGAAAACTTCCTTTCGGGATTGCTCAGATCGGTAAGGCGTTCCGGAACGAAATTACCCCTGGAAACTTTATTTTTAGAACCCGTGAATTTGAACAAATGGAAATGCAGTACTTCATAAAGCCTGGCACGCAAGCTGAGGCGATGGAGATGTGGAAGGACCTTCGCTGGAAGTGGCACCTTGAGAACGGTCTCCGTCCAGAGCGGCTGCGATGGAAAAAACACGAAGAGCTTGCTCACTACGCAGATGCCGCTTTTGATATTGAGTACGAATTTGCTCATGGTTGGGGAGAAATGGAAGGTATCCACTCGAGAACTGACTTCGATCTTCGTCAGCACCAAGAGTATTCTAAGAAAAACCTTCAATATGTAGATCAGATTGATGGAAACAAAAAATACATTCCTTACGTTCTTGAGACTTCAGTCGGTTGTGACCGCTGTATGCTGGCCCTCATGACTGATGCATATAGGACGGAATTTCCAGGCGATGCTGAGAAAGAAAGAGTGGTGATGCGCTTTAAACCGAGCCTCTCTCCCATTAAAGCTGCAGTCATGCCGCTTATAAAAAAGCCCGAGCTTGAAACAGTAGCCAGTAAAATTCTTCTGGAACTTCAAAAAGATTTTAAATGCGAATACGATACTGCTGGATCTATTGGTAAGAGGTACCGTAGACAGGATGAGATTGGAACCCCGGCCTGTATTACTGTTGATTTCGATACACTGAATGATTTGGCGGTAACGGTCCGAGATAGAGACTCGATGGTTCAGGAAAGAATTTCTCTTGATAAAGTGAAGTCTTACCTAAAAGAAAAATTTTCTCTCTAAAGGGGAGCCGAGATGAAAAAATGGGTTTATAAATTTTCCTCCGAACTATCTGATGGAAACAAGGATATGAAAAGCCTACTTGGCGGAAAAGGGGCGAACCTCGCTGAGATGTGTTCTATGAAACTCTCTGTCCCCCCGGGCTTCACTGTCACAACTGAGGCTTGCCTTGATTTTTATAAGACCAATAAAGAAATCTCCAGGGATATTCGCGAACAAGTTGCTGAAGCACTTCATTGGGTGGAGGGACTGACGGGAAAAAAATTTGGTGACGTGGAAAATCCTCTTCTTTTTTCAGTACGATCCGGCGCACGTGCCTCAATGCCAGGGATGATGGATACTGTCTTAAACCTGGGCCTAAATGATAAAACGGTCCTAGGACTGGCCAAGAAAACCAATAATCCGCGCTTTGCTTGGGACTCTTATCGCCGCTTTATTCAGATGTTCTCCAACGTCGTCTTAGGTATTAATACTTCCCATCTTGAATCCAATTTAGAAGACCTTAAAGAGGCTAGAGGAGTTCATGAGGATACTGAGCTCACTGCCGATGATCTTAAAGAGCTCGTGAGTGTTTATAAAAGTGTGATCCTCGAAGATCACGGGATTGTTTTTCCACAAGATCCGAAGGAGCAACTCTGGCGTGCGATAGGAGCTGTTTTTGGTTCTTGGAATAACAATCGTGCCATGAAGTACCGACAGATGCACAATATTCCTCATGACTGGGGAACGGCCGTCAATATTCAATCCATGGTCTTTGGGAACATGGGAGAAACTTGTGCTACTGGAGTATGCTTTACTCGAGATCCCTCTACAGGAGAGAAAAAATTCTTCGGAGAGTACCTTGTTAATGCTCAAGGAGAAGATGTGGTCGCGGGCATCAGGACCCCGGCCCCGATAAACGCTGCCTCAAAAAATGAATCCAACAAACACCATAAAACTTTAGAAGAGGTACTTCCTAATGCTTATGCTGATCTTGTGAAAGATTATGATATTCTAGAGAAGCACTATAAGGACATGCAGGATATTGAGTTCACCATCGAGAATGGTAAGCTTTTTATTCTCCAGACGAGAAACGCCAAAAGAACAGTCAACGCAGCCCTTAAAGTAGCGGTCGATCTAGTTTCGGAAGGACTCATCACTTCGAAGGAAGCTCTTCTCAGGATTCATCCTGAGGACCTCAACCAACTTCTTCACCCGCGTCTTGATCCAAAGGCTAAGAAAACCATCATCGCCACCGGCCTTCCAGCTTCACCTGGAGCAGCCTCAGGTCAGATGGTTTTTAGTTCACAGCACGCCGAAGAATGGTTCAAAAACGGTAAGAAGGTCGTTTTAGTTCGAGCTGAAACTTCTCCTGAAGACATCGGTGGCATGATTGCCTCCACGGGTATTCTCACCGCCCGTGGTGGAATGACCTCACATGCGGCAGTTGTGGCCAGGGGCATGGGAAAACCCTGTATCGCTGGCTGTACCGCACTAGTTATAAATGAAAAAGAAAAGACGTTGACGGTGAAGGGAAAGATCTACCGCGAGGGGGATTTCATCACTTTCGATGGGGCTTGTGGGGAAGTTTACGAAGGGATTGTGCCCACGATCGAAGCACAGATCACGGCGGATTTTGCAACATTTATGAAATGGGCAGATGAGTACCGCGTTCTAAAAGTGCGCACGAATGCTGACACTCCGGAAGATTCAAAAATGGCGCTGCAGTTCGGGGCTGAAGGTATAGGGCTCTGCCGAACGGAACATATGTTTTTTGCGCCTGAGAGAATTGTAGCTGTCAGAGAGATGATCTTTGCTGAAACAGAGAAAGATCGTAAAAAAGCTCTCGATAAACTCCTTCCTTTTCAGCGTTCAGATTTTATCGGAATCTTCAAAGAAATGAACGGTCTTCCAGTGAACATAAGGCTCCTCGATCCACCTCTTCATGAGTTTTTGCCTCACTCAGAGAAAGACCAGACTGAACTTGCCCAGGTTTTAGGAATTGAATCCAGGAAAGTAAAAGAAAGAAATGATGCTCTTCATGAATTCAATCCAATGCTCGGGCACCGTGGTTGCCGTCTGGCCATCACCTATCCCGAAATCTATCTCATGCAGGTCAGAGCGATAATGGAAGCAGCGATTGAGTCTGATAAAAACGGAGTGACGGTTTTTCCGGAAATCATGATTCCGCTTACGTCAGAACTTAAAGAGTATTCTGTCATTAAAGATGAATGTAAGGCAGAGATTGAAAAAGTTTTTAAAGAGAAGAACCACACCTTAAAATACAAAATGGGAACGATGCTGGAACTCCCACGGGCCTGTATCCTGGCGGGAGATATCGCTCGGGAAGCAGAGTTTTTTTCATTCGGAACTAATGATCTAACGCAAACGACCTTCGGACTATCACGAGATGACGCGGGGAAATTTCTTCCAAGTTACACTCAGAGGAATATCTATCCTAAAGATCCTTTTGTTTCGGTTGATCAGGCGGGAGTAGGGTTTCTCATGAAGCATGCGATCAGCGAAGGAAAAAAAACTAATAAAGAGATCCATACCGGTATCTGCGGCGAGCATGGCGGTGAACCGACTTCTGTTGAGTTCTGTCACAACATCGGTCTTGATTATGTGAGTTGTTCTCCTTTTCGAGTACCTATTGCAAGACTTGCAGCTGCCCAGGCCGTCGTAAGAGGTTAGTGATCACTTAATTCTCATCATTAAAAAGGTAACGTTTCCGACCCGGGGACTCGGGCAAGAATTTTTATATTGTCATTAAGCTGATATGGCCTAAAAATTTATGAATGCTGGATCATCTTCTTCAAAACATTAAAGAACCTCTCCTGGCTTCACCGATAGACGTGCTTGCCTTTTCAGTGATCGATTTTCGTTCGGCATCTTTCGAGAGTATTCACTTCGAGGTAGTAGACGGTGAAGCGGGAATCTCTACCACTCGCCCCTATTATGACCTGGCTTCAGTTACTAAACCACTAACTAATTCCTTAAGCTATTTCTTAAGACCAGAGTTATTTGATGAAAAAATGCTTCTCTGTTTGAGTCATCGAGGAGGACTTCCCGCCTGGGGACTTCTCGCCAGAGATTCCTGGAAAGATCAAATTTTATCCTACAACATTCAATCTGCTCCTACTCTTTACTCAGATTTTTCTGCCTTACGTGTGCTTCTGGAATTTGAGAAGAAAGAAAAATCTATGAAAAAGCTTTGTTCTGAGGTTTGGGATTCTGAGGTTTGCTTTTGGACTGATTTACCTGCAGGCGCCTTAACCCTTCAGAATGGCTACATTCGTTCGATGCCAAATCTCGGCACCGTCCATGATCCGAATGCTTTTAACATTGGCAGTTTTTGCTCTCATGCCGGCCTTTTCGGAACCATTGAGGGAGTGTCCCGTACACTTATTTCCTATCAGAAGAAAACTTCCTTTATAGAAAAGGTGAAAAAAGATCTCAAGACTCATTCAAATCGTTTCTCCCTCGGTTGGGACAGAGTAGAGGAGCCTCAATCAAGCCTCGCTGGAAACGGCTGCACAGCCTTAACCTTTGGCCATCTAGGCTTCACGGGAACTTCGATCTGGATTGATCCAGAGAGGATGAGAGCTCATGTTATTCTTTCAAATGCAACAAAGCATCATTGGTTTCAAAAGCGCGAGTTGAATCAAATAAGGAAAATGTTGGGCCACTATGCGTGGCTAAGAGACTGAAAACAGTTGTTCAGAAAGTCGTTTTGAATTTTTTTCCTCCTGGAGAGTTATCTTGTTGCCCATAGACTTGCCTGTAGATTTTTCATGACCTATTCATGTCCCCTTTAAATGACCTCATAATTCCAAATTTAACAAAGAGAAAAAACATGTGGCGCTCACTTCTAACAATGACAACTTTGGTATTAACTCACACAACGATGGCATCTGATTTTCCTAAAGATGGAAGAGTGGATATCTGGCCAAACATTCCTTTCATTAGAGGGGCCGATTTATGTCGATATAAAGATGCCTTTTCTAAGACTCGGACTGAATACATGGATGGTATGATGAAAAGGGCGCATGACTTTATGGCCTTCGGGGCAATGCCTGGCGAGGCGATTTCTGTCTTGACTGAGATGAATTCACTCTATGACCGTAATCAGGAATTGGCCATAAGGAACAACAATCTAGATATCACCCTGGAAGCCACGTTCAAATCATATATTGATGGCTACTATAGAGACCTGACACCGAGGAAAAAGTTGATTAGTTTTCAGCATCTCAATGACATCATGTCAGTGGTACGTTCAAATCAGCAAGGTCAGGTTAGCGTTGTTTTAAACCAGGATTCCTTGTCTAAAATCGATTATTGTGCCTTTGGAACCTATGCACTTGCTCCAAATTGTCAGGGTGAGATTCAAGTCACACTACATCTTGTGGGTCGTGATGGGGTAAGTGAATCTTTCATAGGCACGGGTGTTCCACACATCGTAATGAGTCGGATTGCGGTACAGGTCTTTTCCAAATATCAGCGAACTAGATTTCCAAGCACAATCAGAGTAGGAGAGAAAGATCTTACTATCGTTGGAGGACTCAATGGATCGATTGATAGAGTGTCCGCTCCCGAGCTTGCAGAACAGGCTTGTGCTACGTTGAGTGCTAGACTCCCAATAAGATCAGAACTTGAAATGATCAATAGCTATGGGGATTGGTCCGGGGGAGTATCTTTGGGACACAGTGTTTGGGCTATGCCAAATGGACAAATTTATCATCCTCTTATGCGATCAACACCGGTAAGAAATCCTTGGGAAGTGAATGCTAAAACCTTTCTTTACTACTGTGTTAAATAGGCCTTAAATCATGAAGAAGATACTCAGCCTAGCTCTTTTATTCCTTCAAATACCTAGCTGGGCCGGTATCGGAATCATAAGTGACCTCGACGATACCATCAAGATCACTCATGTTGCCAATCCACTCTCGGCCACCGTAAATGGAGTTTTTCGGACGAAAGTTTTTAGAGGGATGCCTGAATTTTTTTTAGAGTCAAAGGTCTACTCTCAAGAGCTGCATATTATAACCGCCTCCCCGGGTATTATTGCAAAAAATGTTCGGCGTACACTCGACTCAAGTGGGATTAATTATAATTCTGTCTCATTTAAGAATCCTCTAAAAAAAGAAGATAAGATTTCTTACAAGGTCAGAAAAATTAAAGAAATTCTGGAACGCTCACCAAATGACTTTATTCTCCTAGGAGATGATGTTGATAAAGATCCGGAGGTTTTTTTAAAAGTTCAAAAGCTTTATCCTCATAGAATCGTAAAATCTTACATTCATGTCATCAGAAACCGAACATTACCAGATGGAAGTGAGAGGTATTACACTGCTGCTGATCTTGCCTTGAGGGAGACTTTGGAAGGTCGCCTTCCTGTTGATTCTGCAGAGGTCATTTTAGACCACCTCTTAAGTGCCAGAAGTTTGGATCGAATTATTCCGCATTTTGCATACTGCCCCGTCGAGAGGACACCCTGGGATTGGCAACAGGAAACAGTTCTCTCATCCAAGGCGGAAAAATTAATTAATGCCCTGCTTCGATACTGCAGCAGAGGCAAGAAGATGTAATGTTTATTAAAAAAGTAAGAAATTACTACTTTTGAATCCGGGGGCACTTGAGTTTAAATGAGCCTATGAAAATTTTTTTAATCTTTTTTTCGTTACTCACCTCTCTTCAGGCCGTGGCCTCAGTTATGGTCATATCGGACCTCGATGACACCATCAAAATCACCGAAGCTGGTGAAGCTGAAGACATTCTTGGAGACAAAGTTTATTCCGGGATGCCCGAGTTTCTAAAAGAGATAAAGGCATACGCTCCTAAATTGTTCATTCTTTCTGCTTCTCCAAGTATTTTAAGAAAAAAAATAGAATCGACTCTTAAGAAAAAAGGAATTCGCCATGTAGGTCTTATCCTTAGGAGGAATATTTTTGAGGATAAGTTTAACTACAAGGTTAGAAAGATTAAGAAGATTTTGGATTCCTCAACAGATGAAGTCATTTTGATCGGTGATGATCTTGGAAAAGACCCTGAGGTTTTCCAGGAGATAAAGCGGCTTTATTCGACGCGAATTCTTGGAAGCTATATACACGTTGTGAAAAAAAGAATGATTCCTGTTGGTTCCATTAAGTATTGGACGAGCTTTGATCTGGCCCTCCGAGAATTTTCTTACTATCGTATGACCGCTGATTCGGTGGAGCGTATCTTTCGTCTTCTTGCTCTTGAGTCAAATCTCGAACTTATCTTCCCCAGGAAGGCAGACTGCCCAACTTTAGCATCCACCTGGGATTGGCAGGCCCAAACCATCTTCATGCAAGATGCTATTCGTCTGTCTGAACGCCTGACACGTTTTTGTCAAGCAAGACAGTCGGATAATATTGTCTTTTAAAAGTCCCCCAAACCTTTTTTGAGTCTGCTAAAATGAAGACTCAAGGTAAAAGGATTTTGGCAATGGAGCTCTCGAATCTGATCTCGCAAGAAGACCTCATTAGTCGTCGAGTTCAAATAAAACGTGTGTTCTTCTATCGCATCTGTGGAGCTGGAATGGGACCGGCAGCAGTGCTGATTAAACAAGCAGGGTTTGACGTTCATGGTGCTGATTCTGCGTTTTATCCCCCCATGAGTACCTATCTAGAGACCACCGGAATACCACTCTATAAATTGGAAGAAGTCACTCCAGATTTTCTTAAGCAGTACGACTTGATTGTAGTCGGTAACTCTGTCTCGGGGAAAGCAGATGTTGCACGAATGATCGAAAGTGTCGGTATTCCCTTTACATCTTTCCCTTCCGCCCTAGGATCCCTCGTTCTCAAAGATAAAAATGTAGTCGGAATTGCTGGAACTCACGGTAAGACCACCACGACTTATTTCCTAACTCAGCTCCTAGAAAAACTGGGCCAGGATCCGGGTTATCTAGTAGGAGGAATCATCGAAGGCCGTGAACCCGCCAAGCTTGGTCGTAAGTATTTCGTCATCGAATCCGACGAATATGACTCAGCTTATTTTCACAAAATTTCCAAGTTTCGTCTTTACGAACTAAAGAATATGATCCTCACTTCTTTGGAATACGACCACGCTGATATCTTTTCATCCGTGGAAAAAATAGAAGAAGAGTTTCGGGCCGTGATTCCGTCGATTAAAGGGACTCTGGTGTTTAATCAGGAGTATCCCTCGTGCATGAAGCTCTACCATGATTATGCAAAAAAAAATGCAGCACAGAAATGGTACCTTTATGGAGAGGGATCGGAGATAGGACCCAGGGACGTGAAGATTGATGAAAATGGTTCTGAGTTTTCAATTCTGTGGAAGGGAGAAAAGGTTTTATTCAAATCAACTGTTGTCGGTCTGCATAATGTTTTGAATATCTCGAGTTGTCTGATCTATCTTCTTTCAGAGGGATTTTCAATTCCTGAGCTTCAGCAAGCGGCCCGAGAGATTGGAATGGTGAAGAGACGTCAGGAAGTTCGCGGAAAGTATAACGCGATGATCGTCGTCGACGATTTTGCTCATCATCCTCGAGCAATTACGGTCACGATGGACGCCATCCGGGCAAGATTTAAAGACAAAACAATTATCACCATCTTCGAGCCTATTTCGGCAACGGCCCGATCATCCATTTTTCAAAACGAATTCAGAGATTCTCTTGCAGCTGCTGATAAAGTGATCATCGCAAAAGCAAGCATTCCAACCACCGCTTTGAATGGTAAGGATCTTGACGTTGACCTCTTGGCAAAAGAAATCTCCGATCGAGGTCGGCCTTCTGTTTGTGTGACCAATCTTCCCGATCTCAGAAAAATGATTGATCTGTATGGCGAAAAAGACGCTGTCCTTCTTGTTCTAAGTAATAGAACCTGCCTTGGCCTTTGGGAGTCGAGCTTTGTTCAAGAACTTAGACAATAAGACTATTTCTCTTTTCCTCTGCATCGCTTCGGCGAGTTCCTGTGCTTCTCCCATTAGATGGGAAGGAAGCCTTGAAAAGCACGTCAACACCTACATGAAATCTTTTAACGACTTTCGGGAAAAAATTTGTGTTCCCAAAGCGGAAGATCTTTTCGACAAGTATCTTCTGGCTTACCGGGGGAAGGGCTATTGGATACCAGAACTCAATGATGACGTTGATGTGGAGTCTATTAAGGCTCTGCTACCCTTTATGGAAAAAAAACTGGCCTGGATCGAGGAGCAGAAAAAGCTCGTCCAGAAATCAGGGCTTCCAAGTCCATCGGTAACCGGAGAGATGAAATCTCTTTTGAGGGAGCTTCTTGTTCTAAAAAAGACTGAGCTTATTCAGGGTGAGGAAAAGAAAACGCTGGCAAGGAAAAGATCCCTTAAGCTTTTGCGCCGACTTATGGTTGTTTATGAAAATCTCATTAGAAAAGTTTCTTTTCTTTCGAATTTTCAGTATCCCGTTGATCACTTGAAAAACCGAAAAGTTTATGACAGCTTTCGAGAAAAAGAAGACAGCGAATCTATCAAAATTGCTAACTACACTTTTCTCTATCGAAAAATTCTTGAGGATGGTGCCTATAACAAAGATCACACCGGCTCAGATATTTACCTTAGAACGACAATAGATACGCTCCACTTTGAACTCGCTTCTCATGATTTCTATCTTTCCGAGGATGCTCGATTTGATGCTGATTTTGTTCTGAGTAAGATTGAAACAGAACTGACCAAAGGAAAAGAGCGGATGGTAGAGCGCCTAACAGAGTGGGAAGAGCGCTCTAGACGAGTACTAGATTTCTATAGATCACTGACTTTACCTGAAAATCAAGTCCCCGCTGTTGCCAGCGATAAAAATTCTACTCCCAACCGGCAACTTATCCTAGAACACAATCAAGCTGCCGATCAGCTCAAAAAGTTTGTTTATAAAAAGCAAGCCGAGGTCTACAAGCACTGGTTGCATCAACCCGAACTCACCCGAGCGATTTTTGTGCTTGAAACGATTCTTCTCAACGAAGTTGGTGGAGTTGACGGTGATGAGGCGCTAGAGCGGATGGATGTCGCAAGAGTAGTGATGAACCGATTGGATAAGCCAAAGTATCTCTCCATTGGTAAGAAGGAATTCATTTATCCTTATCTAAAAAACTCGATAAGTGACTATCACTTGAAGAATGAACGCTGGATGAACGCCTTATTTAAGCAGGGAGAATTTTCTTTTACTTACTACTACATGACTGGTGTCGCCAAGATTTTTTGTCCCGATATCGCTCCATCGGCCAAGAAGTTACGTCGCAGGAATGTGGAAATTGCTCTTCAGGTTTTAAAAGAGGGTCCAACTTCTTTTAAGACAACTCGTTACTTTTCCCGAGCAAGTATGATCGGTAGAATTCATATGGACTCGGTGTGGGAGGATTACATGCCTTATCCTGAACGACCGGGTCTTTTAGCTTCAAATCAGAACGCTCTCCACTTGGCATTTAAGAAAGGAAATTACTCATTCCTCTATGCCTTTTATGATCCTGAGTTCTCTCTCTATCAGGTCGTTGAAATTGACGGACAAAATTATGCCTTTGGAGAAAAGAATGGAGTAAAGCTCTTTTTTTCCCATCGAAATCCGCACTACTTCCGCTACTTCACAAAGACGGAAATGACTTCTCGATAACTCAGGGAATAGTCTTTCGATGGGTTTTGTTTAACTTTAAATATAGCAAAAATACTTTTTGAAAAAGTAATTAAGGCGGGGTATAAAAACGACCACTAGATTATTATTTGTTTAGAATTCCAGGAGCTACCCATGTTGAAAGACTATATGTTTACCTCTGAATCGGTCACAGAAGGTCATCCGGACAAAATTGCTGATCAAATCTCTGATGCTGTTCTTGATGCCATGTTGTCTCAGGACCCTAAGTCCCGAGTGGCCTGTGAAACTCTTATTACGACTGGTCTTGTGGTTGTTGCCGGGGAGGTTACCACTGGGGCCAATGTCGATATTAATGAAACTGTCCGAAAAACAATCAAAAAGATTGGCTACGATCACTCTGATAAAGGCTTCGATGCCAGCACCTGCGGAGTTACGATTGCTTTAGGTAAGCAATCTCAAGACATCGCCATAGGTGTCAACGAAGGAGAAGGGAAGTTCCTTGATCAGGGCGCTGGAGATCAAGGTCTTATGTTTGGCTACGCGATTAATGAAACAGATTCGTATATGCCGATGACCATAGATCTCTCTCATAAACTCGCCAAGCGTCTTTCAGAAGTTCGACACAATGGAACTCTGAAAGATCTTCGTGCTGATGGGAAGACTCAGGTAACCGCTCAGTACATCGATGGAAAACTTTCTCGTCTTGATGCCATTGTTGTTTCAACTCAGCATGCTGAAAGTATGACTCAAAAGCAAATCGAAGAAGGAATTATGGAAGAGGTCATTAAGAAGACTGTTCCGTCTCACCTTATCGATAAAAATACAAAATACTTCATTAATCCAACTGGCCGCTTCGTTATCGGCGGCCCAATGGGTGACTGCGGACTTACCGGCCGAAAGATCATCGTCGATACTTACGGCGGCCATGGGGCCCATGGTGGAGGTGCGTTTTCTGGAAAAGATCCTTCTAAAGTGGACCGTTCAGCTGCCTATGCTGCTCGACATATTGCTAAGAACGTCGTGGCCGCAGGCCTTGCTGACAGGGCCCTCGTTCAAGTGGCCTACGCCATTGGAGTAGCTAAGCCTATGTCACTTTTAATCGACACCTTTGGTACGGCTAAAGTCGATGAAAAGAAACTCACTGTTGCAATCAATGAACTATTCGACATGAGACCAAAGGCCATCATTCAGCGGCTTGATCTGCTCCGTCCAATTTACTCTGAGACTGCCGCCTATGGGCACTTTGGGAGAACCTCTGCTAACGGATTTACTTGGGAGCGACTGAACTTGGTCGATGCTCTGAAGGGCTTTTTCTAATTCATTACTAAAAGGCCTTCTTCCGAAGGCCTTTTTTTTGCCCACCTTTGTTCTTGTTCCATAATTAGAATAAAATCGTCCACATGCAGGAGATTTATTTTCTGGCGAGGCATACTCCTTTTTGGGCAATTCCCCTTCTGGTTTTGGGGGCGGAATTTGGTTATCTTTTTTGGCTTCGAAAAAAAAAGGCCAACATGGTTGTTTGTCTCCTTCTAATGTTTCTGGGGATGAGTGCCGTCTCTTTTTATATTTGGGCGGGCGGGCCTGAAAAGTCCGTAAAATTTATCAAACAGATACGCCAAGAATACTTCCTTTAAAATAGTCTTACATTTGACACTGGCCCCATAAGCTCTTGAAATTGCGATGCCTTCTATGGGTCTAAAAATTGACACCGAGACGTTCCATCTTGTAGATTGATCATCTCGGAGGGCCTATGGACGATATGACTTTTCTTCATCAAAGTTTTGATGGATCTCTTTCCTCGAATTACCCACCTATCGTCATCGTTGAAGATGACAAGCTCTTAGGGATGACTCTCAAAAAGTACCTGGAGCAGTCTTTAAAGCTCAGGGTATCCCTTTTTACAAGCTCAGAGGACCTTCTTATGAACTTCGCCAAGAATCATAAAAAGGAAGATCCTTTTTGTCTCATCACTGACATCAGTCTTGAACAGGGATCAGATGGCCTTCTTTTGATAGATATCTTAAAGGAGAAGGGCTTCGAATTTGTCTCCATCGTGATGACGGGTTTTGCCAGTATAGAGACCGCCATTGCCGCCACCAAAAAAGGTGTTTTCCATTACCTCACTAAACCTTTTGAGGTGGAAAATCTTAAGAAGCTCGTCATTCAGGCACTACAGATTCGTTTGTCGACGGTTTTGCCCAAAGAAATCCTCTCGGAAGGAGATGGTCTCTTTCATGAATCCAGAAGGATTCCTTCAAAGCTCCGCATTGATCGACCGACTGTGGAGGATTCATTTCATGGTATGATTGGCCGCTCAAAGGCCATGAGGGAAGTTTTCGAACGCATTGAAAAAGTGGCCAAGACAGACTCAACCATACTGATCATGGGAGCATCTGGAACTGGTAAGGAACTCGTGGCATCAGCTATCCATAAATTATCTTCTCGAGGAAACAAGAGTCGGGTCTCCGTAAATTGTGGGGCTATTCCCGGGGATCTACTTGAGAGTGAGCTTTTTGGACATGTAAAGGGGGCTTTCACCGGAGCAATTTCAAATAGGAAAGGTCGTTTTGAGCTTGCTCAGAATGGGACCATTTTTCTCGATGAAATCGGCGACATGCCGCAGTTGTTGCAAGTCAAGCTTCTCCGGGTTCTCCAGGAGAGAGTCATAGAGCCAGTCGGATCTTCTGAAACGATGCCTATTGATGTCAGGGTGATCGCGGCTACACATCGGGATCTTGAAAAAGCAGTACTCGAAAGTAAATTCCGCGAGGATCTTTTCTATCGACTTAATGTTATTCCTATCAAGATGCCTTCGCTGAAAGATAGGCGAGAAGACATTCCATTACTTATCTCCTACTTCCTTGATCGATTTGTTTCCGCTGATCGCTCTAACGAGATAAGTTTTGCTCCTCTCACAATGGACCTTCTCATGGGCTATGACTGGCCAGGAAACGTCAGAGAGCTTGAAAACGTGATCGAGAGACTGGTCATCCTTCGCGGAGGAAACGAAATTCTTCCGGAAGACCTTCCGGCCAAAATTTTCCGTTCGAACCCACTTGCAACTCAGCAGTATAAGTCTTTGTTTGAACTACCCGAGGTCGGAGTTGATTTAAAACAGATCCTTTCTGACATTGAAGACTCGTTGATCGTTCAAGCGATGAACCGGACCAGAGGTAATAAGAATCAAGCGTCGAAACTTCTTGCCCTTAACAGGACAACCCTCATTGAGAAAATGAAGAAGAAAAACCTCGAAATCTAAGTGCCTTTGGGGCCCTGGATTTTTCTACCAGGGCCCACTCTTTTCATTGTTTACCTGATAAACAAACTTCCGATATAAGACTTTACAAGACAGGTATTCCCCCAAGCAATAAGTGATTGTTTTGCCTATTGAATAGAGTCACTGTCAAAGTGCCGACTGGAATTTTTTGCCGGGAGGAAAATTTGTTCTTTTCCAAACCGAATTCTAAGTTAAACTGATTTTGAGTAGGTAAAATTGACCACATGAAGTGGTTCTGAACCTGCCTTAAGACAGGATGTCTTCAGAATGATTAGGCCGGTGACCATTCTTATTCTTTGCATCGTGGCGGTCGAGTTCGCTCTCGCTGAGGTGGTGGTCAATCAGGAAAATCTTAAAACTCATTTAAGGTGGAACCTAGCTGTTCCTCGAGATCAGGTCTACATCGTCAAAAGAGACCAGACTCTTTTTATTGAAACTGTTAATTTAGAGCTTTTTGAAAACATCAGTAAAGCTCTCGCTCAAATCAATCCGAACAATCAGTATATTGAGAAAGTAACGTGGACCAAAGATAATTTCCCGACGAAACCCGCAGCAGTCAGTATTGAATTAAAAGACCAATCAGTTGAGCTTTTTTCCTTTTATCGGGATGCTGACAAAAAGTACATCCTCGACTTCTGGATCAACTCGGACCTGATACCTGAAAAAACAACAACATTAAAAAAACCTCTGCCACTTCCCACTGAGGAAAAGGTGGTTAAGCCTCAGAAGACTGGACCAAAAATTGCTAAAGCTCCTGAAGCTCTTTTAACCAAGAAAAGTAGGGTGTTGCCGGTGATTGATGTCACAGCACAAGATCTTGAAGAAAAGAAAACAAATCCTGACTACCGGGATTTTAGATATGGTGCAAGCTTCTTGTGGGATTATCAGCCGATGATTCCACCTCTCGAGAGAGAAATTAATCTTTCCTCCAAGATACCAGAAGCCCTCTATCCAATAAAAGACCGGACTAATCTCGATGATCCCAAAGAAGCCCACTTACAACTCTCTATCAACTTCTATCGTGAAGAGAAATGGGGATTGATGAACAAGTCGATCACTCTCTATGAGAAAAAGTATGGTAGAGACACCAATCTTCCTCTAAATGAATTTCTAAAGGCAAACGCTCTTTTGAAAGGAAATATCGCTAAACCCAATCTGGGCATAACGAAGTCGGCAATGAACATTTTGTCTAATGTGAAGGATATGACGAAAGATTACGATCTCAAGTCAGCAATCCTTCGTTACCTCATCCAGCACCACATAGAAGTAAAAGACTTTGTGAAGACTCTCGAGCTTGCCAAGGAACTTTACGTTGAGGCCCGTGGAGAGTTTGATCAGGATCAAATTATTAATTCCTCTCTGCAGATTCTTCACTCCCTGGCCAAATTGCATCAGGTAGACAAGATAGAGGATTTCTTAAAAGAAAATAAAAAAATAGAAAGCATTCTTCCTCCTCAGATGAGTTTTGCCTATTTGAGCTTTGCCTTACTCTCTAAAGGTGAGACCAAGGAATTAATAAGAAGACATCGGTTGATTGAAAAGGCACTGGCAAAGCCTGTTCATCCGGCAATCCTTTTTAACGTCGCTGAGAGCTACTTTCGTACAGCCGAATATAACGCGTCGATAAAACTGATGGATGAGTTTATAGCAGGATATTCCTATATGTCATTTGCTCCTCATGCACGCCTCAGGATGGCCCTCGCTTATGAGCTTTTAGACAAGCCAGCTGCAGAAAACCTAGTCCTTTATAAAAATGCCATTGATCGTTCGACTTCTCCCGAGACTCGCTTTGAGGCAAAACTCCGTTACGTTGGTATGCGATTGGCCCGAAAGATGAAGCTTTCCGCCGACGACCTGGAAACAGAAGTTTTTCTTAATCAGTCACCTGATGAAACAAAAATTTTGACTCCTGACCTGAAGAAACTTTTATGGCTGGTTCGGCTTAGGATGTTTATTTCGATGAAGGAGTATGATAAGGCGCTGACTTATTTGACTTCAATCCCTCTGGATATACTCAAGCCAAGCGAAAAAAGAGTTTTTGAGGGGGATGGCGCAGAAATTATTTACGGTCTTATCCAAGATGCTTATCTCCAGGAGGATTATTCTAAAGTAGTAAAACTATGGGAAGTTTACAAAAATAAGTACGAGATAAAAGTGGCGCGAAATCTTTACATGAACTTCGTCGTCTGTGATTCATTCTTAAAACTTGGTCTTTATAACAGTTATGACCGCGCTTTAGTGAGCTTTAAAGACGTGGAAGCAGAGGAAGTCCGAAATTTTCCAATATGGGTTGATCGAATCAAGACAACAAATCTTTCTCAGATGATTGAAGAGCTCAGTCTTCTGCGTCTCACGGCCGAGTCGAAATGGGCCGAAGCTGAGGCCAAATTGTCCACTTATCCAGTGTCACTTCGGGACTCCCTCAATTATCCTTTTTACCAGGGTTTGGTGAAATTCAGGCAAAAGCGCTACACCGATGCGATTGGAGAGTTTGAGAAAGTCCTTATTAAACAGAACCCACAAAACTTCCTTACTCCTAGGCAAACTGCTGAACTTCTCATGGGTTATGTAGAGTCTCTCTACCAGTTAAAAGATCAGGACCGCTTTAAAACAATAGTGCGGGCGCTGAACGAAGACATTATGAATTCGAAGTCGGCATCAATATTGAACATATCCGAGCGGATCAATTACCTCCTCATAGAGTCATATGCGGGAGACGTAAATCCTCAATGGAAGGAGATAGAAGTGATGACGAATGCCTTTAGAGAAAAATTTCAAAAATCTCCTTACAGTTCAAGAATCAGTTACCTTTATGGATTATCATTAATCAAGAACTCCAAAGTGCCAGAAGGGCGCGAGGTGTTCTCGGTTTTAACAAACGATAAAGAGGTTCCTTCTCACATTAAGGAAATGTGTAGGAGTGAATTAGCGACGTTAGAATTGATAGAAAAAAAAATATAAGAAAACCAACTAACAACGGACAGGAGGTCTAATGTTATCTCAAGGTTTAGTACTCGTAGGTAATCACCCAAAATTCAACACTGCGCTTGAAACAGCTAGAAACGTTGCTGTTACAAAGACACCTGTTCTAATCTCTGGGGAGGCAGGCTCAGGAAAGAAAGCTCTGGGTGCCTATATCCACAACAATTCAGTGAGAAAAAACGCTCGCCTTGAGATCGTGGATTGTTCACTTGATACCCAGATGGTAGAGAAAATTGTCTTAGGCCACCGTGATGATCAAACCGGAAAATTTAACCGGGGGGTCTTAGAGCTTGCCAATGGTGGAACGGTAATTTTTGCCAACATTGACGCACTGGATGAAAGTTTTCAGAAACGATTGTATACTATTCTTCAAGAGCTACCAGACTACGAACTAGACGTTCGAATACTGGCAACGACTTCTAAGAGTCTTTCGAAGTTAGTCGGAGCAGGAAAGTTCTCACGCGCACTTTATACTTACTTCAGCGGAGCTCTGATCGACATGATCTCACTTCGTGAAAGAGGAACAGACGTGGAATTGATTGCTCGTCATTTTATCGAAGAGTTCGCGACTGAGAACAACGTGGGTGATATCTCTCTATGTACGGAAGCTGCCCGCAAGCTTACTGACTATAACTGGAATAACAATCTTCACGAGCTCAGATCTTTCATTCGTAAAACGCTGACTAATATGGAAGGAAAAACGCTTAATCTCGAAGCCATCGAGAAAGGTGAGCGCAAAGTTGAATTGACTTCTATGGAAAGCGATGAAGACGGATTTAAGCTAATGTCTTTAAAAGATGCGGAAAAACTCCTCATCAAAAAAGCACTGGTTTACACTTCAGAAAACAGAACTCAAGCTGCAAAAATTCTCGGTGTTTCGATCCGAACCCTTAGGAATAAAATTAACGAGTACCGCTCTGAAGGTGCCACTTACTTTGTGAATCTTAGATAAGTTTTATTATTGTTGAGGCCGATTCATGGATGTGCATGACAAAACATTAAAAGCGCTTACGACGGCGTTGAACTTTAGAGAGATGAGGCAAGAACTTATTTCCAGCAACGTCGCCAATGCCAATACTCCTGGCTTCAAGGCCAAGAAGATGGATTTCGAAGAAGCGTTGGCACGCGCTCTTGATGTCGATGGTCAGATGCAGATGAATGTCAACGATGGACGACATCATTCTGTAGGAAATGGCGGCTTCAATAATCTTGAACCGGAAATCTATGATGACCCTAACGGTGTGGTCTCTGAAAATGGTAACACCGTCGATGTTGAAGCTGAGATGGCCAAGATGGCAGAGAACAAGCTTATGTATGATGCACTTGTTCAGCTGATTAATAAGAAGATGGGTATCATGAAGTACGCCATCAATTCTGAAAAGTAGGAATAACTAAATGGACTTACTTTCGTCTCTTAGAATTTCTTCAAGTGGTCTGGCTGCTCAACGCAAAAGGATGGAGGCTCATTCGTCAAATATTGCCAACGCTCAGACCACAAGAACTGCAGAAGGTGGTCCATACCGCAGAAAGGAAGTTGTTTTCGGTTCGGAACCGGCGCGGGAGAGCTTTTCAGAAATACTGGAAGGTGAACTCGCTGAGAACGCTCAAACTGTTCATGCAACTGAGGTTGTTCATTCAGACAAGGTCGTTTACAAGCACGATCCATCACATCCGGATGCTAATGCTGAAGGGTATGTGGCGATGCCAGATATAAACCCCATGGTGGAGATGGCCAATATGATCGAAGCGCAAAGAGCCTATGAATCAAATGTTACTGCCATTAATACGACGAAACAGATGGCATTAAAAACACTTGAAATCGGAAGAGGTAACTAATGGCGATAAAGGACATTGGTTCATTCCAGCAAACTCTTGGAAACGCTGATGCCAAAGGTTGGAGTCGAAAAGTTGACAATGACATGTCCACTGGCTTTGACATTAAGGCTCCTGGACTAGAGGGGGGGCCAGAAGCTGGACGAAGCTTTGGTGAATTTCTTCAAGAGTCAATTACAAAAGTTAATTCGCTTCAAAAGGAAGCAAACGTCGCTATGGAAAAGTTAGCGAGTGGCGAAAGCCAGAACCTGCATGAGACTCTTTTGGCAGTTGAGAAAGCGGAGATCTCTTTTAAAATGATTAACCAAATACGTACAAAAGTATTAGATGCTTACCGTGATATAATGAAGATGCAGATCTGATCGTTAGGATGATGATCAGAACCTAGAATCAGGAGGATTCTTTGAATAGTTTTTTTTCACAGACACTACAGAATTTTATCGAATTCTTCCGCTCACTCGATGTAACGAGAAGACTCGGTCTCCTAGCCGTGGCAGGTCTTGTCATGGCGATGATGGTCGGCATCGTAGTCTGGTCAGGGAAAACGGGATATAAAGTCCTGTATACAGATCTAACCAAAGAAGACTCGGCGGTCATTGCCAGGATGCTTGAAGAAGGAAAAATCAACTATCAGGTGACTGACGATGGAAGGACTATCAAGGTTCCGGAAGATCAGGTTGACATCTGGAGATTGGAAATTGCGAAGAAAGGTGTCAACTTCTCTGGAACCGTTGGCTATGAGGTTTTTGATAAACAGTCCTTCGGAACGACATCCTTTGTTCAAAAAATTAATAAGCAAAGAGCGCTAGAGGGCGAGCTAGTTAAAACCATCATGCATATTAAGGGTGTAACCCGGGCGCGCATTCATCTTTCGATCCCTGAATCCTCACCATTTGTCACTGAAAGAAAGCCTCCAAGTGCATCTGTTGTATTGGATGTGGAACGCGGAGTTACGATGACTCCAGACGAGGTAAAGGGAGTTCAGTCTCTAGTCAGTTCCTCGGTTGATGGAATGCGCAGTCATAACGTCGTCGTCATTGATTCTCGAGGTAAGAAGCTCTCAGAAAATGACGGCGATAACATGTCTACTGAGACAGCCAACCAGATCGCACTCGAGACGAAACTTAACGCTCAGTTTGAAAAGAAAGTTGAAGAGATACTCTCACGAGTCATTGGCGAAGGTAAGGTTATTGCAAAAGTTGCAGTGAAGATGGATTTTACCGAAAAAGTCGAAACTCAGACAACATATGATTCAGAAAATACTGCAGTGATTTCGGAAGTTCGCAATGAGCAGAAAATGGTCGGGACGAGACCATCTCCGCAAGGAATTCCCGGGGCGAGATCTAATTTGCCAGGAGAGGCCCCGCAACCAGGAATTCCTGAGACAAGAAATGATGTTGATAAGTCGCTCGTGACTAGAAATATGGCGATTCCAAGTATTGTCACAAAATCTAAAAAACCAACGGCACAGGTATCAAACATCTCAGTAGCTGTTATGGTTGATGGCAAGAAAGTCCCTGTCCTGGCAAAAGACGGCAGCCCCATGGTCAATGATGACGGAATTACGGTCACAAAATATCAGGCATGGACCCAGGAAGAGCTAAATAACTTCAGTCAAATTGTTGGTTCTGCCCTTGGAATAAATCAGACCAGAGGTGATACCCTTGTCATAAAGAATATGGAGTTTGCCAAAGAAGATCTAAGTGAAATGGAAGCGATCTTGCGGGCACGCGAGAATCGCGAGCTCATGAAGAATGTGACCAAGTATCTCATTATTGGCGCTATTATTACTCTCTTTTTCTTTCTCGTGGTTCGTCCGTTTATTCAATGGCTCACTGAGAACTCAGTTGAATCCATCGAAGATTTTCTACCTAAGACCATCGAAGAGCTCGAGAAAATTCAGTCCAATCAGCGTCTCCCGGGATTTGAGGACGTTCTTCCCTCAATTGAAGATAAGTTGAATCCGGAAAAGATTGAAGGAAACATGCTGAGAGAAAAAATTATTTCACTTGTCGAGGCCAATCCTGGCAAGGCTTCTCAAGTGATCCATGAGATGATTCACATGAATGATGCAAATAAGGAAATAGCTTAGTAGGAGTTAGCCGTGGCAGAAGACAAAAAGTCCCTAGAACCAGACGTCCAGTATGCACTTCTCACCGGACAGGAAAAAGCAGCAATCCTGCTTTCTTCCCTAGGACCTACAACGACCAAGCTCATCTTTAAGCACATGAAAGATAATGATATTAAGAGGATGATAAATAACATGTCCTCAATTGTGAAGGCCCCCATCTGGATGGTAAAGAGAGTCCTTGAAGAGTTTTATTCGTCTATCAACGAAGACAACGAACTCCTATTCTCTGAAAATAAGGGAAGAGAGTTCATTGTGGGAACTTTGGGTGAGGACCGCGCGAAACAGCTACTCGGACAGATTGTTGATATTGGAAACAATAATAGTCTCGAATCTCTGGAACTCGTTGATACGAGAACACTTGCAAACTTTCTCATTAATGAACATCCTCAAACAATCGCTCTTATTTGTGCGCATCTGCCGGTTGAGAAAAAAGTTGAAGTCCTAAGAAAGCTTCCTGAGGGCCTACAGGCAGAAGTCGTTCTTCGGGTGGCCAATTTGGATTTCGTATCACCAGAACTCATCGCACAACTCGATGATGTCTTGAAGACCGAGCTCGCTACACTTGGTTCCATCGATACTCAACAGCTTGGCGGAGTTGAGCCCATTGCGGACATGCTCAATCTTATGGATAAAAATTCTGAGAAAAATATCATGGCCCGAGTCGAGGAAAAAGATCCAGAGCTTGCAGAAGAGATTAGAAAACTCATGTTTGTTTTCGAAGATCTGGTCTACGTGGACGACAAGGGGGTTCAGGAGCTTCTCAAGATCGTGGACAACCAAAAATTGGTTATTGCACTCAAGACCGCACCGGACGAAGTCAAAGGGAAGTTGTTCAAAAATATGTCCAACCGTGCTGCATCTCTACTCAAAGAAGATCTCGAAGCCCAGGGGCCTACGAAGCTTTCGGATGTCGAGAAGGCGCAACAGGACATTGTGCAGCAGCTTAAAGATCTCGAAAGTAAAGGCAAAGCCATGATCGCCCGCGGAGGCGCTGACGATGCATTTGTATAAAAAAAGGTAGACTGTAGATGGACAAGTTGCAGGGAAAAAACGTCAAGTCATTTCAGTTTTCAGATCTAGAGAACAGTGAACGTTCATCTCAAAATGGATTTAAGCCTTTCAGTTTTTCAACGATCATTGGCGAATCAATAAATCGCACCGTTTTGTCTGATGATCAAATAAGACTAGAGCGCAGTTTCGCCCAGGAAAATGACTTTAAAATGGATGAAATGGTAAAGGAGTCAAGAGGACTTTCCAGACAGGAAAAAAATGATCTCGAGTCACGGATTGTGGAAGAGGTTAATCGAAGAACTGCAGAAGCCTACGAGGCAGCTTACAAAGAAGGTCGAGAGCAGGGACTCCGGGAAGGAAAGGAAATGTCTCAGCAAGAATATCTTGCTCAACTGAATAAGCAAGTTCAACAGTTTCATCAGATCATAACCGATGTCCAGGGCCAGAGTAATGGAATTCTTGAGAAGAATCGTGAAGAGATTTATGAGTTTATTAAACGCTTCACCAAATGGATTATTCTCAAGGAGATAGACGAAAAGGTTTATCTCTCAGGGCTTCTCGAAAAGCTTATTCTTGAGCTCAATGCACGTAAGAATCTCATCATCAAAGTGGGCCGGGCGAACTTCTCTCACATGCCTGAGGTTATCCAGGCAGTGGAGTCCAAACTAGGTCAACTCCTCAACACCAGAGTCGAAATCGTACCTGAATTGAACTATCCAGGAATTATTCTTGAATCGGAGAATGGTTTAATCGATGGTTCTTTAGAAGGAGTTTTTCATAACATCGATAAAGTCTTCGACCAGGTATTAAAAAATGAGTGATTTAGGACTTGGGCAAATCCTTCGTCATATTGAAAACCGAGTGCCATACGAAAAAATTGGAAAGATTGTCGCTTCACGGGGAATGGTCTACGAGGCGAGTGTCCCTCGCGCCGTCCTCGGTTCTAATGTAGAATTCGTGGCGGAAAACGGTGAGCGCTCTCTTGGTGAAGTGGTGGCCATTCAGGGTGCCAACTGTATGGTTATGCCTTACAATGAAATATCTGGAATCAATTCTGAAACAAAGATCCATCTCAAGGAAATTGTCACAGAAATTCATATCTCCGCAAATATGTTGGGACGAGTGATTGATTTTCAAGGTGCTCCTCTTGATGGAAAAGGACCCATTGGAGGTCCGTTTGAAAAGCGCTCGATCTTCGGCACTCCTTTAAATCCTCTTGATCGTCCGCCTATCCGTGAAGCTTTGGATACTGGAATTAATTCAATTAACTGTTTTATTACTGCTGGTAAGGGCCAGCGACTTGCGATTATGGCCGGATCCGGTGTAGGTAAATCAGTCCTAATGGGAATGATTGCAAGGAATACGAATGCTGACATAAATGTTATCGCTCTTATTGGAGAGCGTGGTCGTGAGGTATTGGAATTTATCCAGTCTGACCTGGGTGAGGAGGGCCTTAAACGCTCGGTCGTTGTCGTCGCGACCTCTGATACATCCGCGCTCATTCGAATGAAGGCTGCGTATGCCGCAACGACAATTGCCGAATATTTTAGAGACCAGGGTCATGACATACTTCTCATGATGGATTCAATTACAAGGTTCGCTATGGCAAACCGAGAAATCGCTCTTTCAACGGGAGAGCCCCCTGGCCAGAAAGGTTATACTCCATCAGTTTTTGCCAAGCTTCCCAAGCTTATGGAACGGGCCGGAACAAAAAAAGGTGCCGGTTCAATCACAGGAATTTATACCGTTCTCGTAGAAGGCGGAGACTTGGATGAACCCATCGCCGATGCCGTGCGGGGAATTTCCGATGGTCACATTATCCTGTCTCGACAACTGGCCGCCAGAAATCACTATCCGGCGATTGATGTTCTCGCATCGATCTCCCGGGTGATGCCAAAAGTATCAACTAAGGAGCATAAGATTGTTGCTTCCCATCTTCGAGATCTACTTGCAGCATACAAGGAAGCTGAAGATCTTATCACGGTGGGCGCTTATACCAAGGGATCAAATTCCAAGGTCGATAAGGCGATTATTATTTACGATGATCTTATCAATCTTCTGAGACAACAAGTGGAGGAGTCTTTTACGATCGATCAACTCTTCGACCGTATGCTGGAAATAGCCCGGAAGGCCGAGAAGGCAACAGATCCTAACTTTAGATAAAAAATGAAAAAATATACTTTTAGACTTGAAGCTGTACTGAAAATCCGAAAATTTAAGGAAGAAGCCTGTCGGATGGAGCTCGGTCAATTGATCCAGAGTCTTAATAAGATTAATGCTCAACTCGACCATGACCGCAGAGAAATCGAGCACTATTATGAGATCCAGGAATCCAGCTTAAAAACCGGAATGAAAGGGTCTCAGATTCAGGCTTTTCCGATGCTCATTATGGCAAAAGAAAAAAACATTGAAATCCTCGGGAAGGAGCGAATCAAACAAGAACAGTTAATATCAGATAAAAAAATTGAACTTGCCCAAGTACGAGGTGAACTCAAGGTGATGGAAAATTTGAAAGACAAAGATTATGATCAGTACCGAAAAGCCTTGAATAAGGAAAATGATCAAAAGGTTGAAGAGCAGACTCAGAACTGGCTCCAGTCAAAGGAAAAAAAGGCTTCGGTATGAAATTCTTCATCCTTGTTATGATAGGTTTAGGCAGTCTATGTACGGAGGCAAAAACCTATACAGAAGAAGATTTTATCAAGAAGGTAACCGAAGAAGTTAAGAAGAAAGTTGACACTATCAAAAATAAGTCAGTGTCAGATTTAACGAAAGAGCTCCTCGACAAAGAAGAAAAGCTAAAGCTTCGAGAACTGGTTTTAGAAAAGCAACTTGACGCCCTGAAAGTTTCCGAAGCTGAGGTTTCAAAAAAGTTTATAGATGTTATAGAACAGCAAAAGAAAGTGCTCGCTTGCGTGGATAAAAATGAGAATGAGTCCAAGGCACGAATTGGAAATTTAGTAGAGATGATTTCCAATATGAAGCCGGAAAAAGCCGCAGATATCCTGGCGATCCAGGAAGCTGACGTTGCCGTTCAAATTTTACAGTTCCTTGAGCCTAAAAAAGCTTCGAAGATATTTAATTTCATGAATAAAGACGTATCTGCCAAACTCCAGAAGCAGTATCTTGAAATGAAGAAGTAAACTCTGTTAAGAATTCCTGTTTACCCTTAGTGCAATTCCATTCGAATCAGCTCATGAATTTGCTTGAGTTTCTTAAGTCTAATCTTTCCACTGTAGGGATCCATTTGGCATAAAGCTGATTCTGCATTTAGGCGAAGAAGAGCTTGTCTGATATCTTCATCTTCCGTTAGTGGATGATGTTTTTTAAATTTTTTGAGGAACTTATCCCAACGTGGGCCCCTCGATGCTTGGCTTTGCTGGATCGTTAAAAGGGCATTAGTATATTGTTTCTTCTGTATAGATAGATAGGCGAGATAGCTCCCGGCCCCTGTCGCAACAGCTGGTAAGCTGAGTGCTCCACCAAGTGTTAAAAGACCCACGCTCGAAAGAGTTCCAACAACGATGACCTGTGCTCCCAGATTGGCAATAACAGTTGCTCGGGGAGAATTCATTTTGCTAGAAAGATCATTGATCATTTTTTGGTAGTCATCTTCGCAGCCGGCGAAGGCTAATGAGTGAAAGAAAATCAAGAAAGACAAGATAAATGTTTTAAGCATACCCGCCCCCATTGAGAAATAAAATTCATTTTTATCTATCAAGACTAAAGTCAATTGGCCATTAAGGGGAATTAATAAGTGTAAATCTTACAAGAGAAAGAAAGTATTAAAATTTAATTAGTTATGGTTCGTTAGAACCAATTTTCTGATGAGAATCTCTAAAAAAATCTTACAAGATTATCGCCTTAGAAGAATCAAAAAACTATTCCAGGACAGTGGTGATGAATCTTTCAATTTACCAGCAAGGTCTGTGACCTAGACTTCACAGAAAGGGCTACCTCAACCCAGGACCTTTGGAAGGCATATTTTGTTATCTAAATCATTTCATTTAAGGGGAGCACTTCAGAAAAATGAATACTTATTTATCTTCGATTCTTTTCTTTATTTTGGAAACATCGTTTAAGAAGTGGTCGGTTGATGATTGATGAGTTTCACAATCAATATTTGACTCAAGAGCAAGGAGTTTTTTTGTAACTTCAAAACTTTTGTTTATCCAGTCATCAATTGTCCCTGTGCGATAATGTGTCCCATCACCAGAGAGGCCAGTTGTGTTGGTGTTCAATCTTGAATCAATAAATTCACAATTCACTCCTGATTTTACAATTCCCGCCTTAATGGAGTTAGTCATTAACTCAGTTTGTTCTTTAGTGACTGACCTTTGGTTAATTTTCAATATGGCCGGAGGCCCAATCCAGAGGCACTTACCTCGAGGCGCAGCGGCTTTGTATTCCTGGAGTAGTTCAGCAACTTTATCTTCAACATACTTCGGAGTTCCATTTTGAATGGCCCAGTAGAGGTTGGTTCCCTGCTGAATAACCATCAAGTCGGGTGATTTTCTTCCACCGAGTATATCTTTCAACTTAGGGGTTTCTGACTTTGATCGATCGATTTTCTCTTCCCCCGCATACTTCTGGTAGTAACCACAGGGTGTGTTGAATGTTTTGTATTTTGAAATATAGCTAAGGGGAGATGAGCCGCAGGAAGCCACGACACTAACTTTGTGCCCATCTTGCTCTAAGAGCTTCCCTAGTTCTCTTCCTAGCCCAGAACGGCTCTTTTTGTCATCGTCCCAGGGGGATCCGACGCTTAAGGAGTCCCCAATAATCACGACTTCGCCACTAATAGCGATTACCGGAGTAATGAGGACAGAAAAAAGCACAAGAAGGAATTTTGGCATAGTTTAAGGTAGTTATCGGAAGAAATCCTTAAAATCTAAAGCTGTTGAACCTCACTTTTGGAATATATTGCCCGGCTTCAAAAGGCAGGTGTGATTATGGAATAATATCCCGTAGGACCACTTAAGTTTAAGGAACAAATGATCCAGGCACCTTTAGCTAAACCAGTTGAGACTCCGAAGAGACAACCGAAGGTTGAGCGTTTTGAAGTTTCTTCAAACACAAAGGCAAGACCTAAGACTACGATTGAAGGAAAAGAGGTAAAAGAAGATAAGGAATTCGTGAAGGAACTCGAAGCCGAGCTTAAGTCCGGGGAAGTGACCGATGATTCAGTGGAGATCACGTCGGATCATTTACTAGATTTACCTTCTACCCTCATCGGTCCTGACGGTTCTGAAATTGAACAAACAATTTTCGACCCTGCTTTGACTAAAAACGTAGACTCACTTATCGCTCCGAAAAATACCAGTGCCGAAAAAATCATTCAGCCAGTAGTCGTAACAGATGTTGAAGCCGCATCTCTCGTCGATGGCGGTATTGACGCTACGAAAGAGCTTGACCCTGAAATGCAACAAGCACTTCTTAAGACTCCACAGATAGCCGAAAAAGGGAGTCGAGCTTCAGTTGTTGATTTTGTTAACGCTGAGATCGAGCCCCAGCTTTTGAGCAATGAAGACTTTGTTGCTCAAAAAAATCTTACTGCCAAAAAAAATGTCTCTAATGCCTATGGGATGAAAAATCTTCCGGCCCAACAGCAAAAACTCGCTCTTGAGAATGGTCTTAATCCCATTCAGGTTGTCAAAGAGAGCAATGCCTTAGAGCAGGCGCCGATGAACTCACAAGAATTTATTCTTGGTCTTCAGTCTGCACCAAAGACTCAGCAATCAGTAGAGTTCCAAGCTTCACCCAAGATTTTTGACATGAATAATATAAAGACTTCTGATTCAAATGAAATAATGAATCAAATCACCGATTATGTTGTTCAGGCCAAGGCGGCAAAAGAGCCGACTGTGAATCTAAGGGTTAATCATCAGGAACTGGGAATGATTGACATAACTGTCAGTCGAGTTGGGATTGGTCAAGACGCTCTCACTGTCAACATCGGCACTCACTCTCTTGACGGTAAAAACTTCTTCCAGCAAAACTCAAAAGAACTTTTTACGCACTTGAGTCATGCTGGTCTTAATGTGACTGACTTTAAAGTTGAAACACCATCCCAGACTGCGAAGAGTGACTTTGATTTTGGCTCACAATCCGGAAGGAATAATCAAGGTTCAGAAAAACAATTCGGTTCTGAACAAAATCAACGCCGGCAAGAATCAGAACGTCGTCAGGATCTCTGGAAACTTCTTAACAAGGAAGCAGCCTAATGCCTGAAATCGGTCGTCCAGTGACTCCACAGGAAATGCAGTATCGTCAAGTGACGATGGGACCAAAAAATCTTGGCCCTGGTACAAAAACAGAAAAGCAGATTCAAGAAGACATTATCAATAAGGCAACAGGCTATAAACCCAAAAATGAACTCTTTAAAGAAGGCGCTCATAACCAGATGGGGAAGGATGAGTTCTTAAAACTTCTTACGTTTCAGTTACAGCATCAGGATCCGATGAATCCGATGGATCAAAGTAAGATGACCGGAGAGCTGGCCCAGTTTTCTCAACTCGAGCAGTTGTCGAATCTTAATAAAAAGTTTGATGAAGTGAATAAGACAAAGAGCATTGAAGATAAATTCTATGCTGCTTCTTTTGTTGGTAAAAAAGTAGTCACCACCGGCTCAACGATCAATTTAAAAAACTCTGGTGACCCAGGAGATGTCCTTTTCAAACTCGATGGTGATGCTTCAAGAGTGATGGTTAGAATTCTCGATCAAAAAAATAACGTGATGGGAGAAATCTGGAAGGACGGAATGTCTCAAGGATCTCACCAGGTCACTTGGGATGGAGTTGCTCTTGATGGGTCGCCAGCAGTGAAAGGTACTTATCGCGCTCAGGTGAAGGCTTGGGATCAGATGGGCAACGAAGTGGCCGCCAAGACTGAAGCCACTGGTCTCGTTCAGTCTGTCACTTTCGACGATGGAGAGCCGGTTCTCACAGTGAACGGACAAAAAGTTTACTTAAGAGATGTTCAAAGTTTTCATACTGCAGATGCGCCGACACACCCAGCAAATAATGCCGCCTTGTCGGGGCAAAACGGTTCGATACAATTAAATAGTAACGCAGTAAATGCGAAAAGTGTTCCCTCACAACAGGCGATGAACGCCTACACTGAGAACACAGGAATTTACGAATAGTATGAGTAAAGTGAATTCATTTCTGATCCCTAACGTTTCGTCTCTTCCTTCTGATGCCCAGAAGGCAGAGCAATCGAACTCATTAAAGAAAGGTCAGTCAAGTGAGTTCAAGGGACTTATGGACCGGGAGCTCTTGCAGCCACAGGTAACTCCCAAAGATCTTGGTCCGGAATTAAATGTTTCAACTCATGCAACAAAAAGATTGCAGGAGCGAAATATAGAGCTTGATGGAAATGAGTACATGAAGCTTAAAGAAGCGATTGGTAAACTGCGTGCCAAAGGTGGTCACGACTCTCTTGTGATTACTAATAAGGCTGCTTATGTTGTTGATGTTGATAAAAATACCGTTGTGACTGCGGTGGATAAAAACAACATGAACGAAAATGTTTTTACCAAAATCGATTCGACGATTTTTATGATGTAAAAACTGCTAAGGAGTAGCAGTTCTACATAGGTTTTAATATTAATAACGGATGAGGTGGCCGGTCCTTTCTGGAAGCCATGGATAAGAAGGTCTGTAGTGCCTTTAATCCCCTCGCCAGCGTCTAGGAGGGACAGATGAGTATTCTTTCTTCTTTTAACATCGGTGTAACAGGTCTAAATGCAGCAGGACAATCGATGGGTGTTATCGGTGATAACATTGCAAACGCAGGGACTCATGGTTTCAAAAGTTCAAGAGCAGAATTTCAGGACATGCTCGCGAATTCCTTAAAAGGAATTGACGGCGGTGACCAGATGGGGTCCGGGACAAAGCTTGCTCACATCACAGCTCAATTCACACAAGGAACAGTTGCTCGTACCAACAACATTACAGATCTAGCGATCAATGGAAATGGCTTTTTCACTGTCGAAGCACCATTCGGTACAGGTTACACCCGTGACGGTGCCTTCCATTTTGATAAAGAAGGTTACATGGTTAGCGGTGACGGCTATAAAGTGCAAGGCTTTCAACCAGACGAAAAAGGTAATATTACTAATAAGCTTGGAGCTATTAAGCTTGGTAACACAAATATTCCGGCCACTGCGACTTCGGAAGTGAAGATGTCCATGAATCTTGATTCTCGCGAAAAGATGTTAAAGTTCGATCCAAAGAATCCGGATAAAACTTCTAACTTTAATACTTCTGTCACCGTATACGACTCGGTAGGAACCGCTCGCCTAGTTACTCTCTATTTCAATAAGCAGGCAGATGGCGCTTGGGATTATCATGCCATGGTTGATGGCGCCGACGCTCAGAACGGAAAGCCAGGAGAGTTAATGGAAATGGCGAACGGTCAGCTTAAATTTGATCAGAAAGGAATTTTACAGGAAGAAATACCTGGACTGAACTCTTTCAGTTTTAATAAGGGAGCACTTGCCGGTCAGAAGATTAATTTTGATTTTGGCTCTTCAGTAAAAGAGGGTGGCACTGGTCTTGATGCAGCTACTCAGTACGGTTCTAAATCATCAGTTGCCAGACACTCACAGGATGGTTCTTCAGCTGCCACTCTTGCTTCGATGTCGTTCAATGACAAAGGTGTTCTTACTGCGGTTTATGATAACGGTGTTCAACGGGAACTTGGGCAAGTGGCTATCGCGAAATTTGAAAACAACGAAGGTCTCTTTAAAACTGGTAAAAACCTCTTTAAAGAAACTCGTAAGTCTGGTCAGGCAGCGATGGGTAAACCTGGCTCTGATGGCCGTGGTGAAGTTCTGGCGAAGTCGATCGAGCAGTCTAACGTTGACATCGCCAATGAGTTCATTAACCTCATGGCAGCTCAACGCAACTTCCAGGCCAATACCAGAACAATCACAACTTCAGACCAGATGTTGCAAGAAGTTCTGAACATTAAGCGCTAATAGGCTGACTTAACTCCTAGAAACTTAAAACTCCGGAAAGGGCAACTGAAAGGTTGCCCTTTTTATTTTTCCTGAAAGCGGTAAACTACTCTTTATGAATCGATCTCTTGCTCTTGATGTTTTCCGGGGCCTAACCGTTGTTTTCATGATTCTGGTTAATAATCCGGGGACTTGGTCACATGTCTATCCACCTTTGTTGCATGCTCCTTGGCATGGTCTAACCTTTACGGATTTAGTGTTTCCTTTTTTTCTTTTCGCCGTTGGAAATGCTCAGGCGATCGTCTTCCCCAAAATGTGGGAGCTACATCAGAAGGATTATTTTTTTAAAAAAGTTTTCAAGCGTACTCTCATTATTTTTACCATCGGATTTTTCTTAAGCTGGTTTCCTTTCTTCCACTGGCTGGGAGATGACCTTACCTTTCGAAGCTGGACCTGGACCAACATCGATGGCTCCGGCGGAGGAATTCGCATTATGGGAGTTCTTCAGAGGATTGCTCTGGCCTATGGTCTGTCTGCAATCGTTGAATATTTTTTTCCGAAAAAAGTCCTCACCATCAGCCTCTTCTTTCTCATTGTTTATTGGGGCATATGTGTCGCTTTTGGAAGTGGGAACATCTACTCCATAGAAGGCTGGGCGGGAACCTCTATTGATCGTACTCTTTTGGGAGGCGTTCATCTTTTTCAAGGGGAGGGGGTTCCTTTTGAACCGGAAGGAATCTTGAGTACCTTCCCGGCAACGGCGCAAGTCCTTTTAGGTTTTTGGGCGGGAAGGCTTTTGGCCACTTTTAACACCAGAAAATCGGTTAAAAGTCTTTTGAAAAGGGGGATTATTTTGATGATCCTTGGAATCAGTTGGCATCTTATTCATCCAATAAATAAAAAAATCTGGACTGGCTCTTACGTTCTGGTTTCTACGGGTCTTGCCCTGATTCTTCTATCTTCGCTCATTCGCTTCCTTGATCTCAAAAAAATAAGGCCAGTGGGGCTTAGTTTTATAGAAGCCTATGGCAAAAATCCTCTTTTTATTTTTGTCTTGAGCGGCCTAATCCCAAAGACCTTGAGACTTGTAAGGATAAATTCTGGGGACTCGATTCTAAATCCCTTGAGTTGGTTTTATGAAAATATTTGTAGACATTTCCCTGGACCACCAGAAAACGGTTCACTCATCTATGCCCTCATTCTCATTTTTCTTTATGGTCTTTTAGTGATGTGGTTAGATAAAAAACGCATCTACATCAAGGTGTAGTTTTATCCATCATTGCCGATGGCTTCGACTGGACAAGCGGCTAAGGCGTTTTCAGCCTCTTTCAATTCATCAGAAGTCTCTGGTTGGAGTTTTACGAAAGCATGACCTTCATTATCATTCATGGCAAAAAATTTAGGAGCTTCGACACAACAGGCATCGCAGGCGATGCAGGAATCGTCTACATAGTACTTGCCTGCAACATTTGATGTAAAGCGTGCCTTCTTATCGGCCATAGGAGAACTCCTTTATAGGAGCTCTAAATTATAACAAACTCTGGTTTGTGACAATCTTTGCTTTGTTATTAAAGGCCTTAATAAGATCTTCCCTCAATTTTCTCGACGCAAGTTGCGATTGGGTACCCATTTCTGCTTTGATCTGATCAGGAGTTTTTTCCTGTCCAACTTTTTTCTCAGTGATCTTAACAAGATAAATTGTCCCCGGATTTCCAAAGTCTAGAATGGTCCCCGGTAGAGATTTAAAAATCTGTTCAGCTTCCTTCGCGACAAGATTATGAGTACCAATTGTTTGATCGAACTGATTGATTTCTGTGTTTTTAAATATTTCGCCATCCACTTTTTTTGCCAATGCCTCAACCGCAGAAAAATCATTCCCTTTGAGGGCATCCTGGATTTTTTCTGATGTTGACTGCAAAAGCTTATCAAGATCCTGAGCTTTCGTTTTTTGAATTTCAATACGAGCTAAATCTGATTTTACAGCATCGATTGGTTTGGTATCAGCGGCACGCTTGTCTTCAACATAAATAATGTGGTAACCAAATTGAGTTTTAACGGGATCCGAGATTTCACCTTTCTTCATGCCAAAGGCAACTTTTTCAAACTCTGGTACCATCCTTCCAGAGGAGAACCAGCCGAGGTCTCCACCATTATCTTTTCCGGTAGGATCCTGAGTTTCTTTTTTTGCTATGTCAGAGAAATTCTTCGTCGACACTTTCGCTCTTAAAGATTTAACTTTATCTAATGCTTTTTGATCATCTCCTACGATAAGAATGTGTCGCGCCTTCACTTCTTCTGGTCTGTTATATCGAGAAAAATTTTCTTTATAAGCAGCCTCAAGAAGTTTTTGGTTTTCCCCCTTGGAGACAAATTCTTTAATCTCCTGTTCAGAAACTGATACAAGTGGAGAAAGTGACTGACGACTTATCTTTACACCCTGAACAGTTACCAGGTTACTTTTAAATTTTAAAATATCTTTCACATAGTTTTCTGAAGCCAGAACGGAGTTAAAAAGACCATCCACTTTTTTTTGCTTTAGGTCATTGCCCACAAGCTCTTCGAACTGGCCTGGGGTATAGCCGTTGCTCTGCAGCATGTTTCGATAGAGATTCACATCGAATTGGTTATTAGTTTTAAAATATTGCATGGTCTTGATTTCGTTTTTAACTTCATTCAATGACACGACGATTCCCATTTGCTCTGCCGCGTTTAAGATGAGCTTTTGCTGTATCAATCCATTCAGGACTGATTGCTTAACTCCCATTTCTTCAAGTTGTTTCTGAGTGAGACCCTTTCCACCCATCATTTGATTAAAAAATTCAACCTGTCGATTCAGGGCATTGGCGTATTCCTTATAGCTGATGCTGGTACCATCCACCGAGGCTACCTGTTGAGCGGATCCCATAGAAAAGTTGTCAAAATTACTGAACAAGAAACTTGCTGTGATGATCAGGAAAATAAAGGTCAAAATGAAATATGAAATCTTATTGGCAAAAGTGTTTTTCATGGAATTCCCTTTGAGTTTGAAATGCAAGTCATTTTATCGGGGAAGCATGGTCTAGGTCAAAGAATTTATCTCGAAACTTCGTTGGCATCGGGCACGAAGTTCTATTAATCTTAAGAGATAAGTAAAATAAGGGTCAGCCATTGAAACTAATCCAAGAGTCTTCCAAGACTAAAATTGTCAATAATCTTATTGTAGGAACATTGGCGATCTATGGTATTTCGAAAAAGCAGTTCAACTTAGGTGACACTTCTTTGTTTCATCAGATCGTCAGTGAAATCATTGCACCAGTTCAGGAGGGGCTTTCTAATTCCAAGAAAAACTTTTCTTCCCTGTGGAATAACTACCTCTCCATTGTGAATACCAGCAAAGAAAATACCATCTTGAAAAAACAGATCTCTCGCTTGGAAAGTGATCTTACTTCGGCAGAGGAGATGCGAAAAGAAAACTTGCGTTTAAAACGGCTTCTTTCATTTTCCGATGAACAACCTTCACAAAAAATCATGGCCCAGGTGGTGGGGTGGGATTCGGCCAATGAGTTTAAAGTCATCCGTCTTAATAAAGGAACAAACCACGGCATTAAGGCAATGGCCCCGGTGGTGACAGACCATGGACTTGTGGGTTACATCTATCGGGCGACAGAGAACTATTCGGATGTGCTAACTATTCTTGATCAAAACAACCGGGTCGACATAGTGATTGAGAGAACGCGAATCCACGGTATTGTGGAAGGTGTCTTCAATTTCAAATGCGCACTCAAATACATCACACGAAACCAATCTGTGGAGGTTGGGGATAAGTTAATTACCGCCGGAGTAGGTGGGATTTACCCCAAGGGACTTAAGGTCGGAATGATTACAGACATTTCAAAGGAAGACTTTGGCATGACTTTGTCCATCGAGGTCGTGCCGAGTGTGGATTTTGATAAGCTGGAGGAGGTTCTGGTCCTCATTCCAAGTGAAGCTGGCCAGAACGTAAGCACGGCTATCTCCCCAGACACGGTTGTTAAGGAAGTCAAAAAATGAGAATGCGTTTATCCCAAATGTTAATTTCCTTTGCCATAAGTTTAGCTCTTTTGATAGGGCTAGAAATTATCACAGCCACTCTTCTTCCTGCTTTGGGGTGGGTTGAGTACCGTTTAACCTTCAATGTCCTCATTCTTATTTTCATCGCGATCCGGTTAGATTCGCCTCTTGTTCCATGGATGATCATGGCTTTGCAAATGGTTCATTCTGTCTTTTCCGTGGAAGGTTGGGCCCTAGGAACGCTGGCAGGCCTCATTGTAATGATCTCTGCAAATTACTTAAAAGAGCTTCTTCAACTCACGACTGCTTTGATGACGATGCTTACTGTTCAACTCTTTCAGATGATCTGGTATTTTACGGTCGTTATTGTGATCTGCCTTAAAATTTCAAACTTTGAAAAATTTGGAATTATTCTCTGGAGCTTTATTCCTGGAAGCATCCTTCTTTCTCTCGTCGCTCCCGTACTTTTTTGGATACTTGAACAAATTTGGAAAGTTCCTTCGGAGGGGGGGGCCCGAGGAGTTGAAATTTAATGTTCGGAGAAGAAGAACTCGTCAAGATACACAAAGAACGAGCAACGCTTATTTCATACATTATCACTGCCGCTTTTGGGCTGGTGCTTTCTCGCTTGTGGTATTTGCAGGTCTACAAAGGTGAAACACTCCATAATTACTCGATACAAAATCGTCTGAGAAAGGAAGTGGTTTGGGCCCCCCGAGGTCTCATCTACTCCAGAGATCATCAGTTAATGGTTGATAACATTCCAAGGTTCGATGCTATTCTGACGCCTCAGTTTTTAATTGATCGTGAGAAGACATTAGATAAACTTGCGAAGATCCTTGTCACTGATGTTACCTCCCTCAAGAATATCCTGAAAAAGAATTCTAATCAGGCGAAGTATCGTCCTATTATTATCAAGAAAAATATTTCATTTGCCGAGTTGGCGCAAATAGAAACGCAGAATGCCGATCTTCCCGGAGTGAGTGTCGACACCTTCATTTCCCGTGAATACAGAGATAAAGACGTGGGGGCGCACTTGTTGGGTTACATCTCCGAAATTTCTCAGGTTCAGCTACCAAAGCTTCGAGAGCGAGACCGAATGGATTATCGATTGGGCGATTTTATAGGTCAATTTGGAATAGAGGAACAACTCGATCGCTATCTTCGAGGAGAAAACGGTCACGAGTTCGTGGAAGTCGATGCTCGTGGAAGAAGAAAGCGTTACATCAACACAGATAATTTATTCAAGGGAATTGAGGATGAGCGGCCAATTTCCGGCATGAGTGTTAAACTCACCATTGATCGGGACATGCAGATGGCAGCCTTCAATGCTCTTGAAAACAAAGTCGGTGGTATCATTGCTATTGATATTGACTCAGGTCAGGTCCTGACGATGGTCTCAAGACCCTCCTTCGATCCATCCCAGTTTTCGCGTGGGCTTTCCCCAGATTATTGGAGAAACCTCATAGGTAATAAAGAAAACCCCCTGAGGGATCGTAATATCCAGGAGCACTTTTCTCCGGGGTCAACATTTAAAGTCATCACAGGGATTGCCGCTTTTGAGAAAGGGATGATAGATGAGAACACGGAAGTCAATTGTGGTGGTTCATTCCGTCTTGGAAGAAAGGTTTACCACTGCTGGAAAAAAGAAGGTCACGGTCCAACCAATTTAGTTAAGGCGATCCGCGAGTCTTGTAATGTCTTTTTCCAGAAAGCTGCCAATCGAATGGATATTGATGACATCGCTTATTATGCTAAAAACTTCGGGATGGGGGCCCGCACGGGAATATCTCTTCCCAGGGAGGTTTCCGGACTGATTCCCACAAAAGAGTGGAAGAGGAAACGATACGGGCAAGAGTGGCAAGCAGGTGAAACCCTCTCCTGCGCGATTGGACAGTCTTACGTTCTTGCATCGACAATTCAGATGGCAGTCTCATATGCGGCGATTGCTAATGGTGGAAAAATTTATCGACCTTATGTTGTTAAAGACATTTATGACAACAATGGAGAATTAGTGAAGACTTTTGCTCCTGAACTTTTATCTGAGATTCAGATCAAGAATCCCAAGACCTTGAAGTATGTCCGGGAAGGCCTTTTTCAAGTGGTTAATAATCCTAAAGGTACAGCCTTTGCTCGTCGAGGTCAGGGAATTTTTATGGCGGGTAAAACCGGAACTTCCCAGGTCAAGAGTGCTAGTGCTGACAAGGTCTATCAGAAGTGTGAGCTTATGGACTATGACTCTCGTCATCATGGGTTGTTCGTTGGATTTGCTCCCTATGATAATCCAAAGATAGCTGCGGCAGCCATTGTAGAGCATGGATGCCATGGCTCTAGTGCGGCGACTCCTGTCGTAGAAGCAGTGATCACTCAATACATGAAGAAGTATCATCCTGAAATGTATCTTAAAAATTTAGAGAAGGAAAAGTTGAGGAAAGAGAACTGAGTAGAATCATTTAGAGCGACTGCTTAACCAGCCCTCATGATTTCCCTTTGTCATGAATGAGTAGAATGAGAATTAAACGGAGTTAACTTTGAGCCAAACCATTGTACAGTTGTTGAAGAGATTTGATTTCAGCTTCATTGGAAGTATGTCTGCTATTTTCTTTGTCGGTGTTCTGAATCTTTATTCTGCTACACACTCCCAGTCACACGAAGGTCTTGACTCTCTTTATAAGTCTCAAATCGGATGGTATTTACTTTCGACAGTCGTAGCGATCGGAATTAGTTTTATTAATCCAAAAACTTTCGAACGACTTGCCTACTTCGGTTATATCTTAACACTCTTTCTGGTCCTTCTTGTTCTTCTCATGGGTAAAGTTGGAATGGGGGCTCAGCGCTGGCTAGTGATTGGGCCCATCAGGATGCAACCATCAGAGTTTATGAAAATGGGACTGGTGTTGGCACTGGCCCGTTATTTTACGAAGGTTTACCCTGAGAAGCAGCTTGGCTTTAAAGACCTGATTATTCCGGGTCTTATTATGGCCGTTCCTGCCTTTATGGTGATTATACAACCTGATCTTGGAACTGGATTGCTGCTGGTTTTTATCTTTTCCATGATGATTTTTTACAAACGACTTCGTTGGAAGACCATAGTTACCTTAAGCATGATAGGCATCGTCTCTGGAGTCCTTATGTACAATTTTGGACTTCGTGAATATCAGAAGAAGAGGATTCACACTTTTATTGATCCATACGAGGATGCCAAAGGATCCGGTTACAATGCAATCCAGTCTGAAATTGCTATTGGCTCTGGTCGGCTTTTTGGAAAGGGCTTCAAGAATTCATCCCAGGCGTCTTTGAATTATCTCCCCGAAAACCATACGGATTTTGTTTTTGCCATATTTAATGAGGAGCATGGCTTCTTTGGCTCTGTTTTTCTTATTATACTTTATATTGTTTTCTTCATGAGAATGATCTGGCTAGCAACCTCTGTTCAACGTTTCTTTGACTCCGTCTTAATTATAGGAATCATGTCTATTTTTTTCTGGCATGCTTTTATCAACATGTCGATGGTATCGGGCCTTCTTCCCATCGTAGGAATTCCCCTGCCTCTCATGAGCTATGGGGGATCTAGTATGCTGACCTTTGGAGTAGGGGTGGGAATGGCAACGTCAATTTCAAACTCCAGGAACTTCTTTAACTAATGTTTTTTATGGGTCTGAATGGTCAGAAATGTAGCCTTAACAATGGCCCCTCTTCTAAGCCAATCTATTGTTTGGTCGACGAATAATTTTTGGACAATTGTCTAGCTGATAGACGTGAATAGCATCATATGCCTTTAGAATCTTTGTTGATCCCTTTGGCCGCTAATTTGCCTAATCTCTCCTAAAAGGACAACTATGAAAGTTCTCTTTCTCCTGCCTCTTTTCTTTTCCCATGTGGCCTTGGCAAATCCCCTCTTTTCGGTCAAAGATCGCCTTCGTTTGCATCTTTGGGTTTATGGTCTCGAGGAAAAAGCTCCTCTTAAGCCAAGATTGGGAGGGCAGACACGGACTCTTCCTGAAGAACTCGAAAGGGCCCTCAAAAAAATCTAATTCCATCTTTTCTGAAGGCATAGTATGATTGTCATACTATGTGCCCAGTCTTGGTGGTGCCTCTAAATGAAAAGAATTGCGAATATTGGAAGTTTGCTGAAAAAAATTTATCGACTCTATAGCGTAGAGCTGATTAAAGAGCTACAGGCTCGTGGTTTCAATGACCTTCGTCCGAGTTTTCTGGAAATTCTCATGTATCTTTCCGAGAATGACAGACCCTCCATCAAACTTATCGGTAAGGCCTGTGGTCTCAAGAAGCAAACCATGACTTCTCACCTCAACGAACTGGAAAAGCGTGGCTATATTAAAAGGGCCCACTCTGACCTCGATAAACGTGAACAACTTGTCTTTCTCACAGATTATGGCGAAAAATTTAAACTTAATCTGCTCCAAGTCACCAATGATCTTGAAAAGCAATACACTAAAAAAATCGGAGAGGTGGAGCTCGATCGTGTTGAACTCATGCTCGATAATCTTTACCGTGAGATTATTGAAAACCAAAAGAAGGGTAGCCTGATCTAAGCGCTTCTGATGTCTTTATTTTGAAAACCTTTCCAGAATTTATATCCACCAGAGATATTATTACAGTTGTAAAAACCCTTACTAGAAAGAAATTCACAGGCCTTTATTGAAGTTAGACCGTCTTCGCAGATGATGAGGATAGGAGTGATTTTATTGACGACCTCATAACACTTATCCTTAAACTCTTCCCATGGAATTTGAACCGCTTCCGGAATCCTCTCTTTCGGTGAAAAGTCCTTTGCAGAGACATCAATGAGGATAAAATTTGAGTCCGGATTGGTGTAAATTTTCCAAGCCTTCTCCGGACTAAGGTCGAAATACTTTTTTCCAGAGAAAATAAAGTCATCAGGTAGTTCTTCGTGGTTTTTTACGCGAATGATGTAACTTCGATTGAGGTTGATGAGCTGATTCATTCTCTCTTCGAGTTTTAATAGCCGTTCCTCTAGCGAGGCGATCTGCTCTTCGTAGTCTTGTATTCGGGTAAAAATATTTTTAGCTATTTTTGCCATTTGGCCCTCTGAATTAATCTTAAACCTGAGGAGCTGTTTTCTAGAAGAAGGGGTAAATTGTACCGAATTGAATTCGATTCACGATCATTGTAGTCAGGAAAGCTCCTGAAATATAGATACAGCCTTCAAAATAACCATATCCTAGACTTTGCATGTCAGTGTCAATGTGTCCTTCTAAACCTCGTTCTTCACCAAGTTTGATAGGAAAAATACGAACAAGACCCTTTTTGAATAATGGAAAGATAATCAGGGATAGAATGGTCTTCAAAAGGACCTGGATAAGATAGACAGTAATGTCGTAGTGTTCTTGATCAAAACAACTGGCAATAACTAGGCCCGCACCAAGCGTAAATCCTCCATAAGAAAAACAAAGTGAGAGATTTTTTTGGATCAGTAAACGGTTAAAGCTTAATTTACTGATGAAGCTGTAATACTTTACTGAAAAACCGACAATCACTAACATGTAGAGCCAGAGGACCAGCAGAATAACCAGGGAGTTCTCCGCTTCAATCATAACGGTTCTAGTGAGGAAGGCAATTACGATAGCGTGACAAAAGCTGATAAAGGCATAACTCATGTTTTTGCGTTTTAGAATTTCATCCGTGTAGTCAAAATTATAGAAGACTACCGATTCAATGATATAAAGCGATAACAAATAAAGAGTGATCGCTATTGTTCCCCAGACCGAGAAATGGAAAAGACTTAAAAAAAAGCCAGAACTTTCGTTGAAGGTAATAGAGGAAAAAATAATAGAAATACCGACAACTCTGGAAAAGAGATGTAGAGCGTCGGCCGGATTATCTGCCGGATGGATTCGTTTCAGGACCTGTCGTTTGACAGTGGGATAAAAGATCACATGAGCATAGCGATAAAGATAGATCATGACGCAAACGAATGCGGCAAGCAGTAAGCGAATAATGAGACGGTCAAAAATTTCAGCCATAGGATCCTTTAAAAATTTTCTTTGAAATACTCAAACAATAGACTTTTGAGTTCTACCTTTTTCATCCTCTCATCATTGAAGAAGTGAGGAAAGCTTTCCTGAGTAATTTTACCATCCGGACCAAATTCGTGATGAGCACCGAAGTAGGGGCGATTCAGATTCACGTTCGACTTCAACTGCTGAAAGAATTCAATATCAGGCCGGAACTTCCCCCAACCGAGATATTTCGGGAAGTTTTTAAATGCCTTGTGAAAACGCCACTTAATGATTCCTTTCTTATTGGTCCGCCACTCCCCGAATTCCAGCCGGTCGATGTAAAGTGATCCGGGAGGCAAGGGAAGATACTCTTCCTTTTCGTCCAGCCGTCGATAGATAGACAACCCAATATGGGACAGGTTTCTTCTGGCGAACTCCTTGCTCGTTCGAACGATGAGCTCTTCAACTTCATCGTATCCCCTAATGACTCTGTACTTCTGATAATAAGTTTTTATAAGAAATCCGGTGGCATGAGTATCAATGAGGATGACAGTGGTCATCTTCGATTTGATAAGCTTGGAAAATCCTTTTTCGTTTTGAAGGTACTGGACTCCTAACTCCGAAGGGGACAATGTTTTCGCCAATCCGAGATAAATGATAATGAGCATGGAGTAGAGAAAGAACTTGTACATGTCAGCCCTGGATGATTTTTAGAATTTCGTTTTTTTGGGCCACTTCAAGTTCATCAAAGTCACAATGGATCCTGTTCACTGCATGAGACATACTGTACTTTTGAAAAAGATCGGTAGCTTCTTGAATATTCTTGATCGTTCTATGGTTTTTTGCCAGTGAAGATTCACGCATAACCTTCATAGGATACATATTCTGAGGAGAGTTCTCACTGTAGTATTTAGAAAGTCGGCCGGTAGACGAGCATTTAATATAGTCTATATTTTCGGATTTTAAATAATTTTCCAGTTCTCTCATTTGATCGAGATGAACGGTTCCAAAAGTTTCAAGAATCTTTTTTGGTATGTTGTTCATCACAATCCTTCTGGCCCAGATGTTCTGTGATTTCTTTAGAACGCGATAGAGGTAGGCATCGTCATGCTCGAGGTAAGCTTCGATGTCGGCAGGAATGGAGTATTCTGTCCTACAGGAATCGAAGTATCTCTGAAGCATTTGCTCCAGACAAACTGCTCGGTAATGAAAATAAACCATCATAAACATATGAAAGCGGGAAAGAAGAAAATCATCAAAAGTGGAGATCGCTCTTTCGGAAATTCCAAGATAAGCAGTTCCCCCCTCCATGCAGGTCTTGAGGTTATCTATAATCCAGTCAAGGTCAAACTTGCCGTAACTAACACCGCAGAAATAGCTGTCTCGAAGCAGATAATCCATTCGGTCACAGTCCATTTCGCTTGAAACTAGCTGATGAAGAAGAGGGAAGTAATTGATTCCTCCAACGGTAAAATAGGCGGGGTCAGAAGTTTCACCAACAACAAGTTCTGCAATGGCCTTAGGTTCAATACCAAAGGCTTTGATCACTCCTTGGAATGAATCGGTGAAAGTGGAGTCTGTGATCCCTTTTATGGTGTAGTCCTCATGAGTCGCTTGCCGCTCTTTTCCCATGAACTGCCGAGGAAGGCGCAGAGCACTCACCATTGGCATTACAGATTCAGTGGAGTGACTAAGAGGAGCATGACCGATGTCATGAAGCAGGCAGCCTAGGCGCAGGCTTTCCTTTAATCTTTGAACTTCTAAGGAAGATTGATCTTTAAAGAGGCTGTTAAAAACAAGAGAAGAAACGTGCATGACTCCAATGGAATGGAGGTATCGGGTATGGGTGGCTCCAGGAAAAACATATTCTGAAAATCCAAGCTGTTTAATATTTCTTAAACGCTGAAAAAATGGATGTTCGAGAATCTCTTTTTCGGCATCATGAATTTGAATTGATCCATGAACAGGGTCTCTAATTTCCACTTGCTAGTTCCTTAGCGTACTCCCGGAGCCAGGCCGCTATGTCCCTGGACTCATGCATCGGTTTTCCGTCAATAAAGAGACAGGGGACTGTGCCCCTGCCTGTGACCTTTATGAGCTCTTGTTTGTATTGGGGATGATCCATAATATTATAGTGCTGGACACTCGCTTTAAGTCCAGTGACTTTAAGGGCTTCATCTACAATCTGGCAGTATGGGCACTGGGGGAAATAATAAAGTTCAAGTTTCTTCTTCATCCTAACCTCAAAATAAAAGTGGCCCCTCTCGGGGCCACTTTATCGCAATCAACACTTATAGGTCGTCGTCTTCGTCTTCATCCTCATCTTCAGATTTTTTCTTAGGACCTTTAACGTACTCAACGTCTTCATCGAGCTCGTCGTCGTCATCGTCTTCATCTTCCGGAGTGTCTAGTCCTTCTTCATAACCCCAACCGTATCCATAGCTGTCATCTTCATCCTCCTCTGAACCCTGATCGGGAGATTTTGTTTCTCCCTCTTCCTCGTCATCAGCGTCGAATTCAGCATCGAAATCATCATTGAGTGAATCTGCGGTGTAGTCATCTGTGAAAGAAGCGGCAGCATGAGCGGGAGTTTTTGCCGTAACAACCTCTGGAATCACGACTTTCTTTTCTTTTATTTTCGGTACTGCTTTAGGTGCAGCTTTCGAAACTTTCTTAGCAGTCGCTTTTTTAGGGGCGGCTTTCTTAGGTGCCACTTTTTTTGTACCCTTTTTGGTAACTTTTTTAGGGGCGGCTTTTTTTATCGGCTTTTTGAGAGTCTTTTTAGCCGCAACTTTTTTTGCTACCTTTTTAGGGGCTTTTTTCGGAGCTGCTTTCTTGGGTTTGGTTGTTGCTTTTTTAGTTACTTTCTTGGTCTTTTTTTTGGCCACAAAAGATCCTTTTGATGAAGTGAGGTCATTAAGACCTGGCTATTATACTGTCCCCTTAGGGTCCTTTTCAAGAGGGGAAATGTTAGTACTTAATTTCGGAAAGATCTTCTGCCGTAGTTTCGAGGGAGTTTTTAAATCCGTCAGTCGGTTTTATATCTCCCGCTTCATTAGCCGCTCCTTCCGAAAAAATATTAAAAGTTCCAGTACGATAACTTGCGTCGCCACCTCCCGAAAGCACTGAATCAAGACTAATGAACTTGGTTGAGTAGAAATTTCTTCGCATAAGGCCTCCTGAACCTTCCCGAACAGGACTTTCATATCTTCCATCAGGGCTGGAGCCGGTGAAAGGGCCAGGCATATAAGCGGTCATGAATCGAGTTATCCCCGAAGGGCTTCCCTGAGGAAGAGAGTATTCAAAGTGATAAAAATTCGTGTCAAAAGTTGGATCCATCGGAGAATTGTTTTTGGTGTAGTACTCCTTAAGAAGGTCACCCAAAGACGTTGGGCAGGTACCATCATTTCCTGGGGCTTCACTGCCTTGAACATTACCAAAATAAAAATAGAGAAATTGCCCGGCTAGACTTTTACAAGACCCAGGAAGTTGTTGAAGTGAGCCCTCGTGATTGATGTCCGAGACTCCGTCTGCGGCCCGAATATACCCAGAGGCCGTTCCAGTGGCCCCTCCGGCTACTCTCCCTTTCTGTTTATAAATATACATTGCCGCCCGATTCATGGCCATTCGGTACTTCAGCATTCCCGGAGCCTGGAGGCGCATGTAGTTAAAGATCGTCTCAATGACCTGATTCAGATTTTCATACATCACATCAACCTGGTCATTGGTTTTGTAGAGTGGAGCGTAAATATAGGAATTATAGACGTTTACATTTCCTTTTGTCTGCTGTTTGCCGTGAATAAAGCCAAAGGCATCTAGCCTCTGGTCCATGTTTAATTCATTGGGGGTCGGTATCATATAGTTCGCCGCTTCATACATAGTCGGGGCCCGAACTCTGGCAATCTCTGCATCTAAGGCTTGAGGAGTAATGTTATCATTAAGAATTCCCTTAAATTTATGAAATTGAAAGGTCGAATATAAGCCTACCGGCTGAACATTGGGGCCTTTAGGAATAAAAAAAATTGGATCATTCAGAAGTGAGTAACCGGTATCGCGAAAAGGTGATTGATAATCATAAACTAGATTAGGGATGCCAAATTGAATTTCTTCGGCATTGCCAAGGATCCCGCCGATAGGCTTATTTGCATTCTTGAGCCAAAACGGTCCTGGGCTGTCTGCTGAATTTGTGGGAAGTGGCACCCCCTGCATATAATCATCAGAACTAAAATTTGGCGAGGAGATATAGGGAACTGAGCGGTATTTATTTTCATCTCCTCTCGACCTGATGTAGTTTGCTCCTGGTGCTTCCATAAAGAGCATGGGGCCTATCCGTCCGCCCATTGGTTTTGCTGCCGCAAAGGCTTGAAGTTTAACCGCCCCTTCGACAAAAGGATTAAACATTCCTATGAACTCGGCTTCCCCTTTCACAGCATAATAGGTCACCACCTTGGGATCTTTGTAAAAACCCAGTGGGTAACCAGGAACCGGAATGGCAACTTTGGAAACATCACAGGCACCGGAAGTTTTTGTGTCAGCCCGGGGGATCATGGCGGCGTAAAAGATGGCGTAGTTCACCATCATGAGTTTTAAGTCGACCCATTGTTTTTCCCGAAATTGACTACCTTCTTTTACGAAAAGATTACTGGGATTGTAATTGTTCTCGTATAAAACTTTTTTTGGAGCAAGTTCAGAAAGGGTAAAGGTTGCCTTCATTTCATTATCATCTTCATTACCTAAATTTCGATAACCGGAGTAGAAGGCTTTTACAAAGCGCTCATTCCCAAGTCTATTTTCTTGCTCAATGTCTCTAATGGAAGATGAGCAGCCAGTGAGATCCGTTGCTCCTTGAATGCAGGTCTTTTTAGTGATGGCCGGGCGATTCATCATATATTCTAAGTTTCTTATCCTCATCGCGAGCTCCACCGCCCGCGGCCAGGCTCCCTGCCTGTCCGCAAGAATGGCCGGTCCCCGGCCAGCGAGAGACTCATCCATGGAGTTTCCCAGAACGTTATAGGTCCAGGTATTGGCCACCAGCATATTGAGCCGAGTCCGGTCAATACAGTCATTTACTTTGGTGTTGATAAGTGTATCCATAAAGGCCCGAGACGCTTCTTCTGCTCCCGGAAGATTGGAGGATCCAAACTCCGGAAGACCCGGAATAGCATAACGACGGCAAATGTTTGTCTTGGAACCTGTGATATGAATGCATACAGTTGGAATGTTGTACTCATCATCGGTGCTTGTACCCGTGAGAACATTCACGTCTGGCTTGAGAATAAACTGCATGGATGGGCCGGAGGGCTTCTTTTCGACATCCTCGATATTTAAATTTCCGATGACATAGTACTTATACAACCACTCTTTGTAGATGTTGCGCATTTCCCAGTTGAGATAGGCGATCTTAGAAAGTTGCCGGGCCTGAACGGAGGCCCCAGCGAATGCGGCG
>JBEIFX010000014.1:0-73444 GCA_040382195.1 Halobacteriovoraceae bacterium | reverse complement strand
TACTTGGGCGAAATCGTATTGGACCGGAGAATATCTTTTACTTCAAGGAATAAGCCATGGAGCAACAGCACCGGTGATTCTTATGGCAAGAACCTCCCTTGCAAATGCAGCACACTGGAGGGGCAGTAAATTTACTGCCGGTTGTTTTTTTGATGGAAGCTATGACCAAGTTGCGACAGCAAATTTATTGGCAACCGGGGCTCTTGGCGGAGGCCCATGTCTTACACCGGTGTCCTACACCAGAGGACTAGAAAGATATTGCGGCACGGGCGCTACGGGTGCAACCTGTAACTTAAGTACAAATACCAAAGCACAAGAAGATTCAATCTCAAATGTTTCTGTAAATTTCGCAGTAAAAGATTTTAAAATGTTTGAATGTGGAAGTTCACGCCCAGTTTGTTCTGGAGACATCATTCCTGGTGCCCCAATTCAGGACTTATGTGATAATATAAACACAACCCCAGGTTACACTTGCGAATTTACTGCATTACCAAATGACGGTCATCTCACCTGTCATGGGAATGAATTTGACCAATGTAGAACTTGGTTTGAAAGCATGCTCCCTTAAATGCGTGTAGAGAGACAAATATGATTAAGTTAAAACCCTTCCTCTTATTGATTCTTCTAATCCCATTTCAATCAAAATCTTTTGTTAATCCTGACTTCTCAAAGAATGGTCCTCTACAGGTGGAAGTCATTTCGTTCAAAGATCTTACTGATCCGAATCGTGATAAAGTTAACACATCTAGAAGATCTCGATTTTTAAATCGCATCAATCGTGAAGAACCATCGAAAGCTGGTCGAAAAATTCCAATTAAGGTCCATATCCCAAAAAATGGAGGCCCTTACCCTCTTATCATTATTTCTCATGGTGCCGGAGGAAATTGGGATACTCACTTTGCTCAAGCGAGTCACCTTGCAAGCCACGGGTTTGCAGTCTTATGTGTGGAGCACACAGGAAGTAACACTGAAAAGATGAGAGATGGAATCCGAATATTTCAGAATCTTAAAAAAATGATCCATGACTCAAATGAAGTCTTAGGACGACCTAAGGATATTAGTTTTGCAATTAATCAGGCCCATGAATGGAATAAATCAGATAAAAACCTAATGGGTAAAATAGATCTTAACCATATTGGATTAATGGGACATTCTTTTGGTGCTTACACAACACTAGCGATTGCGGGAGCTAGACCTGCCTTAGACTGGATTGTACCTAAAGTCGGCACTGGCGCTGGATTAGGACCTGATTTAAGTGATAAAAGAGTCCAGTGTGGTGTAGCACTTTCTCCTCAAGGCCCCGGAGATCCTTTTTTCTTAAAACAAAGTTATGAGAGCATCCGTATACCAATTCTAGGCATTTCTGGAACAAAGGATGATCAACAAAATGGAGATCCTGCTATTGCTAGGTATAACTCATTCAAACTCTGGCCTGAAATGGAAAAGAAAAATATGTTTCTGTGGCTAACGAACGCTGGTCACCCGGATTTTACTGACTCAACAGGGGGGCAACAGCATGGAAGGGAATCATCAACAAGAAAAGATGTTCAAAGAATCGTTCGAGCTTCTTCCCTTTTATACTTCAATCAATGTCTTAAGCCTTCTCAGAGTCAGGAAACTGAACTCAATCAGCAAAATCTGGAGCATTATTTAAATGGTGAGGTAAATAAATTAGAACTTAGGAAAAAATAAAATATCTAAATCTATTTTACGGAATTTAGGGCCAACTACGTCCTGGGTGCCTTAAGTGATTCAATTTAATAGGGAATTTTTTAATGGTGCCCAGGACTGGACTTGAACCAGCATGCCTCGCAGCGCTACCACCTCAAGGTAGTGTGTCTGCCATTCCACCACCTGGGCACGGATATGGAAAAGGGAAACATTAAGTTAAGGGAATTGTTGACTGATTGTCCACCACTTTTTAATGCGGAATAAGATCATTTATATCCCCCAGGTAGAACTTAATTCGACTGAGGTTTGTTTTGAGGGTTTTTAACTGCTCCTCGAGAATAAAGAGTGATTGGTCTGGGAACATGGTATCTGCTACCTTTGGAGCAAATGAAATATCACTGTCCTCAATAGTGGAAATCATATCGTCTTCACTATCCGGGACCTCTTGATCTAAAGATTCATGATGGGTCTCACTGAAGAGCGACAAGATGTTCATCTCGGAGTTAGTCTCAATGGTCTCGATCGGGTTCATGCATTCCTTTTCTGATGGGCGAGGACTAATGTCATTGCCTTTGACTGTCATGATTTAACTGCAAATTCTGTCTACTCTGGGGAAAATTCATATTTGTATGTAAAGCTTTCAACTGATGTCTAAAAAATATTAAGGCGTAATAAGAAAGCATTGTCGAACCTTAACCACCTGAATTCATACGATTTGGTCAAAATTTACCCAGACTACGAACACCCATTTCTCTATTAGAATAATTGTATGAGTGCGCCAAACTGTTCTCAATGTCGACATTACTTTATTAGTTGGGATACGAAAACACCTTACGGCTGCCGCCGCTTTGGTATCCAATCGAAGGAGCAGCCCTCCAAGGTGGTTTCCAATGCGGGCCTTGGCGATTGTCAGGGCTATGAGCCAAAATCTAATATCAAGAAAGAATCTAAGCCCCTTGACCTAAGCCGAAAAGATATCTGGTAACGTTTTTTTTAAAACATGATAATTGGGAAAGATTTCAGAAATGATTCCACCCCCGAGGCAGTCTTCTTCGTCATAAAAGACAATGGACTGGCGAGGCGTGATTGCTCGCTGAGGACGATCAAAAGTGACCCTAACTCCACCCTTTGAAAATTCAACTGTGCAAGGCTCTTCCGGTTGCCTGTAGCGAACCTTGGACTTGCATCGGAAAGTACCATAAGGTATAGATTTAAGCCAATTAAGATCATTGGCGACAAGTCCATCGGCATAGAGCGCAGGATGATCTTCCCCTTGGGCGAGAATCACTTCGTTACGATCGATATTTTTCCCCACCACAAACCAGGGTTCACCCGGACCGCCGATGCCCATACCTTTCCGTTGCCCAAGTGTATAAAAGCAAACCCCGTCGTGCTGGCCTAGGACCATACCGTTTATATCGACGAAATTTCCTTTATTCGTTTGAATGTACTGGGAAAGAAAGTCCTTAAAGTTTCTTTCTCCGATAAAGCAAATTCCTGTGGAGTCTTTCTTGTTGGAAGTGGCCAAATCAAAGCTGGCCGCTAGTTCTCTAACCTTGGGTTTTGATAAGTGGCCAATAGGAAAGAGAACGTCCTTGAAAACTGCTTTATCTACAGCATAGAGAAAATATGTTTGATCCTTGTTTTGATCAAAGGCCTTCTTTAATTGGCCTTCATGGACCTGACAGTAGTGTCCGGTGGCAAGGTAATCGGCCCCAAGAAGCTTAGCTCTTTCAAAAAAGACTTTAAACTTTATCTCACGATTACAAAGAACATCAGGGTTGGGAGTATGACCTTGGCGATAGTCATTAAGAAATTCAGAAAACACTCCATCCCAGTACTCCTTCACAAAATTAACGGAGTAATATGGAATGTCTAGTTTTTCACAAACTCGAATAACATCCTGGTAATCCCGATCGGCCGTACAGGATCCATCCGGATTGGTTTCATCCCAGTTTTTCATAAAAAGACCAATAACTCGGTAGCCTTGAAGCTTTGTGAGAAGGGCAACCACAGAAGAGTCCACCCCACCAGACATTCCGACGACGACGGTTTTTTTTTGATTGGTTAAAAAACCACTTTCAGAAAGTTCTATACCGTAGGCCCTCAAAATTTCTGGTTTAAATAATGAATCCATAAGGGCCTTATAGCGAATTTACTTCGTTAAATCAAGGAGTGTACCGATAACAGCCCCTCCAACATATTGATAAGCATTCCAAAGGGTCTCATGATTCATGGTCTCTGTTGAGTCCTGAGCTGTCTGATAAAACTTAGGATTAAAATCATCTTCCCAGTTCTGGGAAAAAGTTACAGTCAAAAAACCCTGCTCCCAAAAACGAAAATTATCTGAGCTATCAAATCCATTGGGCTTTGGCTCAAAGCGGATCTTTTGAGTAATTCTCGACCCGTGATCTAGAAGTGTTTTAGCAAATCGCTCTTCGTTTTTATCATTTCGAAAATAAACAGACATATTTCCACTCTGCTTGGTCTTATCAAAATAAGTTGTATCTTGACCCAGCATTTCTAAATTAACGACACCCATAGACTCTATCCCTTGAGCCTTTAGTTCCCGAGCAAAAAGCTGTGAGCCATGAAAGCCAATCCCCTGCCAATCGAGGAAGACAATCTTAACACTATAGTTCAGATCAATACCTGAAAGAATTTTTAAAATACCCAGGGCAATCGCTACGCCTGAGGCATTATAGTTTGCACCCGGCATGGCCTCTTTTTCATTTACCAAAAGTGTTGATTTATCATGAGATATCGTATCGTAATGAGCGGTCACAACCAGAGTCTTTTTCGAGTTGAGACCTGTTTTTTCCCAAATGATATTTTGAACCGGCACATTCTTTCTGGACTCAGCAAGCCCCACCATGGAATGTGTGAATCGATACCATTTTTTATAATCAGGATGAGTCGGAGGGAGTTTCCCCTCAATTTTGGAATTAAAGTCATTAAGATAAAAATTTTTGACTGTATCGATTTCTGGCGCGGTTGAGGTGATTGTCAGCTTGCCACTCCCCTTTGGATCCAGCGCGAGAATTGTACTTTTAAGAAAATCTCGTGCCAAATCATGTCCAGGAAGACCGACCATGCGAGAGGGATAAGAGCTCTTGATCAAGAGATTCATCCATTCAATAAGAACTTTCATCGAAACTTTTTGAAGTTCACTTTTAAGTTGATAGGAAGAGCTCGGTGTACGGCAAAAGGCCAGTAAAGGGAAACTAAAAATCAAGCAAAGGATCAATCTTCGAATCATCGTTTTCTCCTTCTAAAACAACAGGCAGAGGCAGAATCTGGACATCTCCAGTTAACAAGACTTTTGAATTTCTACCACTTTTCTTAAAAACAGCAACTCTTTCTCCGGGAAGTAATTTTATCTCTCGCTCAAATTCCAAAGAAACGGCTTGAAGTGTTTTTTGAGTAACCAGGCATTCCGTCCATTCCGACTCAAACAGAATAAATCCTTTAGTAGGTTCTGATAAGAAAACTTCTTGGGAAATATGACAGTTGACTAAAAGGTGCATGGTCCGGGAAAAATAGCTACCCTCAATAAGTCGAATTTTCTTATCTACTAAAGAGAAAGAAGCGATGTGATTTTCCACTTGCTGAACGCCTACTTTGATAGGGTATATTTCTCCAATCCCGTAACGAAACATCTCATCATGCTGCCCAAAGTGTACACTCTCATCAATTGAAATGACCTCGCCATCTTTTAAAAAGCGAGCAGGCACTTCTCTCGTAATCAGTTCATCGGCAAAAGGAGGGGGTGAAAAGCAGAAATCAATGGCGGCCGATATCGATTCATTTCGAATGGCAAAGTTTTCAGCAAGCTTTAGCACTTCTTTGCGAGTGAGATCTGACAATGGGAGAAGTAAATGTTTTAAAATATCTTCTGGAATCCGGGAAAGCTTCTGAGATTGGTCAAACTCTGGATCATTGGATGAGTGAACAAAAACTGTTCCATTTTGATCACGCTTAAACACTTTTGCGTAATGGCCAGTCGCTATAAAGTGAGCATTAAATTCAAGTCTTTTCTGATCAAGTCTACTCAACCTGAGCTCGTGACAATTCCAGCATGCATGACTTTTTTTACCAACAATCTTATCCGCTATCCAAGGATCAATGACGGAATCCTTGAAATCAAGACTAATTTTATCAATATAATGAGGAATGTTCAGATGGTGACAAAAAGATTTTAAAAAATCTAATCTATCCTGGGAAATAAAACAGGAAAAATTCTTTTCACTACTAAGCTCTGGGGGCGCCCAATCAGGAACAACTGTGAGGGCGATCAATTCGTACTTCTGGACCTTAAGAAGGTAAGCCGAAACCATAGAATCGATACTTGCAGTAAGACCGAGAATAACTTTCTCTTTTCGACTAGCTTTGTCGGAATTATAGATCTCAGGGATCTTTTTTTTAATATCCATTAGACCATTATAAAAGAGAAACTCTTAAGGTTCCATCGATTAAAGCCGATGGGCACAAAGATGAATATTGAAAAATCTTATGGGCTCTATCTTTATAAAAAATCATCCAAAGAACGGACGGCCCTTAATGACCTCCTGCAGTTTCTTCGTACTATTGCACCTGGAGAAGGCCGTAGCTTCTCTTATATCGAGGCCAGTCACTCTCTTCATCCAGAGCTTTCACTCTGGGAAAATCTCCAGCTGGAACTTGGGTTTGGGAACTGGAGAGAGTTTGGTATGTCTCTTAAACCTGAGCAACAAGCTCTTTTAAGGCTTCTGGAAAATCCTAATAAAAAAGTCCATCTGTCAGAACAGTGGGAAAAACTTTTGATAAGTCTCTTGAAAGCACTGGCCAATCCCTCACGAAATCTTCTCATTGACATGAATGAAGATGTTCTCTCCCCTTTTCTTATTCAAAACATTAAAAGGACCATCCTCAACTCAGCTGGATCTAAGACAGTCTATCTAGCGAGTGCTAATACTTCTTTGTGGCTTGATTGCGCCCATAGTATCGTCGATCGTCATCACTATGAATTTATTGTGGAATCCCTGGATACCGAGGCCCTTAGAAAAAAATGGGTCGCTTGATTTTGACACTGCAATTTACTTTCATCGCTGAGGTAGTAAATTTATTCATAGGCTTCACTCTTACCTGAAGCATCCAATTTCCGATTGCAAACTCAACACTTGAAATATTTGCAAAATCCTTCAACTTAACTTTATCAAGCTCTCCAGAAAGATCTTTCCAACTATGAATGTCAATCAGGCCCTGCTCGTCTTCAGGGAAAGAATGAAAGTATATAACTTGAATAATAGATGATGAACTAAAACCTAAAAGAGCCGGCAAAGCCTTTTGGAACCCTTTGGGATCAGCATCCATCGCCTGATGAAAAATTTCATGCATTCGATGAGCGATGCGAGCATAGTAGCTTTTTAAAATATTTCGAGAAGAAGCATCCATCTCTCCGGGGAGTTCAGACATGCCTAGACTGACCCATTGGTCAAAATTTCCAAAGTACTCAAGATCATGCAGCTGGTGAAGCTCAAGGGACATTCGTTCAAATTCAAGATCCACAAAGCGATTGAAGTCATCCTGGATGAATCGAGGTATAAAAGGGAAGTACTGAGTGAAAAAGCTCTTAATTCCACCGCTCTTAGTGTTGACGTAGGCGCTCTTCTTGTTGAGTTTAAGACTCAACGGAAGTTGATCTTTACTTGTTTCCACTAGAAGGTCAGCCTCATAGATTTCTTGATGGCGAGCAGAATTAGAGAATTTGCCAACAAGCCTCAAAGAAAGTGGGGCTTCACCTAAGAAATTAAAAACAGCCTTACTCGTTCGTACAGATGCTTCACGGAGGAATGATAACATCTCGGGGTAAAATTTTCTGACCATCCGATCCTGTTGCGAAAGAACATTTAGATAGTTCTTGTCAAGGGAGCGCTGAAATTGTGGTTCAGTCTTTCCTAAAATCGCCAGTTCGCTGGCAACGAGGTACTCAAAAAGGGAACCTTTCACCTCATTGAAGAGCGCCTCTTTTTTAACCAAGTTTTGCATTCTATTTGGACCAGTAAGCTTCTTCGAGACCATCCTCTTTTTCGGGTAAACCTCGGAGCAGTCGTGGCGAATTCTGAGTTAGAACTTCAAAGGAGACGCGGTTAGCGTATTTACTGATTTGGGAGATAGAGGAGTAGGTCAAAAATTGGGCGGAGTGTTTTGGAGAATTAGGGACCTTATTCCGATGATAAACATTAGCAGAGATGTCATGAAGCACGGCAGCCAGAGCAGCATCACCGGCACCGTTTGTGTTCTTGATCATCATGGGTCCGCCCCGGAAAGGATTAATATGCGTATAGACTTTCATGATGTCTTCTGTGTGACAGTGCCTCTGGGCACGGGAATATTCGAATTTGTTGTAATCTACGATTGATTTAGTATGGAGAGCTTCTTTAGTAGGCCGAGCATACTCTCGATCAGTGATAGCACCGATATAAAGTCCTTTGGAACCGACAGTGAGTAGAACCATGTCCACCATGTCGAGAGTTTTTTCAGCCGCGAGGAGAGGATCTTTAATACCAGTGAGAGTCAAAGCTTCCGATTCATTCATAGCAACCACAGAAACATATTTTGGGATCAGATCTAAAAGAAAATCTCTTTTAACCTGGACTAGACCACTCGTACCCAGTGTCAATACAACGGGAACATCCGAAGCCTTGGCAATTTCCAGTGCTCTAAGAGTCGAATTAAAAATAGCAGAGTTCTCATCCCGAAGAGTATACGCTGAAATAAGAAGTGCAGACGAGCGGTCTATTACTTCTAGAGGGAGATATTCAGAAGAAAGATCATTCATACATCCTTTACTGATAGCAAACGTTCTTTCAGAGTCCGGACTAACAAAACACAGCGCCCGTCCCATGGGACGAGCGCAAGGCTGAAGGTAGCTCAAATTGACTTTAGAGCTGGTGTTGCAAATATATTTGTAGGCATAGTCGCCAACCTCGATATTTTTATTGATTGTCCCAAGGGCCACAGACGGGCAGTCAGATAATATTGAATAATTATGGAGGGTGTTTCCTACAGCTCCACCAGGAAACTCTCCCGTGATAGCACTTCGATTCTTATATTGCCAGTAAATCGTATCGGCCAGAGCATCATCGATAATGAAGGATTCTCCTTTCTTAAAACGGTGTTTGTGAAGAAACTCATCGTCCACAGGAATTTCAATATCAACCAGCAATTGATCGATTCCTACAACGTAAACGTTACCAGGTCGATAGATTTCGTCATCGAAAGAGCTGCGCTGTTTGTCTTCAACTGGAAAATAGTGCTTGGTGTTGCGCCTTCCGGGAAACTTCATAGGTACCTCTTAAGATGCAAAAAATATAAACCTGTCTTGATGGTTTTGAAAGAGACGCATGGACGAATATCGATTGTTTATGGTAAATTTTTCATATGTTTCAAGTTGATCATCCTCTCAAATCACCCCTCTTTGACTACTATGCCCCTCTTGGGCAATCTTATCGTGGACTTATATCCATTCCTCACTCTGGTGAGATCATTCCAGGGGTTTTTAGCCCCTTTCTTTCTGGAAATGAAAAAGACTACCAGGAAGACGTGGACTATAAAGTTAATGAGCTCATTGACATCGAGGCCCTTCAAAGAAGCGGGGTTGCCGTTTTAGTTGCTCATGTCCATCGAATTTGCGTTGATCTCAACCGCGCACAGAGCAATTGTGTGCTTTTCTGGAAACAAAACACCAAGGGAGAAAAGCTCGTCGTTCGGGACCCATCTGCAGAGGAATCTAAGCGCTTTATTGAAATCTATCATCAACCCTACTTTGAAATTCTAAAGGCAACCCTTCAGGACTTGGAAAAAAGAAAGTCAGCCCCAGTTTCCTTTATTGATCTCCACAGCATGCCCTCTAGGCCAACTGAATATCATTTAAAACAAAATCCACTTCAGAAACTAGAACGTGCCTCTTTCTGTCTTTCAGATAGAAGAGGAAAAACTTGTCTGCCGGAGTTTATCAAATTTTTTCAGGGGAAATTGAGCGGTAAAGGATATGAATCAAGCCTCAATGATCCGTATATCGGTGGCTTTGTCACTGAATTTGTCGACCGCTTTAGAACCAACAACATTCAGATCGAAATTAATCGCTCCGTATACATGAATGAGACTCTAAAGTGCCTTGTTCCGTCTTTGGTGGAAAAGTTACGTCCTGCTTTAACAGAAGTATTGATCGAAGGGTTTGAGCGCTTTGACTCTTAGTGGATGATCATGTCCTTTTTTTTGTCAAGAGATTTCTCTTTAGCTTTTTTCAAAAAGTGATTCATCCTCTCATCCGGGGACATCTGTGGTTCTGGAGGAGTACGTTGTTTTTCTCTCAAAACTTCATGATTTTTTTCTCGTTCTTCAATCTCGATCTTCCTTTGAAGAGCTACGTTTGGATTATCTGAGTCGTTCATCACATTGCGGGTAGAAAAAGTTCTTCCATATTTTTTCATTGCGAAAGAGTAGAGGGGCTTAAGTTGTAACCTGGTTTTATGGCCACGCTCTAGGTAAAAGATCATTTCCTTCAGTAATTCCTCATCAGCGGCCCCCTGAGACCAGGCAGAAAAAAGATAAAGCATCCCTTCCTGATCAACTTGTCGTGCAAAGTTGAGTTGCTTGAACTCCTTATAAAGAAACTTCGCCATGGCAATATCCTCACTTTCAAAATCAATGGACTCCAGAAACTTTGAGCGAAGCCTCATCGACTCTTCCTTGTTTAGTTCTGTCTTGAGAATGTAGGAATAAATAGAGCCTTTATTGTGAGAGAGGACCATCTCTAGGATATAGTCTTTGTCCTTTGAAACAATTTCGATGATCGCTTTTTCATCCTTAAGTAGACCGTACCGTACAGTCGTTGAGGGAAGGACTTTCGCTCTAAGGTGAAGGATGTAAAGGGAATAGATCATCTCTTCGATTGATTTTGGTTTCTTGCTTATCTCCATCATAAATAAGTCTTTCCAAATTTTATCTGAATTGAATTTAAGGAGACGATTTCGCACTAAAGGTAGCTTAAAGATATCCTGACCTTGGGTGTGATCTTTTAGAAAGCTCATCGGCATAGTATAGATCCGAGAGAGCTCCCGTCCGGCCGGGTTGAGGAAAATCATACCCAATTGGGGAAGAGATCTCGTTTCATCTTTCTCAACGATCGGTATCGTTTCAAACATAGGATGACGGATGGGAAGTGGGACCCGGGAGTTTCTGAGCGGAAACTGCTTCCAAAGTTGCCCATAATCTTCCTTATAAGGAGGAATCTCAAGTGGAGGGACAGGCCTTAGCCAAATTTTTTTATATCCATAAAGTGAATAGTACTTGTTTTGTCCCTCCCCCTGGATCCACTGTGAATAAATCCTCTGGGGATAATTCATAAAGTAGGAATAAGTTCCCCAAATGCTGAGACCAAAAAAAAAGAAAATAACTAAAAACCAACGCATTCTAACCCTTTATAAAAACAACGATTTCACCCTATCAGTTATCGTCATAATGATAAAAACTCATGAAATTTTTCTAACCACCGAAAAGCCCAACAGAATTATGAGGAATCTATAAAATGTATTGGTTTTCTCCTCTCCTGTTTTTATTTCTTGTTCTCGCTGTAGCATGCGACGCTCCCCAGAGGATGAGGGCACCTCAGAACTATGTCAATGGAAACACCATCGGAACGAGTGGAAGCCCATCAGTACCAACTAGTGGAGCAACGTTTGAGACTTCGGGTATGGTCCCTGTGATTACGACTACTGGTTTTGAAAACTGCGAGCTGATGGATCGCTACCAAACCATAGATATCGGTCATTTTGCTCTCTGTCAGAGCACACTTGACGAAACTATTTTTAAATTTCGCCCGAGTCTAAGCTCCCCTTCGATTCGAACCTGCCTTATTCCTACTTATAAAGATGCCAGCGGTGCCTCCACATACATTGGCAATCCTCAATGTACTTTTACCACTGCAAGTCAGACAATCCAGGGAAAACTCATGAAGGATCGTCCTGGATATGGAACATATCCTTTAAATGGTGTTATTGTCATGAAAGAGCCTCTCCTTCCTGAATACATAAACTGCATGCACGGCTATGTTAACTGGCCTAGGAATGCTTGCCCCGGTGGAGCAACAAGCTCTTACTGCAACAACTGGCTTCCCCGTTGTCCAGTTGGGGCAAAAAGCAATATAAGCTGTGATGCAGAGGCGAGGAATTTCATGGCGAATATCTGCACTAATTTCCGAACTAAATTTTCAAATTCTTACATTGATATCAGAACAAAATAGTTCAGTTTAAGACGGGTTTTAATAGAACGTCTCCCATAGTAAAGTTCCTGATGAGTTCTGAGTCTCGTGAAACAAAAGAAATGATGGGTACAAAAACATCTGATCCAGTGGAACGATCTTCCACCAACACCCCTATAACAACCTGATGAAAAAGAGACTCGACGTCATAGCTTTTGAGGTAAGTTCGTATCCTTTGATCTTCGTCATTCTTCTGATAGGTCCGGTCAGGGTTTTCAATTGTGCTTGGAACAAAACGGTCAAAAAGATGAAACTCCTCAAAAGAAATGTCTCCAGGCCTTTGCTCAAGGATTAGCTGAGACAAAAGCTCAGACTTCTTGAGCCCGATCCATTCCACAATGTCTTCCGGGATAAAAAAATCCTCTCTTTTCTCCATGGGCCTCTCCCAACTGGCAAAACCTACCCTCTCAACCATTATACCACTCTCCAGCTAAAATAAAGGTAAGAAAAGGAGTCTTATGCGGAAGTTACAGGAAGCACATGGATTGGATCAGCTAATAGAATTTGGAAGCGCTGGCTTTTTTCCACTTTTTTATCAGGACTGGATCCTTGAGTCCTTTTCAGATGAGACCGAAGTGAAGAACATATCCTTTACAAGGGCCGCTGAAACGGTTCATCAAATTTATCAAAAAATCGAACGCCACCATTCTCTTGAGAGAAAAAAAACGGCGATTAGTGCCCTAGACAATGGAGAACGAAGGAGTTTTGTCCTCGCTTTCATGAAAATGGTAGAACACAGAACACTAGATAAGGTTAAGGAACTTCATTGAAGAAGTTATTTTTATTTTTAATCATTTCCTGTGCTTCAGTAGAAGCAAAAGCAGAATACCGCGCTTATCAGTATTTAGTTAAGAATAATGATCCCTATGCCCTTGCCACGAAGGCGTCTGCACAAATGATTGTTTCCACTCTCAATCCTTCTGTGTTTCAAAGTTACCATGGCGGCAACTACATCAAGCTGGAGTTATTAAGAACTTGGATGTGCCCCGGTTACACGGGAAAAGGTCAGAAAGTTTGTGATCACCCGTATGACAAGGAGATCCCTCCCCCATGAGTTCAATTGGTAATGTTGAAAAAAATCATCAAGTTCGCACTGAAAATGCCCGTCGCCGGGCAGACAGGGAAATTAAAGAAATTGAAAATCTGCACCAAAAAACAAAGGCAGAGTTAAAAAAAGGTCAGGAAATTGAACTTCAAGAGAAAAGAGAGTCCAATCGACTTCAAGTAACTCAGGAGAACGAAAGAAAAGAGAAAATCCTCCAAGAGATTAAGGCCCACCTCCAGAGAACCAAAGAACTGACTGACAAGGAATTAAAGTCCATAGATACAGAAAATGTAAAAAACAAACAAAAAATAAAAGATAAATTTCTTTTAGACCGGGATCAGACAATAGCTTCGCACGAAGCCCTCCTTGACGACTTAAACGAGCGCCTTAATCAAAAAGCAAAAAATATTCGTCACGACAGTCAAGAAAAAGTTGAAGCGATAAAGACTGCGATGAGTGATGAGATTAGTGACATGGAAAAAAAGCACAGGAATCGGATTGATACTGACCTAGAAACTTCTGGCCAAGAGTACAGAAGGATTGAGAATAATCAAAAGAAGATCCTCGACCAGCAAAATCTTCAATTTAAAAATGAACGTATGACGACGAACCTTAATCAAACCAGGCAACTCAGTAAACTCGTTAAAAATCATTCAGAACAGCTTGAAACAAGAAATAGAGAATTTAGAAAAGGACTTAAAGAACAAGATCTCTTTTTTGAAAAAAAATTCACTGATCAAATAGGCCGGCATGAGGGATCTTTTAAGGAACTGGAAAAAGAAAATAAGCGAATTATTGAAAAGCTTAAAGATTCTCTTACCAAAGAAATCGCCATAAGTACGAACCGCTCAGAAGATCCTTTTTACAAATTCGAAAAGCTCAATCCAAAGTTAAAACATCTTGAAGACGGTGTTGAAATCGAGGTCAAAGTACCGGAATACTCCAAGCAGGATCTTCAATTGTCGATTAACGGTAAGGAGGCAGTCGTGAGTTTCAACAGACGCTACCATGACGCTAGCAAGTCTGAAGAGGGTACTATTAATAAAATTAACAAAGTAGAATCTTTTACCTCAAGAGTCATGACAGAATACCACTTGGATCCAAAGTCACTGAAGTCCCGTTATCATGATGGGACGATGACTTTTACCATCAAGAAAGCTTAGTCAACCAGAGCAACAAATTCTGAAAATTCTAATCTTGCAATAAGTCCTATTTCCTGGTCGATTTCCCTCACCTCTGCCCTAGGGGGGCCTTTGCTGCAAAAGCGGTGAAGTTCTTTTAAAGACTCTATATCACCCTGAGCAAGGACGTGAACTGAGCCATCGGCCATATTACGCACATGACCAACGATGGGAAGCTTATGGGAATGAACAAAGTCAACCACACTATAGCGGAAGCCAACCCGTTGCACTTTACCTTTAATAATTAGTATCATTTGTAACATTGGTCTATTTTGACAAAAATTTAAAGGAGATGTCTACCCCTTCAGGTTACAATGAGTTCTATGGGGAGACCAAAATTAGTTCATTTTACTGGTATTGAAGCGGATGATTATATTCACATTCGTGCCTCAATGACTTTCTCTTCCCAAGGGCGTTTTGAAATCCTAGATGAAATAAACCAAAATCTCAAAGAGATTGTCCCCACCAGACCGATCCAAAGCATGGGACTGCTCTCTTCTAACGTTTTTAGACTGAAGGTTTTAGGACTATCTAGAGACGATCAAGAAGTTCTCACCAGAAGTTATGAATCCGACCCATTTGGAAATTTTAATTTTAAAATGCCTCAACCAGATTCAAAGAATGTCGCAAAACTTAAACTCTTTGAAACAAAGTCTTACCCAGGTCTGGAACTTTTGATCGGAAGTTTCATTCCAACTGTGATTCAAAGGCCAAAGAAAATTCTAATTACTGACTTTGACAAAACCCTGGTGGATACACGTTATTCCTCAATGAAAGAACTCTACCTCTCTTTGAGAAATCCTATTCACTATTTCCCCCCAGTAGATAAATCGATTGAGCTGGTCCAAAACTTTATCAACGAAGAATTCCAGCCCTTTGTTGTTTCTGCTTCTCCTCATTTCTATGAAAATGCCATACGAGACTGGCTTTATCAGCGCCAGATTTTTACTGGAAATATCTTTCTTAAAGATTACCGCAGTATCTTCTCATTCTTTGAAGGAGACCTATCCACGAAAGACCTTAAATCTCAGGGATTCTATAAGCTCAACACAATCGTCAACATACTCCTTATGACCGGAATCCCCGACGATCTGGTCCTTATCGGAGATGGTTTTGAGTCTGACCCTCTTATCTACCTCACTCTTGCCGCAGTTCTTGTCGGTCGTTATGATCCATGGACACTCTGGAACAATATCAAAAAAGAAGAGTCCTTTCGCCTTACCAATCAGCAACATTTCCGCTTTCTCTCAAAGTTTTATCAGCTTAAAAATATGAGCGATGCTCATCCAAAGGGAAATCTTAGAATCTATATCCGCTGTAAGTCAAACATGCTTGGGCCTTTACAGAATAAAATGTTCAAACTGGACTTTGCAAACCAACTCAAACACTTTGTAAACTATTATGTAGGTTAAAATGAAAACAACGATTGTACCTCTCACAGGTGACCCCATTCATAATATCTATCAACTCGGGCTGAAGGAAAAAGAATCCTACCTCGATGTGGAGCTTCGAGTAAGAAGACTCCTTTCGGTGGTCAATCTTATTGGCATTGGTCAGGAGTTTATTAATCGTACTAAGTTTTATATGAAGAAAAAGGAGGGCTCTTTTTTTCATAAGTGCATAGAAGCCTATGCGGAAGGATTGGGAATTGAATCCTCGAGATACTACTCCTTTTTAGAACTTTTTGAGGTAGCGGCCCATTACGGGCATCTCTACCCAGAGCTAAAGGGAATACTTCCGGGATGCAGCAGTGTTTTTATCAAAAACGCTCAAAATGAAATTAGCCATTGTAGACTTCTAGATTTTCCTCTCATTGGAGTGTTCGACAAAAAACCTCGCCTTTATTACTGGCTTCCTGAAAACGGTATTCCACTTTTAAGCTACAGTTGCGAAGGTCTCGCTCCCCTTTTTTTTCAGGGAATCCATGGATCAGGGATGAGTTTTGCCATTCACCATAAACCCGGGCTGACTCATCATCCAAACGGTCAAAGTATTTTTCAAATTATCTTTGAAAGTCTTTTCGAATCAAAAAATCTCTCCGATTTAAAGAAAGAATTGAAGAAGAAAGTGACTGTCACCAAATGGGCCGTACTGGCGCTTGACAAAAATGGACAGGCGTTGGCGATGGACATTGATGGTCCTGCGCAGAATTATGAAACATTTGATCTCCATGATACATCTCCACTGATCTTTACTAATATACCCCTCCAGAAAGATGCAACGGGATTTGAACATTATTATAGATTTACCGAGGCCCGGCAGAAATGGTTGAAAGAAAAAATCTCTGAAAAAAACAACAAGCTCCAACTCGATAACTTAACCAACATCGAAGATCAGAAAATAAAGGGATGGATCCATCCTGCGGCCACTCTTTCAACTGTCGGTGCCTGGGAAGTTAACCTTTCTCGTGGAACGGTTGATGTTAAAGAAGGAGAAGGCGCTTTGGTACTTTCAGACGCTGTCATTCGGATTAACCTTTCCAATCACAATGACATTTCAGTGCTTAAACCTGCATCAAATCTCAGTGAATTTGAGAGAGCTTGGAAAAAAGCCTCCTTGGCCCAAGCACATTTTGATCAAGGAGACTATGATCTGGCCTATCACGAGCTCCAGATGGCCCAGGCACTTTGTCCTCATCAGGTTTGGAAAGAGATTTTTTCTTTTTATCTGGCCGTTTGGGATTTTAAATTTGTATCCAACCTAAAGGAGCTGGCAACGATTTATAATAAAGTTAAATTGCTTAGCGTTCCAGATATCCTGAGGGACCAATGGCTCCTCCTCCAAATGAGACTAGAGAGGAAGCTAGACCTTAACCCCACAGTTAATCTGGACGACCTGACTTCTGCAACTAAGGAGCTCTTCAGGCAAGAAAAAACATCTAGTAAACCAGTCTTTGCCACTTGGATGAAACTCCTTTATCCTCGGCTGGAAGTATTAGATGTTTTTTCCCCACATCAAAGCAAGTGAACCGGGAGTTTTTAGGATGGGTCTTTTATATGTTTTTCCTGCATCTGAAGAGGAAACCGATTTTGTGTTCAAAGAAAATGATACTATCACTCTCAAAACCTACGGACTTCCCTATATTTTCTGGATCTATGCTCTCTCTTGTATTGTTGTGGTTTTCTTCATGTTTCTGGCAATTAAGGAGCCAGTCCTTAAATTAATTGCCGTTGGTGACGAGGTTGACGCAGCTCTTGGCAAGATTCTTCTGAGCTTTATCGGTATCATTCCTCTAGTTATTATTTCTTTCTTTTTCTATGAGAAGAGAATTATGAAATCGAAAGATGAGATTAAGCTCATTCACAAAATTTTTGGGGTGACTTTTTTTTCAGAGAAATTTTTTCTCGATAACAATGATCCTTTTACCATAGGGCCCTTTCTTGATAGTCCCAACGTGGCAAGACTCAAGGCTTCAGAAATAAACACTGGGTTCCAGAATAAAGGATACTTTGTGCTTTGGCTCAAGAACCGTGAAGGAAAACAGATCCAAATTGATCGGCACTCAAGGAAAGCTGATCTGGAAAAACTTCGTTCTATCCTAAATCAACATTAGTTAAATGTGACATTAAACCCAAGTCCAATTCTTGCACCGGTAAAAGAAACTGCGGTGTTCTGATAGGGCTCCGGTAGATCAAAACCCAAAAGCTCAGTGCGATAGAGGAGACCGAATAATTCAAGACCTGCACCGTTATTAAATAAATAGGTTATGTTGGGACCTCCGCCGAAAGAGAATCCATAGCTTTTTATTCTGAAATCACTGCCGATACTGTACGAAGAATAAGGTATTCCGAGGGCATGGGCCTCTAACTTAATAAGAAATTTTCTTGCAGAAAAAAAACGATAGGCCCCTCCGACCCCCACTTCCATGATTTCGTAGGTCTCGTCACTTGAAGAAGTCTGCAGGTAGTTGGCGATTATTTGTACGTCTGTTCTTTTAAAAACCAAAGCTTCTGCCTTACCACTCACACCAATCCAATTTAGAAGATCCCCGTTTTTTGTATCAGCATTTACTTTTGTAGAATTAATGACGGAACTATAGCCTATGAAGCTAGCTGAGAACTTTGATTCGGGCATTTCACGTATCGTTTTCTTAAATCGCTCGGCCGTGAGAAATGGAGCATCGATGCGCTCCTTTTCAGTGGAGACATCTAGAATACGGATGTATCCAATACGACCCGCTACAACAATAGGATAAAGCTGAGCATTGTTGCGGGGGATATCCCCAACCCGAATTTTTTTGCCTTTTTGGATAAATCCGACAGGACTGGTCATCTGAAGATCAGAATAAACCACGGCCTTATTAGAAATGACCACCGCATCCTGGGCCGCCAATAAATCGAGGCTTTGGAAAAGAAAACAAGAAAGAATCAAAGATCGAATTAAGGCCCAAAAACTCATAGATTCTGGAAGCTTAGCAGTATGCATGAAAATTCCGACCCTCTTAGTCTGAAAGAATGAGACTCTTAAAAAAAGGTATCCCATTGGTTTAAGTTTAACTCGAGTCACAAAAAAAGGGGAGTAAAAAAGACACTCACTTAATTTCCTCTGTGAACTGCCGAATAGATGATGAACATGGATGTGTTCTTCGAAGGAATGATTATGAAAAAGATGAATGCTCTTTCACTTTTATCTCTACTACTACTGAGCGTTGGGTGTAACGAAAAGATTTCTCCTGACCTTCTCAAATCCAATGCCACAACACCTCCACCTCCAGGAGAAGTCATACCCATGTCTTCTTACAGTTTCTCTGTAAAAAACACTTCCCCCGTTCTAAATAATTTTAAACTTCACAAAACAGGTTATGGAAATGGAGCGAAGGATTGTGTCATTCAGTCTCCCACCAAGTTCAGCACTGGAGACTACAAATTTGATAAGGAAACAAATGATGGTAAAAATTTTGATATTACCTGTTTTTTTGAAGCGGAAGAATTATCTTTGTACTTTAGTGGCTTTTCCTTCGCCATGGAAGCAAGCCCCAATTCTTGCGACTACGTTGGCTACCAGCCATTCGGTCATTTCTCCCAAATGCCTGGAAACTCCTCAGGAAAGTATACCACGGTAACTTGTGAAGGTGATGAAGCTCCAACCCCCACTGAAAGAGACGACGTTATACAGGCCAACGGTGGACAGGTCACTGAATTCCGAAATCTACAAAACAACCCTGTCCCCTGCAATCAATACGTTTCAAAGGATAGGACTTATGGGGATGGTTTTTTTTCTTTGGAAAAAGAAGAAGATCTATGTAAGTTCAATTATGAAAATTCTCAGTGTGATATAGGAGAGATTAAAATTAAAGAACTTCAAATTAGTGTTGCTGTTGAGGAGAGTGAGAGTGCGCCCCCAGTGAGAAAAGCCACCGGAAAAATCACTGAAAGAACAGTAAAGTGTGGTGGTAAAATTAGTAACTGTGTAAGGGGACCAGTTAGGGTGTTAAAAGAAGGTGCTACTAATTGGGTAGAAATTACTGAAATAGCTACCAATGAAGCTAGCACTAAAACCTACACCTACCCCAAGCTACTTGGAGCTAGTGAGGATGAAAACGACGAACTTGGTTGGTCGGTGAAATCCTACGCAAATTTTCGACGACACCTTGCTCATCCAGAAATTGCATTTGGTAACTCATTAGATGTTAAAAGCAGTGAATATGATATTAATGCCTTTGCTCCACTTCTTCCAAATAGCATTCAGCATACATTTGATCCAAATTTGATAGAACGCTACTCCCGAAACAAAACTCTAAGTAATAACTTTAGTAATAATGATATTATCACCCAGAATGTTGCAAGAGAGTACGGAAGATTTTTATATCCCAATGTCACGGCCCTTCCTTACGCTGCTGAACCATATGTGGGTCTTTTTGGATATAACGTTCATCCCTTTTACAGTTTTTACTGCTTTGATAAGGCGATGGACGTCAAGGCAAGAATTCGTATGATGGTTAGAGAATGGGATAGAAAATTTCCTGCCTCCAGCGAAGATTTAGAGTACCTGTCAGACATTTGGAAAATAGCTGATTCTAGACAGGATAGTTATGATGATAATGAATACATCTCCTCTGAACCTACTCTTCCTTTTCCCTATCCACTGGATGATATTGCTGACTGGGATGAAAATATTCCTATGGTGCGAATAGATTCCGCAATTCCTGACTGGAGACCATATGGTACAATTTTTTCCCATAACGGAGCTCAATTGTGGAATGGTTGGTTTAATAAGAGCTACTTCCCAGGAACGGAGAAAGGGAATCCATAAATTAACTAGGCCCTTTTCTGGGGCCTTGCTAATTCTTAAAATTTTAACTTAAGTCTCCATATAATTTTTGATCTTATATCGGGTTCCCATAAACCAGAAGATCAGAGCAAAAACACTCATCAAAGCGGCAAAGAACATGAAATAACCCGTTGAGGCAGTAGGGAAAACATTCACTTTCGATACATAGGCAGTAATAAGGTTACCGAAGAACACAGTAAGAAGCCAGATCGACATAATAGAGGACTTCATCGTGCGAGGAGCTTGAGTATAGGCAAACTCCAGGCCCGTGATCGAGATCATCACTTCCGCCACGGTGATCACCAGGTAAGGAAAAAACTGCCACATGACATTAATCTTATCCGTAGAAGCATCCATCCACATCTGAAGACCGCCAATTAAGGCGAAAGAGAATGCTGCGACAAACATGCCAAGATTCATGCGTTTGATCGGAGTTGAGGTGATGCCTACTTTATCGAGGGCAGGATAGATGAACATCGAGAAAAGCGGGATAAGACCCATTACCATGATTGGGTTCCAGGCAGATATTTGAGAGGCCTCAAATTGAATGCCCATGAAGTTTAAGTCCATGTTCATTGCCTGAATAACCCAGGAAGATCCATGCTGATCGAAAAGTGCCCAAAACAGAGTAATAGAGGCGAATAGTTTTGCAATATCAAACACTGCCTTAACAGCTTCAACCTGCTCTTTAGAATGATCCTTAAGAGCACCATCAAGAAATTTATCTTCCTTTTTTCGAGAAGACGAGTGTTTGAAAGCAGAGGAAAGGACATTAAAGATTCCATGACCATCAGACTTTGACGGCGGAACGTGCACAAATTCGTGGCGACCCATCCAAAAAATGATGGTTGCAATAAACATAAGTACACCCGGTACACCGAAAGCGATGGAAGGACCATAGGCTTTGAGAGTCCAGGGAGTAATTAGAGTGGAGAAAAAAGAGCCAAAGTTAATCATGAAATAAAAAAGTTCATACACTTTTTTTAGCAGATGCTGTTGGCTTGCTTTGAACTGATCACCGACATGAGCGGAAACACATGGTTTAATACCACCTGAACCAAAAGCAATAAGACCAAGTCCCCAGTAAAGCCCGACTTTCGTTTCCCAGATAGAAAGGACAGCGTGACCGAGGCAGTACACAAGGGAGAGATAAAGAATGGTCTTATATTTTCCCCAGATTCTATCTGAAAGATAGGCACCAAGAAGTGGAAAAAGGTAACAGGCCCCAGCGAAAAGATGATAAGTTGAAGTCGCTTCCGCTTCTTGCATTAAAAGGACCTGAATCATAAAGACAGTGAGAATCGACTTCATCCCATAGTAACTATAACGTTCACAAGCCTCGTTACCGACTATGTACTTAATCTGTGACGGAAACTTGTTTACATCTGTTTCAACGCCGACAGCACTTGCTAATTGAGACATGGATTTACTCCTTAAAATTATTCTGAATCGTTAAAATTGAAAGGTTTCACACGTTTATTTCCACCAAGTTTTTTGGGTTTGTTAGCGTCTGGAGCTTCCTTTTCCCAGTGACGATACCAATCTCCAGAAGGTTTTTCTTGGTTTTTTTCCTTACTTTCATTTTCTGATTTTTGAATCTCATCCCGTTTCTTAAGCATCGTTTTGGTGCTTTTTTGACCCTGGACATGACTTGGTTTCTCATTTTTTCCGGTATATGAGACTTTTTCATGGGCGGAAACGTCTAGGGTTACGTCCCCCTTAATTTTCGTTTGGCAGGCAAGACGCTCTTTAGTTATATGAAATACGTTACCCAGAAGACGAAGCTCCTCGAAGGTTTGCGGCGCCAGATTCATCTCCCCAGATTTTACAATAACAGTGCAGTCTGCACAGGTCGCACATCCTCCACAGCTGGACTTGATTTTTTTTCCGGCCTTCTTTAATTGATTAAGAAGAGTATCTTCTCCATTTAACTCAAGGATTTCCCCTGAAGGCCAGAGTGTAACTTTATAATCGCTCATACTACTTTCTTGATTTGCTTCTCGATTGTATCGAGAATTTTTCTTTTAAATGGTTTTAGTAGAAACCCAAGATCAACACTGACGAGGGCCTCTTTTTCGTTAAACTGGATCTTCGCTTCAAAACCTGAGCCCTTAGCAGTCAAGCAGGTGTTGGCATCGTCGTTTTTCACATCGGCCGATACACCAAATTTTGCAATCACCTCTGGGATGAGCTTCTTTGCCTGTTCATAACCAAGTCTTCGATCTGTGATATGAGAATAAGGCACTTTTAAGTCCATGACGATATCCTTTATGAGAGTTAAGTCGTACCGGTTGAACCAAAACCGCCTTCTCCCCTTTTAGTTTCACTCAAAATAGTCGTTTTAGTATACTTTGCCTGCAACACCGGGGCGAGAACGAGTTGGGCAATCCTGAGCCCGTGTTCGATGAAATAATCAGTGTGACCAAAGTTACCAATGATAATGTTAACCTCTCCCCGGTAGTCACAATCAATCGTACCAGGGGAATTTAGCACCATAAGGGGTGACTTTAGTGAAAGACCAGAACGTGGTCTTACCTGAATTTCATAACCAAAGGGGATCTCCATCTGAAGTCCTGTAGGAACGAGGACTCGCTCCCCAGGCCTTACCATCAGGGAGCGCTTCTCCGGAAGACAGGCCTTCACATCTGCGCCGGCAGATCCTTCAGTGGCGTAAAACGGAAGATCAAAAGCCGGATCAAAATGATCCATGGTTTTGACTCTAACTTCAACAGAGTTCATCTTATTTCACCTTTTTTACTACTGGATGAACAGCCTTTGCCGAGAGTTTAATTTTACCAAAACGATCGACTTCAAGGACCTTCACATCAAGTTGCTGGCCCTCAGTGAGATAATCATTCGGATCGTTCACTCTCTCATCTGCAATCTCTGAAACATGGACTAGACCAGCAAGACCGGAAACGATATCAACGAAAGCACCGTATTCCTTAATGGTAACAACTGTTCCTTTATAAACAGCTCCGACCTTAGGACCGTTGAGCTGTAGCTCAGATAGGGCGATTACTTCGTCAATCTTTTGGACGTCTACTCCAAGAACTTTAACAGTTCCATCTTCAGCGACGTCCATCGTAACTTTAAAATTCTCCTGGAGTGCTTTAATATTTTTACCACCAGGACCAATGAGAGCTCCGATTTTATCTTGAGGAATTTTAAAAGACTTAATTTGAGGCACTCCTGCTTTAAAGCACTGACGATGAGTCGAAATCGTTTTGGCCATTTCACCCAATATGTGGAGTCGACCATCCTTGGCCTGGGATAGTGCCTCACGGAAGATTTGCTCAGAGATTCCTGCAATTTTCATATCCATTTGAATCGCAGTAATACCGTCTTTTGTCCCGGCAAGTTTGAAATCCATATCACCGAGATGATCTTCATCACCTAAGATATCAGTGAGAATCTTGTACTTGTCCCCTTCTTTAATAAGACCCATGGCCACACCTGCAACAGGTCCTCTGAGTGGAACTCCGGCATCCATAAGGGCCATAGAACCTGAACAAACAGATCCCATAGAGGATGAACCGTTAGACTCTAAAACTTCACAGGCGACTCGCACGGTATAAGGAAATGACTCTTGAGAAGGCATGGCCTTCTTAAGGGCCCTTTCAGCAAGATTTCCATGACCGATTTCCCTTCGGCCGACTCCTCGGTAGCCCTTTGCTTCACCAACAGAAAATGGCGGCATTGCATAATGGAGGTAAAATTTATCAAAGCCTACACCATGGATCGAGTCATACATCTGCTCACCTTCCTTACCACCAATAGTGACGGCCGCTAGGACTTGGGTCTCACCGCGAGTGAATAAAGATGATCCATGGACAGAGCTTAAAACAGATGTTTCAGTTTCAATTTGACGAACTACATTTAGCCCTCTACCAGCGATACGCTTATTTTCATTAAGAATGTCAGCTCTCATCATCTTATAGAGAACTTCATCCGTTACCTTCGCTGCTTCTTTCCCAAATTCTGAATCTGCAGTTAAGCCAAACTTGGCTGGATTCGCTTTAAGAGTCTCTTTAATCACTTTTCGGAAGTTATTAGTTGCGTTGGTACGCTCCTGTTTAATGTTTGTTGAAAGAACCTTCCTCGCCTCTTGAGAGAATTCCTTCATCGCCTCTGTGAGAAGAGTGGCATTTGGAGTAACTGGAGTGAATTCTCTTTTCCTTACTCCGACCTCTTTTGTCATTTTGTCCAAAAGTTTACAAAATTCTTTAATATGATTATGAGCAAAGACAATCCCCTCGAGCATTTCAGCTTCAGAAACTTCGTTGGCTTCCCCTTCCACCATGAGAACAGCATCATTTGAACCGGCAACGAGAAGCGACAGATCACTCTTGTCCCACTCTTCGCGAGACGGATTCAGAATAAGTTTACCCTCAATTTTTCCTACTTTCGCGTAGCCCATAGGCCCATTGAAAGGTACATCTGAAATCGCCAGAGAAGCGGCAGCACCTAAACCTGCGAGGACCTCTGGATCACCATTTCCAATAGAAAGAACCTGGGCCATGAGAATTGTCTCGTTCATAAAGCCTTCTGGAAAAAGCGGACGAAGAGGACGGTCGATCAGTCTCATGATAAGAATTTCTGCATTCGAAGGACGACCTTCGCGTTTTAAAAAACCGCCGAGGAACTTACCGGCAGCATAAAACTTTTCCTTATAATCCACAAGAAGTGGGAAGAAATCTTGTCCATCATTAACTTCTTTTGCACATGTTAGTGTCACAAGAACCTGAGTGCCTTCAGAAGAAGCAAGTACGGCGGCATCAGCTTGCTTTGCTAGCCGACCAGTTTCGATGGTGATTTCTTTTCCACCGTAGTTCATTTTAAATTCTTTTTTGTTGTTCAACATAGAGTCTCCTAGAAATCGAGCTCACCAAAAGGTGGGTCTTATTTGTATTATTAAATGTTTTTATGGATTGGAAGAATCGGAAGTTTGAGAGATAAAGAGGATTTTGAAATAAACTTCAGAACACTTTTTATCTCTTAAAATACTTTGATCTCTTCCATTGAGTCCGTCTAAACATTCTTGTATCTAAATACAAAGGGGCCCATAAAGAGCCCCTTTTGTTCAAATTACTTACGTAGGTCGAGTTCTTTGATGAGCTTGTTGTACCGAGCTTCATCTTTAAGACTTAAGTACTTTAGAAGTGAGCGGCGCTGGCCAATCATCTTCATTAGCCCCCTCATACCAGAGTGGTCTTTTTTGTTTTTCTCAAAGTGTGGAGTAAGGTTTTTGATTCTCTCGGTGAGAATGGCAACCTGAACTTCAACAGATCCAGAGTTTTTTTCAGAACCCCCAAACTTCTTTACAAGCTCAGCAGCTTTTTGTGTCGTAACCATGTGTATCTCCTTTGCCCTAGAATCAACCTGTCGTTGAAACCAAGAACAAGGTAAAAATGGGTGAGCACCATTGCCCCCAATTCCTCGTTAAATCATTGAACTTATGGTGGTTTTATCGAAGAAATTCAGACATGTAAATCTTTAATTGCTCTATCAATCTTTCCTCAACCTGGCGTATTCTTTCACGGGACACCCCATACTCATCTGCAATACACTGAAGACTTTCCGGGGCTTCGCTAAGTAGCCGTTTTTTAAAGATTTGCTGATCTCTTGGTTTGAGATTTTTGACAAATTCCTCAAGGTGCTCTTTAAGAATTTCCAGATTCTGAAGCTCTCCCAGCTTATCATCAAGATTGCCCTCATGATCTCCTATAATGTCTGCCAAGACCTGACGCCCTCCGTCTTCATCCAGTGGCCGATCCAAACTCACTTCCTGACCTCCAGATCCCAGCCTATGATCCATTTCGATCACTGCCTTTTCGGAAACTCCTAGATTGTCGGAAAGCAGTTTAACATCAGGAGTAATCCCCATATTCATCAAGCGCTGTTTTTCTCGCATGAGATTATAAAAAAGTTTTTTCTGCTCCTGGGTGGTACCGATTTTTATAAGACGGAAGTTATCGAGAATGAATTTTAAGATGTAGGAGCGAATCCACCAGCTTGCGTAATAAGAGAGCTTGGCGCCCTTTGATGGATCATACTTTGAGACGGCTTTCATGAGACCAATATTTCCTTCCTGGATGAGGTCCATGATGTTTTTATAGGCATTCTTATACTCTAGTGCAATCTTCACCACCAATCGAAGATTGGCCAGAACGAGTTTTTTAGCGACCTCGATGTCTCCAGTTCTGATTAGTTCCTGAGTGAGTTCTTTTTCCTCATCAAGAGTAAGAAGCTTGTGTCTGGAAATCTCCTTGAGATAAAGAGTCAAGGGATCCTGAACTTTTATATCGGTGGACTGCTTTAAAACTGGAAGAGGATCTGATATTTTGGGTAATAATGATTCACCTGATCCCAATGGAACTAGAAAATCGACCTCGTCATCCTGATCGACCTGAATAATGTCATGTTTCTTTTTCTTTTTCTCAGCTTCCGAACCCTTGATCACCTCTGGTGTCACAAGGGTCGATTTCTTTGTTTTTTTAGCCATATATTTTTTAAAATGGTCACGATTAAAGAGTTCGTCAAGGGTACCTGATGCATGAGACTTTTAAAAGGATTGTTCTTTCTAAATATTCAATTTAATTCTTTGGGCAGCAAGGTCAGACCGATAACGTAAATAACTGAGAGCGAAAAGTCCGTAGGAGAAGCGCACCGGAATTTTTAAAACTTCATCTTTATATGTCTCGAAAAGGGAGCCCCGGTACCCTTTGATCTGACCCATTAATTCCTCCGCAAGAATCTGAGAAAAATTTTCATTCCATGGTTTTTCTGAGAAGAGCTTTCCCTTCTCTCTCAATTGAAGGTTTAAGTAACTAGCTGTATCTTTTTTTAAATTCTCAAGTCCCTCAGTATCGACCTGATCAGATAGAATTTTCATCTTTGTGCGTATAGACCTAAGATAATTTTTCGAAAGCCTGAGATAAATTGAAACATCAAGAGTGTCTTTATTCATCAATAATTGATCCATTTCACCCATAGTTATACTGAGATCGACTTCAAAGCCAAAAGAAGCAAGACGAAGCGGGTCCCGATTAGGTTCTATTTTTATTCTTAGTGAATCTTCATAAAGAAGATCTCTAGAAAAGTTTTCTACGACTTTTTTAGACCATAGACTCCAGCGTTCATCTATACTGCTTTTCAAAAAGAATGCCATTTCACGGTATTCGTCGATGGAGTTGAAAAAATCGGGAACTCCAGTCATTAGCGAAAGGAAATTGGAAGTTGCTCGAATCGGATCCTCCAACTCTTGGGACCGCACCCACGCCTTGACTTCGGGAATAGATCTTTGACCGGCTTCCTGCAACCTGAAGTGATGACAATAAAGCTTAGAAAGATCAGTCCTAAGACCAGTGCTACCCACTGTTTGAGGAAACTTAGATTGAAAAACATTTACCGTAGTTTTTCGACAAATAAGGTCCTCACAAAGCACTTGGACAGTGTTGGATGATGGCAATGTGACAACTTCAAGTCCCTTTTCACTAATACGATCCTGTATCCCCTGAAGATTTTTTATAATAAAGGCAGTGATAAAAGGATTAGCGAGATAGCTGGTTAGCATTCTGTAGTCATCATCATCGCCCCCCCAAGAACAGAAGTCACGAAAATTATTTATGACTAGGTCAAACTCTCTCGATCGGGCCCTTTCAGATTCAGATTTTTCTTTAAGTAGTTTTGAAACAAACGGAGAAGATGCGACAGAAGGGATAATGTAGTCGGAATGATTTTTATAATAATATTCCAGAGCTTTCTCGATGGTTCTTGAAGAGAAGATCGTGATGTTTTTTGAGCAATAAGAGCTGACAAGACTCGAACTAATTTTTCTAAACCCAGCTTCATCTACACCAAGTTTTCTAGCGTATGCTCCGATTGCTTTGATCGAGGTATCAAGCCCGATATACTGCAAAGTAGATGCAAAACTTCGGCGAGCCTGACGCTCCTGCCACGGAGTTTGATAGGGAGAAGGACGGAGGAGCTCACAGCTCTCCTTTAACCCTTCGCCGCTCTGATAAACCGATTGCAGTAGTTTTATTTTTTTATTTTCACCGGCATTTGATTTATCAAAAATGTCGCTAAAAATGAACTTCAGAGGATCATTTTGAAGTTCTTCCTTTGCTTCACCAATAATGATACCTTCCACCGGGACGATACCGTAGGAGAGGCCTGGAATAAAAAGGATTAGAAAGCCGACTATTTTAATCATAAATATTTTCTTTTTAAGCTTATCGGTGATTTTTACGATAGGTTTACTATGAAAATTATTTTCATTGCTCTCCTCGTGACTTTACTATGTTCAGATCGGGTCTTATGTGAAGTCTTTCTAATTGAGTCAGGAACAAATGATTTTTCTACAAAGGGACTTATCAGTAATCGGGGTTCCTATCTTCCACCAGAACTTAATCTAGATTTTAAGTCCCTCAACTCCGCTCTGTTCAATGACCTTGCCTTGCAAAAGGATGAACTCAAAAAAGTCAAATACTACCTTTTGAACGGTAATTCTCAGAAGGCCAGGGCCTACCTTTACAAGCTTTCCTTTGTGCAAACAAGTCTCAAACCTGTGATCTATCGATACATTTCTATTCTGGCCTTCATGGATAACGACTTTGAAAAAACTTTCGAATACTTGAGTCTTCCTGAGCTTCAAAATTCACCCTATTACTCTCAGGTGTGTATCATCAAAATTCTCTCTGAAATTGTTCTCAATAAAACCACAGAGCTTTCAAGTGATTGGGATCGTTGTCAGACAGAATCAAAAAAACGCCAAAAATCGAATTTTGTCTGGTTGGAAACTCTCGTAAATTTAAAATTATACCCAAGAGAAGGGATAACTAAGGTGCCCTTTAAGAATTTTAAAATTGCAGCTTTGACAAATGAAGAGGCAAGAATCATGTTGAAACTCGGGCTTTATCTTAATCAGGAGGAAATCATCGTCAATGAACTTCCCTTCATGACTCTCCAACAGCTCGAGGATCCTGAAATAAGGGAGCTTGCGGGGCAAATCTTTTTTCGAACAGGCGCCCTGGCCAAGGCCTATCGTTTTATTGAAGACCTTAAATCTCCCAATGCAGAAAGCATAAAGGGAAATATCTATGTCCTGCGCACAAAGTAGGAGCTTGCCTACGCACAATTTAAGGTTGCTCTTGAACAAAAACAGGATTCACAAAATTCCTTGGAAAGACTTCTTCCCCTCGCCTGGATTCTTGGGGACTGGGAAAATGGGGTAAAATACGCGGAAAGGATTCAGTCTTTACCCAAGACGATGGCAAATAAGCTGACTCTTCTTGCTGTTTTCTTAATGCAAAAAGGAGATTATCAAAAGGCTACCTCTATTACAGATAAAATAGAACTGCAATTGGGAAAAGGTGCAGAAATAGAAGTGAGCCAGATCGCAGGTTTCAGTGCTCTGATGCAAAATGAAACTGAGCGAGCCAAGAAACAGACCAGAATAAGCTGCGGCCAGTATGACCTTATCAATTGCTGGGTTTTGTTCCAGCTCTCCCAATGGGACAACTTCCCGCTGATGCTTCGACGTGAAGAAAAAATTCCAGACAACAGCAATTGGAAAAAGCTTGTGAGCGATGGTCTACACAAACCTTTAAAAGAAAAAATATTTATCAATCAAAAAGACATAGAAGAACTAGATGACAAACTTATCCAACTCATCCCCCAGACCTAAGATCGTTTTCATTCATGGACTCAATAACAACGCCTCCGCATTTCAACCCCTGATGGACGTGTTCAGAAGGAGTGGTTACGAAGTAGAATTGGTTATACTTCCAGGCCACGACGAAAATCGCAGAGAAGCATCAAGCTATAAGAACGCCAAGCGCATTTTTGAAGAAAGAATGAGTCTTGTCGCCTCACCCCCTTATATGGCCATTGCTTTTTCACATGGAGCTCTCTATCTAGAACAATGGATATTAAATAACTCTGAAAAGGCTCCATTGAGAAGAGTCTTGATGGCACCTGCTTTTGCGATTAGGTACCAGAAATTGCTTAATCATATCCTCTTCTTCCTCCCCTCATTCACCTTCATCAAAAGCCTCTCCCCAAAAGTATTACGACGCTACAACATGTTAATGGTTAGTGAGTACAGGGTGCTTCTCAAAGGTATAGAGGAGTTTCAAGAAAAGAAGATTGCCTTTACCGGAAATACACTTATCCTAATCGACCCCAAGGATGAACTTGTAGATGCTCAAAAATTAAAAAATGAAATTAATGAGGTACAGTTCTGGGAAAGGCCTTATCTCAAAATAACGCCGGGACAACATCATGTGCTTTTTCATCCGAACTATTTTTCAGAAAAAGACTGGGATCTCTTTACCAAAAAAATCCAAGATTTCCTCGTCAACTAGTGAAGAGGTTTGAATTCTTTTCCATCAAAATGGAAAATGACTTCTTTGTCTTCGTAGCGAGTCTTGAGGTTCACGGGTCGTCTCCAGATAGCAAAAAGGTTACGAAGGGTCTCGCTAGCAAATCCAATATCCAAGTCCACTCCGTAATGAACGTGATTAAGAAGAAGTTCTTTACGGTTCATGTAATTACCATTTTCCACTTCAATGATCGGCTGACCGAAGTTTGTCAGAGAGGAAAGAAGCTTTTGCTTGATAGCATTAAAGTCCTTAGAATCAATCTCAAAACGGCCAGTCCTCGGATTATATTTATAAGTAAAGAGCTGCTGTCGCTCACAGAACTCTGGAGTTAAGAACTCATCGATGAAGGAAATATCGTTATGAGACCTTCGTACTTCGAAAATCTTTTCGCGTCCCTGCCCGAGCTTTTTATCCCAGCGCAGTTTCTCGCTCATATCAGTGCATTCGTTGTACTCCTTTCCGAACATTCCCCTATTCCATCGGTATTCGATATCCCTCATGAGTTCAATTCCAATTTTATAAGGATTGATGTTCTGCTTACTCATGTACATCACTCCAGCATGCTTATCAGCGAAATCAATGATTTCTGATGAATCGAGGGCCTTTTGTGTCATGATAGTAGAATGCCAGTAACTCGCCCAACCTTCGTTCATAATTTTTGTTATACGCTGAGGAAGGAAGTAGTAGGCTTCTTCCCTCAAGATGCCAATAATATCGGCTTGCCATTCCTCGATTGGTGCACACTGAATGAGGTAACCCAAGACGTCGCGGGTCTTGTAGTCAAGGGCCTTTTCAGGGAATAAATCGTCCTCTTTTTTAATGTCTTCTTTCTTGTCCTGTCGTGCCTTAGTTCGCATGAAAGACTTCAAGGCCGCTGATCGGTCATCGATCAAGTAACCGTCGTCCTCGTTCTCTACCTTCTGAAGATTAACCTGTTCTTGCCTATGGCGTTTAAGAGAACTTGTTTCAAAAAGTTCGTTGATGTCCAGGAGGTTCTCCAGGGAAAGGACCTTATCAATAAAACCCTCGACATTATCCTGCCCGTAGCGCTCCATATACCGACGAATTTTTGTTCCATGATTGGCCATGACATCCATCATTTTTCGATTCGTATTGGCAAACCAGGCATTATTTTTGAAAAAATCATTATGGCCGTAAACATGGGCCATCACAATCTTCTGATCAACCCAGTTGTTTACGTGCAAAAGATAAGCATAACAGGGATTGGTATTGATGACCATTTCATAAATTTTTTGAAGACCGTAGGTATAGCCCTTGGAGAGTTGGTCGTAGTCCATTCCAAATTTCCAATGAGGATAGCGCGACGGGAATCCACCTTGGGCTGCGAGAATATTAATAGTATCGTAATCACAGACTTCAAATATTTGCGGGAAGAAATCAAGTCCATATCCTATAGCATACCCTTCAATTTCATTTTTTAAGGCCAGAAGCTCTCCGCTGATAGGTCTAGAGCGATTCATTAGACCCCCTTCCCGAGAAATTCTTTGATAGAATCAAGGATACCCTCTTTATTCTTAATTTTGGACAGGATGAGTTTTTCCTCGCTTGAACCGTAACGGGCCGTAAGATCTTTATAAAATTGACCAGAGCCATAACGGCTCTCAACTTGTCCATAGCAAAAGACATTGGACACTGGAAGAATAACCTTGTCGAGAAGATCCAAACAGAGTTTTGTATCATCGGCAGACCAATTGTCCCCATCTGAAAAATGGAACGGATAAATGTTCCACTCGTTCGGATTATAATCTTTTTCAATAATCTCTTTGCACAAATTATAGGCCGAGGAGATGAGTGTTCCCCCGGATTCTCGAGTCCTGAAGAATGTCTGTTCGTCGACTTCTTTTGCCGTTGCATCATGGATGATGTAACGAATCTCAATATCTTTGTACTGAGATTTTAGCCACAAATTAATCCAGAAAGATTCTGTTCGCACAATTTCTTTCTGCTCATCACCCATAGAGCCCGATACGTCCATCATGTAGATAACAACGGCTGCATTTTGCATTTCAACTTTAGTATCAGCTGACCGATAACGGAAGTCCCGACGGATTGGAACGACCGATGGATTTTCCGGATCGTAAGAGTCCATCGCGATCTGACGCTTTAGGGCTTGTTTATAAGTTCGTCTTAAATGACGAAGAGAGTCTGGACCGGTGGTTCCAATATTTGTGTAGCGATCAACCACAGATTGAAGAGACTTCTTGCCCTTTGGAACGATGTTCGGAAGCTCTAGTTCTTCACCAAGAATACGAGCGAGTTCTTCTAAAGAAAGCTCTACCTCAAGCTCTTTCTTTCCTTCGCCCTCACCAGCTTCACCCTGACCTGGTTGGCCATTTGGATCTTCCTGCGCATCAACAGGATCTCCTGGTTGTCCCTGGCCCTGGCCCATGCCTCCCTGAGATTTATCACCGAAGCGAAAACGAGGAATATCAATGGAAGGCATAGGAACAGTGAACTTTTCTGTTCCTTTAGGTATGATTTGATTTCCCTGGGAGACATACTTTCGGAGGTTCTCCCGGATGCGTCCCTTAACAATCTTCCTGAATCTGGCGTGATCACGTTTTATTGGATGATCCACTCTCGGTCTCCTTTACCCTGGCGAAGCGATTACGATTTTATCGAATCGCCCTTAGCAAAAATCGAGGCCACAAAGTTCAACGCATCAGTCGCGCAGATATCACAGTAGTTGAAGTTCTTCATCAAGCGACTTTTTACAACTTCAATCTTTTCCTGCGTTTGTTTGTCGACGACATTGGAAATAATGGTAGTCAGCTTAATTGTGTCGCGCTGATCCTCAAAAAGTTTGAGCTCTAGTGCACGATGAAGTCTCTCGTTCATCTTATAATCAAAGGTCTTACCTTCAATTGCTAAAGCTCCAATATAGTTCATAAGTTCTCTACGAAAGTCATCCTTTCTAGACTCAGGAATGTCTATCTTTTCTTCGATAGATCGCATAAAGCGCTCATCGGCTTCCTCAAGCTTATTGGAATACTTGTTGCGAATCTTTTCTTTTTGAGTGTACGCCTTAACGTTATCAACGTAGTTAGCGCAAAGAGTTTGAATGGCAGACTCATCTACGGAGATGGCTTTTTGGACATCATTTTTTACGATGTCCTCGTATTCCTGCCGGCAAACGGCCAGCATCTCCCGATAGTGATCCATTTGTTCGGGTGAATTGACCAAAGCGTGGTGCTTTAATCCCGACTCGAGTTCATTGAAAACCATGAAAGGATTTAAACATCCGACATGTCCATTTTTGACTAGTGCATTTGAAATCTTATCCTGGATATATCGAGGCGATATACCTTCAAGACCCTCACGAACTGCTTCTTTCCTTAGCTCTTTGACGTTATCCTCATTATAACCAGGGAGGGTCTTTCCATTATAAAGCTTAAGCTTCTGAAGTTTAGTAAGGTCTGATTTCTTTGGTTCCTCAAGTCGAGTTAGAATGGCCCATGTTGAAGCCATCTCAAGTGTGTGAGGAGCAATGTGAATATTCGGGATCGTCTCCTTATTATAGTCTTTCCGATAGATTCTTGCCTCCTGATCAAGGCGCGTAATGTAGGGGACATCAATTTTGACGGTTCTATCACGAAGTGCTTCCATAAACTCGTTACTTTGAAGTTTTCGATATTCAGGCTCATTTGTATGGCCCAGAATCACAAGGTCAATATTGGTTTGTGCAAATTTCTTAGGCTTAATAGACTGCTCCTGAGAAGCTCCCAGAAGATCATACAAGAATGCAACATCAAGCTTTAGCATCTCAATAAACTCAACAATACCGCGATTTGCGATATTAAATTCTCCATCGAAATTAAAGGCCCTAGGATCAGAGTCTGAACCATAGATTGCAATCTTTCGGTAGTTGATGTCACCGGTAAGCTCGGTAGAATCCTGATTCTTTTCGTCTTTAGGCTGGAATGTACCTATACCGCGACGATCTTTCTCAGATAGAATAAGACGCTTTACCCGAAGGTGCTTCATTACCTGATTCCAGTCACCGTTATATTTGAGCATGAACTCGTTTAAGATGAATCGACAGGCAGGATTCACCTCACCCTTGATCTTCACTTTGTACTTAGATGTATTGACCTTTGCCAGTTCCGAAAGAAATCGCTCACGAACTTCGTTCGGTAGGAGTTTTAATGGTTCTTCGTGCATCGGAGAGGTGAAAAGCTTAGCGCCGCCAAGAATAGAAGAGCCTTCTTCGTCAATCCATTCATATGTATAGAGAGCACCATCGTCAGTTCGAGAATAATGTTCAAGGCCTTTTTTAAGAAGACGAGCAATAGATGACTTGGCAGAGCCTACCGGACCATGAAGAAGAAGAACCCTTTTTTCAGTTCCATAACCAAGTGCCGCCGACTGGAAGAAGTTAACGAGCTTCATGAGGTGAACGTCAATACCGAATATAGCGTCTTTTCCGTTTTCAAAGGGATCATCAAAAAAATGGTAGCGAACGACATCCTTTTTGTATTCAGAGTACTGGGAAGTCCCATAGCTCATAATCATATCATAAATTCTCTGAAAGGAATTTCTTGCGACCTTCGGATTTTTCATCACCATGTCGACGTATTCCTGGTAAGACCCTGACCAGTGAAGGTGAGAGAAGTCTTTAGGATTGTAGTGCTGAGAAATGAACGACTGGATATCGAAACTGGAGCTTGCCATAGACTTCCTCCCCCGAGGTGAATTAGAGAAACAACGATTGCCTCTTTCATTGTACGATGGTAGCGGTCAGTTCTCCAAACAAATACACTGGGACGAAACTGAAGTCGCTTTTATCTGATCTTGCTGGTCGGAAAAAGACTCATATCTGAGTCAATGACCGATAAACGTTTGACTAAAATGGGGATCACTTTATGATAAAGGGAGTTGTTTTTTGTGTTAGGGGCCTTTTATGGGAATCATTTGCACTGGTGCCACGGATATTGGGCGAAAAAGAAAGACCAATCAAGATTCGATTTGCCTTGATCACACTCACCATTTCTTTGCCGTTGCTGATGGCATGGGTGGCCATAATGGAGGTGATATTGCCTCTCAGCTCTCCGTAGCAATAATGCCTGAGTTTCTGAAATCCAACACTTCCATGGAGCCAGAAAAATTGATGAAAAACATCATCAAAGAAATTAATCTGGCCATTCTAAAAAAGGCGGAACAAACTCCGGAGCTTCATGGTATGGGAACGACGGTTTCCGCCATTCAATTTAACGGCCCACAGCTGACCATCGGAAACGTCGGTGACTCACGAGTTTATCTCATTAATAATCAACATATTTTTCAATTGACCCGTGATCATTCTTTTGTCCAAGAGAAGCTCAATATGGGCATTTACACCCGAGCTGATGCCGTGAATGATCCACAGAAAAACGTATTAGTTCGCTCGGTCGGTTTTGAGCCAGAAGTAGTGGTGGATGTTTTTCAATACAGAATTTGTAGAAATGATCTCTTCATCATCTGTTCTGACGGATTGCATGGGAAAGTCTCGGACGCTGATATTTTACACATAGTGAAAAAAAATATTTCTGACCCTTCTCGTTGCCAGCTCGATGATCTAGAGCGAACTGTCAAAGAACTTATCCAGCAGGCCAATGAAAATGGTGGGCAGGACAACATCTCTGTAATAATGGCCGTGGCGCAAGCGTAATCTTTTCCACGTTTTATATTTTCTTTTCCAATGGGACTAACGTAAAATGTAGGTCATGGATAAGTACTACACTTTAATGGTCGTGCCCGAGAAGCAAAGAGGGGTCAAGACCTACAGAATTCCCACTGTGCTTTTTAAATCACTTGGTTTTTTGGCCGTGATGATTTCTATTTTAATTGGAGTTCTGGCCTTCGACTACTGGAAGATCCTTCAACAAGTCTACGAGAACAAACATCTCTCAATAGAAAACCGTCAGTTGAAAGAACAAATCCAGCTTTTCCAGATGAAAATGAATACACTGGGAGATGATTTGAAGAGAATCAACACCTTTGAGAAAAAACTTAGAGTCATTACGGGTCTAGAGGACATTAATTCAAAAGGCCCCATTTTTAAAGACCAAAAAGAAGAATCAAAAGAGTCCTATCCACTTGAAGACCTCAACTCCTCCCTTGAGTTGAAGTTCGATGACGAAATTGAAGACAAGCCAAGGTTTAAAGAACTTAAGTCTCTCTATGATAAAAAGATTGCTGCGACGTTAGGTCTTGAACGAAGCTATCTCATTACAAAGCAGTGGTCAGACCTTGCACGAAGGAGTTTTGCTCTTTCTCGAGACTATGCTTTGTTTGATTTCAAATACGCTCAAATCCGTAACGTGATCGCTAAAATTGAACACAACATTCACACCCTCGATCAACACCTTCTTGATAAGGAATCATTTCTAAATTCAACTCCAACATTTCTTCCGGCCAATGGTTGGATCACAAGCTATTTTGGCCAGAGAATGTCCCCATGGGCGGGGCGACTTAAAATGCATGAGGGGCTTGATGTAGGTGCTCCATATGGAACACCGGTTTACTCTCCGGCCGATGGAATCGTAACTTTTTCCGGAGTAAAGGCTGGATTTGGCAAATTTGTTCAGGTTGATCATGGCTATGGCATAGAAACTATTTATGCTCACAACCAGTCCTTGAGTGTTCGCTCCGGCGAAAAGGTGAAGCGAGGTGCTCTACTTGCCGCTGTCGGGAATACTGGTCACTCCACCGGTCCACATCTTCACTATGAAGTTCGGGTCAATGGTATAGCTGTTGACCCTTTATATTTTATCCTAGATTAAAAAAGGTACTCTCATGTTAGACACAGTGATGCGCAAGATCTTTGGCACGAAACAGGACCGTGATATACGTGCGCTCAGGCCAATCCTTGATCAAGTGAACCTGCTTGAACCAAAATATCAAGCGATGTCCGATGAAGAACTCAAAAGTCAGACAGATCTATTTAAAGATAAGCTTCAAAAGGGTGCTACCGTCAATGATATTCTACCGGAAGCTTTTGCAGTTGTCAGAGAGGCAAGTCGCCGGGTTTTAAGCATGCGACATTTTGACGTACAGATCATGGGGGGAATTGTTCTTCATATGGGTAAAATCTCTGAAATGAAGACTGGTGAAGGAAAAACACTCACAGCGACTCTTCCTCTTTATCTGAATGCCCTCACTGGCCATGGGGCCCACCTCGTCACAGTAAATGATTACCTCGCCCAACGTGATTCACACGAAATGGGTAAACTCTATAATTGGCTCGGCTTAAGTGTCGGATGCATCGTCTCCAACATGGAGGACGATGAAAGGAAGGACGCCTACAAAGCCGACATCACTTACGGAACTAACAACGAATTTGCCTTTGACTATCTTCGCGACAACATGAAATTTGATTTGAATGACTACGTTCAACGTGAGCACCATTTCTGTATTGTTGACGAAGTCGACTCCATATTGATTGATGAAGCCAGAACTCCCCTTCTGATTTCTGGCCCCTCTGAAGGAGATACTCGTCTCTATGGAGTAGTAAATAAAGTCATTCCTCAGCTTTCTAAGGATGTTCACTACACCGTTGACGAAAAACAGCGATCTGCAATTCTCACGGAAGAAGGAATCGTCCGGGTTCAAGAAATTCTCAAAATCGGAAACCTTTACGATGTTCGAAACATTGAGGTCCTTCATCATGTTAACCAGTCTTTAAGGGCTCACACTCTTTTTAAAAACGAAGTAGATTACGTCGTCAGAGATGGCAAGGTTGTCATTGTGGATGAATTTACGGGTCGACTGAAGGAGGGTTCTCGCTGGTCGGACGGGTTGCACCAAGCTGTTGAGGCAAAAGAACAAGTCGATGTAAAGTCAGAAAATCAAACTCTAGCAAGTATCACGTTTCAAAACTATTTTCGCCTTTATTCTAAACTTTCTGGCATGACAGGAACTGCTGATACAGAAGCTGACGAGTTTATGAAAATCTACAACCTGGAGGTGGTGGTGATTCCCACCAATCTTCCCATGGTCAGAGATGATCAACCTGACGTCGTCTATGCCAGCAGAAATGCCAAATATGAAGCTGTCGCAAAGCTCATCGAGGATTGTAACAAAATCGGGCAACCTGTGCTGGTCGGAACAATCTCGATTGAGTCTTCGGAGCTTATTTCAAAAGTTCTCTTTTCGAAAGGAATCAGGCATGAAGTTTTGAACGCAAAAAACCATGCCCGGGAAGCTGAAATCGTCGCGCTCGCCGGACAAAAAGGTGCGGTGACGATAGCCACAAATATGGCCGGTCGAGGAACAGATATTAAATTGACCTCAGAAACAAAGTCTCTTGGTGGTCTGTTCATCATTGGTACTGAGAGGCATGAGTCTCGACGAATTGATAATCAGCTCCGTGGTCGATCAGGTCGACAGGGGGACCCAGGAAAATCAAAGTTCTTTCTTTCCCTCGAAGATGATCTCATGAGAATCTTCGGTTCTGACCGAATTAAAGGCATCATGACCCGTCTGGGGATGAAAGAAGATGAGCCAATTGAGCACTCTATGATTACGAATGCCATCGCCAAAGCTCAAAAGAAAGTCGAGACCCACAACTTTGACATTAGGAAGCATCTTCTTGATTTTGATAACGTTATGAATGAGCAAAGGAAAGTAATATATAAGATTCGCCGTGATATTTTAAATGATGAAGGGAACAAAGAACTTATAAGTGATTTTATTGAAGAGATAGCATTTAACCTTGGTGAGGAATTTAAACCAGAAAAGAAAGCTTCCCTTCGTGAGTATCCCTGGGAGGAGATTAATCAGACCCTTCGGTCCCTTTTTAATATCGACAAGACACTAACTGCCGAGGAATGCGCCCTTATAACTCAAAGTGATCTGGGAGATTACATTAAGAAAATCGGAACTCAAAGTGTTGAAAATAAATTTTCAAGTTTTGATCCAGAGCAAGTGAAATATACATTTCGGGAAGTTCTCCTCGCCACCTTTGACCAGTTTTGGAAGGACCATCTTTTAGCGATGGACCACCTTAAAGAAGGAATTAATCTACGCTCCTATGGCCAGAAAGATCCACTCGTGGAGTATAAAAGAGAGGCGTTTACTATTTACGAGAACATGAAGTTTGCCATTAAAAGAGCGGTCGTTGAGAGAATTTCTCACATTAAGCTCATGACTCAGGAGGAGATCGAGACCATCCATCGTGAGCAACAAAAAATTCTCGAAGCCCAGCTCAAGGCGCATCAGGCGGCAGAGATAGCAAAAAATCGCGCGGAAGAAAAAAAAATCATTCGGGCCAATGTTAAGGCGGGAAGAAATGATCCTTGCCCTTGTGGATCCGGTAAAAAATACAAGGCCTGTCATGGAGCTTAAGACTTGAGTAACGAAAAAAAAGACTTAACAAGAATCGAAGATCTGGGTGAGTTTACTCACGATTTAAACTCAACCACAGACTTTTCAACCCCAGAGGATTATTCCGGTGAAGTACCAGATGTCCCTTCAAATGAGGATAGTGAGATAAATTTTTCTTCCGAACTTAATTTCACAAATACAGAGGACTTTGCTCCCTCTACGCCCGATGAGGATTCGTCCCATTTAGTGAATTCTGAATTTATTCAAGACCAGCCAATATCTGAAGGATTTGAAAATAACTTTGGAGAAGATAATTTCGAGACTAATAACTCTGACACAACAGTAGAAGAGCATTCTTTCCTCCAAGAAAATGAACAGGATCTTCCTGAGGACAAATGGGAATTAGATCATAATAAAAAAAATGAGATTGAAACTTCTTTGCCATTCATTGTTCCGGAGCCAATCACGGCACAGCAGCGAGAGTACAAGTCTCCAGAAACCTTTGAGGATCTGAAAAAGTTTTCTGAAAGTGCAAGTTTTAATCTTGGGCCCTCTGAAGGAAATCCGTCATTCAGTCTTCTAATAAAAAATGTCCGCTTCATTGAGGATATTAACGATATAGTCGCTCTATTGAATGACTTTAAACTCCTAGTAGATAGTGAGGACCAGACGAAGGCGCGGCTGATGCGGGGAATGCTTTTAGTTCCAAGAGTATCTGAATTTACTGCAATCTTTCTTGCCCACAAGCTCAGACGCTTCGATATTGATATTGAAGTGGGACTTTCAGACGAAATTCATCCGCCAAGACATCAGGAAAGACCAGAGATAGGAATAGTTTCCAAGCATAGCCTTTACCAAAACCAAAACCATCACTTTAACTTCGAAAACCCCAAATTCGATATTTCCGATATTATCATTTCTGCCAGTTCAACTCTTGATGGGTATCAAGTCGTACGCTACCTTGGCATCGCCTCCGAACACAAAATTGTAGGTGGACATATAGTTGAGGATGAATCCTCCGAGGAAGTGATCCTTTTATACCATGAACTTGCCCAGAAACTTAAAGTCCATGCTTTAAAGGCAAACTCCAACGCCGTTGTGGGATTGAATTATCAATTAACACCCCTCCCTTCTGACTTTGGGGTGGGAGGACATAAGTATCGACTCTCCTGTACCGGAAACCTAGTTTGGATCAAAAAAATATGAAGCACTATGAAGTTGTGATCATTGGCGGTGGTATTAATGGTTGTGGTCTCATAAGAGATCTCGCCTTGAATGGCATCTCGACTCTCATGATAGATAGAGGTGACTTTTCATCCCAGACCTCTCAAGGTTCCTCCAAAATGCTCCATGGAGGAATCCGCTACCTGGAAAATTTTGATTTTGGTCTTGTTCAAGAGGCGCTTGAAGAAAAAAATCTTTGGCTAAAACTCACTCCCCACCTTTGCTTTGAAAGAGACTTTTATCTCCCGCTTTATAAATACTCAAAATATCGACCTTTCATGCTAAGGACGGGTTTATTCATCTATGATTTTCTATCTCATTTCCAAAATAGATCTCATGCCATGCTAAGTCCTGAAGAAACCATGAAAATGGTTCCTTCTCTGGCGAAAGAAGATCTTCTGGGAGCTGGTAAATACTATGATGGTGTCGTCGACGACGCCAAACTCTCTCTTGAATGCCTCTATGATGCTCTTCTTGAACCCTGCGCCAACGCCTTAAGTTATCACGAAGTTATTCAAACCAAGAAAGTTTCGGATGGTTATGAGGTGACGTATCGATCCGTCTTCACGGGCGAGACGGCAACAGTGAAAGCATCCTATGTAGCCTTCACCACAGGGCCATTTACTGATAAACTACTTCCGAAGCTAGGCATTCCTTGGAAACCGCAAATGGCACTCTCTAAAGGCATTCACCTGTGGCTTAAAAAAGATAGCATCAGTGCTAAGGGCTCAGTGGTACTTACAACAAGAGATGGCCGAGTGGTTTTTGTCATTCCTCAGAGAGACTCAGTTCTTGTCGGAACCACAGAAACTCCGGTGGAAGAAGAAATCTTTAATATCCAAGCATCAAAGAAAGATATCGACTATCTTCTCTCAGTTCTTCGCCAATACTTCCCCAACTCAGATCTTTCTGAGGAATCTATTATTTCGACCTTCGCAGGAGTAAGACCTCTCGTTCGAGATGAAGGTAGTCAAGATTCTCTGGGCAAAGTTAGTCGCTTTCACAAAATCTTTCGCCCTGATCAATTTACCTACGTCCTTTTGGGAGGTAAGTATACAACCTTCCGTCGTATGACTCAAGAACTCGCCCAAGAAATCGTTCCCCGTCTTGGAAAACGCTATAAACCAAATCTCACACTCAATGAAATTCGACAAACTTCTCTAATTCCCACGTTTGGCCGTCGACCTTCGCTGACTTTGGATCTTGTGAAAGAAATTATAAAGCGAGAAAGAGTAACTACCTTTGATGACCTCATCAAAAGACGATTGTCACTAACGGAAGAACCGTCAAAACTTAAAAACGTTTTGGGCCTTTCAGTCCATGAGGTTAAGGACCTTCTTCAAAGACCCTGATCAGAACCGATAGCTAAGACCAATCATGAGACGTGGGCCACCTACAACTTTATTGAACTTGTCTGTTTGGGAATCGGCCACGAATCTTTCCGTTCTTGAATAATAATCTAAGAGAACTCGAGCACCATAGCCCTTATCAGTATAAAACTTATACCCAAACCCTAGAGAGAAGCCTTGAGTGTCGCCGCTCGCCGAGAGATCATTGATAATACCACTTGCTTCCGAGCCCGGTTTATACGTAGATTTTACAGAACCAAAGTTAAAACTTAAATGAACATAGGGAAGAAATTCCATCGTTGTACTGGGAAGTTTACTTAGATGCCAGTTAGTGCCAATGGAAAACTCTGTTATATCATTGGTAGTAGAAGAGCCGTTGTAGGCCTGGTTACTAAGTCGCATGAGATTTAGACCCGTTATAACACTAAAAAAAGAGTACCACTCCCTCTCTTTCTGAGGATAAAACTCTCCGCCGAGTCCAATGTGATGATAGCTTTGGGCAGAAGAGAAAGAGTCAGTTCCAGCATCATCTTTTGAGTTTGCCGAAAGACCCGAAATATTAAGAATCGCGAAAATCTCACGATCCTTTTCTGGAATAATCACCGGCACCGGAGATTCAAGTGAGCGCAGCTCAGAGGAATTTTCTAGGGATAATCCTTCTTTTAAATCCTGAGCACTATCAGCAAGAGGTATACCGAGCTTAGTTGGATCTCCATTTGTAATCGTCGGTGTATCTTCTTCCACTAAAGCTTTAGAATCGTCTTTGGTCAATTTTACGGGTGGAGAAATTTTGATACTCATCACGCCATCAGGGACAACAAAATCAGCATTAACCAAGCGGTAGATAGACCAAACAGATCTGGAAGGAGAAACCTGAACACAGACTCCGCGAGCAACTACACCTGCGGTGACAACAAACTTGGCGTGATCTCCTTCGATGAGCCCATCTTCAGTTCCACGGTTAATCATAATGGTCTTGCGAGTTTCTGATGTCCGAAGTATGCGAATAGTGAGCTTTTCATCAACCTCAAGGGCAAAGGCTTGGGTTACAATTATTAATGCCAAGAAAAAAAAGATTTTCATGAGTCCCCTTAAAAAGAATATGCAAAAGAAAAATTCATCTTTCCCTCGGTCAAATTAGCCTGATCCGGAAGAATTGAACCTAAAGTGCTTTGCTCATATCTATCAAATAACATCCGATCCAGACTGAATGCCAATCTCAGACCAACATTATTTTTAAAGTTATATTTCATCCCTAGCCGGAGCCCGGGGAGAGTAAGTAATGTATAATTCGACTTTTCTGCAACACTCGGTGACTCCAAGGTCGCTGTTCCACTTCGGATGAAGGCACCAATAAAAATCGCAGGTGCCTCAATGACGTGGGCGGGGAAATAAGGAAACCAATTGGCCCCTAAGGCCATCGAAACTTCGTCAACTCTTGTGTTATACCCGGAAGTTTCAATTGCAGTACGATTGGATCGAACAGAACCAAAAAGAGTGAATCGCTCCAACGTTTCGTGTTTTAAAAGTGGTGTTCCTTCAAATTCAAGTTCTAGCGAGTAATTTCCCTGCCTCTGATCACCAAGAGCGTCATTAGTTTGAGCATCTGTAACGTTCATACCATAGCCCAAGTAAAGAGAGAACTGTTTAGGATCATCCGAAAAATAAGCTCGACGATCTTTTTCCTGAAGAATGGAGACTTGGTTTAAAACGGATTTCAACTCTTCATCTGAAAATTCTTGAGACCAGGCTTCACCTTTTTCAAGAATCGTTCGATAGAGTTTAGAATCTTCAATCGATCTTTTTGATTGTTGAGTGAGAAAGCGCTCATACTCAGTATCGAAGTTAGACTTCTTTTTAAAATGATTAGACAATTCAGACTTCATTTGCTGTTCATAAAAATGATCATAATTAAAGTTTGGATCGTTGACCTTTTTAATGTAGGCGCTGACTATCTTCTCAAAAGTTGAAAGCCTGAATTGCCTCCTAAAATCATCCTGATAAGGGCTTTTGTAAATCGCCGTTCGATATTTATCACGTCCGACTTTTTTCCAGGAGTCGACGTCATAGAGTTTGGCATCTTCATTCATCCTCAAGTCCCGCTCGTGCATGACTTCAATCTCCGGATAGTATTCCTTAAGCTTCGAGAGGCGGTCTTTATCATCCTTCAATGACTCCTGGACTCTGAAAGCAGCTTTATCCTCCTCGGTCACTAGAGCTATCCTACCAATGCGAGGATCACGACGGCCGGAGAGCACCTGAGACTCTGAGAGAATGATATAGGGTTCACCCTTAACCAAGAGCTCTGGATCAAAAATTTTATAAAGAATCCAGATTGATTGATTGGTAGAAATCTTGATGTTACGTGCTCGGGCCACAGGAATGAGACGTAAATCTCGCCGATCTAGGCTTCGGATCTCCTTGATAATAACGCCGTAATCTCCTTCTTTCACTCCATCATGAAAGCCTAAATTAAATAGAGCAGTTTGCCCTGATTTGGACTGACTGATAAGTCTTGTACCTGTTAATGCCCAGGTTTCACTCATGACAAAGAGCGACACTAGAATAATCAAGATCCTTCTCAACTGGTTCATAAAAAGATTGTGACAAAGAATCAACGTGATGAAAACACTCAATTTACGAGTGATGTCATAGGACCAAACTTTTTTTAAGTCCTTGATAAATCGTAGCAAAAACTTTATAACCAAAGCTCGAGTATTAAAAGGAATATCCATGAAACGCCGTCGCGAAAAAATGACTTATAATTATGAATGCTCACTGACTGGTGAACAATTCACCACAACTGAAAGATCGGCCAATCCTAAAGAACTTCTTTCAGTGAAAGCCTTTTACGAGATGAATCCCGATAAAGATGACCGTCCGGCCGTGGTAAAGAAAAAACTTGGTCTCCCTCTTTCAAACGAAGAAAAACAATAAGAGGCTTCACTTGGAAAAACGTAAAGTCGTTATCGTCGGAACTGGGCCAGCGGGTCTTACCGCTGCCATTTATGCGGGCAGAGCGGATCTTAAACCTCTCGTCCTAGAAGGGCATGAACCGGGTGGTCAACTCACCCTTACCACTGAAGTAGAAAACTTTCCGGGCTTTGAGCACGGAGTGATGGGACCGGAACTCATGACCACCATGAAAAAACAGGCGCAGAGATTCGGAGCTGAATTTCATCCAGTCATGTGTACCGACATCGATATGTCAAAGAAGCCCTTTACTGTAACGACATCCCAAGGACAAAGCTACCTTGCTGAAAGTGTTATTATATCGACAGGTGCTTCCGCTAAGTGGCTGGGCCTTCCCAATGAAAAAGAACTCACTGGTCGAGGCGTCTCAACTTGCGCCACATGTGATGGGTTTTTCTATCGGGATAAAATCGTTCATATCGTGGGTGGTGGTGACACGGCCATGGAGGACGCGACATTTATCACAAAGTTTGCTAAGAAAGTTTACGTTGTTCACCGAAAAGACACTCTCCGAGCGTCAAAACCTATGCAAGAGAGGGCCTTTAAAAACCCAAAAATTGAATTTTTGTGGGATTCAGTGGTCACAGAAATTAAGAGTAACGAGTCTGGAGTCTGTGGAGTTGTTGTTGAAAACTTAAAAAGCGGCCAAAAACAGTATCGAGATACAGATGGACTCTTCTACGCCATAGGGCACACGCCGAACACGTCGTTCTTAAAAAATCAGATCGAACTGGATGAACATGGTTTCATTAAAACGAAAAACGGGCCTGAGACAAATATCCCCGGAGTCTTTGCTTGTGGTGACGTTCAGGACTCCTATTACCGCCAGGCAATTACCGCTGCAGGATCGGGGTGTCAGGCGGCCATCAAAGCAGAGAGATACCTCGAAGGACATTAATTGGTCCTATTGAAGTCAATTTACTTGTGTCTACTCATCTATTTAAAATCTTATGTGGGTAAAAAGTCCACTTCTTCAGAAATAATAGGAACTTAACGCCTGTTAAGCCTCTCGCTCTCTGACTATTTCTGACCACTTTTTTCCCCTTTGACACTCCACCTGAAAGTTTGAAAAAATAAAAGAGAGGAATGTTTTTTGCCATGGAATGGTGAAAAACAAATTTCAACCAACTCGACCGCAGTAAACCAAGGAAGGTGAGATGCAGAATCTTTTTAATTACACAACCATTTCTACTCGACTCGAGAAAACGACGAGGACGCTTTTCGTGACTCTCAATCGTCCAGATTGGAATAATGCTTTTCGCCTAGAAATGCTTTTTGAATTAGAAAGTCTCTTCGCCTGGTGCACCTCACATGTTGAAATCAACTCCATCTTCATTGATTCCTCCACGAGCATTTTCTCCACAGGTCTCGAGTATGAAACTCTCTCCAGCTCTTCAGCGCAGTCCTTACAAAAGATCAATTCTAAGCTTCAGAAAATCATCTTCGCGATGATGCAGCTCCCGCAGACCGTGGTGATTGATTTAGGAGAGGGCTCAGAAACTCTAGCCTCAGAGTTTGCTCTTGGAGCAGACATAAGAATTGCCTCCGAGACATCAAAAGTCCGCTTCAACCACTGCCATTTTGGTCTGGTTCCGGCAGCTGGCGGGATGAGTATGCTCTCTACCCTTATTTCTCCAACTTTCGCCAGAAACTGGGTTTTGAGCGGGGCCCCTATTGAGCAAAATATTTTAAAAGAATCAGGACTTGTTTCTTCTACTTACTCATCTGAAAGTCGTTCCGAAATTGTACGTGAACTCCTCACTTCACTTTACCGGGTTGCACCAGTTCAAAGGATTCAGGCGAAACTTGGTCTTTTTGAGTCTCTGCGAAACCAACTTGAAAGCGGAATCGTCATGGATAAAAAGATCGCCAAAGCTTCCATGGTTTCTGAAGACTGGCGCTCCCGAAAGCCTGAAGAAAAAGACTTCAACTTCATGCCGGCTAAGTCAATGTCCTATGCCGTAAAATTATCACTTATTAAAACGGAAGAAAATTCCAAGAATATAGAGCACTAAAATGAAAAGGCCCGTCTTAGCGGGCCTTTTCTTTTTATTTAATAAATCCGCATCTCATCATGGCGGTCATGAAGGCATTGTGTGACCAGGTCAGTTCGATTGCTCCCTGCATGAGCCCATTATCATGGTTAAACTGCTCAGACATAGCTCCTTTTCGATCGGAATGGAAAAAAACGCGTGCAAATTGCTTTTCAGTGAGATCAATAAACTTCATATTTTTAGTTTCTTGCCAGGCCTGACAATAGAACTCTCCCAAAGCAAGAGTTGTTAGGAACCATGGGTTGCCAATTCCGCTTGTCTCATAACCGTTGTAACGGTCTTCAGGATACCGACCAATCGCGACTCCCAGCTCGGGGTAAGCTTTATTAACTCTGTAGAGACTTTGAAAGGTATCCGTTAGAACTTGGATATATTTTTTTACTGCTACTGATCTGAGTGAAAAGAGTTTTTGATAAGGTGAAGTGTGAAGAAGAGCTAAAAGTGGAGCGACATCAATATTAGATTGCTTGTATTCTAACCCCCCATTCACTTTTCTTATAGTCGTCTTAATACCAATCTCATTATCTAGGAACTGCGATTTAAGAAACTCAGCTATTAACTTTGATTGCTGAGAGTAAAACTGAGCAGCTCCCCCGTCTCCGAGCTCCTGAGCAAGAAGTGCTCCTTCTTGAAGAGCAGTATGCTGAGCAAGTAGCGTGTAGAAATGAAGACCATTTTCTTCCTCCCAAAGGTCAAAACTTGGCTCTCTCCAGTGATGGGCGGTGTACTCAAGGTCTTTTTTAATAACAGAATTTGCGGGGATCACACCGCTATAAAGATAGCGAATCACGAAATCCTGGTTCCCCTCTTTAAGAAGCATCCTAGCAAATTTAATCATGGAGATCGCTCGAAGTGCCGGACCATCGTTTTGTGGTCGTCCCCAACCACCAGTATAGCCTGATCCATCGATGAAATACTTTGGTTCGCCTAAACCGGTGAAAGTCGGCTGATTCTGACGAAAGGCTTCAGCACCAATCCAGGTGAAAATCATTTTTCTTATCTTTGAATCTTTTTTAATTTCATAGTAGTCAATAAGGGCACGGTAAGTGAGAGCAGTATCTCTTACCCAATCAAAGTAATAATCAGGATTAGAACGACTCGGACTTGCGACTACCATCCCGGGTCTAACATCAGGTTTTGTTGAATTTTCTATCACAGTTTTAAGACTTGCCTGGAACTGTACTTCCTTTGAAGGAAGGGCCAGAGCTAACATTGGAACGGAAAAAAGTAGTAATCCAAGTAATTTCATTTTAACTCCCCTAATTCATGAGTCTTTAAAATCTCGCGCATTTCAACCATTGTGAACTTTAAGCTATGGCCAAGAATAAACCCACCACCGCCTGCACCACAAAGTTTTAGAACATAATCCCCTGTCTCGAGACCTCTTGTCCAGAGGGCCCTTTCCTTTGAGGAAATCATTTCAGGGAAATACTCCCATTGAAATTTAGAAATATGCCAGAGATGGTGAAAAAGGTTTACAGAGTCTGCCCTGAGCAGTGCGTCAATAGCAAGATTCACGTCTTTGGATAAAATATTTACACAACCTTGCTTGAACAGAGAGTCTTTCATCTTTTCCTGATAGATCGTGACTAGAGGACCAGTTAATCGTGGTCTATTAGTATTGATTAAAAAAAATCCATCAAGATTTGGTTTAACGTCTAGAGTCTCCACTTCATCAAAGCTGTGAATAAGTAAAGGTTTTTGGACAAAGCTCACGAGTGGGTCTAGACCAGAGCTTGAGCCATGAAAAAAATCCTCCAATCGCGCAAGAGAATTCTTGTCACTATGAATGTCGTTATTGGGTTTTCCATAGCTATGAAAAATGGCTGCGATGACTGCTCCGGAACTACCTAGACCAAAGCCTTGGGGAATGGATGAATCAAACCAAAGCCCATTGAGATAGTCCTTTTTCATTCTTTCCAAGTCGAGATTGGCCGCCTTTGATTTTTCAATAAAGTTACGAAGGCTCTTTCTGGATTGAATTCTTGGCCCAAGACTATTATCCTCATAGCTCCACTTTCCATGAAAATCATTAAACGGAAGAGCGAATGCTTTGGAGCCATTTAAAATAGTGTACTCGCCCAAAAGGAGTACTTTGGCAGGAAAAGTCGTCAACATTTTACTGGTCCGTCACCGCGCTCGTCATCAATCACTTTTTGAGCGATAAAAGAGAGTTCATGAGTGATGAATGTTTTGATTTTTTCCTGATGGACTTCAGGATAAATCAGATGAAGATTAGGACCAGCATCAAGAGTGAAGTATATCGGCAGCTTAGTCTCATCCCGGAAGTTCCAGATCATGTTGATTGCCTTGAGGGTTTGCGGTTTCATTAGGGAATAAGGTTTGGGCGCCGTTAGCATCATGGCATGGAGAGATAGTGCTTCGCTTTCTAGTATGCCTCCCATCATTTCGAGGTCTCCGGACCTAAGGGCGCTCTTCATCTTTTGAAAATGAACTTTCGCCTGATCAAAACGAGCTGAGGCATAGACGTGTTCTTTCATGTGGCCATGACCTAGAGTGCTTGGAACTGCTTTTTCTTCAGAGCTTACTACCAAAATCGTATTACGAAGTTTCAACACATCCGGGTGAACATGAAGTGGAGATGCATATAGATCACTCTCCTCACCCCAAGAGGTAAAGCCCCCATAAATAGAGCGGCAGGCACTTCCGCTTGCAAGCCTGGCGAGAAAGCTCGCAGTTTCAAAAAAATTACCTTCTTCCCCTTTTAAAAAATAAAAATAATCCGTCAGGCATAGAGCGAAGGCAGAAAGTCCTGAAGCCGAGGACGCAATTCCAGTACCATGAGGAAATGTATTTCTTGTCTCTATTTTATAATGAACCTGAGAAGGCCAGGAAAGATTGAGAGACCGCAGGTAATTTTCAATCTTATCGGAGAATTTCTTCTCAAATTTTCCTTCAAGAAAGAGCTCCACTTTTAAGCTATCAGATGGTGAAAATAAAACTTCGGTTTCGCTATAGCACTCTTTAAGTGTCATGGAGAGAGAGGGGTTCGCGGGGAGTTGGTGACCTTTTTTACCCCAGTACTTAACAAATGCAATGTTAGAGGGTGAGCGCCACCGGGTAACAAAAGGCTTCGGAGTCAGGGACTTGAAAGATGAAACCAGATTCATTTAATAAATTCCGAATAAATAATTTCTGAGAAAGGAATAACTGTAGAGATTCCTTTTAACTCAAAATATTCTCTAGTTTCTTGTGGCGATCGGTCAGAGGTTACCATGGCAAAATCACCTCCCCAAGCGCCAAGAGATTTTACTTCTCCCCAAAAATCCGTAAACCTCAGCTCTTTGACTTTGGTGTAATTAAGGGTACGAGCAACCACAGATTCGTGCTCACGAATCACCTTATTAAAAGTTACGAGATCATTGGCATAAATCATTTCTCTTGTAAGCTGAGAGATCTCAGTAATAACAGATTCTTTTCCAGGAATCTTCATCTCGTTGTACTTTACAACTTCACTTTGTGAGTTCTGCTTTTTGCCAAGATAGATAAAGTAAATATTGTTTTTGAAGGATGGGTTAAATGGAGTCGATTCCCACTGGGGCTTTCCTTCAAATTTTTGATAACGAATGGGTCCCATGGCCTGAGCACAAGCAATGTCGTAACCGGATCCACCTATGGTCTTTTTTAGTAATTCAAATGGACCGATATAGGCCCACTGGGCAACGTTATAAATAAAGGATGAACTTGAACCGAGACCCCAATCAAGAGGAAACTCAATTTTTGTTTCAACGAAGACATCGACGTCATCTCTAAGGAAGTGAGGATTTTGCATCCTCACTGCCTTCAGCGCTCCACTTACAAACTTTTCTGTTTCATCATTCAGTGGACGTATTGGATTAAAATGCCAGAACTCAAAACTTGACTCAAACCAGACTTTTCCGGTGTGATCGTAGGATTTCCAGCTAAGAACTGGTTGATAGGACTGGCGATACTTTACACGCATACTCTGCCCAACGGTGGTTGGTAATGCCAACGCCTGGGCGCCGTCGAGAACGAAGTACTCACCAGAAAGGAGTAGTTTACCTCGGCCGTAGAAATACTGGTCTTGCATCTTATCCCCTCATGCTCTTTAAAAAATCACGGACTCCATTAAAGGAGACAACCTTATCACTAAAATAGGCTTTCCCTTGCTCTATCTCATTTTGAGTTGCATTGAGCTGGTTTAATATGTTTAGCAGATGGAGCTTCATATGACCTTTTTGAATGCCTGTGGTCACCAGAGACTTTACAGCACCAAAGTTTTGCGCAAGCCCAACGCAGGCCATGATTTCCATTAACTTAGGAGCAGAGGGATTTTCAAGAATAGAAAGTGAAGTTTTGGCAAGAGGATGAAGAGAAGTAAGTCCTCCAACAGTTCCTACCGCCAAGGGTATTCTAATTGAAAATTTAAACATATCGTTTGAAAGAGAAGCCCAGGAAAGAGAGCGGTATTGACCGTCTCTTGCAGCATAGGCATGAACGCAAGCTTCAATGGCCCTGAAGTCATTTCCAGTTGCTATGACAACGGCATCGACACCGTTCATAATCCCTTTGTTGTGAGTCACTGCCCGACCAGGATCAATTTCAGCGATACGGACGGCGGTTGCAAACTTTTCAGCAAATTCTCTAGCTGACATATTGTCTGGAAAGGTTCCAAGCTCTTCGACTGGACACTCAACAGAAGCCTCAACGAGACAGTTGGGAGTGTAGTTTGAAAGAATGCACATAATGACTTGGACTTTCCTTTCGGAGTCGACGAAGCGGGGATCAGAATAAATCAAGGCCTTAAAAACCCTGCTAAGTTCTTCTAAGATGGAATTGATGAAATTTGCTCCCATGGCATCACAGGTTTCAGACTCTAGTTTTAACTGGTAATAATTCTCAAGCTTGTCAGTCATGTCGACCAATTCAAGTCGGGAAATACCACCTCCGCGAATCTCCATATTCGTTGAAAGGTGAGCGACCCCGTTTAAAAGATCTGATTTCCTTTCTTCGAAGAAAACTCGAAGTTTTTCTTTTGGACCTTGCCACTGGAAATGAACCTGTCCGACTTTTTTCGTGGCGATGACCTGGGCCTTAAATCCTCCGCGCTCAAGCCAGAACTTCGCCCCCAAGGACGCAGCTGCGACAACAGATGATTCTTCGATGACCATTGGCACAGAGAAGATGTGACCGTTGATTAGAAAATTCGGGGCGATTCCAAAAGGAAGATCGTAATTAGTCAGGGTATTTTCTGAAAACTCGTCAAAACGCTTTTGGAGTTCTTTATCCGGATGCCAGAAGTTAGGCATATTCTTCACCAGAAGGCTTCCCTCTTCATTAAGCTGATCGGAGAGCCAGGTGATCTTCTCGGTCTTTGTCATTTTTGAAAAGCCGCTCACAGTTTTCACACTTCCTCCTTAATCTCGAGAAGTGACTTCGCCACGAGAAGAGATTCTCTCTGGCGAAGGAAAAAATCTTTAAGTGTTTGATAGTCACTTAAGGCCGGACCTAGGAAAGCTGAGGCCATACCTATGACTGAATTTGCTTTTAACTTTGATTTAAGCTCGTATCCATCGAGCATCGTTGAGATGCCACCCGAGATGATGAATTCCTTTCCGCGGGTTGGAAGGGCATTAAGGAGAGCAACCATTTCACTCGCTGAGTGTCCTACACGGATAAACGCTTCACGAGAGAGGTTTTCACTGCCACGTAACTTTTCTAAAAGTGTAAAGTTAGTTCCCCCGAAAGCCCCTAGTTCAATACCTGCGATGGGAAGATCGAGTAGGGCCTTTAAACTCTTTGGTCCCATGCCCTGTCCAACTTCTTTGACAATGACCGGGTATCGTACCTCATCCAAAAAACGTTTAATGGTTTCTATTGGTGGATGCCTAAAGCGATCTCCTTCAGGCTGAAACCACTCCTGCAAAGGATTTATATGGACGATGAGGCCATCACACTCGATTGTTTTCACTAGCTCGTGAACCAAGTCAGTCTTTTTTTGAAATACAAGCTCATCAAGCTGCGCGATTCCAAGATTAGCAAACAATGGCTGATCTCCCAGATATTTTCTTACTGAAAAATCGGAGATCAGAGTGGAGTCACTAAGAAGACCTCGACAAGATCCCAGTCCCATTCCAAGTTTAAACTCTCCACAAAGTCGGGCGAGGTTTTGATTGATTCTTTGTGCGTTAATGGTACCGCCGGTCATGCTTGAAACCCAGACAGGATAATCTAGGTCAAAAGAAAGGAACTTTGTCGTCCATTTTTGTTCACATGGTGGGTGAACAAAAAACATCGGCTCGTAATTAAACCGAACATCAACGTCTGATGAAGATGTTCGTGCCCTTTCTGCGAGCACAATGTGATCTGCCTTTCTCCCCGCTAAATCTTCGGAATAAGAGGGCTTTTGGACTGATTTCATAGGCTCTCCATTTATCAAAGATGGGAGTAAAAGTCATGAGCTTAGTGAAGCCCACGGCAAAGATTACAACATCATGATTTTATTGTATTTTACTGATAATGAGGAGTCAGCAAAGCTAGTTTTAACCTAGACTGAGAGTTTGTCTAAATCAGATGGGGGCAAAGACCAGAACAAATTCTCGTTTATCGTTTTCGTCTGTGTCCTTAAGAAGCTTGGTTACCTGTCCCCGGATGAGTTTTTCCGATGGTGAGCCTAGATCTAATGCAAGAAAAAGCTCCCGCTTAGCTCCAAACTCCTTTAAATCTGTGAGAAGTTTTCTTAACCGGTAAGGCGTTTCCATCCAAATCATCGTTTCAGGTCGTTTGAGCTCAGCCTTTATCCATTGAATGCGCTCAGGCCCTTTGACTGGAACAAAACCACAAAAATGAAACCGCTGATGAGAAAAACCGGAAAGAGCAACGGCCAAGGCCATGGAGTTCGGAAAAGGCGTGGAGGTCACCTGGATATTATTTTTGTGACAAACATCAACTAAATTTTGACCCGGATCACAAAAGGCTGGAAGTCCACAATCACTCATAAGGTAAACAGTTTTTCCGGATTTAAGCTCCTTTAAAACTTCTTTTTCCATATCAAGTGAGGTGTGTTCATTATAGAGCTTGAATTTTTCAATCGCTTCACGGGGAAGACCCCATTTAAGCCAGCGTTGCCTTGCGACTTTATGCTCTTCAACAAGAAGAACTACGTCGTCTTTAAGGCATTGATCCAAAAGTATTTTCATGGCCACCGACTCAAGGGGGAGATCCTCAGATATGGGCGTTGGAATGAGGACAAGCTTATTCATGATGCCAAAGGGGAAGAAATAATTCAGGACGGTGGAAGTCGGGAGAAGCCTCTGGATTCGGTTCTAGAGCATAATACTCTCGAGGTTCTTGATCCAAACAGGAAAAGAAGCCACCGTAAAGATGATCACCCTCAAGATCTGGGGGGAACGTCAATTTCAAAGAAGTGGTCCAAATTTTATTTTCGACAGAAACTTCATGGGAAAAATCAAGAGAAACGGGAGAGGTAAAAGTTTTTCTCGGTTCAGTAATTATAAGGGCGAAAGGCTGATTCAGGGGGGAGACTTGTAGTTCAAGATACGGGGCCTTAAAGTCCTCGGCATGAGAGCGCAATTGAAAAAAAGCCTCGACGACATCCTTGTTCCAAAGCCCCCAATTTTTTGACCAGTCTTTAGTAAATATCTCGTCACTGAGCCATGGTTTGTTTATTCTCTTTTGAACTCTGAAGAAAACAGTAATTTCTCTACCATGAACTACCCATTCAACTTTTAAACTGTGAGCAGCAGGACCAGGTCCATGCTTTTTTAAGTAGGCTTGCATAGACTTAAGAATACACCTTGAGGCATAATTGGGCCATGTCTTATGAACTTTTCTTAATTGTCCCACCAGGCCTAGAGGATCTCGCCCGTGCGGAAGTTGAGTCGAAGTGTCCCGTATCACCTATTGTTGAATTTAAAGGCGGGCTTAATCTCAGCGCCGATCTTGACTGGATCATAAGGGCCCATACCCTCCTCAAAGTTCCCACAAGAATTCTCATGAGAGTCACCCATCTAAAAGTGCGGGACTTCCCCAAACTTCATCAGAAGTTCAGCACTTTTCGTTGGGGTGAATACCTGTCGCATCCTGAGCCACATTGGGAAATTAGTACATCAAAGTCTCGTTTGATGCACACAGGTCGAATAGAAGAGACGGTAAAAAAGGCCCTCAAAGAAGCTCTGATTCGTCAGCCTCTGAATTTGGACTGGAAAAAAAAGAATTACCCTCCCCAGACCTTTTATATTCGTATTTATGAAGACCTACTTACTTTGAGTCTTGATCTCACTGGTGAGCCGCTTTATAAAAGAGGTTTGCAGACAATAAAAGGGAAAGCACCGATAAGAGAGAATCTCGCGAGTGCTCTTCTTATGGAACTTTTTCAAAACATAAATGAACAAGTAACACTAGTAGATCCAATGTGCGGGTCGGGAACTTTTCTCACGGAGGCCCTAAACTTTCACACTCCATTACACCTGCGGTCTTTTGCATTTGAAACCTCACCTTTTTTTAGGGGCAAAATATTGCGTTTGGGAGAAAACACTCAAGGATTCCCAGTAAAAAAGGCCTTAGGTCTTGACCTCAATGAAGAGCTTTTAAAAAAAATCAAAACAGAAACAAAACTCGATGTAAGAACTTTGGATTCTGTTGAAAATCCAATCCCGGTTAAGGGGAACTTTGTCATGATTATAAACCCTCCTTATGGCGAAAGGATTAAAATTAATGGCAAACGCGGTTCATTTCTTAAAAGTGCCTGGACAAAATTTCTGAATGTCGACAGACCCCTGCGCTTAGGCTGGATTATTCCCAGTGACATGGATGATCTATTTCTAAAAGCTCCGGGATATAAAATCCTTAAAAAGAGATCTCTCAAAAATGGTGGTCTTTCAGTCACATTTTGGCTTTGGGAGAGAATTGAAACTTAAAGGCAATAATTGTAAAAGACCTGTGACTTCACCCATACTCCTCCAACAAATTGCATGAGGGCAACTTGTCCGGCAGGTATGGACTCCACTTCTTCAAGGGAGAGATTTTTAAGAGAATTTATCTTCGCCTCAATTACCTGCCCTTTGGGGTGGACGATCTTTAAAGACTCTCCAAGTTTAACACCTCGGGAATTTTTTACCATGAGTGCAAGATAAGATCCCTTCTCTGCCTCGATAACCTCACCAACATAAAGACCCTCTCGATTTTGAAGGCGTGAGTTTTTTAGTTTGGGAAAGAGTATATCCGTTTTATTTACGAGATAGAAGCCACGCATGAGATCTTGAGAGTAACTATTCCTGAATAAATCAAACTGATTCTGATCGAAAGCATGAATGAGGCCAGCAATTTCTTGCAACCTTGAAGGATTTTCCCAACGTTGATCTATCCTAAAGAAATCCACGCCTGCTTGATCAAGCTCAGAGGCAAAATCGATCAGAGAGAACTCTTTTATATGAAACATAAAAGTACCATGAGCATTTTCAACGATCGGAAAACCTTTATGGGGTGACTCCTCACTCTCTCCCAGAGCGGCGATTTCCTCATTAATCGCTATTGCTTTGGGTGAAAGGGCGGTAAGAAGTGGTCTAGGAGTGTAGAAAAGAAGAATTCTTCCGTGTCCAAGAAGTTCACAAGAAACAGAAATTTTCTCCACGTATTCTCGGATTGAACTTTTTGAAAGCTCTATAGAGAGGACTATGCGCTCGATACGTCCTAGTGAGATCTCTACCCATCCCTGGAGAGAGCGCAAATTATGATTTCCATTTTCTGCAATGAACTGCAGAGGTTTATCAGTACGCTCTAAGGCCCAGTTAAGTGCGCCGGGATCCTGAACTCGAAGTGCGTCGATATAAGGAAGAAGGGTAATAATATCGTTTACTTTTTCTCTAAACACGTCCTCGGTCATCAGAATGTCCCACTCTAGTATAACCCTTAGACTCAAATTCTTCGCTCTTTTCGAAAGAGCGATAAACTCCTCCTCGTTGAGCTTTCCAAAACGGGACAAAGACTTTGGCTCAAGGATGACTTCCAAAAACCCTAAATCCTTTAAAACACCAAGATCATGGAGGCTTCTTCCATAGGTGGTGAGCTTCATAACTTCACCCTCTGACGAACTAGGTGCATGGCCTTTACTCCCTCTACGTAAGGGAGCCTAACCAAGGTACTAGGCCTAGTTCGAAGAACTGGCTTCATGGAAATATCCATTATTTCTTGAGCAGAAATAGTAATTGAAGGCCCTACGAAGGGAATTACTTCTAAAAAGTCTCCTTGATTGAAGGCATTTCGGACCTCGATGACAACCCCGGACTTGTGACCGGCTTCAACGACGGAGCCCACCATCTGCCAATCGCCCTCTGAAGAATTCTCTCTTTCATTAAAGATTGAGTCAGGTCCAGCTTTTTCAATGAGATTGGCCTGGGTATATGCGCGGTGAGAGACTTTCTTTAGTTCTGCTTCCCAAATATCAAGGTCATCGCTTAGGAAGTGTCCATGCTTAGCATAGAATTTTAAAGCCTCGGAATAGACCTTTGACATGGTCCCTGCGTAGAGATGAGACTTCATTCGACCCTCGATCTTTAGGGAGTCAATTCCTTCTTCTATAAAATGTGGAAGAACTCTAAGACCTTCTAGGTCTTTAGAACTCATAAAATAAGCTTTCTTTTTTTCTAAACTATCGAAGCCATTTAGAGAATATTCAAATCGGCATGAATGTGCGCAACCACCACGGTTAGAGTCTCTTCCTTGAGTGAAATTAGAGATCACACAATTTCCTGAATAGGCCATACACATCGATCCATGAATGAACATTTCTATTTCTATGTCTGCTTCACGCTTTATCTTTCCCGCCTCTTTAACTGAGACTTCGCGCCCGAGGACGATCCTCGAAGCTCCTGTCCTTTTCCAAAGTTTGGCGGCCTCTACGTTCAGTGTTGAGGCCTGGGTAGAAATGTGGATTGAAATGCTTGAAAGTTCACGAACCGTTTTAACCACTCCGAGATCAGAGACGATGACTGCATCGGTACCGGCCTGGTCTAAAAATTTTACAAAAGAAGGAAGCTCCGAAAGATCTTTGTCATGCAGAAATGAATTAAGAACAACATAAACCTTTACTCCGCGATCATGAGCAAAAGAAATACCTTCGATCAGTTCATCCGGAGTAAAGTTCTCGGCCGCTGTTCTAAGGCCGAATTTTTGACCACCTACATAGACGGCATTAGCGCCATAGAGAACTGCCACCTTTAGTTTGTCGAGGGAGCCGGCAGGTGCCAAAATTTCTGGAATAAATTTAGAGTTCATGGTGACCATGTTTACCAAAATTAAGACGTAAGTTAAACTTGTACTAAAGATTTAACAGTAAAAGGCCATTTGAGTGAAAAAAGTTGTTTTTACTATTTTGAAGCTTCTCCTAGTGGCCGTTCTAACTACCGGATTTTTCGTTTGGAGACGTTACTCTCTAAACCCTGAACAGAAAACACCTTTTCCTTACATTTTCAATGAACCGGCTCCCCTCATTGAGCTGAATGCTCCTATTCTCATCGCAGGGGACCGGATGGGATTTTATTTTAATAAATTTAGTCCCATATTGGCGGAAACTATCTCAAAAGATTTGGCAAAACCTATCAGAATTCAATCTATCGCTAAACCTGGCATGGGCCTTCATCGGACACTTCATCAACTAAAGTCACTTAAACAGTGGCCCCAGATACTGATATTCCAGGGTGCATCAGAAGAATTCTCTGAGTCAAAGTTCAATTCATCGGAAATCCCTTTGATCCGAAGAAATTTTGCTCTTTATAAGAATGAAAAAATAGAAACTCTCCTCATCCTTTTCCCCTGGCTTTCGCGAATTATTTATGAACCCATCAAACAGACAAAGTTAGCACCCTCTCCCCTTCCGCAGGTCATAGGTGAGGAGGATTACCTCAAAAAACTTGAGACAGAGCTACTTCTATTTGAACAGGAGTTGGTCGAGGTCATAACACTATCAAAAGATAGGAATAGTCTTCTTATCCTGACGACAACTCCGATTAATCTGGAAACTCCTCCAAAATCAGTCTGCTCTTTCGCCACGACCACCTATATTGAAGCCGAGATTCTCCGACTACGAAAACTCCTCAAAGAAAATAACCCGAAAGAAGCTTATATTAAGTCTTCAAAACTCATCTCCCATTTCTCGGGCAACTCTCAACTCCTATATCTCCACGGACAAGTGGCCAAGCGCCTAGGTCAAATTGACGAGGCCATCAATACTCTTTTGAGTGCAAGTGCTTACGATTGTGTACCATGGAGAGTCACGGAAGTTCACAATTCAATCATCAGGAAAGTTGCCAGAGACCACCAGGTTCTGCTTTTTGATTTTGCCCGAATGCTAGAGAATGACTTTACAGCTAATACAACTTTTTTTGATGAGCTTTATCCTCAGAACCTCTATTATGATAAGGGTATGCAACAACTAGGTCTGGTAATTAAGCGGATCTTGAAGCTTTAAGGAATAAACTATGGAGCTGATATATGAGGCTGGGGACATTATTTGCCGTGAGGGGGAAATTTCTTCAGACCTCTATCTTTTAAAAGAAGGGAAAGTACTGATTTGCACCATAAAGGGAACCCAGGTCAAGGCCATCGGCAGAATTTCACCGGGGGAATTTATTGGAGAGTTGTCTTTCTTTGATGGAAATCCGCGCGCCTCCACCATTGTCGCCCTGGAGAAATCTGTCCTCTACCAAGTCAAAAGTGATGAAATAAGGGAGCGCTTACCTTTTTGGTTTATTGAAGTTGGAAAAAGCCTAACTAAAAAAATTCGCCTTTTGGACAAAATCATCAATACATCTCATTTAAGAAAGGGTGGCACAGATGAGCAAAAGCCTCTTTCAATTGAAGAACAAAGGCAGATTCTGGCCAAACTAAATCATAAAAATATTGAGTAATTAGGCCAACTTGACCCTGACAAGTTTCTTTCTGTCCCCTACCCTAGGTGTCACTTTACTTGGCGACACGTCAAAATAATATAGATTCTAGTAAGTTCCCTTGGCATGAAACTCGCAATGTCATTTTTAAGGAGAATAGGACAACAGGGAGGTTGACCATGAAAATAAATTTATTAACGGCCTTCTTAGCAGTTCTCTTGAGCGCCTGCGCTCTTAAAAGGGACATGGCCAGCACAAAGGAATCAACCAAACAAGGCCAGCACGCCCAAATGATTGATGGCCAGGCTTCACGAATTAGGTAAAAAAATGCTCAACTCGGGAAAAACTGTTTTTTAACTTGTGAGTTTTATCTTATATTGCAAGTTATAAATTTGTATTTTTCCCGGGGGGATTTGAGTTGAAGACGCCATCGCAAAACTCAACACGATTTCACAACCTAGATTCAGTCAAGGACTGGACCATATCCGACGCTGACGAAATCTATCAAATCAGCCGGTGGGGTGAAGGTTACTTTTCAGTTAATGAAAAGGGAGACCTGTGCGTGAATCCTACTCAAACAAAAAATGGCCCTGTCATAAATATGATGGAAATTGTTGATGAGATGAAAAATAAAAACATCTCATTTCCGGCGGTGATCCGTTTTCACGATATCCTCCGATCCCAAGTGTCTAACCTTAATAAGACATTCCGCTCGGTGATTGAGGAAGCTAAATTCACTGGTTCTTATTACGGTGTCTATCCAATCAAGGTCAATCAGATGCGTGAAGTTGTCGAGGAGATCGTCGACGCTGGCGCTCCGTTCAATTACGGCCTTGAAGCAGGTTCAAAACCAGAACTTCTCGCCGCGTTAGCCATGAACTCTAACCAAAATTCACTTACCGTTGTTAATGGCTACAAAGACCTGGATCTTTTGCGCCTTGCTCTTCTCGGTATTCAGCTGGGCCGAAAAGTCATTGTAGTAATAGAAAAATATTCTGAACTTCTCGACATCATGAAGCTCTCCCAGGAAGTCGGTGTTGAACCTATGATCGGACTTCGCGCTAAAATTGCGACGAAGTCATCGGGGAAATGGGCGAGTTCTGGTGGAGACTACGCCAAATTTGGTCTTACTATCACAGAAATCCTCCAGGCCGTTAAGTACATGAAGTCTATTGATAAGGTTCATTGCCTTAAACTCTTTCACTTTCATATCGGGTCCCAGATTCCAGATTTAAGAACGATTAAGGACTCTATATCAGAAGGGGCAAGGATTTATGCCAAGCTCTACAAAGAGGGCGCGAAACTTGAGTATTTCGATGTCGGCGGAGGAGTTGGTGTCAACTACGATGGGACAAGATCGAACTCGGCCAGCTCAATCAATTATACCACCAGAGACTATGTTGCCGATGTCGTCTATATCTTAAAACAAGTCTGTGATTTGGAAGATGTTCCACACCCTCACATCGTTTCTGAATCAGGCCGCGCCATAACGGCGCACCATTCTTGCGTAGTCACTAATGTTTTTGGTTCCGTAGAGATTGGCGGAGAAGACTTCAATACGGACAAGGTAATCAGTGAAAATATTCTTGTAACAAACATTCGTGAACTTTCTCAGGAACTCACCGAAAAAAATTACCAAGACGTCTATAACGATGCCACTAAGCTTAAGGAAGAATCTATTTCGGCCTTCAAGTTTGGTATACTCAGCCTTGATGAGCGGGCCAAACTTGAAACTCTTTACTGGCGGATTTGCAAGAAGATCGTTCAGTTTGCTTCTCTTGATGAGTATGCACCAGACGAAATCCTTCAATTAAAAAACCAGATGGCGTCCCAGTACATGTGTAACTTTTCTATTTTCCAATCGGCTCCGGACACTTGGGCTATAGGACAAATTCTCCCAGTGATGCCAATACATAGGCTCAACCAAAGGCCTGGCGAACTTTGCACGCTTGTAGACATTACCTGCGATTCCGATGGAAAGCTTGATACATTCCTCTCTGCGGACGGCCCTACTAATACAGTTCCCATGCACAAGCTCAATGGTGATGACTACTTTATTGGTCTTTTTATGACAGGTGCCTATCAAGACATCATGGGCGATAACCACAATTGTTTTGGGCGCTTGAATGAAGTGCACATTTTCTGTGATGACGACGACCCGACTGACTTTTATATTGAAGAAGTGATCTTCGGTAATAAGGCTTCACAGGTCCTATCAACCCTACAGTATAATCCTGAGACTATGGAGCAAACGGTTAAAGCGGCTATTGATACTCAAGTAAAGCGAGGTAAAATCCGTCCTCGTGAAGGTGTGGACTTAACTGATTTCTATGAGAGCTGTCTTAAGAGTTACACTTATCTTAAAAAGTAAATATCAGGCTCCTTTAATTGGGGCGTTCTTTATTTGTGGTCTGGGCCAGTTCTATCTCAGCTAGCAGAGTAACAACAAATAGATGACCATCATCGCACGAGAAAGTTAAGTTGAGAAAGTTTAGAAGAAAATCTAATCCCCTTTGGCAAGGTTTGTTTGACCAGTTCCATGACGATCCATTGTTAAATATTGTTCCTTGTAAGTGAGATAAGATTTGTAGTGATTAGATATTTGCTCGATCTCATCTGATGTGAGTTGTCTCTCCACTACAGCGGGCCTGCCTTTAATCATGCTTCCCGGAGGAAATTTCTTTTTCGGAGACACGAGAGCGCCGGCGGCGACTAGGCAATGATCACCTATTTCGGCACCGTCCAGTATGATCGCTCCCATACCTATAAGGCATCCATTTCCAATGGTGCAGCCGTGAAGAAGCACGCTGTGACCGAGAGAGGTGTTTTCTCCGATCGTGAGCGAATTCTTCTCTGTCACATGAAGCATACAGAGGTCCTGGATATTGGTGTTTTTACCGATCTTTATAAAGTTAACGTCCGCCCGGATGACAGTATTAAACCAAACGCTAACATGGTCTCCAAGGTCGACTCTGCCTATCACTTTCGCCCCATCAGAAAGATAAACTCGTTCACCTAGAGATGGTTTAAAATCAAAGTAGTTTGAAACAATCATCGCTGACCTCTTAATATTGCTAGAGCTTTGGTGTTTTGAGGAAAGAAATGAGGACCTAGTATTTTAATTTTTCCTCCCTGCTTCATGACCTCTTCGGCGAGCTCATTGAAGAGGTCTATGGAGTTTTTACCAAACTTTTTATGAATGGTGAACTCTCCAGTCTCAGGATCTAGTTTACCCCAGAGCTTCTCTTCCGTTGGAATCACAAGATGCAGTACTTTTCCTGCATAGGTCGCCTTGATAATCTCACCCAGATCACTCAAGATGTAGCGCGATTTGATCATCCTTTTAAGACGCTCTTTTAATTGAGATGAATAGTAGTCAGTGACCGCAAATCGAAAGCGCTCACACTTTGTAAGAATTTCAATTGATGTTTTCTCATAAAAGTCGTCATCAAAGTGAGTGATTACTCCCACCGATTCATCAAAATAGCGCAGAAAAATTCTCTTCATCTCGTCCAGTCCAGTAATGATAACGGGTAATGACTCATAGAGAATCATATCTTTAATTTTTTGAGCGATTTTTTTTAAAGCAAGAATGTTTTTCTGGGGAACTAGGCCCAAAAATGGGGGTGAGTATAGCCGTGAAGATTCAGTGAAATTCTTGGGTAATTCATCAAAGTCATACTGCTCGATGATCTCCAGTTGTTGAAAATCCGCCCGATATATCTTTATCTCATAAAAAGAAATGTTCACCAGAAGGAACTCAGGATTAACGAAGAGTTCTTCCAGAACTGGCCTAATGTGGAAGGTCTGACCGATAATACAATAAGGTTCGATGGTTCCTTGAAGGATGGTGTAACCTTGAAGATTTTCGGACAAAAAAAATCCGTGGGACTTTTCTGGATGATTCTTTAAAATTTTCTTGATGCCAGCGCGGGACTTTTCGACGATTTTTTTTAAGATAATTTTTTCTTGAATCTGAAGCTGAACCAGAACGTCATCCAGAAAACTCTCTTGGGAAAAAGTATCAACTTCTTTCTCCGAGGGAGGGAGAAAAAAAGTAAGTGTGTCTGTTTTTTCGTGGAATAGAAGTTCATTTAAATTAACGGGCTTCACTTTGACCCTCAACATCACAAGACAAGAATATCAAGACTATCTCTAGATTATAGCCTTGGCCTCTAATTCATGATAGCGTTTTAAAATATGAACGATGACAAAGTGGCCTTTGGAATTGATATTGGTGGAACAAATACTAAAATTGGTCTTTTTGATCGCTCTGGAACTCTTCTTAATTACAAAATTCATGCCACAAGCAAAGATATTCCAGCTTCAGACTTTATTGACCAACTTGCTCGGGAATGCCAGCAAATCCTTCAGGAAAATTGCGGTATATCTTTAGGCCACTCACGGCTCGTTGGTGTTGGGGCCGGAGCTCCTATGGCGAACTATTTTTCCGGAAGTATTGATCATGCTCCAAATCTGGGATGGAAGAATGTTCCTTTGAGAGATTTATTTTCTGATAAGTTCAAGGCCCGAGCAGTTATTGAAAATGACGCTAATCTTGCGGCAGTTGGTGAGAAAAAATGGGGAGCAGGAAAAGACCTTTCGGACTTTGTACTCATCACCTTGGGAACGGGTGTGGGGTCAGGGCTCATTCTCGAGGGCAAGCTCTATCGTGGCTCAAAGGCCTTGGGAGCAGAGGGAGGTCACATCATCATTGCTCATGAAAAAAAGAGGCTCTGCTCCTGCGGAGGATTGAATCATCTCGAAAGCTATCTTTCAGCAAAAGGAATTAAACAAACTATAAGTGAACTTATTCGTGAAGATTGGACCATTGAAAAACTTGGGAACGAATTTAAAAATAAAGATCTTCGAGCGTTGACTATTATTGAAACCATCGCTCAGGAACTAGCACAGGGTCTTGTTAGCATGGGAGTTCTCCTTGGTCCTGAAGCTTTCATTATCGGTGGCGGAGTCTCCAAACTTGGAGAAGATTTTAATAAAGTCGTGACTAAAAAATTTGATGAGCTCATCCATTTTTCTCTCAAAGGTAAAGTGAAAATTATCACCGCCGGTCTTTCTTCAGACAAGGGCGCTATCTATGGAGGAGCCGCTCATATCTTTCACGAGGTATTTGGTCTATGAGCGTACCCTTGGAATGGAAACTGGACCCTAATAATAAAGAAACAAAGAAACTCAATGAAATACTCTCGGCCCATGCACGCAGACTTGAAAAAAATCTTTCTCTTGTCACCACTCAGGAAGAAAAACAAGAAGCGATCTTCGCCTTCTACCGAAAATACTATACTCTCACTCTTTGTAAAAGTTGTGTTGCCGCCGGAATCAATCGGTCTCCTGCCAGGGATTTTATTTTGGATTTTCCATGGAAAGACCTCAATCAGAACAGAATTGCGTGCTTAAAGATATGGGAAAAAATCAATCACTAAACCTACCATTTCCTCTAATCCTCGCTTCAACTTCGAAATACCGAAAGGAGCTTTTTTCTCAGCTTGGTTGGGAGTTCGAAGCCATGAATCCCGGGGTGGACGAAGATAAGGTCAAGACCACTATCACTTCCCCAGATGAAATTGCCATGACCCTGGCGAACTACAAGGCCCAGGCCATCTTCGTAAAAAGACCTGAAGCCTGTGTGATAGGTTCAGATCAAGTCTGCACTCTGGAAGGAAAATTATTCGGGAAGCCCCGAACTAAAGAAGCCGCAAGGGAGCAAATATCACTTCTTCAGGGAAAAAGTCACGAACTTCTCACCGCCGTAGTAGTGATCCATCCCAAGGGTATTGAACGATTATTAAATCGAACAGTGCTCCACATGAGGCCTATGACACTCAAAGAGATACATGCCTATATAAATGAAGATCTTCCTTTGGATTGCGCCGGAAGCTATAAACTAGAATCTCGCGGCTTAAAACTCTTCGAAAAAATTCAAATGAGTGATCATACCGCGATTATTGGATTACCGCTCATAGAACTAACATCAACACTGTTAAAACTGGGATACCCACTGTGAAAGTAAACATTTTTATCTTTGCCCTTCTTCTTGCTGGCGCTTGCGCTCAAGCACCCCTCAAAAAGTCGTCTAGTATCTCAATCCTTCAGGGATTAACCAATTCTAAGGAAGTTGAATTTAGTATCGTCGCCTTAAAAAAACGCTTAATTCGTTTTGAAATGAGAGACGAAGGAGGAGAGATTTTTCTTCCTGAAGAAACTAAAGTAATCTCTAAGGATTTCTCACCCTTTGTGGTTCACAAGGTTCTTTTTATCAGGGACCCTCAAAAAATCTATAACCTTTATGTCTACGAGGGTGAAAAAATTGTCGATCAAAGACTCGTCGGCCGAGGACAACGAGTGAGTTCAAAGTTAAAGTTGGCAATCGTTTCTTGCCTTAACGATTTCTCAAAAGAGCATTTCAAGATATGGGACGCTCTGGCCTCCAAGAATCCAGAATACCTTTTGATGATTGGGGACAATGTCTATGCCGATTATAAGGCCCCGAACTCACCTCTTCTGACTAATCCAGGAACTCTTTGGAATCGATACGTCGAAAACAGAATGACTCTACCCTTTTATTTTCAACAAAAACTCATCCCAACCCATGGTCTCTGGGATGATCACGACTATGGCGCCAACAACAGTAACTCCAGTTATCCACACAAAGAAGCCTCAAAAGAAGTCTTTGATGCCTTCTTTGCTCAGGACCTGAGCACTGATGACTGGAGTAAAGGCTATGGAGTTGGGGGCCTTCTTAGCCTCGGTGACTTTAACCTCTACTTCCTCGATAGTCGTTTCTATCGCTCTGCGGATAAAAAAGAGAGTCATCTGGGCGTTGATCAAGCGGCTTGGTTTTACTCAAAACTTAAAGAAGAACAAAACCCTAGCCTCATCATTAAAGGTGATCAATTCTTTGGGGGCCATCACTCTTTTGAGTCCTTTGAAGGCAGTCACCCAGATGATTTTCTTCAATTCGTTGGAGAACTCAAAAAAATATCCACTCCATTTATTTTTGTTTCGGGTGATCGACACTTGAGTGAGATCATGCAATTCCCAAGAAGCCTATTTGGTAAACCAAGTTTTGAAATTACATCGAGCCCCCTTCACGCTCGAACATTCGGCCCAGGAAATGAGCAGAATCCCTGGAGGGTCGTGGGAGAAATGGATCGTGTCAATTTCACAATTGTTGATAACATGACCAGAGAAAATCATTGGTTTTTAGACATTGAAAATTTCGGAGAGACCGGTGACCGTCACTACCGCCGAGAAGTAGCGGTCTATATCAAAGATCTTCAGGACAATCTGGCCGAGACAAGAAAGCGCCGCTATGGAAAGCGGCGCTATAGAAAGATTCGTACAAAGAGAAAATAATTCTAAGGATTTTCTTCTACTTTCTTCTTTATAAGGATCTTATCGAGGTTCCTTACATAGGCCTTTGATACTGTCTTAAAGATCGTATCATCCTCACTTGATTCATAATCCTTTTTATTTTTGTTGTATTCATCGAACATAGCGTTTTTTTGAGCATCAGTCATTCCGGATGAATCGCCCGCGCCAGAACCGTTAGTTGTTGACCCGTATCCGCTGCCACTCCCAGATGCATACCCAGAATTAGCACCAAAGCCACTATAGCTTCCAGAATGGGATCCACCTTGTGCCCCTGCAGTGGACTTTGCATTACCGTTCTTAACATCAGAGGAATTATGAATTTCTCCAGAGGGGCCGGAAATTTCTGGACCCTTGAGGTCACCTCCCAGGCTCGCTTCACCAAGATTGCGCCCACCAAGTTTTCCTAATCCACCCATACCAGCACTGTTACTGATTGAACCCTGGCCTGCACCATTTCCATAAAGCCCAGAAACGAGTTTCTTATAATCATTTCTCTTTCCCTCAACGTCTATTCCCTGGGCTTTGGCCTTCTCATACTCACTTTTGAGTTTATCCTTCAAGATCGCAAATGAGGCACCGTCTGCGCTTGAAAGAGAACCAGATCCACCAAAATTAGTAAACTCACCAATATTATCTCCGGTAGTACGACCATTAATGCTCTTCAAACTTGAAGAACTAAACTTATTCAAGAAAGGTTTCCTTTTGGTGAGTTCGGAATTAGGATTTGTCAGTTTCGTTGACTTGTAATTATAATCACCCGGAGCAATGACTTTACCAGCTTTGTAATCGGTTGAATCACCCGGAGTGATCCCTTCTTTGTCACTATCATTGTCATTTTGATCTTTGACAATTTCAAGTTGATCCAACGCTTTAATCACATTATCAACACAAGTCATTTGTTCTTTTCTAACTTTGATCAGATTTTCATAATAAGTCTTGAGGTTACTAAAATCAACCATCAGCTTGGAGAAGAGTTTTCTTCTATAGTTTGAAGCTTTATTAAAAGTATAATATTCCTTTTCAGAGTGACCGTAGGCAAGAAATTGAGCAAAGCCTTCTCCCTGAACTCTTTTAAGAAAATCTTTGAAGTCTTTGCAGACTTCAATCTCGAATACTTTAACTTTTTCATTCTTTTTTAAGAAATGATCAAACTCATAAGGGCTTAAATTATCAACTTTATCACGATTCTCTTCTGTAAGAGTAAAATCAGTTATGATTTTCCCATGAGGCAGATCACCTTCACGATAGTAGCGCCAGCGTTTTTCATTAGGTTTTTCAATACAATCTCGACCAATGACGATGGGTCTTTTAATCACATGGCCATTAGCATCTATAGCGAAGATTTTTTCGTCTGGAGTCTGAAGCTCTGGTTCATAAATGAAATTTTCCCCAGACCTCAGTTTTTTATAAAACCCCTCTAGCGCACCTCTTAAGGATCCATAGTTGTAGCCCTCAAGATATTTGGCTTTTCGAAGATCTTCAAAGCCTCCAAAAATGGGAAGTCCAAGGAAACCGCTACTTTTTCCCAAATCCTTTTTACGGCCAGAAAGCCCTAACCCCTCAAATGGAATGGGATCGATGAGGTAGTGTTGACCGGTGAATGCTCCTGGAGCAGAAGCTTTAGCTCCTTGACCTTCACCAAACCGCTGACCGCTAATAAGAGCGAGGGCCTCTGCCACTTCCGGCTCATTTACCGCTGCACCACCACTTTTTACATCGTATTGCATATACCACTGATCCACGCCATTCCAATTTTTAGTAATCCACCAAAGGAAAGGACGAACTTTGTACTTGGGTTTACCTTGAGAGCATTCACCTATTGTAGTGGCGACATGTCCGGCTTCTGTAATTTTACCTGCAAAACTACCAATGATTCCCAACATACCTTGTTCATAGTCCATGAAGGTTTGGTTTCTTCTTTGCATCATGATGAGAGTGTCAAGACCGGAAGATTGCCTTGTCGCAAGATCCTGGTCGCTAATGTCTTTGAGAAAGTAATCTCTGGGTTTATTTTCAGTATCAGCATGGACATCAACTAACTTTTCCTCCACCTTTTCATTTCCACTTACGACTTCAAATTTACCGTATTTCCAACTGGCCTCCATGAGCTTCTTAAAATCAGCCTCAATATTATTAAGACTCGTAGATAAATTTTTTAAAAGTGGTTTTCGAGCATTTTGAAACCCCTCCCCAAGAGCTCTAAGTTGTTTAGGAGCGCCACTTGTACATTCTGGAGTATCAGCGGCCATCGTTCCAAAATACCATTCCATACCTCGAATCGCTTTGATGGCAATAAGACCAGCTTGTTTAAGCTCAGCATTAAACTTCATGTCACAGCCATTTTGCTGAAAAACCTCGAAAATCTTTTTTCCTTCAGGATCAAACTCTCCCACCGGTACCAAAGCTTCGCGTGCTTCGACACAGGAACCATTTTCCAACGCAAGTCCAGGACCGCATTTAACACCTGTCACTGAAGCTTCTCCTTTCCGGAGGTAGCGACAAACTTTCTTTTCCTCGCAAATAGCTGAAAGATCAAAAGTTCCAGTTCGGGGAACACAGTTGTATGAATTACATTGTAGATTAGATTCACAGTTTTGTCCGTTGGCTTTTTTATCTAAGAAGACACTCAATTCATCTTGCTTAGCTTTCCTTTCGTCTTCATTAGTAATATTTGAAAAAAGATCATCAGTTGTTTGAGACAAACATCCTCTGCCTCCAGAGCAATCTCCAGCAGAACTACATGGAGTAAGGGAGGCATCCACTGGGGGCTTAACGACACAAGACCCCCCACTCAATTCCATAGAAGAACAGCAGGTATTATTATTAGGAACATTGGAACAACCGTTTTCAGTTTTCAATTCCTTGGGGACACAGATGCCCCCTTCAAGTTTCATAAGGCTACAACAAGTGCCATTGACAGGTTGGTTGGATTTGTTGCAAGTATCTGCTTCCGTGGTTACTAGTGTCACCTCATTAACCGCATTCTGTGCGTAGGCGAGCGGGAGACCTTGAGTAAAAAGTGCCATTGAAAGAAGAAGACTCATCAATTGATTTAAAATCTTCATAAATTCCCCTAACTTATTTGAATGGTAGTATTATAGCATGTTTAGGAAGACAATCAGGGAAAATAAAGTGCTGATTTCGGGGAAGAAAGTGTGGATAATTGAGAACTTAAGATTTAAATCCAGAAACTTCCCTCACCTCTTTTAAAACTAACAAAGTGAGAATTTTTTATGGCAACTTCCGATAATCTGTGGGGAAAAGAGACCAAACACTTTCATCTCCTCTCTCCGGACTCAGTGCTGGAGGGAGCAGAAATCCTTAAAAAAAGACTTACCGGAAGGGTGATGGCCCTCAATAGCCTTGAGAACCGAGTTTATGATGTGGAGATCGCTAGTTCGGAAGACTTCGGAGATGGATTTGCCCAAAATAATCTTATTATTAAATTCTACCGACCGGGTCGCTGGTCTCGGGAGAAAATCTTAGAAGAGCATCAGTTTCTTAAGACTCTTCTAGAATTTGAGGTACCTGTAGTTGCTCCCCTTGAAATGAATGGCACGACTCTTCATGTCCATGAGGCGACTCAGTTGTGGTTTACAATTTTTCCAAAAGTTCTGGGGCGACTTAAGGATGAACTTATAAGGGATGAAATTGAACAAGTGGGCCGCCTTATTGGAAGGATTCACAATATTGGTAGTATGGCAGCTTTTACTCATCGATTGAGTCTTAATCCTGAGACTTTTATCGATGCTAACAAGAGGGCTCTAGAACAAGTTCGGCCTGTTGATCACCTGAGCTTCCACCACTACCTGAGTCTTTTAGACTCGCTTTCCATGATGCTCAGTCCTCTTTTCCAAGGCCTTCAATCCCAGCGACTCCATGGAGATTTTCACCGGGGTAATATCGTTTGGACAAATAAAGGTCCAGTGGCAGTTGATTTTGATGACTGTTTGAAAGGGCCGATAGAGCAGGACTTATGGCTTCTTTTCCCAGGAAAAGATGAACCAAATCTTGAAGATCGCGAAAGATTTCTAGGTGCTTACCGAGAAATGACGAGAAAAACCCAGCTAAGGATGAATCTTACAGAGTCCTTACGCATGATGAGAATGGTTAATTTCAACGCCTGGATTGCCATGAGATGGGAGGATCATTCATTCCAGCGCATGTTTCCCCAATTCACCTCTGCCAACTACTGGGATCAAGAACTGATTGATCTAAGGATGCAAATGGCCCAGATACAGGACGGAATTTTGGGGCAATACTAATTTCAGGCCTGGCCTTCGTCGAACATACAACCAACTTTGAATTCAGTTTCAGAATCATCAATAGGCCTATAGGACATGACTTGGGCCAGGAGCGGATCATCAAGATCAAAGTCTCTAAATCCAACAACTCTCACTTTTGAATATTTGGGAAAAAGATCTAAATCTTTTGTCAAAAATCCAATTCCCCCCCTAGAAAGATCAAAGAGCTTCAAAATGTAAACCTCATCACTGGTTATAGTTTTTAATCGCACCCAATTCTCAATTTTTGGACGTGCCCTGGGGCTCTCTCGTTTATCAGCATAGAATTTATCTTCCTCATCAAGGCTTAGATCATCAAATTCTTTGTCCAGAAGGCTCTGATCCCGACTAGATCGTTCGGTCTTTAATTTTCCTTTAAGCACTGGATCATTGAGAACCAATTCTTCTTTAAATCTATTGCCAGATAATAGAGGAGAAAGATCACGGCCAATCTTTTTGCTTATAAGATCAAAATCGGCCCTTTCTAGTAGTTGAATTTCGAGGGGGACTTGGACGCTGAAGACGTTATTTCGCACCTGAATGATTTGAGACTTAAAAATAAGCCTTCCTTCCTGATAATAGCAATAAATGGGAAGCTCCGATTGTACCCCATTGGATTGTGATAATTCAAAATGGAGAAGTCCCTTCCCTGGATTGAAAGCATTAAGATGAGATTCAAAGACAATTCGATCACTTGTACTGGGATTGGACTGCCACATAACCAGTTTAAGATTATTTGAGTAGAGGTTTTTAAAGATCCTCTGAAAAATATAAACCCCAGTATCTGACTTTATTACTCTCATTTTATCTGTATTGCCTAAGTCTATTATAAAATTCTAGCATATTGATTAGGAATAATAAAACCATGCAAGAAGCTTTTCTTTTCTTATTATTAATTCTCTTCGTATCTCTTCCAGATGCTAAAGCATCTGAGTTTCGTTCTAATACTTATTTTACAACTATTCGAAAACCAGGACGAGATCTGGTCAGTAAACAACAAGACCTGATGGGAAGAACACGCCTAAACCGAAAAGTTTCTGTTGGTGTGAGCGGAACTTACCTTGAGAGATTTGATCTAGTTGAAAAAAGAGGAGGAG
>JBEIFX010000013.1:0-74428 GCA_040382195.1 Halobacteriovoraceae bacterium | reverse complement strand
TTTTTTTCTCATTTCAATAGTCCTGCGTGTGGTGTAAGAAAAAGTATATGTTTGGAATTTTTAAATCCAACCCCATCAAAAAACTAGAAGAACAGTACTCTCGGGTTCTAACCGAAGCTATCGAAGCGCAGAGAAATGGGAAGATTGAACTGTATGCAAACCTTACTATGCAATCCGAAGAGATTCTAAAAAAAATTGAAGAGCTTAAAAATTCTGAAAAAAAATAACCTTCTAAATTTAGAGAAATTAGTTTTTACTCATTTTTTTGATCAGTCATAACTTTATTCTTGGATTCAGGTAAAAAATCTTGGTCCGTTTATCCGAATGATAAGTCAGAAAGATAAAGTCTTCACTGATGAGGTCTGGATGCTTGATCTTTTGAGTGAGAATGGCCTCAGAAATAAGGACCGCCTCATCTTTTGAAGAGCAAGAAATAAGATATTTTCTTTCCTTGATTACAGGAACAGGGAAGAGATAGTACCTTCCCTCAATACTTGTAAGTTTCATCTCACGGATCATACTCGCCTTGAAACTCTAGGAAGATCTAAGAGTCGCTGCAGAAATAAAAAACCTAAGCAAAGAGTGACAATTATATTTTATGGCCCAAGCATAATTGGGTCAATCTTACTGCTTAGTTTCAACATATTGAGTATTCAGGTGTTTCTAACTCTATGCAAGATTCTCATCATAAGGATTAGAACTTCAAAGAGTCCAGAGCGACAAAATACTTCTGGGAAAGGAATATAAGGTCCTTATTGATCAGTTTCATTTTGACATGACCGGGTTAAACCGGTCCAGTTTTAAAGTTATATTAGGTGTCCATGCCGTCACCTCAGCTTGGGCAAATGGAAACGCGAATATGGTGGACTCCAGCTTAAGAAGGAGAAAGCGCGCCTTAAAAATTCCATTGCCCGCAAAGATACGAAAATGAAATTTATCCTCTTGATGAAAAGCTCGGGGAGCGAGTGATCTATTTTACCTAAGTCTTTGGGAGATAGAGCTATCGAAAATTGACAGAACTTTTTAAAAATTCATGAGTTCCATGTCGTCAAATATCGAGCCTATCGAATTTAACGATAAGAATCCCCTAAAGAGAGATCATATTTATTCTAGCTGATTTTTAATTAAGCGCGGTTGTCCGAAGCATATTCATTAGAACAATGGGCGGGAGTTCATAGCAAAGGAGCTTTTGAGCTGCTTCAAAATTTTAAATATTGCCCCTCTATTTATTGGGCACGGCCGTCCTTGGGAAAATGGGGAAATCTTTGACCATTTGATTAGGACGAAAATATTACATATAGATGAAAGCGAATTCATGACACCATTAGACCACACCAGAACCTAAGCAACAGGGTCTATGATCCGTAAACTGGTGCTCCTGATTGAGAGAAGCTTGCCATGTAAATCTAGCCTGGGTAATGAAATGAAAACTCAGGGCTGATCACTTCGTCATCTTCGCGAAGTCTCTTTAAGGCATAAAATCTTAATCTGAATATTTTTCAGTCAATGTCTAAGTTTTTGACAGGTGAACATCTTAATCTCATTGAAATCACTACTTACGTTTCAAAAATTCCAAGTTCTTTTTGGCATAACGCTTGCTTTAAAAACTTTATATTAACCCAGGAGTTTTTATGAAGCATATCTTGTGGTCGTTATTATTTTTAATCTTTCATGCCAAAGCTGAGATGGTAGCAGTTAGCGATTGCTGTGGATACACTCCGGCAAGTGAAGCTCATCTTAAAAATATTGATAGTTTTATCAAAAAGCTTTGTAAGGATGAAAGTGAATGTAAAAGTTATCTAGGATTAGATCCAAAAGAGCCTTGGGATGAATGTTTGACCGTGAGTGAAACAATACTTGTTCAAGATTATACGCAAACCTATGGCTCGTTTAAACAATTTGAATTACTCGAAGATATCTTTCGGAGATTACCTAAGAAAAAGACTGTCGTCTATCGCGGAACCGGCACACTTAGAGATGCCAATGGGAAGCCCGCTGATCTGAAAAAAGGTAGTATCTATGTGCTACCTCGATTTGTAAGCACCTCTCTAAGTCAAGATGTAGCTGAGTCCCGCTTTGCCAATGGAGTGGTTATGATCATCTCTGCAAAAACTGCAAGGGATGTTAGCTCGTATAGTACAGTATCTGACGAGGAGGAACATATACTAGTCAGTGGTACAAAACTTCAGGTCAATAAAATCTATCAAAAGGTACTTCCGGCGATTGAGTTTGAAGGTCAAATGCAGCCAGCGATGAAAGTTAAAGTGTATGAGATGAGCGAGATTTAAAATGCAATCTCTTGCTTCGTGGTGTCGATATCCTGATTGAAGATAATATCTGGAGTTTGTGAATGGCCTACAAACTATTTGCTTTATGGCTTTGTGGTCTTAAATTATAAAATCCTATCTCGATATAGTGATTATTATTGATTGAAGTTGGAGATTCGAAGAATCACGATTTAAAGACAAAAAAAGAGAACCCGAAGATTCTCTTTTTTAAATGGCGCACCCTGAGAGATTCGAACTCCCGACCAATTGGTTCGAAGCCAACTACTCTATCCAGCTGAGCTAAGGGTGCGTTGGCAAACAATTTACCTCAAGAACTGGCATTTTGGCCAGTGCTTGAGGTGCGTTAGAGTAATGTTTTACTCTTTATTTTCTTGTTTTTTTTCAGAATTGAGGAGTTCGTCAACTTCCTCGACATCAAATTCCGTAAGACCATAAGGGTTTTCTTTAGTGTTAAGGTCTTCATCGACATATCTCTTACCAAGATTTTCCTCGATATCGTCGAGATTTTCCTTATCAATAGTTTCGCCCTTCTTTTCGATATCATTGAGATTCTGTTGCTCGAGGAGTTTGTCCTCATCAAGCTTGGCATCGTTCAAGATTTTTTCTGCTTGCTCAATCTCATTTTCAAGTCTCTCTAAAGATTTGAGATCTTTTTCCGAATCACGAATCACAGACTTTTCTCGCTCTTGCCTTTCAAGTTCCGCAAGCTCATCTTCAGTAAGTTGGATTTTATCGGCTTTATTCAAGAGATCATCATTCAGGTTTTCTAAGTTCAACTCAACATCCAGCTCATCGAGTTCTTTACCGCCTCGAAGATCTTTTTTATCGGTGATTAAGCCTTTTCTTGCATTCTGTTCACGTAAATGAGCCTCTTTGGTTTTAGTCATCGCAATGTCCCCGACGTAGAAATCTCTTACCGACTTAGTTATAAGGGCCGTTGCGAAGTTGTCTGTTAAGGTAATGACTGTCATCTCACCAAGTTTGTAAGTCGGTTGATCAGTGATATTTTTATCAATCCCTCGATCTTTAAAACCATAGGCTTCAAGGACGTTGCCCATTTCCATGCCATCAGCTCGACCCCTATCCAGATAGATGACGTCTCCATAACCCAGGAGCATTTGTCCCGGTTCGTGGGAAGCAAGAATTCCAGCCTCTATAAGACGCGAGTTGTAAGTTCTAGTAATACGATCAATCTTCGGAGTATAGGCAGTGATGCGATCACCCCGCTGAGGAGTCCCCGAAACTTCAATAAACTCCACTTCCCATTTATTTTTGATCTTATTGATGAGCTTTACGTGTCCGACTATGGAATATTTAAATCCCTCTCGATCAGAGTTTCTATGCTTTACTTTACCACCAGAAGAGTACACAGAGTATATATCACCCGGCAAAGCATTTATCGATTCATCTAACTGAATATAGGCCCGATCCTTAGGCATGAAAAAAATGTTCTCATCAGGACCGTTAACTATTGAGCCAAAGTCCTGAACAATATTCGTCGAAACAAAAGTTCGAAGGTAAAATCCTTCTTTAAATGAAAAAAAGATCCTTGAACTTCTATCAAACCCATCCTTGTCATAATTTTTAGGCAGGACGACATCAAATTCTGGCGTAGGCGGATCATAATTTTCATACTCACGATTGAGAGCTTGTTCGCCAGCTTTCATTAGGTCGTCCATTGTTTCTTCAGAAGCATACTGAAAAAAAACACCTTGCTTCTCAAGTGCTGTTTTTTCACCCATCCATTGTGGAATGGCATCTTCTCCAAAGTTTGTCAGATCCTTAGGATTAGAATTTCCGATAGAGCCGGGAGTTGACGCCAGCTCCTCAGCGGTAAAGGTTCCAAGTTTTACTTCGGGGGCCTGTGAACTACTGCCTGTGGTGAAGGAAAGTACCATCCCAGGTTCGATGAAATGAGGATTCGTAATGAATGAATTCAGGGACCAAATCTTTGGGTAGTAGTAGCCTGACCCGAAAAGTCTTTTGGAGATTTTAAAGAGCCAGTCGTCTTTTACAACGGTATAAGTATCAATCTTCGCCGCTGTGGCGACTTCACTCCATTCAGGGTCTGTAATTTGTCCCTGAATGTTTTGGGCCATTCCCAGAAGATCTCGTTCTTCGCGGCCGACGTCAAACACTGAAGGCTCTTGAGTTTTGACGATATTTTCTTTCGAAGGAGCTAAATCTTCTTTTTTCGGAGATTCTTTTTCCTCGCCGAGGTCAACCTTAATTTGTTCTAATTCGTCCCCCTCCGTTGCTAGGGGTTTTTCTGGTGTTGTTTCAAAAACAATGTCGTCTTTTTTTTGATCAACTTTTTCTGAATCAACAATATCTTCGCTATCATCAACTAAAACGTTTGATTCATTTGTTGCGTTTATGACAGATTCTTTGGTCTCAGAGTTCGGAGTGGTCTGAGTATCGCTTTCTAATTCTACAGGTGTATCTTCCAAAGTGTTTGTTGGTGGAATGCTGGTAATGTCAACGGTGTCTGCGGTCGGAAGGTTTTTCGAAATTTCTCCAGGAGTTGAAGTCGAGGGTTTTTGACTGCCACTTGCCTGAGAAACATCTTGTACTTCTTTAGGGGGAGCTTTATCCGCTTCAAGTAAAGATTCAAGATCCTCATCTGATACATTGTCCTGAGAATGCACACCTGTTGATAAAGCTAGAAGGAGCGCAATAAATACAAAAATTCGTCTCTCAGTATTCACTTTATCCCTACTCTTATTTTGCACCAAAAACATCATTTATCATTGATGCATATTGGTCTTTTTTACTATTCATCCCTAACTTTTCAGAAGCAATAACTGCACCATCTAGGGCATCAAGGACGACTCCTGAATTAGCATTTTGACTGATAATATCCTCGAAAACCTGCAGAGCAAGATCGTGCTGTCCGCGCTTTAAAAGCATATTCCCTATCTGATATTTTGCTCGAACCTTTACTGGGCCTATCGCCTTACTTTCAAGTTCTTGAAAAATTTTAGTTGCTTCACCCTGATTTGAATCTATTAGAGCAATTCCTTTACGATAAAGATTCAACTGGGCCTCAACATCGTCCGGCACTTCGACAGGGGCCGATGAAGATTTAGATTCGGTAGACTTAAAAACATCAACAGTTTCAACGTTGGAGGGGGTGTTAGCAAAATTCTCTGACTGGGTACGCTGAAGTTCATTAACAAGAGTGTCCTGAGATCCTGGAGGGCGCTCCTTTAGTTCTTCATATTTTTTTGAAAGTTCTTCGTATTTCAAAAGTAATTGATCATATTGGGCACGAGAAATAGTTTGTGAGGAAGCAGTGCCATCATCTTTCACTATTGATCTCTCAAAATCCCGATACCATGAGCAGGAACTTAAGGTGGTTAATAATGCCAAGGGTAATAAACTCGATCTCAAAGCGTCCTCCATGACATAACTTCTTAAATTTTTTGACTTTCCTTATATTATATCTTAATTCCTAATCTTTCTTAGTCAAGGAATCTATGTCGCACACCTATCAGCAGACCAAACAACTCTACTATACCCGAATCAGAGTCACAAAGGATGATGCTTATTTCGTTTATTTCACTTTTGAAGCCAATGAGGGACTCTGTTTCTATTCGACTGTGGACGAATCACTCAAGGGTTCCTATAGGGATATCGACGTGAAGTGCTCTCTCGAAACAGAGAAAGATCTTAAGGCATTAGTGAAAAGACTCCAGGCGGAGTTGCGCCTGGACGTCTTAGAAGAGAAAATTCTTAACGATTTTTAAAAAAATTTAGAACATCCTGATGGTGTGTTTTTGTATCAACCTTATCTATGACATGAACAATTTTTCCATTCTCATCGATTAGGAAGCTTTGGCGTAGAATTCCATCAAATTCTCGGCCCATAAATTTCTTACGACCCCAGGCGCCATAGCTCTTGATGACATTCTTTTCGGGATCAGACAAAAGTGGAAAGTTAAGCTTTTCCTTTTCCTCGAATTTCCTAAGAGCAGCAACCGGATCTGCGCTCACTCCGAGGACAACGATATTAGCCTTTTCAAGCTCTGCCTTAGAATTTCTGATCTCACAGGCTTGAACAGTACAGCCAGGAGTCATCGCCTTGGGATAAAAGTAGACGACTACTTTATTTCCCCTGAAATCCTTCAAGGAAACGCTATTACCATGCTGGTCAATCAGAATGAAATCGGGTGCAGGCTCTCCAACCTGTGGGCCTAGTTTTTTTGATAATTCCTGCGAGATCTTTGTAGATGCTTTTTTGATCGAGACTTTTATCGCCTTATTTGCTGTTTTTTTAGAAGGCTTCTTAGTAGAAGCCTTCTTGGTAACTTTCTTAGCAACTTTTTTCTTTGTCTTCTTTGCTGTCTTTTTCTTAGCCTTTGCCATGATCCTTCCTTTTTTAAAAAATATCTCTTTTTTGACGTAATTTGAAAAATAATTCTCTCTCATGCCCCTTTAGTAAGGGAAGAGCTTCTCCGCCATACTGAAGATTTTGTCTAACTTCCTCGGAATCCAACCTTAGGAAGGGATTGACCATCCTCTCCTCCCCCATTGAACTCGGAGGAAGACTTTCTGTCCTGACACTACGAACCCTTCGAAGCTCTTCCTTAATTTTTTCATTATCCGGTTCAATTAAAAGGGAAAAATTCAGGTTTTTTAAGCGATAATCGTGACCCGGGTAAAGAAGTGTCGAAGAGGGAAGCTTATTGAGCTCCTGAATCGTATCAAAAAGTAATCCTACATCTCCTCCTCCATGGCAATTGCCTACTCCTGAATTAAATAGGGTATCCCCTGAAAAAAGACCCACGGGAGTGTCATTTTCTAGCCACAGAAAAGCCTTATGATCAATAGTGTGACCAGGAGTCTTAAGAACTTCAATAACATGGAGAGAATTGAGAGAAATCCGATTTAAATTCTTAAGATTAACAACCGGCGACTTAAATTGATTTACAAGTTTTCCATTACCTCTGATGTGATCAAAGTGCTGATGTGAATTGAGTATTCCTTTCAAGACGAGATCATTTTTTTTGATATAATGAATAAATTGATCGGCCTCGAATGGATCAATCGCCCATGAGAAACCTGAGACTGTATCAGTTATAAGATAACTAAAGTTTCGAAGATCATTATGGGCATAAAATGTTTTTACCAGGATCATTATGGATAACCTTATTAGTTATTATATTCAGGTCACTTTCATCGCCCTTATCGTCGTAAACCATCTTTTCGAAATATATCTTTCTCGTAGACAAGTGGCCACCTTGCAAGCCCATCAAAACGAAGTCCCAGAAGAGTTTCGGCCTTTCTTGTCCCTAGCGGATCATCAAAAAGCCTTAAAGTACGGAAAAACCAAACATTCTTTTGGGCAACTGAAACTTTTATGGGAAGCAGCTCTCCTGTTTTATTGGTTTCCTTTACGTGGCGCCGAAAAGCTTTATGTTGCGCTTCCTTTCTCTGATATTCATCGAGAGGTGGCGTTCCTTATCACTTTTTCCATGATTCAACTCCTACTGAATCTCCCCTGGTCGGTATACTCTACCTTCATCATTGAAGGGAAGTTTGGATTCAACCGCACCACTCCTTGGATCTTCATCATCGATAGGGCGAAAGGAGTGCTCCTAAGTATCTTAGTTGGAGTCCCATTACTGTATGCCCTTCTTTTCGTTTTTCTTTCTTCAGGCACTAGGTGGTGGCTTATTTCTTTTATTCTTGTGACGGTCTTTCAGCTCTCTTTAGTTTGGATTTATCCAACTCTTATTGCACCTCTCTTTAACAAGTTTCAGCCTTTGGAAATTGCAGATTTAAGAGAGCAGATCCAGAATATCGTCAAGAATGCCGGATTCAAGGCACGTGAAATCTTTGTGATGGATGCATCCAAACGAAGCTCCCACGGGAATGCCTATTTTACAGGGATGAGAAAAAATAAAAGGGTTGTCTTTTATGATACGCTCTTGAAGGCTTTGGAAAACAAAGAGATACTCGCTATTCTCGCTCATGAATTAGGACATATGAAACTCAAGCATATTCCAAAATCTTTGGTGACTTCCTTAATTATTTCCTTTTCTGGCTTTTGGTTGATGGGAAAACTCTCTGACGAAGTCTGGTTCTACTCAGGCCATTTTCTTCGAGCAATGTCCCCAGGGGCCCTATTTATCATCTTCCTTCAAGCCCTTCCAGTTTACACATTCTGGTTTACTCCCATTGGTTCGTGGATTTCACGAAAACGTGAATTTGAGGCAGATGCCTATGCTGCAAGTGAAACTAATGGGGCAGACCTAATTTCGGGTTTGTTAAAACTTTACCAACAAAACGCAAGTCCTGTTGTTTCTGATCGGTTTTACTCTGGATTTTATCACTCACATCCACCAGCACTAGAACGAATAAAAAAACTAGAGACTACTCTTCGAAAGTAAGACCGGTTAATGAATGTCTCAGAAAATTTAAATAAGGGTGACGATACTTTTCAATCTCATTATGGAGCTCATGATAACCACCTTCAATCACCTTAAGCTGAGCACTCTTTTCAACCTTCGTAAAATAAGAGATCGCAAGTTTAGGATGTACTAATCCGTCTTCTGAACCAACCGCTACATATAGGGGGCAATTAGCTCTAAGAGGCCGCGAAAAAACGTCCCTTCCCATTCTTAGGATTTCAAAAAATAATTTAGAATGTATTTTTAATTGGTTTAACTCATCTTTTATATAACTTTCAAAAATTCTTCCATCATGAGATAGACGCTTAAGATCAAGAACTCCTTGCAAAAGGAATGTCGGTGCTTTTACCATAGCATCAAAAAGAATCATCGGGGCAACGCTGAATATCTCACCCTGGATTCCAGGTCCTGCAACAGCAGGAGAACTGAGGAAAACTTTTTCCGGATAAAAATCTTTTTGTGCTCTATTTTGAAGATAAGCCGCGGTAATGAGTCCCCCCATAGAGTGGCCAAAAAGTGTATAATTGGTCATGCTGAATTCTTTTTTGAGGTAGTCGATCACTGCCTGCAAGTCACTCAAAAAGTGATTAAAGTTCTCGATCCATCCCCTTCTCCCCCCACTCTTTCCATGACCACGAAGATCATAGATCGCGATATTAAAATTAGCGGAAAAAAGTTTTAGGAGATACTCATGGCGCTCTAGATGCTCTCCAAGACCGTGGGTAACGATCAACCATCTTGAACTTCCAGTTTCACGAATCAGGCACCGTAAAGTAGTTCCATCAAAAGAAATGATATCCCGGTATTCATTATTCATAAAAACCCTTATATTAGATATATGTACTGTCCAGTCTGTTTCCAAAATACTCTTAAGATTCGTTCCAGTGGAGTTATTAAGCTCTCCTTTAATGGAAAATCTAGAAACACATCTCTCTTTACTTATAATCTCCAAAAAGAGTCACAGGAGCAACTTAATGCAAAGCTTAGAGAGAAAATAGTAGACTTCTTCAGCTTCTACTCTGAGTTTGCAAATCGAACACCTATTAAATTCTTTGAGGCATACTCAGCAGATTTTATCTGCACCAATAATTGTAAGATCGACCTGCTAAAAACCAAGGTCAGTGTTATTGGGATTATGTACACTCTGCCTTCAGTGAAGGCCATGCTTGATGAAGAGGGGCATAAGTTCAGCATAAAAATTGAGACAGACCTTTTGAATTAGACTCCCCGAGGAGTCATCACCTTTATCTCGAACTCAACAAAACCTTTTAATTTAAATGACTCAGGAACTTTTCCTGCATGAATGACTGCATCTAGTTTTATCGCATTTCCTTTAACAGCAATAGGCGTTAGATTTACATCAGGAACGTTAAGATCAAGACATGACTCTGGTGTGCAAGTATCAATAAAATCTACTTCAAAGCGCTCGTCAAGTTCCTCGGCTATCTCGGAGAGCACGACTTTGAAAGTCTCTTCCGCAACAGGATCTTTATCTAGTTCAACCAGAAGACTATCTTGCAGGATAAGAATTTTTTTATAATAGCCTCTCATTTTAGGATGATCCATTAGAAAGTGCTTCGTTTCACGGGCCCGAGGAGTTTCAAGAATGTAAATTGGCCCATAATTTTTAAGTGCCGAATCCATTTCTCTTTCATTATGACTATACTTAAATAGCACGAGTTCCTTCGCCTTTTCGGGGTCAATCACTGTTGGCTGATAATATTTTCCAAAGACAGACATAAGTGAGCGCATCTCATCTTTATCATAATTTTTTGATTGTAAGGTCGGTATGTATTGATCTGGTTTTTCAAGTTTAACAGATTCCAGCTTTACAGCGAGCTTATCGAGAAAATCAAAAGTCACATGTCCCTTGCCAAAGACGATCCGGTCAACCCAATCCCTAAAACGACGTTGTTTACCCTGGGGTTTCATGTAGAAAAAAAAGCGCTTCAATCTCACAGAACGGAGTTCCTCTGGAAGCTCCGGTATGGTCTGGGTATAAGACATCTGAAGCTTGCCCATTTGAGTGTTCGCAGCAAAAATATTACCAACAAACTTCAGGATTCCTCCGGCAATTGGTCCTATACCAGGAAGGGGCGTATTATAGGCCAAGGAACTATCTGATAAGGGGAAGGTCAGGTTTCTAATAACTTGCTTTCCATCGCCATACTTAGAGGCAAGTGTTTCGGCTTCAACATAATTTTTGATGGTACTTTTCTGTCCACAAGACTGGGTCAGAAGGCTAAATATGAAAATGAATATCGTGCTTTTGCCCATATGTCCTCTAAGTGACTGAATTTAAGTGATCTGAAGAAGATTATACGCCATGATGAATTTCCTAACAGGGGGGATTACCTTTTTACAGACCTCTCTGTAGATAATTCAGTCGGAGTGTACAATCGATGAAAATTTGGAGTCAACGAAATGAAATTCATCTTTAGCCTAATATTGATTTCCTTTTCAAGCATGAGCATGGCCCAAGCGTGGAAAGTACTTCCTAAAGGGGTACGGATCATCGGTCTAAGGAATATAACCACCTCAAAAGTCACAAGTAATTTTAATCAATCAGGCCAGGAAAGCTCACTTGGTGCAAGCTTTCGGGTTGATGCTTCTACTTTTAATAAGATGACTGGTAATCTCATCGCTCCAAACCTAGATCCTGTTGCTTATAATAATTTAGTTGTTGGTGAGTTTAAGGTCGAGGCGGATGCTCAATTCAACGTTCAGGGAACCGGTTTTGGATACGGAATCACGGATAGAGTGATGTACTATGCAGAAATCGCTTATTACAACGCGGCAGTAAAGGCCAACATCAGGCGCACATCTGGAAATAGCTATGAGGATGTTGCTCGTCTGCTTGAGCAAAACGGAGGCAGCCAAAATAACATCGTCGCTGAGAATTTGAGGCAAATGGTAGACGCTAATGAAGGCACTATTCAATCAGTTATTACTAATTTTTACGGATATAAACCCATTGGAGATTGGTATGGTAGTGGCTACGGTGACATGGAAACCGGAATCATGGCAAAACTCATCGATAAAGGCGTCTGGGGTCTGACATTTTACCCAGGAGTAGCACTTCCCACTGGTCGTCAAGACGATCCGGATATTTTGCAAGACGTAGGATTTGGTGACGGTCAATTTGACCTATATGGTGAACTTATTTCGGGGTATGTTGTTAATGATCGTTTGAACTTTGGAACAAGTTTGCGCTATGTCTATCAGGCACCTACAACTAAGACCCTGCGAGTTCCAAAGGAAGAGGATTTTCGGTTATCTTCTCAAAAAGGTGAATTTGACATTAAATATGGAGATAGAGTTCACTGGATGATGAACTCCACCATCTCGTTGAACGACTGGGTTTCGTTTACTCCCATCTATCGATTCATGTATCAAATGCCGGCGACTTACCAATCAAATTTAGGAGCAGCCGATGACTATCTGTCAAAAGACTCAGACAGAATGCAACACCAGGCACAGCTCACCACAACTTTTTCCTCAATCACGCCTTTTTTGAAGAAAGAGTTTCTCCTTCCAGCTCAAGTTAACATCAATCTCGTAAAGACTCTTTCTGGAAGGAATGTACCAAATGTAGATCGTTTCGAAGTTGAATTCAGAATGCTTTTTTAGAAACGAGGCAAAGATCCTTTCGTCACTTTGCACGTTGTGGCCTTTATTCTTTTTTCATAAAAAAACCGTCGAGATCTTCTAAAAACTCGATCTCAAATTTAATGATCCATAAATTCCATCGTGGATCTTCCTAACATCTGAATGACTTCGAGCAAATGAGCGAGCAGTAAAATACTTTCGATTCATTGAATTTCCGAACTGAAAATCAATCCTTAAAAAAGGTCCGAAAGACTTTTCCAATCCCATCATGGCCTTTCTTTCAAACCAAAAACTTCTTTCGTAATCAGAAGCTCGATCCGATAAAAAAAACCAACGGTCTTTGCTCAAATCTAAGATGAGGCTTAAATAATAGAGAATTGATCATAAAACAATCTTAACTGCCCCAGCATCATGGTGTTGGATCTCAACACTTACCAGTAAAGTCCATGAGATGAGCCGGAAAAGAAAGGCTGCCCGGGCCGAGAACGCTTAAAAGACTTTTATAAAGGAGGTGTCCACTTGATCCTGGAAATAAAGGATTAAAAATTTTCTGATCTGAGTCGATTATGAGACTACTCAATTTGGTGAATACTGAAATGTAACGTACTTCATCACCGGCCAAGTGGAGCAGTTCTAGTAGAGAGTGTGGGGCCTGATTCAAAAATCGTTAGAACGAAAAAGAAGGAAATGTAAATCCCGCTCATTTCCTTATAGCTGCCAGACGCAGAGTTTCAAAAACACAAATAGGAAAATCAAAACCTTATCTCCACAATACTAATTTGTGTCATTTAAAGAGGTCCTGAATTTAATGATTTCTGCGGGTTGCGAATTGAGTTCGCAAGCTGGGAAGTATGGTGGGCGTTGAGGGGATCGAACCCCCGACATCTACCTTGTAAGGGTAGCGCTCTCCCAGCTGAGCTAAACGCCCACATTCATGAATTTGAGGGTTCATATTAGGAATTGAGAGCTTCGATGTCAATGGAAAACTGCCTCGAAAAAAGAAGGCCCGGCATTAAAGCCAGGCCTTTCAGTTTTAAAAACATAATCTGATTAATTAGCAACTTCCAGATTAGCCTCACCATCAAGCACTTTGAGTGCTCTGGCCTTCATAAACTCTTCCGGCTTTGTGAGGTTAAGCGCCACTCGAAGGACTTCCTCCGCTTCGGTCACGGGTCTGATCTCAATCCCGTGCTTGATTTCATCGGGAATTTTCACGATGTCTTTTTCATTTTTCTTAGGAATGATGACAGTCGTGATTCCTGCCTGTTTCGCCGCAAGGATTTTTTCCTTGAGGCCACCTATTGGAAGCACTCGACCCCGCAGAGAAATCTCTCCAGTCATTGCAACATCCTGACGGACAGGAATATTGGCGATCGCACTGGTGAGGGCCGTAGCCATAGTAATACCAGCTGAAGGACCGTCTTTCGGAGTCGCACCATCCGGAACATGGATATGGATATCATTTTTAGAGTACCACTCATGATCAACGCCGAGACGACTTGAAATAGATCGTACATAAGAAAGAGCGGCAGAAGCAGATTCTCTCATGACATCTTTAAGATTTCCTGTGACCTGGATTTTTCCGTTTCCAGGAACTGTCACGACTTCGATATTCAGTAGTTCCCCACCTACAGACGTCCAAGCAAGACCATTGACAAGACCCACTTGAGGCTGCTCTTCAATACCTGTTCGATCAAACTTAACAGGTCCGAGGTACTTTTCAAGATTCTTTTCAGTTACCTGAAACTTACGCCCTTCTTTAATATCTTCAGTGACGACTTCGGTGGCTATTTTCCGAGCAATCGTATTCATTAAACGCTCGAGTTCACGCACACCAGCTTCTTTCGTATAGCCACGAACGACCTGAGTGAATGTCTTATCAGAAACGGTCACCGGATAATTTTTAAGCCCATGTGACTCCCAAGACTTCGGAAGAAGGTATTTCTTGGCAATCTGCATTTTCTCATCTGGAGTGTATCCAGCGATGTGAATGATTTCCATCCGGTCACGAAGTGGTCCCGGAATAGCTCCAAGATCATTCGCAGTCATGATAAACATAACCTTTGATAGATCATATTCGCACTCAATATAGTGATCACCAAAGGTCTTGTTTTGGCCGGGATCTAAAACCTCCAGCATCGCTGCTCCAGGATCACCACGAAAGTCAGAGCTCATTTTATCAATTTCGTCTAAGAGAATGACAGGATTGGATGACCCAGCTTTTTTAAGAGCATGAATGATTTTACCTGGCATGGCCCCAACGTAGGTACGACGGTGTCCACGGATTTCAGCCTCGTCTCGCACTCCACCCAGAGAAATACGTACAAATTTACGTCCAAGGGATTCGGCCAATGACTTAGCGATCGAAGTCTTACCAACCCCTGGAGGGCCCGCTAAGCAAAGGAGGGTTCCTTTTGCATCGTCTTTAACCAGAGAACGAACGGCGAGATACTCAACGATCCGCTCTTTCACGTCATTGAGACCGTAATGGTCATTATCTAAAATTTCTTTCGCCTTAGATACAGAGTTATCATCTTGAGTGTACTCATCCCAAGGAAGAGAAATCATCCAGTCGATGTAGTTACGGACTACAGCCGCTTCAGCTGACATCGGAGACATAGATTTAAGTTTACGAAGTTCCTTCTGAGCCTTCTCACGGGCCTCTTCCGGCATCTTCTTAGTCTTAAGCTTCTCCTCCATCTCGGCAACGTCAGACTTCTCGTCTTTATTTCCTAGCTCTTTCTGAATCGCATTCATCTGCTCATTCAGGTAATACTCTTTTTGAGACTTTTCCATCTGTGTTTTCACGCGAGAGCGAATTCTCTTCTCGACGTTGATGATCTCAATTTCACCCTGCATTTTTTCAAGAAGGAGCTGAAGGCGAGTATCGACGTTTACAGCATTTAATATCTCTTGCTTCTCAGGAATCTTCATTGTCAAATGCGCTACTATGATATCGGCAAGGCGGGAAGGATCAGTGATAGACGAGATGCTCATAAGGAGCTCAGGAGGAATTCTCTTGTTGAGCTTCACGTATTGCTCAAAAATAGACTTCACAGAGCGCATTGAAGCTTCGACTTCAACTTCAGACTCAATGATGTCAGAGCACTTCTCCACGTCTGAGTAGTAGCCGTCATCTTCACAGCGGAAAGACTTTATTTTAGCTCGGTACTTACCTTCAATGAGAACTTTCACTGTATTATCAGGCAAGCGAAGCATTTGGATGATGCTTACAACAGTTCCAATGTCGTAGACGTCTTCTCTTTCAGGATTCAGTACAGAGGCATCCTTCTGGGTGACAAGGAATAATTCGTTTCCATTTTTGGCAGCCTTTTCGAGCGCGGAGATAGACTTCTCACGACCTACAAATAAAGGCACAACCATGTGAGGAAAGATGATCACATCTCTTAATGGTAGGAGTGGGAAGTTATTAACAGCTTCAGACTTCTTATCGGACATAGCACCTCCTGCGCCTTTCTGTCTCAAAGTAAGGAAACTTCATTCATGAAGTCTCCACCCTTTTATTATCCCATGAAAACTTAATTCCAATACATAAAAAAAGCCGGGAGTTTTTTTCCCGGCCAGACTGAGTTTAACGATTACTTCTAGTTAGAACTTATTTAGGACGCAAGGTATTCAGATGATTTAGGAGGCATTCTCGATTTTTTTTGCCGATTTGGCACTGGCCTTGCCTTCCACTTTTTTCTTGCGGTCACCCTCTTCTAATATTGGCTTTCCTTCACCAGTTATGGCTTCTTTTGTAATGATACACTTCGCTATCTTCTCGTTAGCCGGTAGATCATACATCACATCAAGCATCACTTGCTCCAAAATGGCCCTAAGACCTCTTGCTCCGGTCTTCCGATTTAGAGCAGTACGAGCGACCTCACGGATGGCGTCTTCATTAAATTCCAGATCAATTCCATCAAATTCAAAAAGTTTTTGGTACTGCTTCACGATCGCATTTTTTGGCTCAGTTAAAATAGAAACCAATGCAGCTTCGTCAAGCTCTTCAAGCATGGCCGTGACGGGCAATCGACCGATGAATTCCGGAATGAGACCAAATCGAACTAGATCTTCCGGTTCAATGGCACCAAGGGTTTCGAGGTGTGATTTTTCTTTTTTCAGAGAAACATTTGAAGTTAGACCCACAGCCTTAGATTTAGTCATTCGTTTTTCAATAATCTTATCAAGACCAACGAAGGCTCCAGCACAGATAAAAAGAATATTTCTGGTATCTACCTGGATGTATTCCTGCTGAGGATGTTTACGGCCACCTTTAGGAGGGACGTTGGCCACTGATCCCTCTACGAGTTTAAGAAGAGCCTGCTGAACACCCTCACCCGAAACATCTCGAGTGATAGAAGGATTCTCTGACTTCCTCGCAATCTTATCAATCTCATCGACGTAAACAATTCCTCGCTGGGCACGCTCGACATCAAAGTCGCAGTTTTGAAGGAGTGAAAGGATGACGTTCTCGACGTCCTCCCCCACATAACCCGCCTCAGTAAGAGTTGTGGCATCAGCGATAGCAAAAGGCACGTTTAGAAACTTTGCCAGAGACTGAGCAATTAGAGTTTTCCCAGAGCCAGTAGGCCCGGCAAGAAGAATATTGGACTTGGCCAGTTCCACACCCTCATCTCTAACTGCTGCCTTATATGAAATTCTCTTGTAGTGATTATGAACTGCCACAGAGATGATCTTTTTTGCTCGGTCCTGTCCAATTACATATTGATCCAGGTGGGACTTGATCTCGTGAGGTTTAGGAACGTTATCAGTTGCTGTCTTGGCCACTGTTTTGACGGAGTCTTCATAGATGATATCATTACAAAGTTCGATACACTCATCACAAATATATACGCCCGGACCAGCGATGAGCTTTTTAACTTCTTTCTGAGATTTTCCGCAGAAGTTACAGTTTAAACTTCCGTAAGATCCGCTTGCTTTGTCTTTACTCATATTTACCTTTTTAAACATTGAAGAAGTTAAGCTTTCTTCGTTTTGCCTTTTGGAACAATAATGTTGTCGATCAATCCGAATTCCTTAGCTCTCTCAGGATTAAGATAATTATCCCGATCACAAGCCTTCTCCACCTCTTCGTATTTTCGGCCCGTGTGCTTAACGTAAATGTTATTAAGTTGCTTTTTAAGATCTAAGATTTCTTTTGCCTGAATTTCGATATCAGTTGCCTGACCACGGGCACCGCCGAGGGGTTGGTGAATCATAATACGCGAATGAGGAAGGGAGTATCTGTGGCCCCCTTCTCCGGCCTGAAGAAGAAGTGACCCCATTGAAGCCGCAAGACCAACACAATAGGTGTAAACAGGACAAGTCACATGTTGCATAATATCGTAGATACCAAGCCCTGCGTAGACTGATCCCCCAGGTGAATTGATATAAAAGTGAATCGGTGCTTCAGGGTCTGACTGCTCAAGAAAGAGCATCTGCGCTACTAACAAATTAGCTACGGTGTCGTTGACTTCAGTGCCTAAAAAAATAATGCGATCTAGAAGAAGTCGAGAGTAAATATCGTATTGGCGCTCCCCTCTGGCAGTTTGTTCAATAACTATAGGGTTAGGGATGTATCCCTTAGGTGATTCCATTTTGATCCTTTTATCCAAATGATTGACTTCTTTGTTCAACCTTATCGGAAAATACTGATATTTCTTGAAGTTAAATTTAACGCTTAACGATCTTAGAAAAAAGATGGGCACAGAAGGCCAACCTACAGGGCAAGAAACGGTAAGTCTTGAAAAAATTGACACTAAATACTAAATTTTCCAAGTCCAATTTTTCAATTTTGAAATTGGTTTAAACCTTTTTGTTTAAGGAGTCTCCCTTATGGCACGATTAGTTGGTAACCCTGCCCCGTATTTTAAAGCTGATGCTCTTGTGAACGGTCAGAACAAAACCGTTTCACTGGACGACTATAAAGGTAAGTGGAAAGTTCTTTTCTTCTATCCTCTAGATTTCACTTTCGTTTGTCCAACTGAAATCATCGCTTACTCTGATGCAGCCGAAAAGTTCAAGTCCATGAATTGCGAGCTTATCGCTTGCTCCGTAGACTCTTTCTTCTCTCATCTTGCCTGGACTAAGCAACCACGCAATGAAGGTGGGTTGGGCGAAGTAAAGTTTCCTATTCTTGCTGATCTCGACAAGAAAATTGCTCGTGATTATGAAGTTCTGGTTAATGAGAGTGTCGCCTTAAGGGGTCTCTTCATCATCGATGACCATGGGGTAATTCAGCACTCGACAATCAACAACCTCTCAGTTGGTAGGAGTGTTGAGGAAACTCTCCGCCTCGTTGAGGCCTATCAGTTCACAGCTAAGTCTGGTGAAGTTTGCCCGGCCAACTGGAAAAAAGGTGCCGACACGATGAAACCGGATCCACAAGGCTCGAAGGCGTGGTTTAAGAAAAACAACTAATCTGATAACAAGATCAGTAACAAAGAGAGGGGCCTTTTTGGCCCCCCTCTTTGTTTTTAGACGCAAAAGGTCACTACTTTTCAAGTAGTTACAGGGTAATTTGTTCATTATTTAGGACATCCTTTTCAGTAATCTTTACAAATTCTCAAGGACCAGACGCATAAAAGCTTTTTAAATAGATCATGGACCTATAAAAGAAGCGGCAAAAGAATTTCGATACTCAAAGACTCCAAAACTTGGTCTCGAGTTTGAATTGAAATGAAGAGGTGGGAATAGGGACGTTCTCATCCATACTGAAAGGGGAACCGATGAAGGTTGTAAACTTGGGAGAGTTCAAGGAATTAAAAGACGCACAAAGGTGTGAGGAGTCCTATGGACGTTATTTAAAAACACTTGGAAATTCGCAATTAGAAATAGAAGTAAACTCCTTACTTGAGGAGTTCTCTGGAGATAGTTATGGTCATGATTTCTTTGCCAAAGGGAAATTGATCCTAAAAGAAATTACATCAAGAGCTCATGGTTCATCGAAAACAAAATTTGAGGAACTGTCGAAGGACACTCTAAGACTAATTTGAAGTAATCAACAAGCGTACTAAATTCTAAGTTGAGAGTCATGTCATGGCGGCCCTCTTGCTTCTCCTTTTCGCATCAGGAGGAGTATCCTGCGAAAATTTTACTTCAGGGCGATAGTCTTCTGGCAAATTACTTTGATGTTGGGTTGTTTAACTCTAAAGCACTTAAAACAGACAGACTCGTCTTTGATTCGTAACGATTACATAAATTTAGTCTCTGAGACTTATGCAGGTGGTAGAAAGATAAGTGATTTCACTTATCGGATTCGCCGGACCTTGAATACACTTGGTCACTCGGTAGAGCGCTATATAAATTCGATATTTGAAAAAAGTAAACAGACCAGGACAATTCTCCCGACTTGAAAGATCTAATACACCGAGGACTTTTAAGGCTTGGTTATAATCTTGGACAATGATGAAAAAAATTAAAAAAGGAGTTTCTATGCCTAACAAGATTGAAGCTGAATATATTGAACAAACTATAAATATTGGAATCGAACCCAAGGGAAGAAAACAAGTTTGCAAAGGTCTTTCAAAACTCCTCGCCGACTCTTATCTACTGTACCTTAAGACTCAAAATTATCACTGGAATGTAACAGGTAAAATGTTTCAGCCGCTGCATACACTTTTTGAAGAGCAGTACATCGACTTGGCAAAAGGTGTTGATCAAATCGCCGAACGTATTCGTGCTCTGGGTGAATTCGCACCGGGTTCGTTCTCTGCTTTTACCAAAGTAACTTCGATAAAAGAGGAAAATAGTATCCCAACGGCGGAAGAAATGATCCACCATCTCGTTATGGGTAATGAAGCTGTCGTTAAGACAGCGAGAGAGATCATAAACCTATGCGATGAAGCCGAAGATGATGTGACGACGGACCTTATGATCGAGCGGATGCAAAGGCACGAAAAGAATGCCTGGATGCTAAGATCGATGATCTCTCCTCCTAAGGGGCATTGATAGTAATCATTTTTTCAGCGGTCATCACAAGTCCCTCGAGATTGACAGGCTTGGTGATAATTTCTCCGGTCAAATCACGCTCTTCAGTGGTTTCTACATCAAGGGGTGAAGCTGTAATCAAGACCGCAGGCAACTCGTTTAGTCCAGTTAGCTTACGAATTCTTTTTACAAGCTCACATCCATTTATTTCATCCAAGTGAAAGTCAACGATTAAAAGATCTGGTTTTAGATGGGTTTGGGTTAACATATATAAGACATCTTTTGGTGAACTAAATGATCTAACTTCAAACCCCTCTTTCTCCATTACCCATGCAATCACTTCCCTTAGATCGTCATCGTCATCTACAACAAAAATAATTTTTCTCTGGTCTCTGGGAACCATAATGCGTTCGAATGTTAACTGAGAAGCGTTGGGCTCCTTGGGAAGACTAAAACAAAAAGAAGCTCCTCCTCTTGGTAAGTTTTCTACTACAATGCTTCCTCCGTGAGCTTCAACAATCGTTTTGGTTATAAAGAGTCCTAAACCTGTACCATTGGCCTTGCCTTTCCCACCCGTCCAGAACTTATCAAAAACTTTTTGAAGTTCCGACGAAGGTAGGCCAGGTCCAAAGTCTTCGATCGAGAAAATGAAGTCTTGGTCGGTTTCTCTCTCATTCACTCGTACAACGAGGCCAGGAGGACTAAACTTAACTGCGTTTGACAGCAAATTGGTAAAGACTTGAAAGAGTTTGTTACGATCACCGTTGAGTTGAGATGACTCCTTTAAGCTCGTTTCAAAAGTAATACCTTTCTCAAGAGCGATAGGCCTCAAAGAATCAACAGCTTCTTGTATGATTTGATTTAGGTTGACTTCACTTTTCTCAAGCCTTTGAAGTCCGCTCTCGGTCTTACTCCGGTCTAAAAGATCTGAAATAAGATTCTTCATTCTATCAGTTGTTTTTAGAATTCTATTTGCCTGTATCTTCACTTCTTCAGAGAAAATAGATTTGGGGGCCCTGTCTGCAACACGAAGTAGCATCTGAGCTTCTAAATAAATTGCACTTAGGGGATTTTTAATATCATGAGAGACGATGGCGAGCATCTGTTCTTTAATGGCAAATGCTTCACTGGTGCTCTTATTGGAGTTCTTTTCTTTCGTTTGGCTATCATGATCATTAAAGAGTCGCTTCAAAACAGAATCTAATCTGGCAGGATGTGATCTAAGGATAATATCTTCCACGCCGGCCCTCATTACATCAGCAACATTTTCTTCCCCTAAACGATCCGAGATTATAATAAAGGGAACATCCGCAATATTCCTGCGAACTAAATTTAAAGCTTCCACGACCGTAAAGCCATCGAGGTTGAATTCAGACAAGATCATCCCCCAGTTTTGATTTTTAACCATATTATCTATTTCAACCTTTGTCTTAACCTGTTGGATTTCGATTTTCATTCCTAACTGGTCACTCACGCTCTTAAGATCAGTTAAATCTTCTTCGGGACTTTGAATGCTAAGAACTCTTAGGGAATTCTGAGAAAATGTCATAGATAACTCTCCGTTAAAATTTATCATCTTTTTTAGCGGCTTCTATGAGATGTTCCATCTTGGAGATGAGAATGCTAATTTTATCTTTGTCTTTACGTCTGGCGGCAACCTCCATTTCTAGCCCAAGACAGGCAATCTGGGGCACCTCAAAGGTCACCGCATTTCCTTTGATTTGATGCCCTATCCTTTGGACAAGGGAAAAGTCTTCGAAATGGCTTTCACGTACGTCTTGGATATCGGCCAGGCGCCGACTTAAGTACTTAATCTTTAATTCTATTGGAACTTTAATCATTGAGAGGCCTTCAAGAGAGGGTTCAAAATCCGGCCGATTCTATAGATTTAGGTCTATTTCTGGCAAATTCATTACTCTAAATATTCCCTGAAGGGATCTAACACACCGGGTAATTTTTTCAAGTCTTCTATAAAAACAGCAAAACCTCGATGATAATTTTGATAACCAAATCCATTGGAGAAGCGGGAACAATGAATAATATTAAAATGACCCTAATCCTTTTATTTATAGTGGCCTGTGATCCACTTGGAAAAGGATATAGGAAGAATCCTGCATTTGTTTTGGATGAGGCGTTTCGCGCAATTACAAATCTCGATAAAAAAAGTTTTCGAGAGGTCACCGGAAAAGAAGCTCTCTGTCTCTATGGAAATGACTTGGGACTTGAGTACCTCAAACAAAATCTAGATTTTGAGCTTCAAGACATAGACGTGATTAGAAAAATAACTGAGAGACGTCATTTTTCTTCTCCCCTTTATGTTGGCTTTTGGTCTTATTATCAAGAAAGATACAGTGTTGAGATCTATCATGAGACCACAAAAGATCTTATAGTTAAAGGTATCGTTGACTGTGATTTCGGAACAGAAGATCAAAAAAACGATCGATTACTCAATCAAAAACCTAAAAAATACAAGAAGAAAGAATGTCGTATCGTTAAAATAATCCCAACTTCATTTCCAGCTCTCTCTGAACAAAGATGTTCAATTTTTAAAATTAATCAGAGCCATTGAAGACCACGGTAGTCTTCATAAACTTTTGACCGAAGCTGGGCGAGTTTCTCAAAATCCCGGTAACCAAGAATGCTCGATAGAACACGGACTTTTGTTCTAGTTTGTTCGTCGTAATTTACGGCGTCGATAAGGGCCTGAAGATAGACGAGGTTTGAGGCAAAAGAAGTCACGTAATCGTCGATTTTTTTCTGGTCATGAGGATCGACCATCACAAACTCCAGCCCAAATCGCGATGTGAAGAGGTTCTCAAGATTCAGTGATAGCTCTTCTCGCCTGACTACTCGGGCCTTAAGTCGAATTACTTGCTTAGGAAACAGCTCCTTCGAAAAAGTCTGCATCTTTAAAAGAGTAAAGTTTCTGAAAATTGGAATCTGAGGCAAAGATATAAGAAGAGGCACTTCGTCTCTACTGGGGAAGGCAGGGATCTCTGACAATAATAACCCTCCCCCGGATATATTTAACGTTTTTGCTTGAGAAACATTCTCCCCATCAGCGTAGATGATGGGTTCCTTGAAAGGTGCCCTCAAAAATCGACGTTGGTACGTTTTCCTCATAAAAGCTTAGATGCAATCTCCGACAGGGGCGAACGCTCACCCACCTGAAGCTTAACATGTGCTACGATCTCCTCACCTTTTAGCTTATCAATGGTATACACCAATCCGTTATTGAGGGAATCTAGGTACGGATTATCTATCTGTTCAGAGTCTCCGGTTAAGACGATCTTTGTTCCCTCTCCGGCCCTCGTGATAATTGTTTTAATCTCATGCGGAGTGAGGTTCTGAGATTCGTCGACAATCATATACTGCTGAGGAAGAGATCGACCGCGGATATAAGTTAACGGCTCAACGTGGAGAAGACCCTGGTTGATGAGCTCATCCCAGGTCGTCATCTCATTCCGAGCCCTCTGATTTCCAAAAAGAAAATCAATGTTATCAAAAATAGGCTGCATCCAAGGCCCTAACTTTTCATTTATATCTCCAGGCAAGAAGCCGAGATCTCTTCCCATCGGGACAATCGGCCTTGAAACCAGAACCCGAGAATAATTTTGTTTTGTGATAGCGCACTCAAGGCCTGCAGCGATTGCCAGAAGAGTTTTACCCGTGCCCGCCTTACCTACTAGAGAAACAAGATTGATTTCATTGTTCAAAAGTGCATCGAGTGCGAACTGTTGTTCTATGTTTTTCGGATGAATTCCCCAGACTCCTTCCTTCGGCTTAATCAGCGGAACGATTCCTCCCTTCTTTGCATGGAAACGACCCAAAACCTTTTTAAAGGGGTTATTTTTATCAACCAAGATGAGGTATTCATTAGGGTAGATGGCTGTGATATCCCCTGGACCAAGTCTCAGAAAGCGCTCACGTTCAAATTCTTCTATTTTTTCCAGGTCAAATTGAACAATTCTTTGTCCAGAGTAAAGTTCGTCTACAGTAACGTCTGTCGTCTCGTAATCTTCAGCATGCACATTGACTGCATCGGATTTTATACGAAGGTTAATATCTTTTGTAATAAGTGTTACGTTTTCCCCACCTTCCTTGAGATTCAGAGCGGATGCAAGAATAAGATTATCATTCAAATCAAGCTTAAGACCTGCTCCAGCTACACCTTTATACTCCTTCGTGACACTAACCTGAAGAGAACCACCATTTTCTAGCCGGATACCCTTAAAGAGCGACCCCTCACTCCTAAAGCCATCGATAAGACGTGAAAAGTAGCGGGCATTCCGTCCGTTTTCATTTTGATCTTTCTTAAACTTGTCGAGTTCTTCTATGACGGTCAGAGGGAGAAAGACTTTGTTGTTGGGGCCGAATTTATTTATCGCTAAGGGATCAAACAATAGGACGTTAGTATCCAGAATGAACGTTTTATTCAAAATAGTCCTCCAATCCGTGGTGGTATGTGTGCTTAGGGTTAGGATAAAAAATTAGGCATCGAATGAAAAGTCAAATAAAGACAGGTAGATCACAAATCGGCGGCTTTTAATCTGTTTATATTTTGATCCAAGCTCCACTTCATAGAACCCAGTGGTGAGCTTCATAAAAGCAAGATCAAGCACAGCACCATAACTGTAGTAACTGCTGTTGAGTCCCCCCATCAGCTTAAGGCCGGGGATTCCAACCTGGGCCCCTAATCTTATGCGCTTACCAAAATCCATTTGCTCATTAAGACCTCGAACGTCGGCCGAAAAAATATAATGGAAGTACTTAAAATCTTGTCCAGCTGCCATCCCCACATTTATCTGATCTTTAATGTCAGCTACCTGGAGTTTATCTGCAGTATACTCTTCAGTGAAGGTCGTGCCGGTGATGTCTAAGGCACTAAGACCAAGAACGTATTGGGCGCTTCCTCGGCGCTCGATGTGCTCGAATCCCACATCAAAACCATATCCAATACCTTTGACTTTACCCAAAGATTTGATGATTGCATCTAGCTCCTCATTACCGAGGGAATCTCCGATCGTAGATCCGGAGAGTGAAAGAGTGTCTCTCACTCCAGTTCTCTCCAGATACTTAGCTCCAACCCCTAGAGTCGTCTGTGAACCACTCAGTGATTTTCTATTCAGACGTGCAGGACCGAGAGGGATTCCCACTCCAATGAGCAAACCTTTGTCCGATTTTATATCTAGGTCAAGCATGGGATGGGTTGAGTTTCTTAGAAGCAGATCATAACTCTGGTTGGCGATAAGAGAGAGACCAAAATTAAATAGCTTAAATCCAGGAGAAATACCTGCTGAGGCGTGGATGGGATAGTCCTTCATGACATCGAAAGCGCCAGAGGGCGTATCTGGAAAATTTTGAAACCGCTCAATGTCAGTAAGTAAGTTGGAACCGTTGAATTGGGGATTTAAAGGGTAAAAGGTGAAGTCATGCTTATGCCTCCCAAGAGAGGCTGGATTATAGAAGAGAGTATATTCATCGTCATTTACGGCGGTGAATGCATCTCCCATAAGTAGTCCTTGAGGCGAACGAGAGGTATAGGGATAATCAAAAGAAAGACAGAGGGAAGAATAAAAGATGAGGATAAATAGGAGCCCAATCCTCATAAGAGACCTTTCTCGTAGATCAGCACGTAGAACTGCTCAAGCTTATCAAGATTACTCGAAGTCGCCATCGCCGTTTCACAATCGGATTGAGAAGTCATTGAGATCAAAGTGCCAAGACCTGCAGCAGTTGCCATGGTCCGCAATGGTGACACTTTAGAGGAAATATCATTTAACTTGGAGAGCTGAGAATTAGAAGAGATATCGAGATTTTCAAGTATGTCAATAATGTTTGTGAAGAGTACGAGTCCTTCGCACAATCTTCTTCTCCCTACTGCAGTTGAGCGAGAGAGGGATGGGTGACCATTAGTCGCAGTCGTGCATGCTCCAGTTACTCCACCGGTTGTCACGGTTCCAGCCGAAGTTACGTCAGTGTAATTCATGAAGCAAGTATTGGCGGGACTATTAGAACCGCCGCCCTTCAATCCAGAAGGGCCAGCATTCCCATAAAGATTTATAAATTTTCCGAGATTAACGAGACCAAGGATCAAGGCCTGAATCCCCATATCCCCTGCTCTTCGAATGCCAAACTTTGCTTCACGACTCTGTTGCGAAGGAGCTCCCGAGGTCGAGTCAAGAAGAATTGACAGACCAGTGCCAATTGAAATGTATTCCATAGAGTCAACAGTTGATTCATCAGAAAGAGACATTATTGAAATTGATTTAAAAATTGTGTTAATATTCGTCGTATCCATGGGGGCAAGATCTGTCAGGAGAAAGTCAACTTCACGAAAATTAGCCTTGCAAGCGTAAGCGCTAGCTAGAACCTGAAGATATATACCATTACTTGACTGATAACCAGCCTCCTCTAACACTTCAATGGCTTCATCACATTCATCTTTTGACAAGAGAGTGAGAGCGATATCTATCGCTGCGGTGGTCTTTTCTGATGGATTTGGACCACAGCTAATGAGTAGTAATAAAATAAAGAAGTAAAAATAATTAACCACGAATTTCCCCCCTCTTCATAATTATAAGTCAGAGGAAGGAAAGCTCGAATCCAGGTGAAATATTCCTTTTTCTAGGGCCTGTTGAGAAACCTGACTATTTTAGTAGCAGCCTCTTGAAAAGGAACTTCTTCAATAACCAGTGCTATCCTTACGGTATTTGGAATACCAAAGTCACTTCCGGGCACAACCGTAATTCCTTCCTGCTCCAGAAGTTCATCGCTGAAGGTATGGGAATTATCCTCTTCCGGATTGAAGCGGCTAAACATAGGTGTTCGGGAAAAATCAATCATGAAATAAAAAGCCGAAGAGTTTTGATACCAGCAGTGGCCAAGATTTCCCTCCCGAAATTTTTCCCTCAATGTCGCTGCGTTTTGTCTTAAGTGATTTTTAACGGGCGTAAGAAATCCCTCCAAATAATGAAAATCAAAATCAACCAGAGCTCGTTGAATAAGTGAATTGGGCCCAGATGTAGTTTGGCCTTGAATTCTTCCCATGGCCGAAACGACTGATTGAGGGGCGATGGCCCAGCCGAGCCGCAAACCGGTGGACGCCAATGTTTTCGATATTGCGTGGACAACAACTGTACGCTTAATAAGCGTCCGATCGTACTGATAAAAGTAGGTTGGCTTAGGATCGAAATATGTAATGTCAGAATAGACCTCATCAGAAATAACCACGAGGTCTGGATTCTCTTGCATGACCTCAACAAATTCTTTCATCCAACTTTCAGAGTAATGAACTCCGGAAGGATTGTTTGGACTATTCACAATTATGGCTCTCGTCTTGGGCGTCAAAGCCTTTCTAATATCTTCAATCGCAGGCACAAAGGCGTCGAAAACATTTGACTTCACGACTCTGGGCACTCCTCCCCAGAATTTAATCATCTCCGGATATGAAACCCAGTAAGGAGCAAGAAGAACCACTTCATCTCCTGGATCAATTAAAGCTCCTAAAGCATTATAGAGAGAATGCTTTGAACCATTACTGAGTATGACATCAAAGTCGTTCTCAAAAATTTCTTCCGGTAGTTTTCTTGAGCTTATGAACTGTTTTAGAAGTTTATGGCGGAGAGCGGGGAAACCGGCCGAAGGGCAATACTGATAACTTTTTAAAAAGTTCAACTGATGATGGATCTTATCAATAAACTCCGAAGTTGGCTTAATGGGAAGCTGACCTCCCGAAAGGTTGTAGATCACCTTTCCCTCTTCAGTAAGTTGTATCGCCTTTTCGTTGAGCTTCATGGTGATACTATCGTCAATACCTTTAACTCTAGAACTTAGCAACATGTGTATTTCCTAATCTTTTTTCTTCTTGAGCTCTTCGTGAACCAAAGGAGGCACGAATGGAGTGATATCTCCTTGGTGCAGATAAACCTCTTTCACCAAAGAGCTCGAAATATAATAAAGCTTTTCACTAGTCATTAAAAAAACTGTGTCGCAATCAGGGTTGATCTTTCTATTCATAGAAGCCATCTGAAACTCGATTTCAAAATCGCCAGTTGGTCTTAATCCCCGGACGATTGACCCAATTTTGTTCTGTCTGGCATATTCGACGATCAAGCCGCTCCAGCTATCAACCTTAACTTTAGGCTCGTGAGCGAAAAGTTTTTTTAAGACATTCACCCTTTGATCAGTAGACATGAAAGGCTTTTTAGTAGGAGAAACAGCTACAATTACAATGATCTCATCAAAGATGTTGATCGCCCGTTGAACGATGTCTAAATGTCCGTTCGTAAATGGATCAAAAGTTCCTGCGTACAATGCTCGTTTTTTTTCCAAACTTCGTTCCTTTAAGGTTACTCATAAAATTTTATACTAGTTTTCCTACGAGAACAAAGTGGTCACCTTGCTCCACTTTTTTAATAACTGAATGAAATGCTCCAATGAGAGAATCGAGATCTGGACCTTTCAGTCGATCGGCTTCAAGCCACAGCTCCCCGGAAAATTGATTTTTTTTTAGAAGTAACAAACCATCAAGATAAAGGTGATGGTTTTCGTAAGGCGGATCGAAGTAAAGAATAACGCGAGAAGAGTCAGGGATCTCAAAGAGAAACTGCTTCTGAAGCCATGCCTTTGCTTCAAAATTTGAAATCTTCAACTTGCCCTGATCGATATGAAATGCCTTTTCCAATCTGACTTTATTTTCTTTGAGCCCTATAAATGCAGGCTTTGACATCTCGTTCAGATACACCATCTCTGATCCCCGAGAAAGAGCCTCAAAACCCATTGCCCCTGAACCAGCGAATAAATCCACGAATGTGAAACCGGTCAGATCCTGGCGCCAATCAAATAGTTTTCTTTTTATAAGAACGGAGGTTGGTCTCGTCGTATCGGATTTGGGTGTGACGATGGGGAATCCCTTTGCGATTCCACCCAAAATTTTGACCGCCACTAACTAGCCAGTTTTCTTGTATGATTCTGATACGGGAACGGGCACTGAAAATTTCACCCCACCTTCTAGCTCAATGGTAAGACCACCTTCTGTTACCCCTAGGGAAACGACTTTCCCTCCGATATCGAACTTCAATTCAAGTGCCAAATTTCCTTGGACCTTAAAAGTCATGGAGGTTAAGTTATCTGACTTAAGTGGAGTCGCCTGACTGAAAGAAATCTCTTCTTTTTCAACTTTTCTGGCCAACTCTGCCTTAGGCCTTTCCCATGATAAAATATTTTCAGTTGAGGTTGCGACAGCCAGCTCATCTATAACTGTAGAAACCTTTTGAAGAGGCCCACTCCCATAGTCATGCTCTAAGGCTTCAATTTCTTTCATGATATCTGAAAGTTCTTGTTCGTTGAAGCTTTGATCCATCTCTAACTCCCCTCAAATTTATTTATTTAATACCACTCAATAATTCTCTCTTCGGCATAGGGCAAAAAAACTTTATAAGGCGAATTTTTTTCTGCTTTTCTCATGACAAAAAAGAGCGATTAAGCCACAATCACCTCTCCCAAATTAATAATTTTTCAATACTTTTTCTTTATTTAGAAAAGGGCTTTCCCCTTGAGTAAAAAAACGTTTTTAGCTTCACAATGGCTTCAAAAAGAAATCGAATCAGCAGCTGGTCCGAAGGATACCAACTCCCCTACAGACCAAGCTCTTCTTCCAAAACAAATTAAAAGTCGTTTCCCTACTTTCATACATCAATACCAGGCGCCAAAAATTCCAACACTTGATGATGAGAAATTTTCTCCTCTCCACTGTTTTGTTCCTGGATGGAAAGGTGATTCACTTCTTTCAAAAAATGTCATCCGATTTGATCTCCAGATGACACTTCTTCAACAAGATATTAAAAACGAACTCTTCAAATCCAAGGATTTTCCCAAGAGTATGAAGCTGGGACTTTTCAATGAGTTCCTATCCTACGCTGAATCCACGGGTCTTCACTTTGAAGGTAAAGATGACCTAAGTGGATTCTGGAGCTTCCTGGATCCGGAAAAGCTCGATCAAGACAAAAATCTTCAAAAGTTCGTCGATATTTATGCCAATAGAGTTGCGACTATCACTTTTCTTAAACTCAGATTCATCTCCTCACTCCTTGATACTTGTGGGATCGAGTTCAACAACAAAACCCTCATCTATCCCACAGCATTCCTTTCACAAATTTTCAAAAAAGGAAGCCACACGGAACTTCAGAGCCGGGCATTAGAGAGTAATCTATACAGCTGGTATCGTCCTCATGAAAGGATGAAGGAGCCCCTCAAAGAACTCTTGGAAGTCTCCAAAGAACTTGCGATTACGGAGATCACTAAACATATATCTCTACGCACACAAGTGGCCCAGGATCAAGGAAAGGTATACTCTCACGCTCTTTCTCATCTTTCCATGGGACTTTTTCTCAATTCACTCCAGATTAATTTCCCTCTCTGGCTCGAAACAATTGAAGGCAAATCTATTCCAAGCGGAAATCCCGAGGACGAGAAAATTATCAGTTGTAAATATTTCGGCGACTACCTCGAGTCGCTATCTCTTTCTCACTGGCTGGCGCAAGAAAATAACATTGATTTCCGCTGGGACGAAATCCTCTGTCCAGATTTTAAAGGACTTGAGTTTGTTTCAGGCACGTTCGTTAAAATTTGCAACGAGCTGCAGTTTCTGACTTTCCTTGCTCAAAAAGCAGTCTATCAAAATGTGAATCCTATTGATTACATCTCGAAAATCATGGGAGGTCACTTCAGGAACAGAAAAAGTGCTCACTTAAAGCAGGGTCTTCTATTTGAAGATAATCCCTTCTATACCTCCACGTATGATCGAGTTGTGCTGAACCTCTGTCACTTTCCCAAAAACAATCCTCAGCACTATCTCATGTCTCAAATTATGGACCAGGTTAAGTACCTAAAACCCAATGGCTATCTTTTTGTCTTATCTTCAAAAAAATTGTTTGTTCCATCTCTGCGCGAGAGACTGGGACCGATCCTTAATGAACTTAAAACGGAAGCTATCTTCGACATGGAGAATGTTAAAGGCAAAGGAGAGCTTGGCTCTTATCTTTATGTTTTTAAGAAAAAGAACAATGCGGAAAATGATCGTCAGCTCTGCTCCTATTTCAGGGTCTCTGCGGATCTTCTTAACTTTGGTGGATTTGCTGCCATAACTGAACATCTCCGAAGCTTTTATCTTTCTCATTTGACTGAAGCCCCATCCTTGTCGCACATCGACTTTCCAGATGGGTTCCGTATAGAATATTTCCAGGATGCGGTCATGGATGGAATGCTCATTCACTCTACCAATGAAGACTCTAGTCGAATCACTCACCCATCTTACTTTAAAAGCCTTCTAGGTAGCTGTGTCCCTTTGGACACAATTTATGAAATCAGATCTCTTCAATCTGAAGAATTTCAATATTTAAAAGAACAAGGATTCCACCTTGGATTAAAGCGCGACCTTTCCTATTTTCTGGTTGTTGATTTTCGAACCGGAGAGCCTAATCTTGAACTCCATCCGATGGATACTTTCCGTTCCATACACTCAGATTATGGGGATAGTCTTTGCTCTTATTTTCAACTCCTGCCTAAAATCCCGTGGCTCAATCCCAACATTTTGAGACACTATTTTTCTAGTTCTATTGGAAAGCAGGTGGTTGGACTTACTTTCACAGGGGGCTTTAATCTTGTAAAAGGAAGCCTAAGTAAGCTCCTTGTGCCAAAGTTTTTAAAGGAAACAGAGTTACTTCCGGATCACATAAGTGCTGGTCTTCGCACCTTGGAGTTGTCGGAAGATCAATTATTTGAAGCCAATCCAAGAGATATCAAGAAGGCTTTTCGCCATATTGACCAAATTACCAAAGACCTTCATCCGCGTTATGCATGCGAAACATTATCTCGTCTAACTAATTTTGAACGAACTCTTCAGGGGCTAATCTGGAAAATTGACGACGTACGACTTGGACACCATATCAGCTTTGTAAATCCAATGGTGCACGGTAAGCTCGTGACTAAAGAAACTTTATGCCTCTATCCCAACAATGAAGATGTTTTTATTGAATACGTTGATGGCTTCACTCCTTCTGACATTCATTTGCCTCTGAGTCAACTTCAGATCAAAGTCAACCACGAAGGTGATCTTAAATTCCACTCTTTGGAACTCATTCATGACGGAAAACCTATCGTTCGCCTTCATGCTGAAGAGCCAATGGTTCTATTTATCCATTTTCTGTTGTCCGAGGCCCAGGGAGTCGCGATTGCAAAGCTTCTTCGAGCTGTCCATGTTCCATCTCTTAGAGACCTTCGAGAAATAATCGAAAGTATCAAGGACTTTAAGGTGATCTACGAAGAGCTTTTAAAAGAAGTCCAACATTCCATCTTAAGTGCCATGAGACTTCAGCTCTTCCAGGGTAAAAAAGCGTGAAAATTGTCATTCAAAGAGTTCAGGAAGCATCAGTTTCTGTTGATTCTGAAATCATTGCTCAAATATCAAACGGCATATTGCTCCTCGTATGTTTTGAACAAGGTGACAGTGATGAGTCACTACAACGCGCGGTCGACAAAATTTCAAGACTCAGAATTTTTGATGACGAAAATGGAAAGATGAACCTCGACATTCAGTCTGTCAGAGGCGAAATACTCTCCGTCAGCCAATTTACATTAAGCTGGGATGGCAGTGGAGGCCACCGACCTAGCTTCGAGAAGTCTATGCTACCTCAGGAAGCCCGCTTAAGGTACGCACTTTTTAATAGGGAACTCCGCCTAAAAGGCCTTGAGGTCAAGGAGGGTAAATTCGGGGCCTTTATGAAGGTTTCGCTGGTAAATGACGGCCCCGTGACATTTATTCTAAATTTCTAATTTAATAATTCTTTTGTTAGTTCTTTCTTCTTGCCTCTAGTTAAAGAGACCAGTTTTGATTTCTCTTTTGGCACTCGATTAACAGTGAATCGGATGTTCATTCCTGTAATATTGCCACTCCGATCGACCTTGTTTTCCAGGTGCAATTGAGCTTCGGCTTCCTGAACCATTTCTTTTAGAATGACTAGATTCATGTCAATTCCATCAAGAGCCGCTCCTGTAGGAGAATGAGCGAACTCAAGTTCCGAAGCAGAAAAAGTGCTTCCACTCAAAAACAAATTAATAACTGATTTGTTCGAGTGGATTTGATTTCCTATCATGATTTTTTTACCGTCTTTTCTCCGGGAAGCTAGCTGATTTATAGCTGCATTAATAACCTGCTCAAATGACTCATAAGGGACATTGAGAAGTACGTCACGAACTTCACTCATGTGAATTGAATCTTTGGGCTGGGTATTCTGGATCGAAACTAAAACTTCCTGAAGGGAAGTTTTGTGGAATTTTTCATTCTGCTCCTCGGCATCCTCGTTCAGGAGCCCATTGTCTAGAGAGCGTGTTTGGTCCTTATCTAAATTAAAGGAATTTAATTTTGAAGATAAGCTCTCGAGAATATCCTCATGATAGTCCCGGAATATTTGCGCAGTGACCGGGAGATCTTGCGCACTAAGGGCTCGATCGACTAACTGATCGACGATGGCACCGACATTCCCCTTACCGGCCCGCAGATAATTTAGCGCCTCCCGCTCAAGTTCTTTTTTTATCTGGGCCCGATTGAAATCTTGAAGGGAGAGGATCATCAATGCGAAAACCATAAGAATGAGTCCAGCCCCCATGAGGTATTCGTCATTAACCTGAATTTTTCTCAACTGATAAGAAGCCGCATCTATCTCGTCGATGAGATCTAACTTTAGAGCTTCCATCTTGCCAAAACGCTCAGAAATCGGTGCAAGAGTTATTGCTGACTGGCCAGCTAGCAATGAAGAATGAGTTTTAATCACTTTCTCGTGGAACCAATGAACTTCAGAAATAAGTTGATTGAGAGTCTGATAACCTTTACCAACATTTTTTTTAAAAGGGTTGATTCCTTTGATAGTCTCGTTCAAGCACTCATCTGAAAGTGCCATGAATCCTCTATTCAAATAAGAAGATTGAATATCTTTGATCATGATTGCAGTGAAAGTTTGGGAGATGCGGTTAAAGCATGTACCGACTCCCTGATTAAGAACACTGAGCCTGTTCACCTGCGATTGGTTCATCTGTAGATGCCAAAAGGCACCAAGGATTGTGACGATCGCAAGCCCTGTGATGAAATAAATTTTGGCCGAAGATACACTGAGTAATTTTTTCATGGTACTGCAACATCCTTGTTCAAAAAGGTCCTACCTAAGGACCTGAAACATTGTCTCTTTTTCGATACAGTTGAGTCAAGTTTGGAATACTTATCCGACAAGTTCACTCAACCCTCTATTTCTTGCCAGTCTCACGAGTTTATTTGATTCTGCTAGACTCAAAGTGCTATGATTTAGCCGAGTAAAGGAGTCAAGCCTGGTATGGCAACGGACACCATTCATTTAAAACTTAAGATCAACTTTCCAGTAATCCTTTTGATTGTAGGTATCGCCCACCTATTCTTAATGCTTTTAAACGGGCTTCCCGGCTTCACTCTTGCTCGATTTCTTCCTAGGGAAGAGGCACCGACAGGTCTAAAAATTCGTCGTGTAAAAACGGCCAAGGTGGATCATCCAAACATTCGCCCCATGGAAAGTGTTATAGACGCCGGTGGCTCAAAACCTAAATCTGATCACGTGACGTTGCGAGATCTTTCTTTTGCCGGAACAAAACCAGTTATACAAAAAACATCTCGTCCGGGAACTCGCCCAGAAGTTGTGGCCAAAAGTGCCAAGGCTATGAACACTCTTAGCCTTAAGAGTAGGGACTTTAAGGATTACGGTAAATCATTTCCCTCGGGTGGGCTATCGCTGTCCAAGATGATTAGCGAAACTCAGAAAATTAACGATGCAGTTGTGAGTATTGAAGTTCCAGACGGAATAAAACCAGATGAGCTGAATGAATATGAACTCATGTTCTACGGCTTTCAGAAACGGACGGCACTCAATTATATCAATTCCATCTTAAATAACTTAGACAAATTCCAAAAGAAGTACCCGAACTACCGCCTTCCCTCCACCGGCCGCATGACGATGACTGCCAGGGTAACCTATGATCCTCAGGGGAACGTTCAGCAGATCAAAATGGTTCGTTGGACACACGTTAATGAGGTTCAAAATCTTTTTGAAGACATCGTTAAGGGCATAGATCAACTTCACAATCCACCAAAGGCACTTTGGGAAAAGAATGGTGAGTTCTCGATGTTTTATACTTTGGAAATCATTAACGGTTAAACCACTCTTCCCAGCGTAACTTAATTCTATCAAGAAAACCTTTGGGCTCTTCCTTGAGCAAATTCATAATCGAAATTTTAAACTCTCTTTCCAGGGATGCTTTCGTCTCAAGAGAAAGAACAGCGGCTGGGATGAGTTTCTTTATCAGGTCCATCTCCGCTTTCTTATTATTAATGACGGTCTCGAACTCAGGGTGGGTTAATACAAAAGCTTCAAACTCCTGCAAATCTTCTTGGGATAACGACCCATCGAAGTAAGGAATAATTTTCTTCTCAAAACTTTTATAAGTGGTTGCCTCATTCATCATAAAGAGACTCCTTTGTTTAAGTTGTTGAGGAGGAGAAAACGTCCATTATGAATTTTTTCAATAACCTCATGGCGAGGTAATTGAAGGACATCTACGATTTCTTCGACGGTGAACTGGGCATCATATCTCAAGGTCATGACCATGCGAATTTTAGGTTCTAAAGAGAAGAAGGAAGAGTATTCATTAGGCCTAGTCTTTTTTAATTGATCACCCAGCTGAAATGACCGACGAACACCGATTTCACTCATAAGGCGGAGAAGACCTTTGAAATAGTTTCTTCGAAGGATCTGTGCTTCTTTTTTGCTCAAAAGGTTTACCTCTTTTTTAATGATATTTTTTTTCTCTTTAAGGAGGTAAGCATTCAAGCAGTCTATCAAAAGTTGTTCCGCCTGAAGATCATCTGGAATGATATTAAAGGCGAAGCGATAAAGCTTGTCGGTCAAAGGAGCGAGGAGTTGGTAAAATTCATTTTTTTTCATAGAATATTATCTTAGCCTTGTCGCATCCCCTCCGAAAGGGCCCTAAATCTTTAAAATCCTATCAACAACCTTCACTATTTCAATAACTTAGTCAATTAGCCAAAGCATCTTATCAAGTTTTCAACGAAACATTCCGAAAGGAGCGATGAGAAAGGATCACTTTATGAAATATTTGTCCTTCATAGTTACTAGCTCGCTCTTCTTCCTCGTCTCCTGTCAGGAGAAAAGTACGAAGAAAAGTATCGACTGTAATATGAACTTCTATCAACAGGGTTGCCCAGGCTATAACCCTTACACGACCACAGGGGGAACGACCTCTGGATCATTTGCTTCATATTGCTCTTCGAACCCAACTTACAATTGGACGACTCCAGGGTGTCCTGGCTATTGTCAAAATAATCCAAGCCATTCATCTTGCACGTTTGGTACGACAACTGGTGGAACAACTGGTGGAACAACTGGTGGAACAACTGGTGGAACAACTGGTGGAACAACTGGTGGATCTGCCGGGGGAACAACTGGGACAATCACTAACCCGTTTTTACCTGTTTACAGTAGCGCTCTGGTGGCCAACTGGGGACAGCAGTATCCTGGTGGCGAACCTACCGGAACTTGTTCCTCCTCTTACTCCCCAAGCGGCATAACTTACACTCCATATGAAACTAGAAAAGCGACGATGAGTATCGTAGGTGGACGCTGGTACAACCCTGCTGATGCGGATGCTCCACAATACATAAATACTTCTCCTAAATTAAAGTCTGTGACTGAGGCTCAGTCTCTCTTTAGCACTGATTCAGTTCTCAAGGTTCGCTTTAAAGCACTCCCTCAACCACCAAGTGGAAAGGGGATCAATAATTGCTATGGACAACTCCAACTAGCTACTATCGCAGGATATACAAAGCTTCAATATTCGGTTTCATTAGTTGGTAAAAAAGCCAATGGATCAACAGAGACAGTTCCTCTTGGTACTTACGTTACCGGTGTAAACTCTTGCAGTCCAGCTATCAATCTATCAACTTACGCATCAACTTATCCTGCAGGCATTTATCTGATCGTACAGTCAGTTCAAGGTAACCAGCTTTACATTCCAGACAACTATCAATACTACGGTTTCAGAGACGTTAACAGCTTTAAAGTGATAAGAAGCGCTGACTGTTGGGCCTTGGACATAGAAGTTGCTGCCGATGGAACAAAGTCATTTGATTAGATCATGAGATCAATGATCTCATCGGCTAAGTTACGTTCATAAGCAAAGCTCACTTCGACGAGTAGTCCAGGGCAAGTGATATTCACCTCCTGAATAGAATCTCCCAAAACATCGAATGCCACCCAATCGACTCCGAAGGCCATCAGCTCTTTGACGATTTTCTCGCATTGAGCACGTGGCTTGGGAGAAAGCTCTTCTTTCCTGAAAGAAGCCCCTTGAGCAATATTAGAAAGAAATTCTCCGTCCTTTGGTGTTTTAAGAATCGTCCCCAATTCTTTCTCTTTAAAGTAAATTGAACGAATTTCACCACTAGTTATTGCCTCAATAAAAGGTTGTACGATCACCGGACCTTGGAGTTCCACGACTTTTTCTTCAAATCTCTTTTCCCAATAATTGAGTGAGATTTTCTCAACTCCTAATCCACTATAAAGATCCAAAGGCTTTAAGATAAGCGCCAAAGGCTTTGGGTTCAGATGCTGAACAAACTGTTGGGCCAATTTTAGATTTTGCCCGACATAACTTGAGGTCGCTCCAACTGATCGATAAGCGTAAAGCTTTTCATTAAAAATCATGATGCCACGAGGATCATTCATGACCCTCACTCCTTGAGAAACTAAATGATCGAGCATCCACAGGATCCGGAGATAGCGGCTATCTAAAGGAGGATCTAGTCTCATGTGAATGACATCCTCGGTATCAAGCTCTATCACTTTTTCACTTGTCGTCTCGAAACTTGCCAAATAAATGCCATCCTCTTTTAGCCGCCCTTGAAAAGTATGAACTCTAAGCTTCTGAGTCCCCACATTCTGGATGGCAAAGTCTCGCTCGAAAAAGACATAAACTTCAATTCCCCTTTTCTGCATCGTTAGGGCCAGCATTAAGGAAGAGTCCTTTTTTATATTGAGCTGTTCGAGAGAATCAATCAGCAGCAAGTGGCGCATGCGGCATTCCTGTTTGTAATTTTAGATATTCTGTAAAAGTTTCCGTTTTCTTTTGCTTTTCAAATAGCTTGTACTCTTTCTCTAGCCAGGTTAGAAAATCTTGAAGCCCAAGGACTTTCTCCTGCCGTAACCTTTGGAGAAAATCCTGTTCCTCTTCGTATGTCAGAAATGCTGCAAAAGATGCCTGGTTCCATTCTTTCTTGATGTCACAATCTTCAATCGGTAATTGGAGTTTTTGACAATACTGATTGATCTCTGGAAGAAATACCTCCCTAACGAAACGTTTCGTCAGCTCATCGGACTTTTCATCAGTGATAAATCCTCCGAGTTTAGCAAATTCCATTTGGAGGATTCCAATCAGCTCCACCACTCTGCCTGCCAAAAGATTTTTCTTTCTTTCAGTTTCAAGATACATGGCCAATTCAGGTCGTCCCTTGAAGTACTCCTGTAGGAGAGCTTTTCCGAAAAGATTCGCGAGATTTTCATTCAAGTCAACTTCATCCTTGATGAAGAAAACCGTATGGAAGAGCTCATGAAAGATGAGCTCCGCAAGTTCAAAATCATCATAGTGGAAGAAAGAAGATAAAATTCTATCTTCGAAGTATCCGAGTGAGGAATAAGCATAGACCGGGCGGATGTAAGTAACGAGATTTTCATTAATTTTGAGTTTCTCGGCAAAATCTTTTGCTGAATCCTTCTTAAAAAATCCAATATAAGGGAAACTTCCCATGAGAGGGAATTTAAATTCATGAGCCTCAATTTTAGTGTGAGGGCTGGCGATCACCAGATAAGTCACTGCCTTATTTTCGAGCATAGTTGTCTTAGAGTAAATACTCGTCGTTGGCTTCGCGAAGTAATGATAGAAGTATTTCTTGTATTCACCAATGAGAAGAATTTTTCTTTTGACGTCTTCTTCAACCTTAGGGTCATTCAAGACATCATCATTTTTTTTTCCAGCAAACTGGAGCTTAGCCTGCTCAATTCCCTGCTCCGTGAGGTAAGTCAACATGGAGCAACTTGAGTTAAGAATTAAAAACAAAAGTGTTCGAAAAATCATCATTCTATTCTAGCTAAAAGTTTTAAAAAACATACTGATAAGACCTCTACTAAGATTATTGAATACGCTAAAATCTAGTTCGATCGTCGGGTAACGACAAAAAGCCAAATCGAAATTAATGTTACGGGAACAGCAACTTTAATAGGAAGCGGAATGGTTTTACTTAAAAGAATAAAAAAAAGTGAGATTGCAATCATTGAAGAGCAAAGGATCTTGGCCTTCATTCTTATCACTCTGTTATTTTGCCAGTCTCTGATCCCCTCTCCCGCGACAGGTAGCGACAAAATCCATAAATGAAAACGCGGAGATGACTTTGAAAATAAGAAAGCCGACAAAATAAGAAAAGGAGTCGTTGGAAGGATTGGTAAGAAGGCTCCTATGATTCCAAGGACAAAACTTATCCACCCGAGGAGGAACAAAATTAGTTTCACAGCTTTTGACCGTAATCCTTCACAATGCGACCTTGAGTCGAAAGAGCAGTGGCCGAGGTAATTTCAACATCCACCCAGTGCCACTGATAATCCTTGTCTTGGACTTCTGGTTCAAAATGTACGAGCCGATAACATGAAGTACGTCCAGTCCACTTTAAAACTCCCTTTGATACGCCTTTCTCTTCTACCAGAACTCTATAGATTTTACCCACCATGCCCTGTCGAATGTTGGCCTGGATCTTAAGCTGCTTTTCTTGAATCTCACGGAGTCGTCTTCCTCTGATTTCATCAGACAGGACATCGCTCATTCGTGCCGCTTTGGTTCCTTTTCTTGCTGAGAAAGAGTAAGCGTAAATAAAATCAAACTGGGCCTTATCAAGAAGTTTCATTGTTGCCTGATGCTCTTCCTCAGTCTCATTGGGAAAACCAGCAATGATATCAGTAGAGATGATTATCTGAGGATTAGCCTGGCGCATTTTATCAATGAGGCCAAGGTAGTGCTCTACAGTATATTCACGAAGCATCCTTTGGAGAACAGTATTTGAGCCCGATTGAACCGGTAGGTGTAAATGGTTCGCCAGTTTTTTAGCCCTTCGATGTGCTTCCACGAGATCATCTGTCACATCATAGGGGTGAGAAGTGGTATAACGAAGCCTGTGTAGCCCCTCAACCTGATCTAGCTCCATAAGTAGCTCTGCTAGAGACTCTCCATTATCCTTTCCGAATGAGTTTACATTCTGGCCCAGTAGCATAACCTCCTGAACACCAGAATGCTCAACGAGTCTCTTTATATCTTTAACCACTTCATCTAGACGTCGGCTCTTCTCGCGACCACGAGTGAAGGGAACAATACAATAAGAACAAAATTTATCACAGCCCTTAATGATGTTCACGAATGCCACAGGAGAGCCATGAGTAATCTTGGTTTCAATTGAATAGTTATCTGATCGGTCCCAGCTCGTTACAGCAAATTTTTTCTCTCCCGCGTAAGCACGATAAACCATTTCCCCTATATTATCGATGACATCAGTTCCAAAGGCGAAATCCAGCTGCTTGTATTTTGCGATCAGATCCTTTCCTTCGGTTTGTGCAATACACCCCCCGGCGGCAACAATAACATTCTTTTTAAGTCCTGTGTCAGGATCAATTTCAGCATTCGTTTTTAATTTTTTCGTCTCCCCCAAGTGAGAATAGAACTTTTGATTAGCAAGGTCCCTTACGGCGCAGGTATTAAAGATCAAAAGATCAGCTTCTGACTGTTCTTCAGTCTTTGTGAAATTTAAATGAGATAAATGGGACATGATTCTTTCACTATCGTGATAGTTCATCTGACAGCCGTAAGTTTTCATCCAAACTTTACGGGGGGGAAATTCTAGATCTCCGACTTTAACGAAAGTCGTAGTGTTGTTTTCCATAAGGCCCTCAAAACTTTAGTTGTTAAATCTAAGACTGAGTGGTCTGTAAATTTTTATGGCGCAATATAGCAATAGGACAAAGTGAAGTAAAGTTAGAGTTAGATAAATTCAAGCTGCAGAGCAATATAAAAGATGCCATTAAAAATGAAATGAAGAATAATGGGTGCTAAAACTGAGTGGAACCTAAGCATTGCCTGGCCACAGATAAGACCGAGAACAAAAGTATAGAAAACCTGAAATCCAATAAAAGGAACGTATTCGACTGGAAGAACTTTAAGACCTACGAGATGGGAAAAAGCAAAAATTGAGGCCACCAACATACTCGTTACATATTTACCACCAACTTGATTAATGAGAAACCGCTGGAAAGTTTGTCGAAATACGAGTTCTTCAAGAATGGGAGCAAAAAGAAGAAGGTGCCACTCTAGGCCGTTGACCATGCGAAAAGGAGTTTCAATCTCCATGTGCCAAATCGCCGCAATTGAACATATCCCCAAAAGAAGAACTTCTCCAATTGCCTTTAAGGTTTGACGGTTTAGATGCCACTTAAATTTCCAAGGAAGACGGAAAAAGAATGAAACACCTAGGGCAAATAACAGATCAAAAATGTAGGAAAAAGAAATCGTAGACGGAATCTCGTGCCAGGGAAGACCCCAGGAAAACGCAAAATAGGTGATAACGAGTAGAAAAAAACCAATCAAATGATCTCTCCAACCTTGGCAAGAGTATGCAACATTTTTATTATTTCATCATAGAATTGCGGTTTTGTAACTTTGATTCTTTGCTGGAAAGAGGGTGTTTTACTTGATCCCTGACCCAAATTTTTGTCGTCAAAGACTACTATCTGAAGAGAATAGTCCTCCCTAAAGTAATAAAAAATATCCAGATTAAAGATAATTACCCTAAGTACTCTTTCATTCCCTTCAGGGTTTATGCCAGAAAAAAAAGCGGCAGTAAGTATGAGATCATTATTCCCCCTTAAATTCTCCAAGGCCTTCATCAACGTTCCAAAACTGACCTGAACCCATTGCAGTGCACGGGTTTCAGCTTGGAGGTCCGAAGTGATTGCACCTGAAACTGGAGTCAACATGAACTCTTGATTTTGTTCGATACAGTATTTAATCGTAGAGTGTATAGATATATTCAACAAATCTAAAAGTTCTTCTTGATGTCCTTGTAATCGAAATTTTTGGATAACTTTTTTGTTCTCAAAAAAAGTTAGTTCGGTTTTATTATTCTTAATCCACTGGATGAGATTATTCTTCGAACCATGAATTTCAACAGTCCTTTGTCTTTTCTTTGGTGAATCAAGATCAAAGTTCCATGTTACCATAGACCACTGGCTTCCCAGAGGATTAAACTCTAAAAATAGATCGTGAGGTTTTCGACTAAAGAAATTCCATACACTCATGAGAGGATATTCCTAAATCTGGAATCTGTTTGATTCAATGGAAAGATGGTCTTGTAAGAGCTTAAATTAATTTTCACTGCTCACCTTCTGAAGTAGTTCCAGATATCTTCCCAACTGCGGGAGGCAAAAAAAAGTTCCCGGTCTCGCGACTTAATAAGTCCTTTTCCAATAGCGTGATCGATGAAACTCAGAAGATGATCGTAGTAACCATTGATATTAAATAAAGCAATCGGCTTAGAATGAATCCCTAGTTGCTTCCAAGTTAAAATCTCAAACAGCTCATCAAGAGTCCCCATCCCGCCAGGAAGAACCAGAAAGGCATTAGACAGATCGTACATCATCTTTTTCCTCTCGTGCATATCTTTGACTACAAAAAGATTATCCAGGCCGCCGTGAGCAATTTCCTTTTTCATGAGACCTTGAGGAATAACTCCAGTCACTCTTCCACCTTTGTTAATAAGAGTTGTCGCAAGTGACCCCATTATACCGATACCGGCACCTCCGTAGACCAACTCTACTTTATGACTGGCGAAATGAGACATGAGGGTCTCTACCTCTATTTCCACTCTTTCATCAATAACGACATTGGCACCGCAGAATATGCAAATTTTCATCAAGGGCTTCTCTTAGCGAGGAATCTGATATAAATCAGTTCAACAACCATGAAACCGCCAAAGGCGATATAGAAGCCTCCAGTTTTCCAGAATAGCCATGACGGTGTTGTTTCTTTTATAGCTACCCATGCCATGAATATGGCGAAAAAAAAGAAAAAAAGGCTCAAATGCCATTCAAGATTTTTATAAAAATGTTCTGGCAGTGGAGGCTTCTGATTGAGATCCTCTAGCATCTTCAAAATAAGAGATTCATTCCTGCTTTTTTTGTAAAACAAGAAAAGGGCCATCAAAATTCCCGTCAAGGTCGGCTGGAGTTTAAAAAATATTCCTTCTTTAGCAACGAGAGAGATTCCCCCAAGAAAGACAATCAACCCGATGTTTAGTTTAGATAGAGTATGGACGCGACCACTAATTTTTTTTTCCAGCCCAATCTCGATTAGTCCAAGGACTATTCCACCGATGAGAGCAATTTCAAGGTTGTAGTAGGTCTCGAGGTACCAATACGCGAGGGCCGGCAAAAAGGACAATAAGAAATAGGGTTTATGGGCATTCTTCATGCCAAAACTCTTATGCTATTTTCCTGAATTTTTCCTCACAATACACTAGGTACTCTTCCTTAAACTTTATTGGGTCAAGAATTTCTACGTTTTTACCCAAAGTCAGTAACCACTCGTAAAGTGATTCACAAGGCTCAACATAGGCAGCCCAAATGAGGTCTCCATAGGGATTGGCGATCATGCAAGGCTTCCCTAAAAAATGATGATCTGGGAAGAGATTGATTGCTGAGTGATCATGAATCTTTAAAATAAGACGCGTTTCCTTTTCGTTCATTGAGCGAATGGCAGAAATGAATTCGTCGACTTCGAACTCACTTACTTTGGGCCTGGCATTCTTTTGAATGGATTCATGGCTCTTTATCTCTTTTAGAGGAACAACTAAAAGGCAGTGATCTTCACAATCCTCCGCAATAAGAGATAAGTGACCTTCCAAATGAAGAACCTTGACAGGTTTGAGTGTATAGGTACGCTCTTCCATCGTAGTAAGGTTCAAAATATGTTTTTCATAAACGCCCATTTCAAGTTCCTTCACCATTTTCCGCTGGACTTCTGAAAGCTCCTGATCCCATAACTCAAGTTGATTGAGAAGTTCCATGACGATTTTAATAGGACCATTGTCAGTGACTTTTTTCTTAAGAGAATAAGAAACTTCTGTTTCCAAACTTAAACTATGCTTAGTTAATACTTCGTGAAGATGGATCCACTCAGCGGGAGTGAGAGGAAGCATATATTGAATGCTTTCGCTTTTAAAATCGATCCAATATTCGTTTTCTTTGTAGTAGACTTCGACCCCCTGTCCTGCGGGGAAAATCTGGCGCATAAAAACTAACGTTTCTTCAGTTCCTAAATTCATTTCCTGGGCCAAATCTGAAAGTCTTATAGATCCTTGCTTTTCTCCCAAAATCATTAACTTTTTCCAAACTTCATTGGTTTTCGCTTTCATCATCTCGACCCCTTTCCTGACAAGCCTTATCGGGTAAAGTGATCCAAGTCTTTAGTGCAATTTTTGCAGGATCAAGGATAATGTTCTTTATGAAATACCTTATGGAAAAACCAGTACTTGCCATAGGCCTTATCATGTTTGGTCTCTTCCTTTTTCAGGTATCACGAGGACAAAAATGGGGTCTCTTCCACAATGATAAGCTCCTGGCAACAAGTTGCAGAGCTGTTCTTATTAGACTGGAGAAAAAAATACCCGCTAATTGGAAAGCCTTCTGTGAGGGGAATAATCTTGCAGTGGAGATCAAAGAGGTTTCCATACCTCAAGATTACAGCAACCTTAAATCACTGATGTACCGGCAGCTTGCTAATCACATGGCCTTTATCGCCAGAAGCTCTCACACCGATCTTTTAGAGAAAGTTTTTTTTATTAGATTAAAATTAACACATCCTAAATTTGAAATAAATGCAGTGACAGAGGGAAAATTCATCGTCAAACTCGCCACATTAGAAGTTCCCGAGCACATCATGACTCATTTGCAAAGCACTGTTCAAGTCAAAGAAGAGATGAAATAGTTCAGCACAAGGATCTTCTGCTGTTTCCGAAAACTCGTAGTGAAATGCGTGAAGGAAAACGCGCTCTGCTTTTTTCCCACCATAGAGTTCATCTCCGATGATGGGGAATCCAAGAAACGACAACTGCGCCCTGATCTGATGACGTAGACCAGTCTTCAAGTTAACTAGAACCAAAGATGTTCCTAAGTTTTCACTTAGTTTTACCACAGACAATGTTCCTTCTCTGGATGCCTCCTCTTCTTGCTCTAAGACTTTTTGTTTGGCCCCTTTTAGTCCTGTCGCTTTGAAGAAATGAGTCCATCTTCCACCCTTATCAAAAGATCCTTCGACAACCGCCCAGTAAAACTTTCTCTTCATGGTAAGGTCAAAATTGCTGCGCATGAAACGGAAATACTTTTCATTTTTCGCCAGCACAATGACTCCCGATGTTTCGTAATCCAACCTATAAAGAAGACCCCTGTCATAGCTCTCTTGATTCACATTAAGAACATGCCATTTTCCTGTTACCGTCAGAAAATTCAAAAGAGTGTCTTGATCACTATAAGAATGAGGATGAGAATGAATTCCTGGAGGCTTATGGATGATAAGGACGTTCTCTGTTTCGGATATAATCCGAACTTCTGGACCCTTGTATACCGGATTAATCTTCAAGTGGTTGACAAAACTCAGGGGTAGCTTGATTGCTTCCTTAGCCTTTAAAGAAGTAGTCAGTTCACGAGAGGAAAAATAACGTTTAATGAGTTGCCCTGAGCTACCAAAGGTTTTTTTCAGCGCTTCTTTGAGACTTGCTTGGTCTTCAAGCCAGGCGAACTCTACGAGTTCGATCATTACCTAGCCTCTACTTTCTTTCCCTCAACTCGGAGGTCAGCTTTACGAATAACGAACTCCACTCGGCGATCATGAATCATTGAATTCATCTTTTCGAGTGGCCTGGAGTCACCGTAAAAGATTGTTGTAACTCGATTAGCTGAAATTCCTCTCTGAATCAGGGAGCGACTAACAGCGAGTGCCCGAGCACTCGAGAGAAAGTAGGCATCGGAGCCATCTTTTTTTGAGACTTCTCCAGCTTCTGAATGTCCCTCGATTAGGATATTCCAGTTGTTTTCTCGAAGCATTTTAACCAGACGATCAAAAACCTGAATATTAATTTCATCAATACCTGTGGAGCCTTTCTGAAAGTGAATCTGGTCTTTCATCCGGACCAAAATCGTTTCCGGCATCTCAAACACATTCGCCGATTCAATGAGTTCATTATCAGACAGCATCTTTTTAACCTGGTTAAGCTGAGCATCTGATTCTCTATTGACTTCGTGCTTATCGAGAAGTCCCTCTGAAGTTAAGAATTCTATGGGAAACGGTCGAGGTGGAGTTTCAGCATCTAGCATGGTTGCGGCATCGCTGGGCGACTTCCCTGAACGTATGACTTCTCCTGCTTTCAAAACGTTTCCTCCGAAGGCATTACGAAGGGAACCTACAGCCGCTTCGTATTTAGCAGTTTCTGTCTTGGCAAATGAAAGTAAAAGAATAAAGAATGTTAGAAGGAGTGTACATAAGTCCGAAAAGGTTGCAAGCCAGCCGGGGGCCCCTGGTTTACAGGGAGGACACTTTGGAGCATCAGACATGACCTACTCCTTCTTTTCCTCGAGGCGATCTTTTGGTGGCAAGAATGAGTCAAGCTTTTCACGAATAACCCGTGGATTTTCACCGGCAACAATTCCCAGTACCCCGGCAACGATGATGTTCATCTTAGTTGATTCCTGCTTAGAGCGCTGTTTCAGTTTCGCTGCTACAGGTATGGTAAAGACGTTCGCGATAACTGCACCATAGAATGTCGTAAGTAGAGCAACTGCCATCGCTGGACCAATGGAAGATGGATCTGACATGTTTTGGAGCATTTGTACCAGACCAATCAGAGTTCCGATCATTCCGAAAGCAGGACCATCAGCTCCCATTCCCTCAAGGATGTCCACACCTTTCGAGTGTCGATCTTCCATGGCTGCAATCTCTAAGGAGAGAATTGAAGTGATGACTTCAGGTGGACGGTTATCCGCTGCGAGAGTGACAGCTTTCTTTAAAAATTTATCTTCTACTGGAACTTTTTCCAAAGCAAAAACTGATTCACGTCTAGCTGTCTCGGCAAGCTTTTGAATTTCTTCAATCATTTTCTTAGGCTCAATACTGGTGTAAAATATCGATTTCATGAAAATGTTGACGAGAGCCTTCACATACTCCATGGGCCACTTAATGAGAGTGGTAGCAATAACTCCTCCCCCCACAACCACCACAGAAGGAATATCTATGAAGATAGACATAGGTGATCCATAAAGAATGGAACCAATGATAGAAAATGTTGCAAGTGCTAAACCGGCGACTGTTGAAATATCCATAAACTTTCACCTAACAAAAAAAGTCTGTATGGTTAAAGTATCGGAATTAAATTAATGAACTTAAATCTTTGATTATCCCGACCCGGACAGTCGGACAAGCTCAGCGCTTTCTAGGAATATTGGAATAAAGTGCCCCTTTGAGAGGGGCTTTTTTGTTATTTTTGATCATCAACCAACAAAGTAGAATCAATATAAGAAAGCATGGCATTTCTCAGAGCATCAAGAGAAACTTGGTTTTCTGCCTCGCCCTTGAAGATTTCTTCTTTAATTACGTCAACAGGAAACCCGGTCATCTTGGCCAGAGTCTCTAGACTTACTTTCCCGCTTCTCTCGTCAGAACTCTTAAGGCCCTGATCTATATCTGTCATTCTTGGCTCCTTGAATGTAAATCGCTACTTAAATCCGTTTAGCAGCTCGAGATCAAGCGTATCTTTCAGCAAAAAACAAAGTCAATGTGAGTCTAGAACAAAGTAAGACTATGTTAGGGAAATCTTAAAAAAAACAACCCAACTTTTTGAAATTACTTTTTATTTAAGGTTCAATAGCCAGGGACCCGCAGCAATGTCAGAAAGGTTGCTACCTTAGATTCCATTTCCTGGAACTCCGAAGAAGGCTTAGAAAGAAGGGTGACACCACCTCCGGCACCATACCTCCAGAGCCTATCACCGACAGACAATTGTGTGGTTCTGATATTTATGCTGGCCACTTTTCGATCACCAAGACACAAAAGGGTTGACCCACAATAAATTCCACGAGAGTAGCGCTCAACCTCCTGAATGATTTGCATCACTCTTTTTTTGGGAGCACCAGTGACACTTCCACCAGGAAAAAGGCACTTTAAAGTCCTCAGCAACGAGATATTTTCCTGCAGCGTTACGCTGATGATTGAATGTTGATGAAGTAGTCCTGGAACTCTAAAAGGGACTCTCTCCTTGATTATCCTGGCTACCGGTCTATCGAGCTTATTAAGGTCATTCCGGAGAAGATCAGTAATCATGTTAAGTTCGCCAGCCTCTTTGGGATCATCTTTCATTTTTCGCCAATAATCCCTCCAGTTCTCCTCAATTTTCATTGTACCTTTGATGGGCATCGAAAACACTCTTCCATTGTTATAATGGAAGAGACATTCTGGGGAGTTACTGAGAATCATCTCATCACCAAGAAAAGTAGCATGAGCATAGGGTCCTAGTCCTGGACGCGAAAAAAGGAAGTCGTTGATGTCTCGTGGATCAATCACATCTTCAGTTTCAAAATCAAAAGGGTAAGTAAGGTTAACTTGATAACAATTTCCATCAAGAAGATGTTCTCGAATCCGATGAAAAGCCTCTTTGTATTCACTCCAGGTTGGTCTTTCAAGCGATTTTAGTGGAATGAATGTGAGTTTACTTTTTAGCCTTTCACGAATTTTTTTCTCAGTATATTCAATTTCAATGGCAAGGGGCATTTGATCATCCACAGTGTGTCCCAGGCCCATGAGCATGAGGCCGAGTTCATAATAAAAATGAAAAACTCGAGGAGAAGACACTGAAGTCTGAATTGAAAATGTTTCAAGATGCGATAAGAAATTCTCAAATGGATAGGTCTCGGGAAATCCTGTCAAAAGATTCAATCTGATTGAGCGATAATAAATGAAGGCCCTGGAAGCCTTCTTAAGTTCCAATACAGAGTCTCCCCACTTGAAGGATGAAAAAATCAAGGGGAATCTCCCCTCCCCTGAGGAGCAATGTCCGCAAACTTTGTCTGGGAACCAATCCACGATAACTCTACCGTTCCAGGTTCACCGTTTCTGTTCTTGGCGATAATAAGTTCCGCGATTCCTTTTTTGGGAGTTTGAGCATCATAGTAATCTTCTCGATGAATGAGGCAAACGATGTTGGCATCCTGTTCGAGTGAACCGGATTCTCTCAGATCCTGAAGCTGAGGACGTCTATCAGTTCTGGAAGCAGCAGTTCTGTTTAACTGCGAGAGTGCAACGATAGGGATTTCCAATTCATTCGCAAGCATTTTAAAGCCCCTCGAAAGTTCGGCGATTTCTTGTTCGCGATTCTGTTTCTTTACATGCATCGGCATGATCTGAAGGTAGTCCACAATAATCATTGCAAGACCTTGTTCGGCTTTAAGCTTGCGACAATAAGAACGGATGTCCATAAGGTTAGTAGACCCTGAATCGTTAATATATAGCTTAAGATTTGAAAGCTTCTGAATGGCATGAGAGATCGCACGAAGATCCATCTCATTAAATTCTTTTGTTTTAAGTTTTCTGGAATCTACACAAGCCTCAGAAGCCAGAAGCCTCATAGAAAGTTCAGCATACATCATCTCATAAGAAAAGACTGCCACGGCCATATTGGTTTGCTTGGAAGCAGCAACCGCCCAGTTCAGAGCTAGAGCTGTTTTGCCCATACCAGGTCTGGCAGCTATCAGAACGAGCTGTCCCGGTTGAAGTCCCAAGAGTTGTCGATCAATCGATTGGAATCCAGTGGAGACTCCCATTATCTCACCTTTAGCACGGGCTGGTTTCTCAAGCTCCTTTAGGTTCTCATACAAGGCTTGCTTTAAGGACACCATCTTATTGTTCTTAGTTTGAGAAGTTAATTTGAAAAAGCTTGCTTCCACTTCCTGTAAGAAGTCTGCAACATCTCCGGAAAAATTAGTTCCACTCTGAACAACTCTCGTAGCTGTTCTAACTACCTCTCGCAGAGTGCTTTTCTCTTTGATGAGTTTTGCATAGTATTCGACATTAGCCGCCGAACCAACTTCATCACAGATGGTTATCAGGGCCCCCTGGCCTCCGATTCTCTCAAGTTTGCCATGGTCATTAAGTTTACTGGAGACAGTGACGATATCAAAAGGCATACCCTCAATATAAAGATCCTTTATCGCCTGGAAAATCAAACCATATTGAGGGTGGTAGAAATCTGTTGCTTCAAGGTTTATGTCAGAGATTTCATCGAAGCTAGAATTATCAATTAGTAAACAACCTAAGAGGGCCTTCTCTGCCCCAATATCATGAGGGAGTTCATTACGATTTTCTTGTGTCATTCTTGGTCTCTCAAAATGTTTTTGAATTGAGAAACTTTATCCTATGTGCGGAAAGTCGAGGTAGGAATAAGTTTAAAAAGTTAAAAGAAGTAAGGTAAAAAACGGAAGAAGGGCTGGATACCTTCTTCCGTAAACAAGAATTACTCTTCTGTTGCAGTAGTGTCAGCCGCGGCAGCAGCTTCGGCAGCCTTAAGGGCTTCAGCTTTCGCCTTTTTCTCAGCATTTCTTCTCTGAGCTTCTGCCTGTTGCTTTTTAAGTTCTTCTGCCATGGCAGCATCGATCGCCACTTTAAGCTTGAAGTTCGCAACAACGTCATTAAAAAGCTTTGCTTTAACATCGTAGGTTCCGAGTGACTTAATTGAGCCATCAAACTGCAGGAGACGACGCTCAATAGAGACTCCCATCTTTTCAAGTTCTTTAGAAATTTCTTGAGAGGTTACAGCACCAAAAAGACGACCGTTAGCACCAACCTTCTTAATTAATTCAACCGTTGCTCCTTCAATTTTTTTCTTAACAGCAAGAGCGGCATCTTTTTCAGCTGCAATTTTCTTAGCAAGAGCTTTTTGTTTGTCCTTTAATACATTCGAGTTTTTCTCGTCAGCAAGGACAGCTAGTTTTTTTGGAAAAAGGAAGTTACGAGCGAAACCGGCAGATACATTAACGATTTCCCCGATTGTACCAAGGGCCTTCACTTTTTCAGTAAGGATAATTTTCATATTGTTCTCCTAATTAATCTTCAGTTTTACGTTTTACAAAATACTTCCTAAAATCGAACCAGTTATCAAGAAGACCAGCTACTGCAATCAAATAACTTCCTATAAAGATGATAATCATCACAATCAACGTACGAGCGAATCCACCAATCCCTGCAAAGTTCAAGAGATCACTAAAAACTCCAAAGCCCTGGAAAAAATAGAAAATCCCCAAGCACTTGATGATCGTAAACCCAATCGTCTCAAAAGGAAGAGTGCCCAGATTCTCTCCCCAAACGGCAAAGATCAACCCCACGAGGAGGAGGAACACATAACCGAAAGGAACCTGAAAATTTAAGAGACACTTTTCATTATACGGAAAATCAATTCCCGAAAACAAGAGTCTTCGACTCTTGAGCACGAGGAATGTGTTAAACCAGAGCATAAGAAAGACACCCATGAAAAAGTAGCTCGGAAACGAGTCCATCATTTCTTTCGCTAATAGATCAGGACGATCAAGAAGTTGAAGAATCTGGATAGAATTTTTGTCTCCATTCATCTCCAAGGCTTTCTTTTGCTCAGCTATTTTATCCGCACTTTTCTCGATCTGCTCTATGATGAATTCCTTAGGTGTCATTTTTAGTGTAGACATCGTCACCGAAAAGGCTCCAGCGACAAGGAGTATGAATCCAAAGCCAAAGGTAACCATTCCTTTAATGGGAGAGAATCCTCTCTTCACAATCTCTGCGATGCCAACTCCGAACAACAACACACAAATATAGAATCCAAACAGGGTCAAATCTCCATACACAGAAGTGGCAAAGAGAAAGCTAAGTACCAAACCCGCCAGCCCCGTAAGATACCCTTTTAATCGACCGTACATAATAACGGCCAGAGCAAGAGGAAAAGGAGCGAATACTGACATGATAAAACTCACACACAAAATAACAGAAGAGACTCCTAAAAGCAGCAGTCTTCCTGTAGTAAGTTGTGGTGTTTGCATCACTTCAGCATTCATACCAGTCTAGTTCTCCAGCTTAACGAGAAATTTCGTTTGACTGGTAGCTGATAAGTAGCATGTTACGGCCACGTTTGATCGCTTCATTCGCACGACGTTGGAAAGTTGGAGTAAGTCCAGTGATACGACCTGGAGAAATTTTTCCAAACTCGTTAACAAGCCAAGAATAAGACTTAGGATTTTTCCAGTCTGGCGATGTCTTAGAAGCTGAAAAGTAGCAAGACTTACGCTTAGAGTACATCTTCTTGTCTTTGTCCTCTGAGCCACCGAACTCGTCTTCAATTTGAGCTGCTTGAGAATGATTAGGATTAGTATAGCCCTTGACGATTTCGGCTTGATGCTTATCTTCGCCGAGTTTGATAATGAGGTAGCGTACAAGGTTTTCGTTAATTCGGAAACGACGCTCAATTTCAGCGTTAAGGTTTCCGGAACCTTTGTACATAAAGTAGTGGTAAGCACCTTTTTTAAGACCAGATTCAGTTGGTTGAGCGAACGTCTTCACGCCCCAAGAATCATTAACGAGAACTTCAGCGCCGAACTCTTTAAAAGTTTCAGCAAGAGAATTCTTGATGGACGACACAACTTCTTCAGATGCGTCAGGGCGAACGACGAAAGCCGTTTCGTAGATCATATTTCCTCCTGGATTATAATTAAGCCCACAAGACTGTTCCTGCGAGCGAGATGAAATATATTTAAATAAATGTCATCGGCAACATAGCATAGAGAATGGTCTTTAGTCCAAGAATTTTATTTACCGCAATCGGGGTGTCCTCTTTTGATAAGGAGCTGAAATCACTTGTCTTTTAGGTGTCTCGGGCCCTCTTTTTTTAACATATTATTCTCAGATTTTCATTATCAACTTTTCCATCGCCCTCTTCGATGACGGTCATTAGGCTTCATGGGGCAATCAAATCGTAGATTTTTTCTGTCCTCGACAAAGTTGCTTTGAGGCCAGTGACTTCAATATAAAAAATTTAAATTTGCTAAGTCGACATTAACGACTGAGATACTTTTCAGTCGTTATCACGAAGAATGGATCATTTTTTCCGGATAGGAAATGCGTTTCATCATCTAAAGATTGAGGGATTAAAGCGATCTGATAATTTAAACCTCAAGTCGCATCGGGAGCATAGATCTCGTATTGTTCGGCGTGGTAATTGTTATCGGCGCGTACAAGGAGAGTCTTATTGTATGTCTCCTCTAAGGCTTCAATAATTCCAAAGCCCTCGGAAGAAAGTTTAGCACAGACTTCCGGATGAGCAAAGATAGTTACTTTTGGCGCCTGAGAACGCTTGATGACTTTCTGAACTTCTCTGATGACTTCAAAACTCACTGTCTCAACAGATTTAACTCGACCAACACCCTCACAATATGGGCAAGGTTCGCACATTGTTCTGATAAGGGTATCACGAGTTCTTTTTCGGGTCATTTCTACCAACCCCAGACCAGAAATAGGAAGAACATTGGTTTTTGAACGATCTTTTTTAAGAGCCTCTAGGAGAGTCTGATAAACCTGAAGTCTATGCTCATCTTTTTCCATATCGATGAAATCAATAATGATTATACCACCACAGTTTCTTAAACGAAGCTGATAGGCAATCTCTTTAACCGCTTCGAGGTTAGTCTTTAAAATCGTTTCTTCTAGCGTTTTTTTTCCTACGAATTTTCCAGTATTAACATCAATCGAAACCAGAGCCTCTGTCTGATCGATATTTATAGATCCACCCGACTTTAAAAACACCTGATTTGAAAGGGCACGCTCAATTTCAATATCAATTCCGAAATGTTCAAATACCGGATTCTCACCGTCATAGAATTTGATTTTCGCTTTATGATGTGGGGTAAATCGTTGAATAAATTTTTCAATCTGTTTAACAGCGGCTTTAGAATCGGCGACTATATTATCAACGTCCTCGTCCATAATATCTCGAAGAGCGCGTTGAATAAATGAGAGGTCCTGATGAAGCTCGAGTGGCGCCTTGGCCTTCTCCATCTTTTTTTGCACATCTTTCCATATTTTTACGAGGTTGTTATAGTCATTTTTTAAAACTTTATAACTTTGTCCCTCAGCTACAGTCCGGGCAATAACACCAACTCCCTCTGGGCGAATGGAATCAAGAATATCTTTTAAACGTCTTCTTTCTTCGTCCGATTCAATTCTTCGCGAAACGCCAGTGTGCTCAATGAAGGGCATGTAAACGATATGCCTACCTGCTAGGGTAATGTGCCTTGTGACACGAGGGCCTTTTGTCGAAATAGGCTCCTTAGCAATTTGAACAACGATCTCGTCCCCTTCCTTCAAAAAATCTTGAATCTTTACATCTGGTCTGAATTTCATATCTACCGATTCAGTGAGTGTGGAGAATTCATCAGGAATGACTTCTCCAAAACGCTTAGTAGATGAATCAGAGGCTTCTAACCGGCTCTGCATCTCGCGTTGTTCTTCCAGGGTTGGGAGATAGGCATCATCAACGTAAAGAAAAGCTGCACGTTCCTGGCCAATGTCGATGAAAGCCGATTGCATTCCTGGAAGCACCCTCAGGACTCTTCCCAGATAGATATTGCCGACAATGGGAGCAGATTCGTTTTTAGTTGATTGTCGTTCGATGAGAAAATCGAGGATCTCACCGTTTTCAATGAGCGCCACGCGCGACTCACTGTGGGTCTGGTTGACCACGAGTTCTTTTGCCATGAAAAATGTCCTAACTGTAAAAACTTTAAACCGTAATTAAAGTTAGGATACCTTGTTTTAAATCAAATAAAAAGTCCGGCAATACATGCTGTCATGTAGCAAGCGAGTGTACCGGCGATAAGGGATTTCATACCGTAGGCGGCTAAGATGGGTCGTTTTTCCGGTGCCATGGTCCCGATTCCACCCAATTGAATGGCAATCGAAGAAAAATTAGAGAAACCACAAAGAGCATAAGTGGCAAGTATAGTAGAACGCTCAGAGATCTGGCCTTTAGCCGCAACAAGATCGAGGTAACCTACGAACTCATTCAGGACAAGTTTCTTACCAAGAATTGAGCCTACTTTCAAACAGTCTTCCCAGGGCACACCCATGACCCAAGCGACAGGAGCATTGAGATATCCCATGATGAGTTCAAAAGTGAGATGAGGGTATCCAAAAAGACCACCAAGACCTGAGAGAATACCATTCAACATAGCAATAAGAGCAATAAAAGCCAGAAGCATAGCTGCCACATTGACGGCGAGCTTTAGGCCATCAGAAGCCCCTGTCGCAGCGGCATCGACAACGTTCGCAGACACCTTAGGTAAATCAACTTTGACCACTCCTGCAGTCACAGATTCTTCAACTTCAGGAACCATGATTTTAGCACACACTAAGGCAGCCGGAGCTGACATTACTGAAGCGGCCAACAAGTGACCAGCATCAATTCCAAAACCTACATAAGCGGCGAGAACGCCGCCGGCCACAGTGGCCATTCCTCCAGTCATAAGACACATAAGCTCAGACTTCGTCATTTTCCCAACAAATGGCTTGATCACCAACGGGGCTTCGGTCTGACCCACAAAAATATTGGCCGCGGCGGCAAGTGACTCTGCTCCGGAAGTTTTCATCGCCCACATCATAATCTTTGCCACAAACTCCACCACCTTCTGCATAACCCCAATGTGATAGAGAACAGACATCAGTGAGCTCATAAATATGATCGTAGGTAGAACCATCGTGGCAAAAATAAATCCCAGGCTATCGGAAGGAGTGGCCAATGAGCCGAATAAAAATTTGGCACCTTCTGAAGTGTATGAAAGGAGTGCATTAAATCCAGTGCCGATATTTGAAAACAGAGCCTTTCCATATGAGGTTTTCAAAATGAGGAGTCCAAAGACTATTTGCAATAACACACCAGTAATTATTGTGCGCCACTGGATTGCCTTTTTCTTTTCACTCAAAGCATAGGCAACACCAATCATCACCAACAGACCAACGAGAGAAATTACGCGATCCATAAGCCTTCCTAATAGACAAATTAAGTATAATTCCAAAAGTTATACCTAGCGTCTTGATTATGTGGCAAGAGAAAGTGCGGATTAGAAGTTAAAAGCAAAAATTTGCGTCCCAAACTGAACCTTAGGAAATGCCAAAACTTGAGTCTCTTTAAGATGCCAGCCAAGGCGTTCATGAGAATTGAATTCCTTTGAGGCCTGAAGTTCCTCAGAACCTTTTTGTGCGCTGTTGTATGCGACAATGATGACACCTGCAATGATTCCCACGGCAGTCCCGGTCCATATATTTGAAAGGTGCTGAGAGGGTTTATCTACGAATGAAAGAGTTGACAGACCCAGCACTGCTCCAGCGGCACCGGCCCCTACGACGAGCAAAAAGTCCTCTTGAGTACTTTTAATCAAATCATCATTCTGAGCATGGACCGTGGAAATGCCAGAGAAATTAAAGAAATTTAGAGCTAAGAGGACGCAAAATATCTTTTTCATGCCTGATCCTAAGGAGTTAAATTGCCAAGCGGGAAATCTTAAGACTATGATAAATCCCTTACTTAAAGTTTGCAAACGAGTTATATGGCAAAACAAGAATTCCAGGTTTATCCGCTAATCGACAAAAAAAAACGGGGTAATCGCTTAACCCACTCTGAAATCAAGTGGTTCATTCAAAATTACACTGAAAGTAATATTCCTGATTACCAGATGTCGGCCATGCTCATGGCCATGTTCATAAAAGGAATGGACGTTTCTGAAACGGCTTCTTTAACCGATGCCATGCTTGAATCTGGAAAGCAGTTAAAATTTCCAGGGAAGAATGTCATCGACAAGCACTCCACGGGGGGAATTGGCGATAAGGCTTCATTTATCCTTGCTCCGATTGCCAGCGCCGCGGGTGTTAAAGTTCCCATGATTGCTGGAAGAGGCCTTGGTCACACCGGGGGAACGGTTGATAAAATCGAAGCCATCGCAGGTTTTAAAACAGCTCTGGATCTCGATACTTTTTCTCGAAAGCTTCAAAAGGATGGAATCGTACTGATTGGTCAAACCCCGGAAATTGCACCTGCTGACAGGCTCATTTATGCCCTCCGGGATGTCACTGCAACCATTGATTCAGTTCCTCTCATAACAGCTTCTATCATGAGTAAAAAACTTGCCGAAGGAGCAAATGGTATCGTCTTTGATATTAAGTGCGGCTCAGGCGCTTTCATGCGGACCCAAAAAGATGCACGCCTTTTGGCCAAGAGCTTGAACGCTACAGCCAAGAGGTTTAAGAAAAAAACGATTGCTCTTATTACCGACATGGGCCAGCCACTCGGAAATGAGGTCGGTCACTCCAATGAAATTATTGAAAGCATCGAGACTCTCAAGGGACAAGGTCCTAAAGACCTGACAGATCTTTCTATTGCTTTAGCCGCCCACATGATTCACCTGGCAGGCATTGAAAAGACATTTTCAAAGGCGCATGCTAAGGCATTTGAAATGCTTCAATCCGGTAAGGCATTGCAGGAGTTTGAAAATCTCATTAGGGCCCAGGGCGGAGATACTAGAGTTATTTATGATTACACTCTTCTTCCTATGGCAAAAAGTAAATCACCTATCCTCGCACCCAGAAATGGCTATATCAAGATGTTCGACAATACAAAGATTGGTCTGCTATTGATTGAGCTGGGGGGTGGGAGAAAATCCAAAGAGGATAAGATTGACCATGGAGTTGGATTCACCTTCCATAAAAAGATTGGAGATAAAGTTAAAAAGGGAGATCCAATCTTCACTATTACTCATCATGCAAACCAAAAAGAAATAGTTGAAAATATTAAGAAGCGATTCTATAAAGAGGTCCTCACGATGAGCGCCTCGAAAGTTAAAAATCCAAAATTGATTTTAGAAATAATAGGTTAAGGAAACATTTATGCCGATGAAAAAAATCCTTGAGGCTTCTCAATATATTCAAACCCGTATTTCGGTAAAGCCTAAAATCGGAATCGTTCTTGGTTCAGGCCTTGGTATCTACATCGATCAGATACAAAACAAAACGATCATATCCTATGATGAAATCCCTCATTTTAAGAGAACTTCTGTTGAAGGTCACTCCGGTGCTCTTATCGTCGGAGATATTCAAGGAGTTCCAGTGGTCGCCTTGCAAGGTAGAATACATGCTTACGAAGGTTACGCCATGGAGGAGATTGTCCTTCCAGTAAGAACAATCGCTCTTCTTGGTGTAGAAATTCTCTTCCTTACCAATGCATCCGGTGGCATCAATAGCGACTTTCATCCGGGCGATCTCGTGACAATCTCAGACCATATTAATCTCAGTGGTCGAAATCCGCTTGTTGGACCAAATATTCCCGAACTGGGACCACGCTTTCCTGACATGGGAAATGCTTATGATCTTGAACTCAGGGAGCTCCTTCATGCTATAGGAAAAAATCACCATATTGATATTAAAAATGGAGTTTACTGCTCGGTTTTGGGGCCCACCTACGAAACTCCCGCTGAAATTCGCATGCTCCGAATTCTGGGAGCAGACCTCGTAGGTATGAGCACTGTCCCTGAAGTGATTGCCGCTAATCACTTAGGCCTTAAGGTCGCAGGAGTTGCATGTGTAACAAACTATGCAGCAGGAATTAAACAGGAGAAACTTAGCCACGCAGACGTGAAGAGGGTGGCAGAAAAAGCCATGGTTGGATTTGCGACTATTTTAACTGAAACTATTGGGGAATTGAAAAGGATAGGTAAAGTCTAATGTCTGAGGATCTAAGAAAGCTTGCTATTGATGCATCGACGAGAGCTCACTCTCCGTATTCAAAAGCAAAGGTTGGTTCGGCAGTTGAAACAATAGATGGAAAAATATATCAAGGCTGTAACGTTGAAAACGCCAGCTTCGGTGGAACTGTCTGTGCCGAGCGTGTTGCAATCTGGAAGGCGGTCTCAGAGGGACAAAAACGCATGAAGCGAATATATGTCTACACTCACGACGGATGGCCCCCTTGTGGGATGTGTCTTCAGGTCATGACTGAATTTGCTGATGGCAATCTCGAGATTATTTTTGGAGATCATAAAGGTAAAGAAACAACCAAACGATTGAAGGAACTTCTAACAAATGCCTTCACTCCTGATCACATGGAATAAATAACTCCTAATTATTAAGGATGGGGCGAATGTCCCATTTTATCTATGAAAGAAAAAGAAAAAGTCTTTGAAAGTTCGTCAGATCTATTACAGTCATTAAAGTTTTGTGTCATAGACTTGGAAACGACAGGAGGGAATCCTGACACTGAAAAAATAATTGAAATCGGTATGGTGAAAATTGAGAATCGTAAGATATCCGAAGAGCGCTCCTTTCTGATTAACCCCCAAAAAGAAATCCCCGAATTTGTCCAAAAGCTTACTGGCATTAAGAAGAATGATGTCGAACATGCTCCAAGAATAGAGGAAGTTATTGATGAAATCATCGCCTTTATTGCCGACTCCATCCTCGTTGCGCACAATACCTCTTTCGATGTTCCGTTCTTGAATGGTGTTTTGAAAAAACTTCAGAGACCGAGTTTAGACAACAAGGTAATTTGTACCAACATTATGACCAAATACATGATCCCGGATATTATGAGTTCCAACTTGAACTATATGTCGTCTATTTTTAGAATACCTCATTCTCAGGCTCACCGTGCGATCGAAGATGCCCGTGCCACAGGGTATTTGCTTCTGAAGTACTTGGAGATTTTTGAATCTAAGAATATCCGCAAAGTGAATCAACTTTATTATCCACGAAATAAGTTTGAACTCGATCGTGCCATAGTCGACAAGGAGGAAGGACTTGAAGAAGTGTATAAAATCATTACGCAGATCCAAAAACCCAGTGTCCTAACGATAAAAGGTGACAATGGAGTCATCCTCAGTATTCTTCCTCTCAAAAACCCCTCACTTGAATTAGCTGATTTGAAAGGTTATCTTCAAGATTTTCGTTGGAGCCAAATTCATATCCGACTTTGCGGTCCATTCATTGAAGGACTCTTCTTCTTGAACGCTAATTTTGTAAAAATCCCTGAGACCTACAGGAAGAAGGCGATCGAGTATCTTAAAAATAAACATCAGCTTCCTCTTGCCCCAAAACTTGTCGAAGAGCACGACTTTATCCTCACTCCTCACTTGATCAGTGGGCAATTTATTGTGTATAGCTTTCTAAACTTTTCTCCCTATTCTCAGCTAATTTTTAAGTTTCCCTCTCACAAAAAGAAGCTACATCAATTTCTGCTCTCTCAAGTCACAAGATTTGAAACTCAACAGAAGGGTAAGAAAAAAGTATTTATTCAGAATGACATCAGAGACATCTTTCTCAGTCTCTTTAATGATGCCCTCGAAAACGACCCGTCGCTATACCTGACACTTAAGATTGGCGATATTAAAGATGAAAGAAAGGTTTACATGGATCACCTCGAGACACTAGCAGGGATTGAGGGGGACCGCTACAAATTTCCCACTCAGCATCTTTGAGTTTTATGGATTGTAGATAAAACGAAGAGAATAGTCGGTAACCTGAAGAACAAAGTTTTCAATCTGAAGAAGATTCTGAATAAGCTTCGAGAGACTCAAGGTAGAAATATTAAGCTCATGTAGCTGAATTTGTATTTCCTGAGAAGATTCAACGATTTCCCCCCTAATAACTTTCTCGATTTGATTTTTATTGGCCACCAACAGTTGGTGGGAGTATAGCGTCATCAGTTCTCCTAAGATCAAATAAAAAGTCATCGTTAGTAAACTTGGGTTTACCGTAGAACGGAATTCGGCATGTTTTATGGAATCAAAGTTGAAACGAATCCCACTCTCTACTGTACGAAAGCGAAGGAGATTTTGCGCCTGCTGATAACAAATTTCTATAGGACTATGCTTGCTTTCGATATTGCCGCTGTTGCTTGGATTTGCCCGCGAAAAACCCAAAAAGGTCTCAATAAGTTGCTTGCAACGGGTAGCACCATTTTTCATCTCTATCAACGTCTGTCCGGCTTCCGTACTCAGTTTGTCATCAAGTTGAAGAAGCCCTAAAGCAGCCTGAATGCCCGCAATCGGATTATTTAATTCATGAGCGATGCTTGAACTGATGATTCCAAGCTCCTGGCCTGATGGTGTCAGGTTACCATCCCCCTTCAGGAAGAAACTTTCCGTAAAAAAGACAAAAAGCACTTTCTCCTGATCCATATGATAAATCTCTTTCCTGAAGATGTTATATGGTATTTCATTAATTAGAATTTTTTCACGTAGCCTTCGTTTCAAGCAATCACTTGGAGGAAAACCAAGTTTAGCAAAAAGAGTATTGTGCTGATGAACCTCTCCGCTCTTTGAAAGAAGAGCGATTGGAAATGGGATCGCATTGAGCACACTTTCCCAAAGATCCTCATCAAAAAAAGGATCTTTAATCGCCTGCTGGGACTGAAAAAAATTAATAAGAGTATGATAGAAAAAAAGCCGTTTAAATAGTCTCTGGGGATCTTCATCATCCCAAGCAAATTCGATAGCAACAAACTCGCCTTTAAAAAGCGGGAGTAACAGAAAATTCTGAGGGCTGGAAATTCCCCCTAGATCATTCATGGTGAAGAACTGAAACTTTGCTCGCTCGATATGATTTTTACAGAACTGTTTTAAAACCTTCTCAAGCTTTGGAAGCTCATCTGCCTGGATGAGTTCTTTCTCCAGATCAACCAAAACCTGCGCATAGTTTAACAAAAATTCCGACGAGAATGTTTCCTCACCTTTTTTTGCTATGGCAGCCTTAACTCTTCCCTCAAACTTTCGGACATTTCTGATGCCAAGAGAAATAAAAGACTCTTTCCTCTTTGAAATAATACTCTCCAAATGTGGTTCTATGAGGCGACCAATCTGTCGAAGATCTAGACTTTCATCCAGGACTGCATCAACTGTCGCTTGATCTAGGCTTTGACTAAAGCTGAAAAGCCCCTGATTGCTTTCCAAAACACATAATTTAAAGTCGGATTCTGGACTTACCATGTGGAGCGAGCTTTCAGAGATCAAGTCAATAGTAAATTTTTCCGAATTTTTTAGGGTATTAAGGGATTCAGATTTTTCCAAACCCCTGAGTTGCGATAGCATAGAATCGATATTTCTTCTTAAATCGGTGGAAAATAAGGGATCAATTCGAAACTGAATTAAACTAGAGTAGTGTTGCATTATTTAGAAAACACTTTTTTTGTTTCGTTGATGAGTACCATGCCGTCAATGTACTGGCCTTGTATTTTAACCCCCCAGTGCAAATGTGGTCCAGAAGTTCTTCCGGTATTGCCAGAATGCCCAATAACTTCTCCTTTTTCGACGAACTTACCTGATTCAACAACAGTCTTAGAGAGGTGTCCATAGACCGAAAAGATATCCAAACCATGATCAATGATAACAGTATTTCCAGTATAAAAAAGATCTCCTGCGAAGACCACCTTCCCAGAATTAGTGGCCGGAACCTTGTCTCCGATCGCCGCACGGTAATCAATCCCTAGATGCTGTCCTTTTTTTTGCTTATTATATATCCGTCTTGTTCCATACACACTAGTGACAGCAGAGCTCATCGGCTCCTCAAAGGAGGATTTGAATAAAAAAGAGCTCACAGAGGAAGCGTAGATTTGATTTAGGATTTCCTGCTCGTTATCCGCGCGCTTCTGGTCTTCTGGAGACAATTTTATTTTTTTGAAGTCTACTTTTAATTTTTCTGACTTATACTCTTTTGGTTCTACTTTGAAAAATATTTCTGCCAGCACTTGGTCTTTTTCCTTAAAAGTGCACGAAAAAGGACTTAAATCCGAAAAGTAGCTTTCAATGATTATGGATTGAACCCTAGTTCCTTCTCTGTTAATTTTAATTGGCAGATTACGACAAAAAAGTCTTACCTCCTTCTGAGGAAGTTCCAGTTCCAACCACCGAACTTCTCCTGGTCTTATCATCATTTCTTTTTGAATGGAATTTTTGGCCGAAGCGCAGCCTGATAAAAGGATAAGTGGAAGGAAAAGCTTCATACGACTACTCCTTTTTAACAATTCCAGAACCATCGCTGAAAAAGATTTCAAGATGTATCCCCTTAGGTTTTTGGATGAATTCGTTCAAAGACCCTACCACTTTCCCATCGGCAGTTTGAATATAGGAGTAACCTCTTTTTAAAACTCCACTTGGGTTTAAGGCGGATAAGAGTTGTTCCATCCGGAGAATATACTCTGACAATCCCTTTGACCGCAGCGCCATGTTGTGGTCCATTCGCATGACGGCCTCATCCAAACGTTGTGTTAATTCAGGTAAACAAATCAGATCAGGTGCTCTGGTGGACAAGGTCAAGGCCTGAAGACGCTTGTTTGCGTCAAAGACTTTTTGTTTCATGAGCCCCAAAAGTTCCCGAGGATGAAAGCGATGGGCCATGATTTCCACCGCCTGTGAGATTTTTATTAGATTTGATCTTAAGTGCGAGTGACAAAATAGTAGCCTCGATTGCAATTCTGTCTGTGGCTGAGAAAGAATTTCTGCGGCCGCCGTGGGTGTTTCAGAGCGATGATCGGAGACATAATCACAAAGAGTAAAATCAATCTGGTGGCCAACAGCTGAGATCACGGGAATATCGCATTTTGAGATGGCCCTGACCAGTTGTTCGTCATTGAAGGCCCAAAGATCCTCAATACTTCCACCACCACGAGTAAACACGATCACATCAATATCTTCTAAAGACTGTGCTTTTTCTAAAGCACTAAGGAGTGATTTTGGAGCTCCCTCTCCTTGGACTAGTGCAGGAATAATGACCACGTTCAGCCACAGAGAGCGACGTTTAAGTACATTTAGAAAATCCTGAAGGGCGGCTCCATGCTCGGCGGTAATCACGGCGATTCTGCGAGGGAAGCTAGGAAGAGGCTTTTTCCTTTCGAAATCAAATAAGCCTTCTTGGGAAAGTTTTGCCTTTAATCGTTCATAAAGAATTTTTAACTGTCCTTCTCCTGCAGGAAGAATTCGTTTTGCCAAAAGCTGGAAGGTGCCTTTTTTCTGATATACACTGACTGGACCTACGATTACGATCTTATCCCCATTTTTCAATGTTTTTATAAGAGGATTTCGAAGTGCATCCCCCCTAAAGAGTGCGCAAGATATACAAGATTTTTCATCGGACAGAGTAAAGTACCAGTGACCAGCCCCGGAAGGTGAAAGGTTTGTCACTTCCCCCTGGACGACAACTTCTTGGAATTCGTTCTCAAGGATCTCTTTGATCGAAAAAACAAGATCTGAAACTGAGGCTGCCTCAAATCCCAACATTACTTGATTACCTTACCGGCGGTTTCAAAAACTCTAAATCCTTGGATATAGCGAATTGCCTGAAGAACTTGATAATCTTCAGAGGGCTCATAGGATTTGAAGATATCATCTTCTGAACTTTCTTTTTTTTCTTTTCTGGCCTCTCTGCGAGTTTCCATTTCTTTGATACGAAGAGCACGTTCTTTCCTCTCTGAAATTTCTCGATTAGTTTTTTCTTCAGAGGTTTCGATCGTCGCCGTAAGGTGCCCCTTCAGATCCTTCTCCCGAATGTAGCGATCATCTAAAAGTCCCTTTTGAAAATCTTTCTGACTGATTTCTTCAATGGTAACATCTGGCTTGATTCCTACGGCCTGAATTTTACGATTCTTCGGAGTCATATACTGGGCGATGGTGAGCTTGACTCCGGTATGCTTATCGAGCTGAGCAACAGTTTGTACAGAACCTTTACCGAACGAAAGAGATCCCATGATGACGGCCCTACCGTAATCCTGGAGAGCCCCGGCGACAATTTCCGAAGCAGATGCAGATGCTCCATTGATCAGCACCACCATGGGGGTCTGAAGATCCTTGAAACCGGATTTTTTAACATAGCGAATGTCTTTGTTCTGTGGGTCCCTCGCCTCAGTTGTGACAACAATTCCTTCTTTAAGAAAAAGTGAAGAAACATCCACTGCCTGATCAAGAAGTCCACCAGGATTAGATCTAAGGTCTAGTATGATCCCAGAGAGGGTACCATCTTTAATTTTGGATTTCATGGATTTAAGGGATTCTTCGACTGACTCCGCTGATCTTTTCTGAAACTGAGTGAGTCGCAAATAAGCATAGCGCTCTTGAATCAACTGAGACTTAACAGGCTTGACTTTGATAAGCTCCCGCTGGAGGTTGAAGTACTTAATCCCATCTAGACCTTCTCGAAGGATGCCAAGATTGATTTTCTCTCCGACTTTGCCGCGCATTCTTTCGATAACCTGGTCTAGAGTCATTCCTGTAATAGGTTCATTGTTTATTTCAACTAATTTATCTTTTGGTTTAATACCTGCACGAAAAGCCGGAGTATCATCGATGGGAGTCACAATATAAATGATTCCATCCTTTTGTGTCACCTCAAGCCCAAGACCTCCAAATTCTCCAGCCGTATCATTCTGCATTTTTTCAAAGAAATCTTTATTTAGGAAAGCAGAGTGTGGGTCGAGGGTTTCCATCATTCCTTTAAGAGCGCCTTCAATCAGCTTCTCCGTGTTCACAGGACGGTAGTACTGAGTCTCCACGAGATGGAGAACCTTGTTAAAGAGTTCAAGATTTTCAAAGCGAGAGCGATTTTCAGTTATTTTAGGTATGGATGATAATTCAGTTCGGGCCGAAGTGGCGCCAAGTAGTGAGATACCTATCAAAAAAGATGAAATAAAACGGGACATGAAAACTCCTAAGGGATTGACCCCTAGATTTTACTAACTCCCTTTTGGTCTAACCACAAAATAGTGTTTTGAGCGGTGTTTTTCTTTCTAACCTCGAAATATAGGTTCTGGGGTTCCTTGGTATCATTTAGTGTATAAGCAAGAACCTCTCCCAAAGCGACTGAATCATTTTTTTTCACTTTTATATTCATTCTCCCTAATAGGACTGTTCTAAGGTCATTTCCGTGGTCTATCAGCAGAACTTGGCCGTAAGCCGCAAGATCACCTGCAAAGACAACTCTCCCCTCACCGACCGCTTTAATTGGTTGGATAGCTTGGTATTTGAAGGTTACACCTTTTTGGCTTGGCACTTCACTTAGAAAATCTTCGACTGGTCTTACAAAGAATCGGTCAGGCTTTATTAGCACAATAGGAGCATCACTCATTTGTTTTTTTACTAATTTGATCTTTTGATGAATTTTTTGAGCCAGAACCTTTGATTCCATTTTCTTTTTGGAGTCGACCTTTGAAAGGTAAGTTTCCATCATGACTTTCTTTCTAGACTCCATTTCTTTAATGACCAGAGAAAGCTCCTCTTCATTTTTTCGGAGTTCTGAGAGCTTTCGATCGAATTCATCAATTTTAGTCTGAAAACTCATTAGCTCACTTTCACTAGACTGAAGTTTTGACTGGGCCCTTTTAAGCAACTCGAAATGGACCTTTTTTTGCCATATTTCTGTGGACTCGTTTTCACTTTCTATTAGATAGTTCTGAAGAATTTTTTTATTTTCAATCTGATTTCTCTGAACTTCCTTCTTTTTGGCGACAAGCTCGTTTCTATAAAGCTTCAAATCGAACTCAAACTGCCTTATCTGCTCTATGCTAGAGAGGTAGAGGTTATTCTTAGATCCGATATCTTTCTCTAGACTAGATAGTCTTGCGCCAAGCTCCATAACTTCTGTGCGGTAATGAGCAAGCTCATCAACAGATTTCTTAACTGCGGCTCGTAGATTGAAACAGAGGATAAAAAGTAAGATAAATCTCCATCTCATAGATTTGGTTTCCATCTCCATTCCTGCATCGAGAAACTCCAGAGAACTGAAAAAACCATAAACAGCAAGATTGAGTCGAAGAATTTCAAGGTGCCATTCCACACACCAAAAATGTTAAACAAAAAAAATACCACACCAAGTCCGGTCGCTATGCTCTTGGCAGCAACCTGGCGGCGCCTTTGGAACTTTTCAATAATATAAGAACGCGAACGGAACATGTCGTAGCATAAAAAATATGAAACTACCCAAAAGATGGCCAGGACGGCTATCACTCCCCAGTCCCCCATCTTTGAAAGAAATCCATAAAATGGGTGAGCCTTCATGACAGCCGTCACTTCTGGATACTTAATTCCCGTGGCGGTGACATGTTCCTTGCCTCCCATTTTCACGACCTGATCCCGAATGAAATCTAGACTATCCAACGAGAGTGAAGGACTTAAGACCACTCGAAGAGATTTAAAGTCCATTAAGCCTTGCTGTAGAACATATTCATTTCCAAGTTCTCCAACCAGTGCCTGCAATCTCATTCGTGAACGGTCTGACTCCTTGTCGTCGATTCCTACAATTCCAGGAAGGCTATTTAGAACCTCTTTAATCTTTTGGTCATCGACAGTACCATCAAGGACAGCGACAAAATAGGGGTTAACCATCTTCTCTGGACTAATCTTTTCGATAGTACTGGAGATCCAAGGTCGATGAGTGAGACCTAATGCAAATAGACAAGAGAAGAGAAAGAAGCTAGCGCCTCTGATGGGCATTTCTCCAAGGGTTTTGAAAAATTCTTTCAGATAAAACATGCGTGTCCTGAATAAACTAGTCTGCCAGCTTCAAGATGAGCAATTTTTCCGGGGAACTGTTTGATTAGTTCCTTGTTATGAGTTGCCCAGATGAGAGTGAGACCTTTCTTATGGTTAAAGTGGTTTAAAACTTCAAAAAGACGATAAGAATTTTCTTTATCCAATGAACTAGTTGGCTCATCCGCAAGAAGAGCGGTAGGTTTTGATAAAAGCGCGCGGATCATCGCTACTTTTTGCTTAAGCCCCCCGTTACAATCCTCGATCTTCTTACTAAGGTGATCTTTTACTTGTAGTAAATGAACAAGCTCTTCCATATCCCTGTAAAAATCGTTCTTACCGTTATAGATGGATGAATCATAGGAAAGCCATAAATTGTCTTCGCAAGTTTTTCTCTGCAAGAGACGAAGATCTTGAAAAACCGTCGCAACAAAATGCTTAGAGTTTCTTTCCTGAGGAAGAATAGCCTTTCCACTAGTTGGCCCCAGGTGTCCACCTAGCACGCCAAGAAGTGTGGTCTTTCCGGCACCAGAAGGGCCGGTCACAAAAAGAATCTCACCTGGAAAAATAGTGAGCTGAACAGACTTAAGGGCCTTCACATCCCCATACTCAACAGACATATTATCAAGATGAAATAAATAATTTTGCTGAGTTGACCCTGCTCGAGAACGACCTTGCTGAGGAAGACGACCGGTTAACATCCCTGACCCTACCCTATGACTCATGGCTACCTTCATGGTGGCCACTTAACAATATGCAAACATTGTACCGAGTTTAAAGTGAAAAAGTAAAGAATACAGCTAACCTGACGCTTTTTATCGGAAGCTACAGAATTACTCCGTGGGACTTCAGGAGCTCGTAGGCTGAATCAGAACAATAGACGTTTGGGACAAAATTAAATTTGTTCTGTAAGTCAGAGATGATCGAATTTTCAATATCACCCAAAAGTTTAACGTCTCCATTATCCATGAGTATTTTAGCTGGATCTCTTTCGAGCAAAAGATTCTCGCTGGTTTTTCCCTTCACCAACTTTCTTCGTGACTTAACAAAAACGATGTGCTTCGTGGGAAGATCCACTAGAATCCAGTCCTTCTCTGTGCCATTTTTCTTTAGAATGTCTTTGATCTCTTTTATTTTGTCCTCTGCCCGTTTTAGAATCTTATCGAGAACATGATCTTCATCTTGATTGAGGATGCGTTGCTTGAACTCTTCACACTTTACTGTCCTTGGTGCCCTCTCAAATAAAAGGCAATGAGCGAGATCTTTAATTCGTGGATTTTTATCAAAAGAGCCATCCGAATAGTACTGATGGACTAGTTGCATGAAATACTGATCATTGAACGTAAAAAACTTATCAGGATCATTAGCAATCATCTCCATAAGTTGCGAATAGCTATGGATTTTACCTTTCTCCAGCATATAAAAACAGATCTCTTCAGCAATCGCATCAAACCGCGCCCCTCTCGCCGATCGAATGACCTGGGAGTACCAAGCAAAGCGGGCCATTAAAAAATCTTCGACAGCATGAAGTGCATTGTGCCCAACTGCAACAACATCCTGACCATTCACATTGGCCACTCTAAAGTGATGAAGAAGGTAATCCCGATCATATGTTCCGTACTTAATCCCTGAGTAATGAGCATCTCTTAAGAGATAGTCCATCCGATCACAATCCACTTCCGAATGGAGAATCTGGTTGGCAAGGATGGAGGGATCAATACCTTTAACCAGATTAGAAATCTTCTGCGGGTCGATTCTATATTTTTTAAGAATGTAAGTAATACCTCGAGGATAGTCTGTATTTTTGATAATGTAGGACCCCAGATGCTCGTGATCGTCTGGGTGCCCTTTCCCATTTTTTTCGTGGGTCGTTTCCCCATATCGAATGTAGGCCATTTCTGTCGTATGGGAGAACATGAAGGTTCCGAGATCATGAAGGAGGGCCGCCAATCGAATACTTTGATGAAAAGCTTTGCCCGGTGATTGAATCTGATCATTAAAGAGATCCGTTTCTGTGACGGCTTTACCTAATCTTTGTAAAATCTTATGGGCATTAAACATCACGCCGATAGAATGACCAAAGCGCGAATGCTCGGCACCCGGGAAAGTATAAAAGGTAAATCCCAGCTGTTTAATCCAACGAAGTCTTTGATAGAATGGAGTATGGATGATTTCCCATTCGAGGTTCGTAAGGTGAATGAAGCCGTATAACGGATCGAAAACGATTTTGGTTTTTGCTACATCCATGGAATTAAAATCTCAGAAACAAACAGAAGGCCTCTTCAGTGAGGCCTTCGGCAAATTAGTTACTGCAGGGTTTTAGATCGCTTACCTTTCCTAGACTTGGCGACTTTCGAGATCGCGTATTCCATGAGCATAAAAGCCTCTCGTCTTAGTCCGTTATCATGGATGTAGCGATAGAAGTTTTCAATGTCACCATTTGAGCGGAAGTTCTTGATTGTCATGACTTCGGGTTGGGGGGCAACTTTCTCTTCGTTGTTTATAGTCGGTGTATTCTTTGACATATAGTCTCCTGATCATTGTTATTTTACTTTTTTCTCTCTAACTCTTCAAACCTTATTGTTGTTCACGAGCTTCGATTAAACCGTAGCTGTGAAGCTTGTTGTAGAGAGTCTTAACTGTAATTCCGAGAGCTTTTGCAGCACGAGTTTTATTTCCAGCTAAATGATCAAGAGTGTCAATGATATGTTTCTTCTCAAGATCAAAGAGGGTAAACTCCTGGTATGATGTCTTAAGCTCTACTGCTTCTGTCTTAACTTCCTGAGCAAATTCCGGAAGGTGAGAAGCTTCAATGTACTGGCCGTCAGTAAGAATATAAGTACGTTCCATAATGTTCTTCAGCTCGTGTGCGTTGCCTGGCCAGAAGTAAGAAGTCAATTTGTCTAAAGCTGCAGATGTAAGTACCTTTTTCTCCGATTTCCCATGGTTAAGAAGAAACTCGGCCATGACTTTAATGTCTTCATGACGCTCTCTAAGAGAAGGAATACGAATACTAACGGTATTTAGACGATAATAAAGATCTTCTTTGAAAGAACCTGATTCAACAAGCCCTTTAAGAGGAACTTTGGAAGTTGCGATAATTCTTACGTTAAGAGCAATTTTTTCTTCCGTATCGACAGTAATCATTTCACCAGCGACCAGGGCGCGAAGTAGCTTAGTTTGGATATGTAGTGTTGTGCTTCCAATATCATCGATAATAAGTGTTCCACCATTAGCCTGTATCATAAGGCCCTTAGAAGAAAATAGTTCACGATCAAGCTGAACCTCGTTCATAGCTGAACATGAAGCAACGACTACTGATCCCTTTCTGCTCGACCACCCATGAATTTTACGGGCAAGAATTTTTTTTCCAACTCCGTGCTGACCTTCGAGTAGAATCGGAAAATCTTGTCCAGAAATTTTCTTTGCCGTTTGGACGATATCGAGAAAATTCTTTGAAACACCGATCATTTGAGAATGATCTTCAAAACCTTTCGTGATTTGGATTTCTACGCGGTTTGAGAGTTCCTTTTCTTTAGCTTCAATTCTCTGAAGTAGCTCACGGTTCAGATTCTTTGCCATGAGATAAAGGTGCATGTTACGAATGGGGGACTGAAGTTGATTCAGAATATCATTAATAATAGCTATATCGGCTTCTCCGAAGTTACGATCCTTCTTAAGTGACTGAAGATTGATCGTTCCGATAACTGACCCCTCAAACATGATAGGCATACAAAGCTCAGCTTCAACAACTTCATCACGAAGGCCAGTTGAAGCAATAGGGTCACGCTTTACCGAGTTTGAGTAATAGGCACGCTTTACACGGGCCACATAGCCAGAGAGCCCCTGCCCCTTATTTAGCAGCTTGGCGGCAGACAGTGCCTTACCATTTTCTGCGATCAGGCGTGAAGAACCATCGGAAAGGATTTCGAACCCAAGAACTTTATATTCATTCATGATCGACTGAACGAAGCCAGACAGTTTAGAGAAAAAGACAACTTCATCAAGGTTAGAAAGAAGGACTGTTGAAAGTGTAGCAAGTTCGTTGAGGCTGGAAGCTGTTTTCATGTTGATCCCCTTTACACTCTAATTTAAATTTCGTTTAAATATTACACAGTGCGTTGATGTGGAGATATTACATGCTGCCTGAAATATTTACAAGACTATTTTGATGCAGTGTTTAAAGTATCTTCAATTTTTATCATGATTTCAGCTACTTGGTCCACTGCGGGGAGAGGCAGTGTCCAAAGTTTTGGGTGAGTTGACCCAAAATTTCTCCTTCTCTGTTCATTATGTGGATATTTTGAATGGCCTTCCTTCGACCCGCCATTTTCTTAGACGAAAAAATGATGAACTCACCATCTGGCGAATAAGAGGGCTCTTCATTTGACCCAAAATCCTTCGTTAGCCTCACTAGATTATTTCCATCTGCACTAATTCGATAAAGATCAAAACCGTTATCGACCCAGGAGGTGAAGACAATTTCTTTTCCATCAGGAGAAAATCTCGGAGTCGCATTGAACTGCCCCACGAAAGAAATGCGCTTCACGTCCTTCTCGGTGTCAGCTGGATTTGAGGTATAAATATGCGCTCTTCCCGGCCGATTAGAGAGGAAGGTCATCAGCGTTCCATCGCGATTAACTGAAGGATCTACGTCATCACTATGGTGAGAAGTTATCTTTCTCATTTTTCCAGAGCTGATATTCATTTCATAAATATCAGCGTTACCACCATATGACATGGTTAAATAAATTATTTCTTGTGAAGAACCAAATATAGCTCCAGAGTTGATTCCTGGACGGTCAGATACGGTCGTAAGCTTTTTCGTCCGAAGATCCAGCATTTTTAAATCGATGTTTTTCACTAGCCGACTCCGATTATTTGCAAATTCACGTTTTTGAGCGATCACAGAAAATATGATTTTGGCATTATCCGGAGAAATTGATGGAGAGAGTACAACGGAGTTAAAGTCCGTAAGCTTATCAACTCTTCTCCCGTCGAAGTCAATGATGTAGAGTTCTTTCTCAATATCTTTACTGCTAGTTCTATCAGAAACAAAAAATATCTTGGAATTAAAGATGGAGTTTTTACCGGTGATTGCCCGATAGAGCGTATCTGCAATCTGATGTGCCACAGGTCTTAAGGTACTCTGGCCAACTTTGAAATTGCCTGAGAAAATCTCCTTCTTACCCAAGACCGACCAGACCTTAAAATTGGCATCGACTGTCTGTCCCGGTCCATTGTCCATTTTAGCAGCAATAAAATAAGTTATGCCACTGACCTGCCATTTAGTTAGATCGGGATAAGAATAAGAGTTTTTACCCTTGTCATTGTAATCAATCGAGTTGAACTTATGCTTGTAAAAGATGAAATCGTTTCGAAGAATTTCCACTAACTCAGCCGAGAGCCTTTTTTGTTCCCCAGTTAAGTTTGTGACCTCCGGATCATCAATGACAAGTTTATCTTTATCCTGCTCGGCCTGCCCGACTGCAATGACTGCATCTTGAGCAAAAAGAGGGAGCTGAAATAAGATAAAAAATAAGATGAGTTTCATACTTTCCTTAAATGGGGAATCCTAGGATAATTCCGGAATTAGTAAGCCGAGAACCCACAACATCAGAGGGTCGAGGAAAGGTTGCCTCACGAACAGCCTTCTCGGCCCTAGCATCAAATTCGGCAACTCCAGAGGATTCCTGGACCTCAAGTTTGAGAAGTTTTCCTTCGGAAGAAAGATAAATTTTCAAGCGACACCTTAGATCTTTTTCTAACAGATAAGTAGGAAGCTTCCAAAAAGGGCGTATGACTCCAGGTATATTCTGAACATAAGCTGAAAATTCAGATTTTTGTTCATCGCTATAGTCACCTACAAGTGCATACCCCTTAGATAACCTATTTCCTTCAATAATGAGAGAATCAAGATTTTTTTCAGAACTCCCTATGCGACCACCGCGTTTTTCTGACTTAAAAGATACTTTCTTAGAAGAGTAGTCATTAAGGAGATTTAAAAATGAAGTCTTCTTCTTTTTTGATTCTTCCTGGATAATGAGGTCGCCCTTTTTGATGACGTCCTCAGATTCTATCTTTGTTTCCTCTCTAGAACCCTTACTCACGACAGGCCGTAAATCGATGACAGGCTCTGCCTCCATCTTTTTTAGCTCCTGAATGGTGAACTTCGGCATTCCTACAACATCGACTCTGATTGAGGAATGGATGACCTCGACATCGTTAGATTTAAAAACTTTTGATACGAGATCGCCAGCAACGAAAGCAAGAAGGAACAAAGCAAGGTGAACTCCAACAGAGAGGAGAAGATTTTTACTAAAGTCCCGGTCAAAAAAAACAGTCCCCACTAATCCCCTTTTTCAACTTCTGTAACGAGTGC